>JBGUPU010000045.1:0-49563 GCA_045130475.1 Lachnospiraceae bacterium
ACTATCCCTTTATCTTTCGCAAATGCGAGGGCATCAATCATCATTATGCAATGATCGGAACAGCGTTTGTTGTGGAGGGGTATCCGCTCTTCTATGATGCCGTAAATGAGAAAGGCCTTGGAATTGCTGGATTAAATTTTCCCGGGAACGCTGCTTATAAGGCAGAAGTTCCGGATGCGGACAATGTAGCACCATTTGAATTCATACCATGGATCCTCAGTCGCTGTGCCGATGTCGATGAGGCAAAGACACTTATTTCCCGGATGAATCCGGTAAATATAAGTTTTAGCCCGGAGCTTCCGTTAACGCCGTTGCATTGGATGATTGCGGATAAAAAAAGAACGATTGTAGTTGAACCTCTAAAAGATGGCATCAGAGTATACGATGATCCGGTGGGGGTCATGACCAACAATCCAACCTTTGATCAGCAGATGTTTCATCTCAGCAATTATATGCATTTGTCAAATAAACCAGTGACAAATACCTTTGCCAAGGGTCTGGAGATTACGGAATACAGCCGTGGAATGGGCGCGATGGGAATGCCCGGTGATCTTTCCTCCGCATCAAGGTTTGTGAAGGCGGCGTTTACCCGCATGAATTCAGTTTCCGGCAATTCGGAGGAGGAAAGTGTAAGCCAGTTTTTCCACATTCTGGGGTCCGTAGAGCAACAAAGAGGCTGTGTTTGTCTAGGCGAAGGAAAATATGAGATAACCGTATATTCTTCCTGCTGTAACATGGATCGGGGAATTTACTATTACAGAACATATGAGAATTCTCAGATTACAGCCGTAGATATGCACAAAGAGGCAACAGACGGAGAAGCATTGATTCGGTATCCGATGATCAAAGAACAGCAGATACGATATCAAAACTGAAATCGAGAGATATTTCAGTTTGTAGACTTGTTCGGTATAACGGATTTTATCATAATCAATTCGGCTTTACCGTTGACATTCATAGCAACGGCTTCAGGCACGTCGAGACGGTAGTATTGATGTCAAGGAAAGACACATATGAATACGGAAGTTCTGCCGCAGGTGAGAAGCGGAATTGAAGGAAAAGAATGGAGCGATATCCCCGGCATTAAGGGCAGCCGTGCTGCTTAAAGGCTTTTGGCAGAAACCCCGGCAGGTACAGAGTATTATCTGAATCCTTGATTCGCCGAGTTCGCCGCGGTGATGATCTGTACCACATAAACTCAGTAGTCGATGTGAACAACCTGATTTCTGTGAGAAGTGGTTTGTCTGTCGGATCATATCAAGGCTCCCAAACTGCCATCATCGGTAGTAAGGGAGCCTCGTTTTATGCTTCGATGTCGATTGTAATGCCGGATGGGGGTCATTTTTTTTCATGGATTATTAACATTCAAATGTCAGTCACACTATTGATTGACGTAGCATCCTACGTTATGGTGTAGTAGGAACCTACGACATAAAGGAGGACACTATGCTTTTCAATAAAGTTGCAATTTTGGTGAAAAAGGCCGCGCTGGAGTTTGATAAAGTCTCTAATCCGTATTTTTCAAAATATGACCTTACATCGTCGCAATACAAGATTATCAAGTTTCTTTACACGCAGCCGATGCGCACAGCGAGAGTGGTCGACTTGGAGCGCCAGTATTCCATGACACATCCGACAACACTCGGTCTGCTGGATGCACTGGAGAAGAAGGGCTTCACCACTCGCGTTGACAATCCGAATGATGTCAGACACAAGCTGGTGGCACTGACGAAAAAGGCGGACAGTATGCAGAGTGAATTGGAGGAACTGGGCGTGGAAATCGAGGAAAAGTTGACCGAGCGACTGACTGCAGATGAGAAGCAGCAGCTCATTTCCTTGCTACAGAAGTTGATTGGAATCGGAGCGGAATCATTATGAAAAATGTCATCATTACCGGAGCAAACTCAGGACTCGGATTCGAGACAGCGAAAAAGATTGCAAACAGCGGTATAGAGTACCGGCTCATTCTTGCGTGCAGAAACGTACAAAAAGGCGAAGATGCTAAGAAGTCCATCATAGCCGAAAGCGGCAACGAGAATATTGTCGTGATGGAGCTCAACACGGCTTCTCTGGATTCCGTACGGCGTTTTGCGGGAGAATATGAAGAAAGCGGATACGGAAAAATATACGCGCTTCTCTGCAACGCAGGCGTTAGCGGGACAAACAGCGGTCTTACAGAAGACGGCTTTGACGTGATTTTTGAAACGAATCACCTTGGACATTTCCTGCTGACCAACCTCCTGCTCCCGTGGATGGAGGAAGAAGGGCTTATTTTTGCCACCAGCAGTGATATGCACGATTCACCGATGGGAAAGATGGAGTGGAACAGTACGGAGACTTTGGCGCATCCAAATGCCGCTCTCGCATACGAGAGAATCCGTTATTCCTATTCCAAGCTGTGCAATCTGTATTTTGTTTATGAACTGGCAGAGCGGCTGAGAAGTCAGGGCAGCTGCATAAAAGTAAATGCTTTTAATCCGGGACTGATGAAAACAAACTTCATGCCGCTTACCAAGGCGTCTATGGCTTTTGTGAAAATGAGCATGCCGGAACGGTATGGCGATCTCGATAAGTCGTCAACAGCCTATGCACAGCTTGTCACAGAGGACGGGCTTGTGAAGGAGTCCGGTCTCTATTATGACCGCAGCATCCATGCAAAACGCTCTTCTGCGCTTTCCTACAACATAGAAAACCGGAAAGAACTTTGGGCAAAAAGCTGTGAATATTGCGGTTTATAACAATTCATTCATATCGGGAGGAAAACGAACATGAAGATCATAACAATTGAAGAACATTACGCCGATCAGCGTATCATCGACGCGACGGCAAAATACGGAGATCCGTCCTATATGACTGCGCTTCCCGACAAAGTGCGCGGGGCGTACAATCATATGCGCTTTACCGGCGAAAAACTGACCGATGTCGATACCGTCCGCTTTGATTTTATGCGAGAGCAGAAGGTCGACGTACAGGTACTCAGTTACACCAATCCAGTACCGGATACGGTACCGTCTGAAGAAGCAGTGAAGATCTGCCGCGAGGCGAACGATATTCTTGCCGACATGGTGAAAAAACACCCCGACCGCTTCGCCGCCTTTGCCACGCTCCCGATGGCAGATTCCACAGAGGCAGCGAAGGAACTGGAGCGCTGCGTGAAGGAATATGGCTTTGTGGGAGCCCTGATTACCGGAACCTATCAGGGTAAATTCTACGACGATCCTATGTTTTTCCCGATTTTCGAGAAGGCGGCGGAGCTGGATGTGCCGATCTCCTGGCACCCGGAATTCCCGGCGGCGCAGATACAAACGCACTATTATCTATCGGACAACTATCCGCTTTCCACGGGAATGCAATTCGCCACGGCCGGCTTTGGCTGGCATTTGGATGTAGGGCTTCATATGACACGGCTTGTCTTATCCGGCATCTTCGACAAGCTCCCGAACTTGAAATTCATCTGCGGACACTGGGGCGAGGCTGTCGTATTTATGCTCGACCGCATGGATCAGATCATGCGGCCAGAGACAACCGGATTGAAAAAGAAGGTATCAGCGTATTTCCGCGAGAATATCTGGTACACACCCAGCGGCATCTTGTCAAAAGACCAGTTTGAATATATGGTCAAGGTGTTCGGAGCGGAGCATATCATCTGGGCACTGGATTACCCCTATGTGCCGTTCCAGACTTGCAGCACGGAATTTCTGATGAATGCCGATCTGACGGATGAACAGAAGGAAATGATCGCACATAAAAATGCAGAGAAATTGTTAAAACTCTAACTCATAACGGGAGGATTCAATATGAGTATATTTTTAACCAGACCGGTCATCAACACCGAAGAAGAGAGAAACGCCAAGGCGGACATTCTGGAGCTGATCAACTTCGAACGATTTTGCCGGGATAACGCACAGTGGGACGAGATGCGAAAATGTTTTGCGAAGGATTCTTTTGTCAACATCTCGTGGTATTAAGGCGACGGAGACGGATTTGTGACCGCATCATCGAAAAGTCCGACATACGCACCGCTAATCCCTATGTGAAAGTCTCTGACTGGGGCTGCATTGACGTTGTCTCTTTTACTACCGGAGAACTGGCAAAGAGATATGGCTTTATCTACGTGGATCTCAACTATGACGGCACCAGGCCGGATTCTTCGAAAACGTTAAAAACGAAGAAATAAATATTTTATATACGTTAAATTAACTGGAAATACATTTTTAAAATCCGTTAAGATATCCTGAAAAACAATTGACAATTTCGTGCTGTGTCTTTATCCTAGGGACAGACAAATATTGGGGAGGACTGGTATGACATTCAGGAGAAAGATCTACGATAAGCTGCTTGAGTGGAAAAGCGAATCGGATGGAAAAAGTGCGGTTCTGATAGAAGGGGCAAGGCGTGTCGGTAAGAGCACAATAGCAGAAGAATTCGCAAGGAACGAATATGATGATTATATTCTGCTTGATTTTGCCCTGGAATCAAGGGATACACGCCGGAATTTCGAAGAGAATATTGGCGATCTTGATACTTTTTTCAGGAATCTCTTTATCATAAAAGGGAAAGATCTGCCCAGAAGGCGGTCTGTGATTATTTTTGATGAGGTTCAGCTTTTCCCGACAGCGCGTCAGGCGATTAAATATCTGGTAGCTGACGGAAGATATGATTACATTGAGACCGGATCCCTGATCAGCATAAAGAAAAACGTGAGAAATATCCTGATTCCTTCTGAGGAAGAAAAGCTGAAGATGTTTCCCATGGATTTTGAGGAATTTCTATGGGCAAAGGGGAATACTGTTACTATGCCTGCTGTCAAATCGGCATTCGATAGCCGAAAGCCGTTGGGAGATGCCGTACATAGGAAAATCATGCAGCTTTTCAGGGAATATATTGCGGTGGGGGGAATGCCCCAGGCGGTAGCGTCGTATGTAAACGGGGACAGTTATGCCTCGATCGATCGGGTTAAACAGGGTATTCTTTCGCTGTATGAAGATGATCTGAAAAAGTATGATGATGAAGAAAAAGAGAAAGTGTCTCTGATTTTTAAAACGATCCCGAAACAATTATCAGACCATGATCTGCACTTCACTTTTTCTGAGATCAATGCCAGCGCCAGATATATCAATTATGTGGACTCGGTTGAGTTTGTGGCAGAATCAATGATAGGTAATCTATGTGCAAATGTTACTATGCCCGATGTGTTGATGGATCTGTATGCCGACCGGAGCAATTTCAAGTTATATATGGGAGATACCGGGCTGCTTGTCTCCCAGATGATCAGAGAAGGAGAAGAAACAGAGGGAATATACAGGGCGCTTATTTTTGATAAATTGAGTTCTAACCTCGGGATGGTGTTCGAAAATGTCGTTGCCCAGATGCTCAGGGCGGGCGGACATGACTTGTTCTTTCATGAGTATAAATATACACCGGAGCAATCAGATAAAGAAAAAAAATACGAGATAGACTTTCTCCTGGTCAGGAACAGAAAAGTATGTCCAATAGAGGTCAAATCCTCCGGATATCTGTCCCACAAGTCCTTTGATTACTTCATAAAAAAGTACCCGATCAAAATTCAGGATCGTTACATCATTTATACCAGGGATTTGAGATTTGAAGATGGTATTACTTATATACCGGCATACATGTCCGGTCTGCTGTGACAGCAGCATGGCAAAAACACCGATGTAAACCGGCATAATCATGAAAGATTGTGTTACTCCATGCGGAATGTGTCGTTGACACACCGCTGATCCCCAACGCCCGTTTGATCTGGCTTATGTGACCAAAGCACACATTTTCAAACGAATACCCGCGCCAAACGTTAATTCTTTGTGAGGTCACGTTTTGCTGCCAAAAGATGTCCGGCACAACTGCCCAAAGCTGCTGCAGGGTGTGTGCCGGATTTCAAATTATATAATTTTGTTATTACGGAAACAGAATGAATGACTGACTCTGTTCATTCCCGCTCAGTCCAGGATCTTGTCGGTGATTGCCGACAGTATCTTGTTCAAGAGCCAGCAGGCAGCACACAATGCAATATTTCTGGCTGCAAAAACGATAATTCCCAGAAATCCACTAAGTCAACGTGGCCCGGGTGGATCAGTTTGCCTTCGTTGCATACGAGGTTGGTTTCGCGCCTACTGACTTTATTTATTCCGCTAGCTCTGTCTGTATTGTTCCGATTCAGTTGTAATATTCCATTATAAGATTCCATTATTCTACCGTATTATTCCGATAATCCGAGAAATATTATTCCGCTAGAGCTGATATTATTCCGCTAAAGCGGTATAATATAATGTCAGATTGGAGGTGATGGCTTATCTTTATAACTGTAAAAGAAACTGCTGAAAAATGGGGTATTTCTGAAAGAAGGATCAGAGTACTGTGTTCCGAAGGTAAAATCCCCGGGGCGTATCAGGAAGGGCGTGGCTGGAAGATTCCGATTGACGCAGAAAAGCCTGCCGACGGAAGGTTCAAATCGAAGGAAAGCATACTTTCTCAGATTGATCGTAAGAAACAGGAACTGGATGGAAGAAGACCTCTGACAGAAGGAGAACTGGAGCGACTCAACGAGGAGTTTGCTGTCGAATACACCTATAACTCCAACGCGATAGAGGGCAATACGCTGACGCTCCGGGAAACTGATCTTGTCCTGCGGGGGCTGACGATCGATCAAAAGCCTTTGAAAGATCACATGGAGGCTGTCGGGCACAAGGAAGCGTTTGATTATGTCAGTGAGCTTGTGAAAGAAAATGCGCCTTTGACAGAGAGCATCATCAAGCAGATTCATTATCTTGTGCTTGTCGACAAAAAGGACGACAGGGGTGTCTACAGACGAGTCCCCGTTCGCATAGTGGGCGCTCATCATGAACCTGTACAGCCGTACCTCATCAAACCAAAGATGGAACAGCTTCTGCATGAATATGCCGCAAGCGGGGATCACATTGTGACAAAGCTCGCGCGTTTTCATATTGAGTTTGAGGGGATCCATCCGTTTATCGATGGCAACGGACGAACCGGAAGGCTGCTTGTGAACCTGGAGCTGATGAAAGCAGGATACCCGCCTATTGATATCAAATTCACTGACAGGATTGCGTATTATAACGCCTTCGATGCCTATCATGTCAGGCATGATCTTTCCAAAATGGAAGGATTGTTTGCGGGGTATATCAACACAAGGCTGGATGCTTTTTTGAAAATATTGAAGGATTGAGGTGTGGTAAATCGTGGCTGCATGGAAAGTTTATGGACAGATTGAGCACATTTCAGAAAGAGACACAGCCCGGGAAAGCAATACATGTGATGCTGGTTTTATGCAAATGGTTTTTTTCGGCATGACAATCGAAGAAATCTTTATTCATAAGAAGGGAGATGTCGATGATGAAAAAGAGCTGTCTGAGTAAGCTGTGCTTCAATCATTTCATAAATAAACAGGCCATGGCAAGAGGCGGGAACACATCTAAAGGGAGTCCGTAATTTCTTCAACTGAATCATAAAAATGTGCAAAAAGCGTTTGTTTTCAAGGATTTATGAAAGTTTAATTCAACTCCGAAAAACGAGCCATAAAGAAATCTAAAAAACGGCGGCTGGCTACGGGCAGCGCCTTTTTTTCTTTCATGGCAAAGGCAACCTTACGTTTGATATCCGGCATGGTGGGTATGGCAACGATGGAAAAGGTCATTTTTCGCAGTGCCAGATCAGGCATGATCGAGACGCCGATTCCGGCTTCGACCATCGTGCATACAGAGAAATTATCATGCATACGGAGCTCAATATTCGGCTCCAGCCCCAGTTTGTGAAACATTTCGATGGGCTCTGAAAGGCACCCGGTCTCCAGCTGTATATAAGGCTCGGATGCCAGCTCTCTCAGATCGATTCGTTTCCTGTTAGCCAGTCGGTGTCCGGCAGGCAGAATCGCGGAATGACTGCCCTCCGTAATGAAAATTGTCTCCAGACCTTTGACAGTTTCGGCATCCGGGCTGACAAAACCAAAATCCACACTTCCCTGCCGGATATATTCCGGTACGGTCGTATAATCCCCCTGCCGCATACGGAAGCGGATCCGGGGATACAATTCCTGGAATTCTTTGATGATCCGCGGCAGCCACTGCGAAGAGTAAGAAGAAAGTGTGCCGATCCGGATCAGTCCGTCTTCAAGTCCCAGTATTTCCCTGTCGATTTCCAATAACTGATGGTATTCATTGACTGCCCGCTCAATATAGGGCAGGAGTTTTTTTCCTTCTTCCGTAAGGACGACACCGTTTCTGCTCCGGCGGATCAGATTCAGCTGCAGTAATACCAATTGCCTGGCTGATCATAGCCATGACACTTTTGAAAATGTCAGGAGTAAAAGCCTGCGGAATCGGTCTGGTAATTACAGCCGCAGAGTGTCTTGCGGTATATAAAATGGGAGCGCTGGAGGTTGCCACCGGTGCTGCGGAGGGCGCGATTGCAGCCTTATGGCCCATCTGTATCATTATTGTGGCTGCCATGTTCACTTATAATATGAGCCTGCATACCGGCGCCATGGACATTATCAAAGGAATGCTGGGTTCGGTGTCCAATGACAAACGTATCGTGGCCCTGATTCTGGGCTGGGGTTTTTCCAATTTTATGGAAGGCATTGCCGGGTTTGGTACGGCAGTTGCGATTCCGGCAACTATGATGGTGGGTCTTGGGTTTGACCCCATCTCCGCGGCTGTAATCTGCCTGATCGGCAACGCAGCGTCGCCCGCATTCGGCGCGATCGGCACACCGACGATCAGTGCAGCAAATACGGCAGGCCTTGATCCGAATTTACTGTCGGAGCCTACAGCCTTCCTGCTGCTGGTTTTGAACCTGATCAGTCCTTTTATTATCATCTATCTGGTCGGAGGAAGCTGGAAAGCCCTGAAGGGAGTTCTGCCCATTACACTTGTCAGCGCGGTTTCTTTCTATGTTCCCTTTTACGCGGTCGCACGTTTTGTCGGTCCGGAGCTCTCAGTCGTAGTCGGCTCCCTGGTCACTCTGATCTGCATTATTCTGATGGGCAGGAATTCAAAAGAGGATATTCCGGAGGAATATCTGCTGACAAAACCGGCAGAGAGAGGCACAGGTACGGAAAGTGCGGCATCATCGGGGGCTGCTGCAGGAAAGATGAGCGCTGCCGTTGCCTGGCTCCCCTATATTCTGATTCTGGTTTTCCTGCTGGGCGCCTCCAAGCTGGTGCCTCCGGTCAATTCTTTCCTCGGTCAGTTTAAAAGCAGCCTGACAGTCTACAGCGGTGAAAACCCTGCAACGCTTTCTCTTTCCTGGATCAACACACCGGGTGTTCTGATGATTATCGCAGCCCTGATCGGTTCAGCAATACAGGGCGCATCCGCAGCGGATATGCTGCGTGTCATGAAAAAGACCTTCCAGGGCTACTGGAAAGCCATGCTTACAGTAGTATTCATTGTTGCGATCGCCAAGCTCATGGGATACTCGGGTATGGTCCTGTCTTTGGCAAACGGGCTTGTCGCCATGGCTGGAAATGTCTACCCTCTGATCGCTCCGATTATCGGAGGAATCGGCTGCTTCGTAACAGGCAGTGCCACATCAGCATGCATCATGTTCGCAAAGCTGCAGAACGAAGTTGCCAGCCAGCTCGGCGTCAATCCTTATTGGCTGGTAGCAGCCAACTCGGCAGGCGCCACCGCCGGTAAGATGATCTCGCCTCAGTCAATCGCAGTTGCCGTGGCAGCTGTTTCCGCTTCGGGTCAGGATGGAGCGATCATGCGCAAGACCATCCTCTGGTGCGTGCTCTATCTGGTTATCGTCTGCATCATGTGCTTTGTCGGCGCATGAGCGCCCACCCTATGAGCAATGTACTGCTTCGCAGTCCATCAGAGCAAGGCAAAGGCGAAAGACGCGCCTGCAGCGGGGCGGGGTGCGAATGTGTGGAGCATTGCGGGAGCGCCAGAGCGCGGAGCAGCGCGCAGCAAACGCGATCCTTGCCGATCATCCGAATACCCTCCGCCTCTACGTCTATGCTTCCGAAAACTGTAAGATTCAACGCGTCAAAGAGTTCTACCATCTCGATTCCGACACAGAAGCCAGAAAGAAGATGGAGCAGGTGGACAAGATCCGTCAGAACTATTTCAATTATTACTCGGATATGGCCTGGGGCTCCAGCGACGGACATGATTTTATGATCGACACAAGTGTTTTCGGGATCGACGGTGCTGTGGATATTATCATCGATATCGCAAACCGGAAGTTCCGGAAGCCAGCTTAAAGTAAAGATCTGAAGCAAAGATTTGAAACAAAGATCTAAAACAAAGACCTAAAACGAACATGTCGTGCAGAAACCGGGATTTGTGACAGCAAAAACACTCTCCCCAAGATTCGCAGACACTTTCTCCCAATAGCTGCGAATAAACCCATCGGAGGATTTCGCAAAGGATCCTGCCGGAAAAAACTGTTTTTCACCACGCATGCCAATCTGCATCTGACATAAATTCCGCGCCGGGAAATAGAAAGATTACCTTCTATTTCCCGGCGCGGTTTCTTGATTCTCCCTTATACGATTACGGCAGAAGACCTTTTCCAACCGTTATAAAAGGATGGTTTGGATAAAAATGCACACGTCGAAACGGTTGCCAGGTTGGTAGAACCTGATATTCTCCTTTGATTTACTTTTTCATTAATGAAACTCCGGCATTCCACGCCTGACCGACCTTTTCACCGGTCACATAGTACCCATGCTGGAACTGATCAAATATAAGTGCCTGAAGTTTCGCAGGATCGACTTTTCCATTTTCACTCAGGACGGATTCCTCGGCTTTCACGTTGACAATTTTTCCAACAACGCCGGAAACGTATTCTGAATCTAGAAATTCAAGAAGTTCACATTCCATCACCACAGGAAATTCCTCGATGATAGGAGCGTGTACCTTATCGCTTTTTACAGCGTGATATCCGGTACGCTCAAATTTATCATTGATCTTGTTTCCGGAGGCAATACCGAAGAAATCGGCCACGTCCATGTGCTCCCTGTCAGCCAGGGCAACGGTAAAGGCTTTGCTTGCTTTAATATTGAGCCATGTTTTCTTACCCTCGCCTATGAAAAGAATGATTTTATCCTCGTCACAGATCTGTCCCCACGCTACGTTCATGACGTTTACTTTTTCATTTTCGTCATAGGCGGCAATCATCAGCACCGGCATTGGGTAAACCGCCTGTACTAAACCTAAATCCTTTTTCATTGAATTCTCCTTTCCGAGGAAAGCAATCTTGACTTTCAACTTTACTCACATTACTATTTAACCCAGAGTCATCCAAAAATCAAGTACGCACATTTGGGTTATATACTATCCTGGAGGAAAGTGTTATGTCTGTTGACTGCATAGCAGATCATAAGCTGGAAGAAACCGGCTTTAACTATACAATGTCCTTAATACAGGGAAAATATAAGATGTTTATTCTTTACACCCTCGCCTGTTACGGGGTGGTTCGATTTAATGAAATGAAGAGGTATATCGGCGAGATTTCATTTAAGACGTTAAGTACCACCCTAAAGCAGCTCGAAGCGGACGGACTGATCCATCGTAAGGAATATACACAGATCCCTCCGAAAGTGGAATACAGTCTTTCTGAAAAAGGCGAGTCTTTGATACCTATTCTGGACGAGATGTGTGATTGGGGAGAAGCACATCGGGATAATTAAAAGTACTATTGCGGCATTCGCGGTATATGTCCAAATCAAGTCCCTGCCGCTTACGAGCGAGCTCGACGCGTCTCACTGTTGCTTTGTCTTTGCATGGCTCATTGCGATCGCGCAAATTCTGGCACAGAGATAGCAGGGCGAACCGCTCTGCTCTGCGATGATATCAAAGACATTCGGATAGTTCTTTTCCGGGCAATTAAGGGCGCTTTGAACGCGCTCTGGCCAATCTGTCTCGTCATCGTAGCAGCATTATATACTTACGTTCTCACGCTTGAGATCGGCTGAAGGATGGCAGCAGCGTTAAGGGATAAAGAATAAGATGTTGATGAAATGGAATAGACAGGTCGATCTGATCGGCGGTCCGATCATGAAGAATCTTCTTATTTTCATGCTGCCGATCCTGATATCGTATATTTTTCAGCAGCTTTACAATGCAGTGGATATAGCAATTGTGGGGCACTTTCTGGGAGAACAGTCATTGGCGGCAGTCGGGGCCAACGTCGCGATCTTTGACCTGATGGTCATGTTTGCCCAGGCGCTGGGAAACGGTCTCTGTATCGTTGTGTCCAGAGCTTACGGAGCCGGTGACGAGAGCAGGCTGAGAAAAGCTGCAGCAGGATCTCTGGTGATCGGAGCCGGAACGATCGCAGTGATGACGGTACTGTCTCTGCTGGGACTGGGACCGCTCCTGCGGATCCTGGGGACACCGGAGGAAATATACGGAGAGGCTTTGGCCTATATCAGGATCATAGGCGGGTGGATTGCGGTGATGTTCGCCTACAATCTTTTGTCGTCACTGCTGCGCGCAATCGGAAATTCCGCGATGACCCTGGTCTTCCTGATCATTTCTTCTGTCCTGAATATCATTCTGGACATTGCCCTGGTGGCAGGTGTCGGAATGGGCGTGCGGGGCGCTGCGGCTGCGACAGTGATCGCACAGGGGCTCAGCGCAGGGCTTTGTGCCTGCTATATTTTGAAAAGAGCGCAGATACTCATCCCCCGCCGGGAAGATTTTGCCTTTGAAAAGAAGCTGTATCGGGAACTGGCCGGGCAGGGATATGCCATGGCTTTTATGGGATCTGTCATTAACATCGGTTCTGTGATCCTGCAGTCCGGAATCAACAGCCTCGGGCCGACCGTGATCGCGGGCCATACAACAGCAAGAAAACTTTTCATGCTGTGTATACTGCCTTATACGGCAATGGGGATGGCAATCTCTACTTTCGTCTCGCAGAATAAAGGGGCGGGGCAGAGAGAGCGGATCATCCGCGGGGTCAGGGAATCTTACATTTACGATCTGGTCTGCTGTGTGATCACAATCACCCTTTTGTTTCCGTTTGCAGACGAACTGGCTGTCCTGATTTCCGGATCGACAAACCCGGAACTGATCGGCAATGTTGTCGCGTATGTTCGATTTGCGGCAGTGTTTACCGGCATTCTGGGCGTGCTGCACCAGACCAGACTGGCGCTGCAGGGAATTGGTTCCAAGCTCACGCCTATTATCTCAAGTTTCATCGAACTTGCCGGGAAATGTCTATTTGCCTGGCTGCTGGTGCCTCAAATGGGGTATAGGGCTGTCATATTGTGCGAACCGCTGATCTGGTGCGTGATGGCCCTGCATCTGGTGGCCGCATTCTTTTTAAATCCGTATATCCGGGGGAAGAAATAACAGCCATAATGATAGAAAACGTTACAGATTAAAAAGCCGGGGCAGGCTCCAGAACAGGGAGTCTGTCTCGGCTTTTTCTTATCATTGCGCTGTTGGCGGGTTATCCGTTTTGATGGACTTTTTCATGTACATAGCTGTCCAAAAAATGATGCCGGGTGCGGCCTTGCTTGTACGCAATCACCGTATCCAGATTTACATTTTCCACGCTGCGGAAGATATTTTTTTCTATCTGCGGGTTCTGCGCTGTAAGTGTGCGGATCAATTCCTTGACCGCACCCCGTTTGGAGCCCTGCTCTGTGCCGCCGCAGGAAGCGCAGCTATCTGTTTTTTTGATAACAGGATATGGAAAAAGCAGCTTTACGGAGGAATTGCTTTTGCGGAAAAGATATGTTACATTTTTTAAAGCCTATTAAACCGATAGTTAAATAGATTGTATTTTTGCCGGCTGGAAGAAATCGAAAGGACCTGGAAAAAGGTGAGAATGATGAGAAATATGTGTATGTCTGATATGGGAATGTGTCGTTGCTGTTCTGGAAAGTTTACAAAGAATAAAGCGGTTTCGTTTCGAATGTGCATAAAAAACTGTTGATCTGCCAAAAAAGAGAGCCGGAACAGATTTGTATGCGGAAGCGGGAGCGTTACAGTATGCCCCGCTGTTTTTATGCTTAAAAATGGAGCAGGAGCCGGCTGCCTTCGTAAAAAAGTGCTTCAAATACCATAGAGAAGCACCAGGGTACAGCGAGTCTTGAATGTGAAAGGAAGAAAAATGAGAACAGATCAATTTCAATACAGGAATAGTAATGGAGAAGTCAGATTAAAGGAAAACAGCAGGCTGGGGGCAGGAAAGCTGAAATACGGCGTATTAAAAAGAGCGGCTGCCGTCTTTCTGGCAGTGCTGGTGACAGCCGGGGCGCTTGCAGGCTGCGGAGGATCCTCCTCCAGCGGGACCGCGGCAGGCAGTTCTGCAGGCGGCAGTACCGGCACAGGAGCCGCCGGAAATGATACACAGACAGCGGACGGCCAAGGGGAAGTGATCGAACTGACGAATGTGTCATATGATCCAACCCGTGAACTCTATGCGGCCTACAATCAGATCTTTGAGCCCTATTATGAGGAACTCACCGGACGGCAGGTCGAGGTGACGCAGTCTCATGGCGGATCCGGGAAACAGGCGCTTGAGGTCTCCAACGGTCTGGAGGCGGATGTTGTTACTCTGGCCCTGGAAGGAGACGTGCAGGTGGTAGCGGATGCAGGCCTGATCGACGATGGCTTTATCTCGGAATTCCCTGTGGACAGCTCTCCCTATACATCAACAATCGTATTCCTTGTGAGAAGCGGCAATCCGAAAAAGATCTATGACTGGAGCGATCTGATCCGCGAAGATGTCGGCGTGATCACCCCCAATCCGAAGACCTCGGGAGGGGCTATGTGGAATTATCTGGCTGCCTGGTATTTCTTTGAGCAGCAGGGGAAGAGCGAAGAGGAGATCCTCGAATCGATCCGCAAACTGTACGGGAATGTCGTTGTGCTGGATTCCGGAGCGAGAGGAGCCACGACCTCGTTTGTGGAAAACGGACAGGGAGATGTTCTCCTGGCATGGGAAAATGAGGCTTTCCTTTCTCTGAAGGAGTATCCCGGAGAGTATGAGATCGTCGTTCCCTCTGTCTCGATCCTCTGCCAGCCCACGGTCGCTGTCGTCGACGAGGTCACCAGGAAGCACGGGACAGAGGAAGCGGCCGCGGAATACCTGAACTATCTGTATTCCGATGAGGCGCAAATCATTGAGGCACAGAATTTCTACCGCCCCAGTACAAAGGAAATCTATGACGAATTTGTCCTTGAGACTGACTCCAGTACCATCACGGAGATCCCTGCGGACGGTCACTGGATCAACGACAAGGTCGTCCTGACAGATATTACCCATTTCGGCGGTTGGGCGCAGGCGCGAAGCAAGCATTTCTCAGACGGCGCATACTTCGACCAGATTTATGAACAATAAAGGAGTCTGACCTGCGGCAGGCTGGAAAGATGAAAAAATGAAAGCAAGTAAAAGCAGAAGCATTATTCCGGGATTCGGGCTGAGCTTTGGTGTAATGATCACAATATTGAGCCTGGTGGTTCTGCTGCCTTTATGCTCACTGGTGGTTTTTACACTGAAACTGACGCCCTCCGAATTCCTCTACACGATCACAAGACCGAGGATCCTTTCCGGTTACCGGGTCAGCATCTCGACGGCACTTGCGGCGGCATCTGTCAATACTGTCATGGGTCTGATCATGGCCTGGGTGCTCGTGAGATATGAGTTTCCGGGGAAAAAACTCATTGACGGCATCATTGAGCTGCCCTTCGCACTGCCGACCGCGGTGGCGGGCATTTCCCTGACCCACCTGACGACCACGAACGGCTGGGTGGGAAAGATTTTCTTCGACCGGTTCGGGATCCGGATTGCCTATACCCGTCTGGGCATCACCATTGCCCTGATCTTTATCGGCATCCCCTTTGTGGTCCGATCCGTGCAGCCGGTTCTGGAAAAGATTGATATTCAATATGAGGAGGCTGCCATGATCCTGGGGGCGGATCGGCGGACGACTTTCCTGCGGGTCATTTTTCCCGAGATCCTTCCCTCCCTGATCTCCGGATTCACACTGGCGTTTGCCAGGAGCATCGGGGAGTACGGAAGCGTCGTCTTCATCGCCGGAAACACCCCCTATGAGACGGAGATCGCCCCGCTTCTGATCATGTCGGAACTGCAGGAATTTGATTATGCGGCGGCGACTTCCATAGCCCTTGTCATGCTGGCCATCGCCTTCGTGATTCTTTCGGTAAATGCAGTCCTGCAGAGCATGGTCTCACGCCGTATCAGCGGTCTGGCATAAAAGCGAGGAGGTGATTTCAAAATGACATTGCGGAATAACACCGGTCCGGTGAAATGGATCCTGATCATTCTGGTCGTTCTCTTTCTGGCGGTCTTTCTGATCCTGCCGCTGATTTATATTCTGTTGACTGCGCTCGGCAAAGGAGTAGAGGTCTATAAGGCATCCATTACAGACAAATACGCCGTGAAGGCGATCCAGCTGACAGTGCAGGCCACACTCTGGGCAGTCGCCGTCAATACAATCTTCGGAATCGCTGCCGCATGGTGCCTGACCAAGTATGCTTTTCGGGGAAAGAAGATCATTTCCACTTTCATTGATCTTCCCGTCACGGTGTCCCCGATCATTGCCGGCCTTATTTATGTCCTTACCTTCGGGCGCCAGAGTTTTCTGTACCCGATTCTGGACAGCCGGGGGATCCAGATTATCTTCGCTGTTCCCGGGATCATTCTGGCTACCATCTTTGTCACCTTTCCTTTTATATCCCGGGAGCTGATCCCTGTTCTGAATGCCCAGGGGACCGACGAAGAAGAGGCTGCCGCTCTGATGGGGGCAGGTACCTTTACCATCTTTCGAAGAGTGACATTTCCCCATATCAAATGGGCTCTCCTGTACGGGATTGTTCTCTGCACGGCGAGAGCAATGGGAGAATTCGGAGCGGTCTCCGTTCTTTCAGGGCATCTGAGAGGAAAGACCAACACACTGCCGCTCTACATCGAACTTCTTTACCAGGGATACGATTATACAGGTGCTTTTGCAGCGTCCTCCATCCTGGTGATCATGGCGGTTCTGGTTCTGATCCTCCGCCTCTTCCTGGAGTACCGCGGGAAAAAGGAACTGGACATCCACAAGTGATAAATATGAATAAACAGCGAGCAAGCGGCCGCCGCGGGGCGGGGTGCGAATGTGTGGAGCATTGCGGCAGCGCCAGAGCGCGGAGCAATGCGTAGTTTATTCATACATGTTTGTGGGCACTCGCCCATGGTCACAAATATCAATAAAGAGTAAAAAAAAATGAATGAGAAGAACGGATATGTTGAACTCCGGAACATCAACAAAAGTTACGGTGATTTCCAGGCATCCAAAGATATCAATATCAGTATTTCCAGAGGAAAACTGGCAGCTCTGCTGGGACCGTCCGGCAGCGGCAAGACGACCATCCTGAGAATGATCGCCGGCCTGGAGCATCCGGACTCCGGGCAGATCCTGATCGACGGGAAGATCGTCAATGACGTACCCGGCAGCGAGAGGGGAATCGGATTTG
Source organism: Lachnospiraceae bacterium (assembly GCA_045130475.1). GTDB lineage: Bacteria > Bacillota > Clostridia > Lachnospirales > Lachnospiraceae > CAG-791. The sequence continues at coordinate 17,487 of JBGUPU010000045.1, forward strand.
TTTTTCAGAGTTATGCTCTGTTCCGATATATGACTGTGTTTGAAAATATCGCTTTCGGGCTCCGCGTAAAAAAAGCGCCGGAAGAGAAGATCAGGGAGAGGGTGACAGAGCTCTTGAAACTCATAGGCTGCGAAGGACTGGAAAAGCGCTATCCCAGCCAGCTCTCGGGCGGACAGCGCCAGCGGGTGGCTTTTGCACGGGCACTGGCGCCGGATCCGCAAATCCTCCTGCTCGACGAACCGTTTGCGGCAATCGATGCCAAGGTCCGCCTGGAACTGCGCACCTGGCTGCGGGAGATGATTAGCCAGATCGGAATAACCAGCATTTTCGTCACCCATGACCAGGACGAGGCGATTGAAGTGGCAGACGACATTATTGTCACCAATCAGGGGCGAGTGGAACAGGCCGGCACGCCGGCAGAGTTATATGCGCATCCTGCGACTGCATTTGTCGCACGCTTTATCGGCACTTCCGTCCCTGTCGCAAATTACGGGGACTTCCGCTTTTTTGCGTATGCCGGACCGGATTCTGTGGGAATCGTCCGGCCGGAATTTATCAGCATTTTTAAAAAGGGTGAGAGCGTCCAGTTTGCCAAATCAGCGGAGGAAGGAATCGTGGAAGACATCATCTTTCGGGGCAGCAGCCTGGAGATCCGCGTGCGGATCCATGGGAACCTGCTCTCCGTGCTGAGGAGTTTTAATGATCCGGAGATCCGGATCGGGGAGACGGTGGATGTTTTCCTGCATCGCATGTTCATTGTCCGGGAAGACAAAGTGGACCTGGTCTTCAACCAGTCCATAAGGACAGAGAGCGTCTTCCTGTAACAGGTACTAAGTCAGGAGAAACGTCCACTGACCAGGAGAAACGTCCCCGTGACACAGAAGGAACGTTTCCGTGACTCCCTGCTCAAGATCTTTAGAGGCGTAAGGATAGGATATGGAAAAGAAACTGCTGACGACAGACATCCTGATCATAGGGGGCGGCACTGCCGGATGCTATGCGGCGGTCACAGCTGCCAGGAAATCTCCGGGAACAAAGATCCTGGTGGCAGAAAAGGCAAATATTCAGCGCTCCGGCTGTCTGGCAGCCGGCGTAAACGCGCTCAATGCCTGGCTGGGAGACGGGCAGACTCCGCAGGATTATCTGTCCTTTGTCCGCTGGGACGCGGAGGAGATTGTCCGGGATGATCTAGTCCTGACGATGGCCGAAGGCTTTCATGATGCCGTGGCAGACCTGGAAAAAATGGGGCTGGTGATCCAGAAAAACGAGGATGGTTCCTACGCCGCCCGCGGCAGGTACAATATCCGGATCAATGGAGAGAACATCAAACCTCTCCTGGCGGAGGAAGTCGCCCGATATCCTGATGTCAAGGTCCTCAATCATGTGATCCTGACAGATCTTCTGACAACGGGATCCGGGGAAAAGCGTGTCTGCGGAGCTGTGGGCATCTCGGCAGACGGATCGGCGGCCTGGGGTATCTTTGCCCGCGCTGTGCTGGCTGCGACCGGAGGAGCGGCAGGACTCTACCGCCCCAACAATCCGGGCTTTTCCAGGCACAAAATGTGGTATCCGCCCTTTAATACCGGCGCGGGCTATGCCATGGGCATCCGGGCGGGCGCGGAGATGACCAGCTTTGAGATGCGCTTTGTCGCGCAGCGATGCAAGGACACAATCGCCCCCACAGGCACTATTGCCCTGGGCGTCGGGGCGCGGGAAATCAATGCGCGCGGAGAGGTTTTCGAAGAGAGATACGGACTGTCCACTTCAGGCAGGGCAAACGGTGTCACCGAAGAAAACCGCCAGGGCCGCGGACCCTGCTTCCTCAGGACCAGAGGAATCTCCCCACAGCAGGAAGAAGACCTGCTGCGGGCTTACCTGAATATGGCGCCTGCCCAGACCCTGCACTGGATCGAGAGCGGAGAGATGCCATCCATATGCAGTGTAGAAGTGGAGGGTACAGAGCCCTATGTGGTCGGAGGACATACCGGGAGCGGATTCTGGGTGGACGAAGGACGCCGGACTACCCTCCGGGGACTCTATGCGGCCGGCGATGCGGCCGGCGGCGCGCCCAAAAAATTTGTCCCCGGCGCGCTGGCGGAGGGAAAGATCGCAGCCCTGACCATACTGGAAGATCTTCCGGATCTGCAGCAGGTACAATGGGACTCGATCGACGGACAGGTGCAGGCGTTTTTTGCGGACTATGAGAGCAGAGTCAGGACGGCAGCCACAGGAAAAAGCAGCGGCAGCGACGTCTTTGCGCTGGAAGAAGCCATGCAGAAAGTCATGGACGAATATGCCGGCGGAATCCGGACGGGATATCAATATAATACTGCCCGGCTGAGACTTGCAAAGGAAAAAATCCTGCAGCTTCGAAACCTGGCAGGAGCACTTGCGGTGTCGTCTGCGGAAGACCTGTACCGCATTTATGAACTGCTGGACCGGCTGGAGGTATGCAGGACATTGATCGCCCACCTGCAGGCCCGACGGGAGACGCGCTGGCCGGGGTTCGGGATCCATACAGATTATCCGATCCGGGATGACCGCTATGCCATGTTTGTCAATTCCGTTCTGCAGGACGGCGAAATCCGGATGATCTTTCGTCCGCTGCAAGTGCCTTGAATTCATAAAGGAGATACCGATGAGTGTAATGATAGACACCGGCAGGTGCATCAGCTGTGGTGCCTGTGCAGAGATCTGCCCCGGAAATCTGATCCGGATCCGGCAGGGGGAGGCGGCTTTCCTTCCTCATCCGGAGGAGTGCTGGGGCTGCGCCTCCTGCCTGAAAGCCTGCAGAGCGGGTGCGATCACCTACTATCTGGGTGCGGACATCGGCGGGCGGGGAGGCAGAATGCGCGTGGAGCAGGAAGGGGAATTTTCCCATTGGATCATCACGCTTCCCGACATGCCGGAAAATTCTGCGGAGACTGAAAGAATCGTGACGATTACCGTGGACCGAAATGACGCCAACAGATACTGACCTGAAATCAGTAGATACGTTACTGTCCACGCCCCTTTGAAGGGCGTGGACATGTAACATTGCGCGCGGCGATTCCAATACGCTTTGCTGTACGCAACACACTTGCCTGGCAAGTGTGTTCGCGCCGTAAAACTCCGGTTTTTGTACGCTCCGGCGTACAAAAACACGTCGAGTTTCAGGTGGGCCTTTACTATAACGAAGATACAGGAGACATTTATGCAAACCTTATCACATCTTGACAAGCTGGAGGCTGAGGCAATCTACATTCTGCGCGAAGTTGCGGCGGAATGCGAAAAGCCGGTAATGCTGTATTCGATCGGAAAAGACAGTTCTGTCATGCTGCACCTTGCATTGAAGGCATTCTGGCCGGAGAAACCGCCCTTTCCTTTTCTGCATATTGACACCACCTGGAAATTCCGGGATATGATCGCTTTTCGCGACTACACCATGCAAAAGTACGGGCTTGACCTTTTGGTCTACACCAATGAGGAGGGTGTCCGTATGGGGATCAACCCCTTTGAACACGGTTCTTCTTACACAGATATCATGAAGACGGAGGCCCTAAAACAGGCGCTTTCAAAGTACGGCTTTACGGCAGCCTTCGGCGGTGGACGCCGGGATGAGGAGAAGTCCCGCGCCAAGGAGAGGATTTTTTCTTTCCGCAACGCGCAGCAGGCCTGGGATCCCAAAAACCAGCGTCCCGAGATGTGGAAGCTCTACAACACCAGGATCCGGAAAGGGGAGAGTATCCGGGTATTTCCTCTGTCTAACTGGACCGAGAAAGATATCTGGCAGTATATTCGGCAGGAACAGATTGAGATTGTTCCCCTCTATTATGCGGCTGAGCGGCCCGTCATCTACCGGGACGGCAGCATCCTGATGGTCGATGATGACCGTATGCCTCTGCTTCCCGGAGAGGAAATCGTGCAGAAAAAGATCCGCTTCCGGACACTGGGCTGCTATCCCCTCACCGGCGGAATCGAGTCGGACGCGGATACCCTGGACGCCATCATCGAAGAAACGCTTTCTGCCGTAACCAGCGAGAGGACCAGCCGGGTGATCGACCGCGACGGCGGCGAAGCCAGTATGGAAAAACGCAAGCGCGAAGGATATTTTTGACGGCTCCGGCCTGCATGACTACGCGATAAGAATTTCTTTCTGCAGCATGCGGACATCGGGAAGAAGCGAAACAGCAGGTAAGTCGAAGACAGGTGCAGTTATGAACAGTTTGCTGAAATTTATTACATGCGGAAGTGTGGATGACGGAAAATCCACCCTGATCGGTCATATCTTATACGATACCAAGCTTCTGTACGCAGATCAGGAGAAAGCCCTGGAGCTGGACAGCCGCGTGGGCTCGCGCGGAGGGAAGATCGATTATTCTCTGCTCCTGGACGGTCTGATGGCAGAGCGGGAACAGGGCATCACCATTGATGTCGCCTACAGGTATTTTACGACAGAGAAAAGGAGCTTCATTGTCGCAGATACTCCGGGACATGAGGAATATACCCGAAACATGGCGGTCGGCGCCAGTTTTGCGGACCTGGCCGTCATCCTGATCGATGCATCAAAAGGGGTTCTTGCCCAGACCAGGCGGCACACGCGGATCTGCAGCTTCATGGGAATCCGTCAGTTCGTTTTTGCTGTCAACAAAATGGACCTGACCGGGTACAGCCGGGAGATATTTGATTCGATCTCCGGCCAGGTCCGGGAGCTTTGCGGGAGTCTGGGGCTGGAGAAGGTGCAGATCATCCCTCTCTCCGCGACAGAAGGCGAAAATGTGACCCGCAGATCCGTCCTGATGGACTGGTATGCTGGACCGCCCCTTCTGGAGTGGCTGGAGACAGTGCAGGTGGACGGATTCGCAGAGAAGGGCTTCTATATGCCTGTCCAGCGGGTCTGCAGGCCGGATCACACTTTCCGCGGCTTTCAGGGACAGATCGAGGCGGGGAGCATCTCTGCTGGCGATCTGATCACGGTTCTGCCGGGAGGCGAACAGGCCCCTGTCGAAGCCGTCTATGTGGGCTGCAAAAAGGTAAAGGAGGCAGTGCAGGGACAGCCCGCCATGCTCCGTCTGGCCAGAGAGGTGGACATCTCCCGGGGCTGCGTTCTGGTGAAAGAAACGGAAGTCCCTGTGGCTTCGGTGTTTGACGCCACGCTTTTATGGATGTACAGCGGGATACTCTTGTCAGGCCGTGATTTCCTGGCAAAGATCGGCACAAGACTTGTTCCGTGCAAGTTATCGGAGATCCTCTATACAGTGGATGTCAATACCGGAGAGCAGCGCCACCCGGTCTTCATACAGAAAAACGAGATCGCCCGATGCCGAATGGAACTGTCATCGCCGGTGGTTCTCGATCGGTTTTCCGGACACCGTACCCTTGGGGAAATCATTTTGATCGACAGGGTCACCAATGCGACTGCTGCGTGCGGCGTGATCGAAGAGATCCACGAATCTGAAGAAAACAAAAAGGAACAAGTCACACCGCAGATGCGTGCCCGAAAGCTGGGACAGACTCCCTACATAATTCTGGCGGAAACGCCGGAAGCTGCGGCCGGATTTGAGACGGAACTGATCACACAGGGGCTCCATACCATGACAGTTCTGTTTACAAAGGAGAGGGAACGCGACAAGGCTGTCTTTGCTGTCGATATTCTGCGGCAGGCAGGTCTCATTACAGTCGTCGTATGCCCGCAGGGGCAGACGGAGTTCGAAGAGCGCCTGCAGGAACTCTCCTCAGTCTCTTCGGCAGGCAGGATTCTGGATCTTCGCCCCGGCGGTCCCGAGGAAGACAGGCTGATGTATGAGAACACAGTAAATTATGTGTTCAGTTAAAAGAATTAAGGAGGAGACAGGGAACGGTTCTGTGTCTCCTCTATCTTAAGAGGCGTAAGGAGGAAAGAATGGCAGCGGATTATGCAGCTCTCAAAGCCGGCGGATTTATGCGTCAGAAACAGAAAGATATGTTTTCCATGCGCCTGCGGGTGGTCGGCGGGACCGTCACGGTGCAGCAGTTAAAAGCAATTGCGGAGGCGGCGGAGAAATTCGGACACAACTATGTACATCTGACAAGCCGCCAGGGGGTGGAGATCCCCTTTATCCGGCTGGAAGAGATCGACGAGGTAAAGGACTTCCTGGCCGCGTCGGGCGTACAGCCCGGCGTCTGCGGGCCCCGTGTGCGCACAGTGACAGCCTGCCAGGGCGGCAGGTGCTGTCCGAGCGGATGTATTGACGCGCTGGAAATAGCAGAGGAACTGGACAGGCGTTATTTCGGCCGCCAGCTCCCGCATAAGTTCAAATTTGGCGTTACCGGATGTCAGAACAATTGCCTGAAGGCGGAGGAAAACGACCTCGGAGTCAAAGGCGGCATGGTCATTGACTGGAACCGGGAAGACTGTATTTTCTGCGGTGTGTGCGAAAAAGCCTGCCGGCGCGGCGCCATCACGATTGTGGACGGGGAAATCCGCGTCGCCCCGGACCAGTGCAATCACTGCGGCCGCTGCGTGACTGCCTGTCCGACCGGTGCCTGGAAGGGCAGCGAAGGTTTCCTGGTCTCCTTTGGAGGGACCTTTGGAAATGATATTCAAAAAGGCCGGGAAATCCTCCCCGTGATCCGGGACAGAGAGACCCTCCTTCGCGTCGCAGATGCTGCGATTGATTATTTCGCAGATAACGCTCAGCCCGGAGAGCGGTTTGCGAAAACACTGGAACGCCTGGGATGGGAGTCTTTTACGGAGAAAGTGCTCAATGCCTATAACAGTTGATTAAAGGAGAAAATGATGGCGGAATTCAGGATTACAGATACTGTCGACATTACTGATGTTGTCTGTCCGGTGACTTTTGTCAAGGCCAAGGTCGCCCTGGAGGAACTGGAAGAAGGAGAGATCCTCTCCATTCATATGAACGACGGGGAGCCGGTTCAGAATGTGCCCCGCAGTATTAAGGAAGAAGGGCACCGTGTGCTGAAGCTGATTCACAATGAGGACGGGACCTATGACCTGATTGTGCAGAAAACAGAGGCTTGAGCAGGGGCGGCATGTTGGAAAGGGGAATATTTATGACAATCGTAGTTGCAGGAGAAAGAAAAGAATATGCCGACGGACTGACCGTTGAGGAACTGATTGAGGCGGAAAAAGTCGAGACGCCGCAATATGTCACGGTGACGGTCAATGATTCCTTCCTCTCCAATGCGGAGAGGGCGTCCCGAAGCCTTCAGGAAGGGGACGTTGTGGAGTTTCTGTATTTCATGGGTGGCGGCACTATCCCGTCTCTGTGTGCATTCAATGACTTATGAGAATGCCGATCCAAAGGGCGGCATCTTTTGAAAGGAACAGCATGGCTTTTACGAATGAACAGCTGGAAAGATATTCCAGGCACATTATCTTAAAGGAAATCGGCCCGAAAGGGCAGAAAAAACTGATGAAGGCAAAGGTGCTGATCATAGGCGCCGGGGGACTGGGCGCGCCGGCAGCTCTTTATCTGGCGGCAGCAGGCGTCGGAACGATAGGAATTGCAGATGCAGATTCCGTCGACCTGTCCAACCTGCAGCGGCAGGTCATCCACTCTACAGCGGACATCGGCAGGCCCAAGGTGGAGTCCGCCAGAGACCCCATGCTGGCGATCAATCCGGAGATCACAGTTCATACCTATTATGAATACATCACATCGGATAATATCAGCGCGATTATCAGGGATTACGATTTTATCCTGGACGGAACCGACAATTTCCCGTCTAAATTCCTGATCAACGACGCCTGTGTCCTGGAGGGAAAACCCTTCTCCCATGCAGGAATTATCCGCTTCGAGGGACAGCTCATGACCTATGTTCCGGGAGAGGGACCCTGCTATCGCTGCGTCTTCAAGGAGCCGCCGCCAAAGGATGCAGTGCCCACCTGCAGAGAGGCAGGCGTGGTAGGTGCAGTGGCAGGTGTGATCGGCTGCCTGCAGGCCATGGAGGCAGTCAAATATATCACGGGTGCCGGAGACCTGCTGACAGGGCGCCTTCTGACTTACAATGCCCTGAGATCGCAGTTCCGCACGGTCCCTCTTCCGAGGGACAGCCACTGTGCTGTCTGCAGCGACGAGCGTACCATCCATGTGCCCTTTGATTATGAGCTGCCCGCTTGTGACTTAAAAAAAGAATAAACAGCGGGAAAGCCGGGTGATCGACGTGCGCAGACTGCACAGCAGTTTGCTGCCGGATATGCTCCGGGAGCAGCATGGTCTGAGAGGAGGGACAAGATGATTTATCTGCATTTAAAAGAATATGAAAAGCTACTGGCGCATGCCATAAAGTGCCTTCCGGAAGAGGCCTGCGGACTGCTCGGAGGCAGAAAGGATGATATAGGAAACACTTATATCGAGGTCGTTTATCTGCTGGAAAATATAGACCACAGCGAAGAGCATTTTTCACTGGATCCCCGGGGCCAGCTTGCCGCTGTGAAGGAGATGCGGGCGAACGGATGGAGGCCGCTGGGGAACTGGCACAGCCATCCTGCTTCGCCGTCCCGCCCAAGTGAGGAGGACAAACGCCTTGCCTATGACAGCAGCGCCCTGTACATGATCCTTTCCCTCATGGAGCGCGGCGCACCCGTCTTCAATGCATTTCGCATCGAAAACGACCATGTAGAAAAAGAGGAGATCCGATACATACAGGGATAAGAATTTCTCTGCAGGATCATTTTCGAAACACCGGTCATGGAAAAGGAAACAGTAAAGTGACAGCGGTAAAGAACAGGTGATTTCATGACGATACAACAGATCGAATATGTGCTGGCGGTCGCCGAGAGCAGGTCGATCAACAGTGCTTCCAAAAATCTTTATATTTCCCAGTCGAGACTGTCTGGAGCGATTCGGGAACTGGAGCAGGAGATCGGTGTGACGATCTTTGACCGCACGAACCGGGGAATACAGGTCACACCGGAAGGCGAGGAGTTTCTGGGGTATGCAAGACAGGTAAAGGATCAGTTTCTATTGCTGGAGGACCGTTATCTGCGGACAGAAAAACGCCGCAGTCGGTTCTCTGTCTCCATGCAGCATTATACTTTTGCCGTACAGGCCTTTATCCGGACAGTCCGCGCCTGCGGGGCGGATCACTATGAATTTGCGGCCTATGAGACACGTACCGGGGAAGTGATCGGCAATGTCCGGACATTGAAAAGCGAACTGGGAATTCTCTACCTCAATGATTTCAACCGGAATGTACTGACGAAAATATTCAACGACAGCGGGATTGAATTTATCCCCCTGTTTGACTGCCCGATTTCCGTTTATTTATGGAGGGAACATCCGCTGGCAGACCGCAGGGAGATCAGTATAGAGCAGCTTGCGCCCTATCCCTGCATCTCCTTTGACCAGGGAGAGGAGAATTCATTTTATTTTGCGGAGGAAGTCATGAGTACCTATCATTATCGTCAGGTCATCCGGGTGAGTGACCGCGCGACTATATTGAACATGATGGTGGGACTGCGCGGATATACTCTCTGCAGCGGGATCATCTGCGAGGAACTCAACGGGGATCTCTACCGGGCTGTCCCCCTGCAGACAGAAGAGAAGATGACGATCGGATATATCAAAAAGAAGCAGGTGCCCCTCAGCAGCATTGCGCAGAAGTACCTGGAAGAGCTGAAAGAATTTATATGAAGAAAAGCCGGCACGTTCTCGTGACTGATCAACAGTCGCGGGCAGGCCGGCTTTTTTGGGGTTATGCATCATTCCTAACAGGCTTCCAGGGCCGTGAGGAAATCTTCGATCAGATCCTCCGCGTCTTCGATTCCGACGGAGACACGCACCGTGTCCTCAAAGACACCGGCGTCCGCCTTCTGCCGGTCCGTGTTTTTTAAAAAGATCGTTGTCGAGGGGAGAAGTACAAGTGTGCGAATATCACCGATGTTGGAAGCGATACAGGCGTACCGGAGCCTGTTGATGACCTTCCTGGCAGATTCAGCTGATCCTGTGCGGAAAGTCAGGATTCCGCCGCCCAGTCCCCGGAACTGCTCCCTGCACAGGTCCAGGCAGGGACTCTCATCCAACGCCGGGTAATTGACCGGGATTCCGGCTCTTTTCAGCGCTTCTGCCAGCCTGGCCGCATTCTCACAGATGCGCTCCATGCGAAGACCCAGAGTCTCCAGACCGAGAGTGCCCAGAAAAGCATTCATCGGGCTCAGGCATCCGCCGAGGTTTTCGTGGATATCGGTGCGAAGCCGCAAGAGAAAGGCAAGCTTTCCGAACTTTTCAAAACCTGCCAGGGCAGGAAAATGTGTCCGGTCCCAGGAAAATGATCCGCCGTCCACGACCACACCGCTGATCGCATCCCCGCTTCCGACGATATATTTTGACGCGGAATGAATGACGATATCCGCCCCCAGAGAGAGAGGTCTGCACAGAAACGGCGTAGCTGTCGTATTGTCCACGATCAGAGGGAGCCCCGCCGCATGAGCTGCGCGGGCGGCCGCGCGGATGTCCAGAACGCTCAGTGCCGGATTGGCAATCACCTCTCCGAAGACACACCTGGACCGGCTGGTGACTGCAGCCTGAATCGATTCTTCATCCAGACGGGAAACAAAGTGTGTGTGAATGCCCAAGCGTTCCAGGTCATCAAACAGTCCGATCGTCCCGCCGTACAGACAGCCGGAGGCGATGATCTCATCCCCCGGGACCAGAAGACTCAGCAGGGTGTGTGAGACAGCGGCCATGCCGGAAGAGGCTGCGACAGCACCAATCCCTCCTTCCAGCTCACTGATTCTCTGTTCAAAAGCCGCTACCGTCGGGTTGCCGATCCTCGAATAGGCAAACCCGGGCTTTTTGTGGGAAAAGACCCGTTCCAGATCTTCTATGGTCTGACAGCGGAAGGCATTGGACTGGAAAACAGGGACCAGAGTGGCGCCATCCGCATATTGTGCCGTATTTTTTCCATGCAGAAGGCAAGTGTTGAAATACATAGAGAAGAAACCCCTTGTTGTTGAAGATTTATTTGCTTTGCTATCTATTGAGGGACCGCAGGACAGATTGTACAGACCGGCAGAAAGTGCCGGATTTCTCTGCAGGTTCCAAAATAAGTCTAACACGGGTCTGCTGTGTCAGTTATCTGTTCTGCAAATATCTGGGGCTTCTATTTATGATGTTATACATGGCTTTGGAGCGGATTATTCTTCCTCTTCCGTCTCCAGGGGAGGATTGTTCCTCACGAACTGTGCCTGCAGCTTCTCATAGAACTTGAGATTCTCTTTTCCGTACTTCTTCTGGCATTCGTCAAGGGCTTCTTCGTACAAGGAGGTATTAATATGGTCGTCGATATTGATCTGCTTTGCCTCTTCGTCGAGTAGTCCCAGGCGGTCCATATACTGCCATGCTCTCCTGACGGATCCCCGCATCGGGTCCACATTGAGGTCACAGCGCGGATTGTTCAGATAAGCTTTTATAAATTCCTCATCTCGTCCAGTGATATCCATCATCAGGGAAACGGTCTCATCATGATGCGCGTCATAATACGCCATTGCTCTGATCCATGCCCGCAGAAGCGCCTTTACAGTATTGGGATTTTCACTGACCCATTTCGAGGAAGCCTCGACGCGGCAGCAGGAGTAATCCGGAAGAATATCGCTGGCGTAAGTCATTACTTTGATGCCGGGGTTTTGGTTGACTTCGTAGTTCAGGTCTGTTCCCACAAGGGCATAATCCGCCTCTCCGCTCTCGACAGCCTTGATCCGGTCTTCCTGATTGTCAAATTCCAGCCAGGTAATGTCGTGGACCGGATCGTAGCCTTTGTCAAGGAGCGGACCGGTGACGGCATAAACGTTTGGTTCAAAAGCAACTTTTTTTCCGATAAGATCTTCTATGCCGTTCCACGGCACATCCGCCTTTGCAATGATCGGCATACAGCCTGTCAGCAGATATCCCCCGAAGATTGTGAGATCCATCCCCTCTGAAATCATTTGAAGAGGAAGGTTGGTTCCGGAATTAGAGGCCACGTCGATGGTCCCCGCTTTGATTCCGCTGAACACATCCGCATCTGTCTTCACAGGGACATAGTCGACCGTGATGCCTTCCTCGGCAAGGTATCCCTGCTTCTGTGCGATGGCATTAAAAACATGCCCGCCGGCCGAATAGGCCAGTCTGACGACTGTCTTTTCGGGAAGTGCATCGGCATCAGTTTGAACGGAGCTTTCTTCTGTCTCTGGATTCTTCTCATTAATGGCACTTCCTGTGCCGTTCTTTTTCGCAGCGCAGGCTGCGGATGTGATCAAGATGGCAAACAGAATCAGAACAGTTAGTAATCGTTTCCCTCCCCTGCTCATTTTTCCTCCTCTTTATAGATCTGTTCCTGTGTGTAAACCTGCATGTCGGTGCGGCAGTCAAGTCTCCGGGAAGTCCTTATCTTTTTTCTTATTTTCCAAAAAATCTTCCATGGTCATGCGGCTGTCTTCATTCAGCATGGAGAAGGTGACATTCGGGAACGGAATGTTGATTTTATTCCTGTAGAAGATCTGCAGAATACTCCTGTTCAGATAGCGGGTGACCACTTTGATATTCTGCTCACTGCAGCTGCAGGTGATCAGGAGCTTAACACCACTGTCCTCGAGTGCCTGTACTCCCTGATAGGTCGGACCGTCCAGAATATCTTTGTTGGCTTTTCTGAGTTTCGGCAGCTCTCTTTCCAGTACAGCTTCCACATATTCAATGTCCTGCCCGTACTCAATGGAAACTCCGCAGAGCGCATAAGAAACCTCCTGGGTCATATTCAGGATTCCGGAAATCTCACTGTTGTTATAGATCTTGATGTTGCCGTCCATGCCGAGGATCTTGGTCGTCCGAAGGCCGATGTCCATGACAGTTCCCCTGTAAGTCCCGATTGTAACGATATCTCCCACGCGGAATTCTCCTTCGAAGACGATAAAGATTCCGGCAATGATATCCTTGATCAGGCTCTGCGCACCGAGACCGACGACCAGGGAGAGGATACCTGCACTCGCGAGGAGGCTCGAAGAATCGATCCCCACCAGATGCAGGCAGTAAAAGAAGGTTCCCAGTGTTCCGCCGTATTTTACAACAGAGAGAAGAAGATGTCCGATCGTTTCCCCTCTCGTCCCCAGGAGTACAGTGATGAGCCTGACAGGGATACGGAACAGGGCGATCAGGATCGCCACAGTGGTCAGGATTGACACACAGGCACTGAAGGCAAATATGTTCAGTCCTCTGTCCCAACCGTTGCTGAAGATATATCGGACGATGGAGTTCTCATCATAATACTTATTTACGCCCAGGTATGACATGAACACGGTTACAAGCAGGATCCCGCAAAAAACGTAGACTATAAAAAGGAGTTTCTGCTCCGGGCTTTTATGCTTCCAGGGAATCCTGCGGTTATCCCACCTGGCCGCGGCTGTCACCGTCGAAACACTGCGCCCTGACGGAAGGATTACATTAAAGATGACATGATCGAGGCGGTCTGTCGAATCCGCTTCGCTCACCTCCGCATACAGTTCCTCCTCCTCTTTATTGGTCAGCGTAACGGTTCCCAAAAGGATGAAGATCAGGACAAAACTGATGATGGCCGTAATGAGCGCGATCCTTCCTCTCATCTGGAACATTTCAACCACGGGCAGTGCTGTGATGAGAAAATATTTTTCCGCATAACGCGAACAGAGGAAATACTCCACGCCGTTAATGTTTGCAAAACCATAATACGGATTTCCGCTGAAGGCCTTTTCGGAAATTCCAAGCGCAGAAGCAGGCTGATTAATGCTCGCCTCATTGGGCGAATACGCACAGAAATGTTCCTCGGAAGAGTCAAACATCAAAATATAGCCGCTGTTCAGCATGTTTGTAGACAGAATGCTGGAAACTTCTGTCGATTCCAGAAGTTTCTGAGAGATATCCGGAGCGAGGCCGATCTGCACCAGAGAACGATGCTGCGTGATCCCGGCAGAGGAATCCTCCTGCGACGGAGTCTCATTCCTTGTTTCCCGTTCATACTCATAGCGGGAGACATATTTTGTCCGACCCTTCTTGTCGACCTTCGTATAATAGTTGAAGGCAACCCCTATAAACTGTGTGTTCTCTCCCAGATCATTGACGCGGGCTTCCTGCACAAGTCCGTCGATCCTGCCGTCCAGGACTTGAAGGAATTCAGTGGACTGGGCCTCCTCGTCATGGCTGATCGTAAAAAACCAGTTTGGTGTACTTGTGGCGATTGTTCGACCATTCTCGTCAAAAACATAGATGGACTCTATGTCATTTGAGTCACAGAGCCCCAGAAGCTCCGGGGAAGAAGCAACGGATTTCAGACGGTTCCCCTCATCATCTGTCAGATACTTCCTGCTGCCGTCCTCATCGTAGAAGCTGTAATAGTGGTCGGATGCCGCGTTCAGTACAGACGGATTCTCTTCCAGGTAGAAGGAGATCAGCCGCGCTTTTCCCATGAACTGATTACCATAGTATTCCTGGATTGTCTCGCGGCTCACCGTATTATCTTCATATCTGGCGGATACTTCATCCAGAGCCACCTTGGACATGTCGATGCCCTCTGAGATTTCCAGCAGGGTCTGGGTGTAAAAAGAGATTCCGAAAATCAGCAGTATGCCGGTCAGCATCAAAGGAAGGACTTTCTTGAAGATCGATTTGTCAAAATAGACCGGATTGTTGGATCTTGCAAACAGGACAATCCTGTCGGTAACCACAGCATTTTTTACAAAGTCGTTCCTGACAATGACCGCATAGGACAGACTCAGAAGCATGATCAGGATGAATCCGAAAATTGACCAGAACAATACGTATTTGTCATTTTTCATGACTGTTTCCATCTGCGCGACAGCACAGACTACCGTCTGATCCCCGAAGGCTTTGGAAACACAGTAGTACTTCACGCCATTGAGATCTTCAGTCCCGACGTACCCGTCGCTCAGTGCGTCCCTGGAGAGACCGGCCTTAAAAGCACTCTGCCCGGTGAGGATCTCCTCTCCGTTTATGTAATACAGAAACGTACCGTCTTCCCGGTCGACAGCGAACATAAATCCGTTGTTGGCAACTGCCGCGCGGCTGAGCACGACAGAAACATCTGAGAGCGTCGAAGTATGCACATCCAGGACAGAGGCATCCTTTCCGAGAGCCAGGACATATTTATTCCCGCTGAAGGTATACGGCATCGAATAAAAATAAAACTTCCCGTTCTGATTTTTCACGGTCTCCGGTGTAATCGTGCCGTCCTGGTTTCTGGAACCCTTGAGGATTCTGTTCAGATTCTCCTGCGTCATGATCGAAGCAACCGCCGGATTCATACCGTTCAGCTCCTCCTCCGGAGCAGCAGCGATCTTTCCGTCCGTTGACAGAACAAACATGTAGTCCACGGCCGAACGGTCAATGATATCCCGGATCACCTCTGCCCGCGTTTCGTCGTCTGCATCTGCAAGAGAATTAAACAGCCCGCTGACAAACAGTCTGTTCATATCATCCAGTACATCTTGGTTACTGTCGTGATATATCTGCGAGAGGATCTCTGCGTTTTCCGCATTTTCCTCCAGCATTGACACCGCTTCCCCGAGAGACCGCACACAGTTTTCCTGCTGCCTTACGATTGAAGCATTCTCCTGCATCCGGCGCAGAAAGGCTGTGATCAGAACCGCCCCCAGTATCATCAGAATGATATTCACCGCCACCTTTGTGAAAAAATAGCGGTTGGCTTTCCGGAGAGTGTTTTTATCTATGGTTTTTATAGTCTGTTCGGTATCATTTTGTTCTGTCATCTTCTCTTCGGTTTTCTTCTCTTCAGTCATTTTCTGCTCATTCATGATAGTAAGCTCCCACATTCAAAGACAGGCATAAAAGCGCTGCGGACCGCACGCAATACGGTCCGGCTCTGCGTCTTCACAACTTACCCGACATAGTTACTATACACTATAATCAGTATAAAAGCATGCCGGTACCTGCATCTTATGTAAGTTTGCTCGATAGATTGATTCTGCGTCCGTAATTCAACAAAATACAAAAACATATGATACTATAAACTATAAGATGTTCAGCCGGAGGATGCAGCACTCGCTCCTACAAGTTTTTATGGCAGCGTTAATTGACGAGGAGGACATTATGAAAGAAATATATCTTGCCGGAGGCTGCTTCTGGGGACTCCAGAAGTTTTTCGACCAGTTTGACGGCGTTGTTTCTACAGAAGTCGGATATGCAAACGGCCCGGACAGCAGAGACGGACATTCACCAAGCTATGAAGAAGTCTGCCGCAGCAGCGGGCATGCGGAGACAGTAAAGATTGTCTATGATGAGAAGCGGGTTTCCCTGCCGGAACTGCTCCGGTATTATTTCATGGTCATTGATCCACTGTCAATTAACAGACAGGGAAATGACAGGGGAATTCAGTATCGCACCGGAATCTATTATACGGACAGTGGGCAGCTGCAGGAGATAGGCCCTGTCTACGATGCGGAACAGGAGAAGGCAGGGAAACCGCTTGCTGTAGAACTGGAAGAGATCCGGAACTTTTTCTCCGCAGAGGAGTACCACCAGAAATATCTGGAAAAAAATCCCGGGGGATACTGCCATATTCCCGACAGGTATTATGATCTTGCAAGCCGGAAATAAACCTGAAAAACCACGCCGTATACAGGCCTGTTTTTCACTCTCAATTGAAAAAGCCGGGGCAGGCTCCAGAACAGGGAGTCTGCCCCGGCTTTTTTTGCCGCAGGTTACATGGTATGCAGATTACCGATGAGATGCATAGACAATCCTATCAACAATTGACCGGATGCCTGGAGCATCGATTATTCAAAAGATTTCTCAGTGTTCAACCGGAGTTGCACTTGCCCAATATGCCTCGATTTCATCTGCCAGTTCCTGACGTGTGCACTGGTCGGCAAGATAACGCTGCATAACGGCACCGAGTTTGGAATAATGGTCATCCGGGTCATAATCGTAGCTGGCGATCGTCAGTCCCGCGTCGGCATATTTCTTTACAGAAACACCGATGTCATTTGCGCAGGTTACGGTATTGCTCTTGAAAGGAGAGATCATAGCGCAGGTATCGCTGACAAGATTCTGTCCGTCCTCAGACAGTGCGAACCAGTCGAGGAAATCAGCAGCCACATCGCGCTGCTCCTGGGTAGTATTTTCACTGTTATCAATGTAAAAATATTTGCTGCCGAAAACAACCATCTTTCCTGTGAAGTCGTCTTCTACATTCTGAGGAATGGGCATAAGACCGATATTTCCTGTGTAGTCATAATCAATGATGTCGTTCCACTCCCAGCATCCGCCGAACTGGAAAGCGTCCTGGCCTTCTGAAAGGGCCTGATGCACCTGCTCATCCTCTGCGGAGATCGGGCCTTCCTTGAATAAGTTATACGCCTTGAGAACATCAAAGGTGTCCATAAGTGCGTTAAACTTCTCATCCTGCATCAGATCAACTTTGCCGGCATAAAGATCAGCCATGAAGCCGTCGACATCCGCACGCTCTTCATAAACATGCTGCAGATAGTGAGCTGCCAGAGACCAGTCCGGTTTCAGAATAGCCGTCGGTGATTCCATACCTGCTGCGACCAGGCGGTCGAGAAAAGCCTTGAAGTCGTCAAGGGTCTTAATGGAATCCGGATCGAAATCTTCGCCGAGGGCAGCCTTGATTGCATCCGCGTTGTAAAGAACACCACGTGCCTCGATGCAGACAGGGAATCCGATTACCTTATCATCGACGGTAATGGCGTAGTCTGTGTCATCGATCCATTTGCTTCCGGACATGTCATAGCCATACTGTGCGCCAAGTGTATAAACGTCTTTGGCATCGACCATATTGATTGTGTAAGGCTCTTCTGACGCATAGCGTGTAGCAAGGTGAGCGGAGACGGTATCCTGTGAATAGTATACCTCAATATCAACGTTGTTGGCCTCGCCGTAAGCGGCCGCCGCTTCTTCCAGATGCTCCTGGATCTCGTTCTTGGAGTTAAAAATTGTGATGGCAACTTTGCCGTCGGAAGCCTCGCTGCTGCTTGCGCTTCCACCGCAGGCAGTAAGGCCAATCGTCATGGCAGAAATCAGTAAAAGTGTAAGTATCTTTTTCATAAGTTCCTCCTTTTTGCATTAATACCACTGTTACCTTTTTTATCGTGATTTATAGTGTTTATCCTGACGGAAGGGCTGTCATCTGCTCAGATACAGCCTTCCATAGAACCCTTGCAGGATGCAGCTGTCTAAAAGATAAAATTCAGCAGATTTGCGCTTCACTATCAGGCCTTACCAGATCCACAGATTCTCCGGCGCTGAACGCAGCGGCTCCTTCGTGATGAACATCAGCTTCGATTGATGCGGCATGATCGTCTCAACGACCAGTTCCTCCTGGTCAGAATTCCATGATCCTGTTATATCAAGGTGACCTATGTGCCACTTGCAATCCTTTCCGAACAATTCAGACATTTTCAGGACAACTGTCAGCGGCTCCTCTGTTGGATTCATGATAAAGAGGATACTGCCCTGCCGGAGGTCGTGCGTTATGATCAGTTCTTTTCTGTTGAGACCAAAGCAGCGGTACTGCGGCATCACATAATCATGAGGTTCAACGAGTCTGAGCAATCGTTTTCGATCCTCCCCCAGAAGGTGTACGGGATCCGATGTACTGACAATACCTCCTGAAAGTGCCTGCAGAAGTGCCAGGCTCCATACCTCCTCCGGTTTTAACATGGTATCAAAATCGCGGAGAAGCATTGCATCGGGATCATTCTGCCAGAACAGATGATTGAAATAATTTCCGCAGGGTATCTCCTGCAGGAGATTTACCGGTCCATATGTGTCAGCCCACTGTGCTCCGCAATCTCCGGCCAGGCGCATACCGTCCGCATAACCGATAAAGGGCATGAGAGGTGCTATACAGCCGAGAAGATAGCTGTCCTCTCCGATTGCGCTGCGAATCTCGGCAAGTACTGTGCGCATTATTTCCACAGATGTTTTATTCGGATCATATCTGCGTACAAGGGCACTGTCGTACATGTTCCACAGCATGAAGTCTGTTTTGAACATTGAAAATCCCCAGCTGCGCAGTGTCGTAAAGACCTCTTTGATATAGGCAAGAGCTTCCGGGTGGCTTGCATCCAGCACATAGTAATCGCAGTCGGGATTTCCCCATATTTTCGGTTCCGTATAGCTGCGGAGACGGACAACAGGTTTTCCGTCAGGGCCGCTCAGCATCCAGTCCGGATGGCTTCTAAAAAGCTGTGACCGATCACCGACTATAAAGGGAGCGATCCAGATTCCCGGCTCGAGTCCGGCGGACCGGATCTTCGAGGCTGCATCAGCAAGTCCTTTCGGCCAACGGGAATTCGTATGAAGCCAGTCTCCGATGCTGACTGTGTACCCGGCGTCTAATTCTACAAATTGAAATGGGATGGATTCCTTTTTGATTCCGCTCAATATGCTATCTAGCATGGCGTCATCCATGGTTTCATAGGCGTAATACCAGCTGGACCAGAAGAAAGCCGGAGGCTTTGTGCGGCGTGCGTGCATAGCAGCAGCAATACGTGAGGCGCAGTGCCTCAGTGCACTTTCTCCGCCTGTTGCTTCTTCCAGATATAAAACCGGTGCGTCCCATTCAGCCCCAACGGTTCCTTCAAAGTTGATCGCAGCGGAGAGAACAGGATTGCGGCAGAGCAAGGTGCTCTTTTGTTCGATTCTGAAAGAGGCACTGTACCGGGAATGGTCTTCCGTATAAAGCAGAAGAGCTTCGGAATCCTTGAACAATGCTGTCAGACCGTGAGATGTGTGCTGTTCTCCGCCAATCGGAAACATCCCGGACGGACCTTCCATTCCGAACCCCTGCACATAAATCTGACCGGCATCATTAATCTGACCTTCCGCCATCGGAGAAAAATCGTGAATTCTTTCTGTCCCGGACGCACATGAAGAGATTGTAATTCTTCCTTCATCATCTCTTTCAAAGCAGACCTTGATTGTTCCCTTTGCCAACGTGTACTTTATAACATTTTTCACTATTTCCACGCGGATAGGGCGCAGAGGTGCGCCGTCTGTTCCGGGATAACAATTCTTAAGGGATATTTGCCTTCCAATCAGATCAAATGACCCGTTATTATGCAGTATATATCTCATTTCCCTACCCCCAAGGCTTGTTTTGATATCTAATATTTTATATATGATTACTATCTTAATCCATGCTATTTCCTATCACATATGTAACATTTTCTAACATTCATGTTATAATAAAGCGCAGTATCACAGCGAAGTATCAAAACGTCCCTGTAAAGCCTTTCAAAACTCCTGTGGGGTGAGTTCTATGGTTGAGTTCTATGAAACAACTTTTGATCTGGATACGAAGAAAAAGACGGATCTTGAAGGAATTCTGTTTGGAAAGGAGGATTGTCCGCCGTCTCATGGTTACGGACCCACGCTGAGGCCTTACCATTTATTTCATTTTGTCACAAAAGGGAACGGTATTCTTAAAATTGATGGACAAGTCCTGGATATAGGTCCGGGGGATGCTTTCCTCATTCCTGCGGAGCAGGTCTCTTATTACGAAGCTTCCGCGCAGACCCCCTGGTCTTACTATTGGGCAGGCTTCACGGGCTTCCGTTCCGCGGCCTATGTTAATAATTTTCTTACCATTAACCCGGAACGCTATGTGGCCCGTGGTCTTTCCATAGACAAATATGCTGCCGCCATAGAACGAGTCGCCGCTCTGGAGATTACAAATAATGAAACCTACTTTCGCACCAAGGCTGTCCTGTACGATCTTTTTTCCTATCTGTCCGCAGACCTGTTGAAAGGCGGGGCCATTGACAGTTCCCCATCCCTCGCATCCAGAATAAAGTTCTATTTAGATGCTAAGTTTATGGAAAAACTCAGAATGGATGAGATTGCAGATATGTTTGGAGTTCACCCGAACCACCTTTCCCGCGTCTTTCACACCGCCTATGGCGTATCACCCAAGCAGTATCTGCTCAAATTAAAGATGGACAAAGCGGCACAGATGCTGGTGTCTACTGAAATGCCTGTAGCACTTATCGCGGAAGCTTTGGGATTTGAAGACCAGCATGTTTTCTCCAGAGCATTTAAAAAGTATTGGGGCATTTCCCCAATGCTGTACCGGAAGGAGCAAGACATACGGCAGCAAATACAAAAGAAGACAGAAGAAAAGGGTTCTGAAAACAACTCTGATTGGATCCATGATTTATGACTGGTATCAGTATGAACCGAAGGTAAAAAGGATCATACCGGGAGACAACCCCGGAATTACCGTATTAGTGCTGAAAGAGCTATATTAGATATGAGGAAAAAAGCATTTCTGCTTATTCAATCGATTATATGTATTCTTCTGGCGGTGCTGCTGATTACAGCTGTAATCGTCATCTATAATGACGGCGCTGCCGTGCATGCGGAGGATCCTCTGGCACCGATTTTCTCCTGGGAGATTGCTGCGAAAGCTTTGTGCGCCTTTGCTCCGCTGTTCTTTGCGATAGTCGGGCTGGCGGCAGCCGGGCTGATCCTGGGTGTGAAGGACGAAAGCGGCCTGAAGCCCGTGATGGGCGGCAGAGTGAAAAACAGAGCTCCCGGCGGGAAGACTGTTCGGATGGCGCTGCTGATCCTTGCAATCGTGCTGATCGCTGCAGGGATACTGAACGGGAGCGCAGGGGACGTATTTGGCAAGGCAGTAAAGATTTGTACGGAGTGTGTGGGCCTTGGATAGGAAAAGTAAAACAGATTGGCAGCGTACATGCCGGCCGTCGACACGAAGACTGATCCAGCTTTACAGTGCTCTGCTTCATAATGCCTGTTTGAGGGGCTTTATTGACGGCGAAATCTATCAGGGCAAGGCAAAGTATGCCTGTGTTCCGGGCTTGAACTGCTATTCCTGCCCGGGGGCAGCCGGTGCCTGTCCGCTTGGGGCGCTGCAGAATGCGCTGGCCTCGACCGGTCACAGAGCAGGATGGTACGTGATGGGCATTCTCCTGCTGTTCGGGACGGTTCTCGGCCGTACTGTCTGCGGCTGGCTCTGTCCGTTCGGACTGATTCAGGAACTGATGCACAAAGTCCCGACATTTAAGATTAAAAAGAGCCGCATAACCAGGCTGCTGACCTATCTGAAGTATGTGTTTTTAGCTTACTTCGTTGTCGTGATCCCGCTCTGGTACGGCCTGAAGCACGATATACCCATGCCGGGTTTCTGTAAGTACATCTGCCCGGCCGGCACACTGGAAGGTTCGATCGGTCTGCTGTCCAACCCGGGGAACAAGGATCTGTTTGGCATGCTCGGCATCTTCTTCACGTGCAAGTTTGTCATCCTGATCATCATAGGCCTTGCCTGTATCTTCTGTTACCGCAGTTTCTGCCGCTTTATCTGTCCTCTGGGGGCGATCTATGGCCTTTTCAACCGCTTCTGCCTTGTCGGAGTGAAAGTGGACACGGACAAATGCAATGGCTGCGGCAACTGTGTCCGCCGCTGCGGCATGGACGTAGAGCACGTGGGTGACCATGAGTGCATCAACTGTGCCAAGTGTATGGACGTATGTACCCGGAAAGCCATCTCCCTCAAAGCCGGCGCAGTGACCCTCAAAGCTCCGGCAGGCACATTCGGTGAAGAAGAGCAGAAAAAACGTAAGGATACAGGCCGTATGTTCAGG
This sequence comes from Lachnospiraceae bacterium, assembly GCA_045130475.1. Lineage (GTDB taxonomy): Bacteria > Bacillota > Clostridia > Lachnospirales > Lachnospiraceae > CAG-791. Next base: position 40,084 of record JBGUPU010000045.1, read on the forward strand.
TGCATTGCATTGGCTGTCCTGTGTCTGGCTTTGCTCTGGTTCAATTTCCTTGATCCGGCAGTACGGAAAGCCGGGCAGGCTGGCAGGGATACTTCGTCTGCACAAAGTGCGGGAGGCACATCTGTGGGGGGTGAGGTCGGCCGGCAGCTGGAAGACTTCACGGTCAACTGTTTTGACGGCTCGACATTCACCCTCTCCGAGGCGCGGGGAAAGGTGACTTTCATCAATCTCTGGGCGACCTATTGTACGCCATGCGTGCAGGAACTGTCCTGTTTTGACGATTTTTATCGTGAGCACGGGGATGATATTGCCGTGCTGGCAGTTCACTCCTCCATCGTGACAGACGACCCGGAAGAATACCTTGCTGACAAGGGTTACAGCATTCCTTTTGCCCTGGACACGAAGGATGATAAGGTATGGCATATTGTGAACGGTTCCTCGACCCTTCCGCAGACGATCGTTCTGGACCGGGACGGGGTGGTCATCTATAACCGGAAAGGCTCTGTCACACCGGAAGTGCTCGCGGCGCTCTATGAACAGGCATCCGGCAGCAGTATTGGATACATTCAGCCAGAGGTCGGTGCTGAAGAGGACACAGGAGAATATCTCGTCCTTGTGACCGATGAGAAGGGGGATCCCGTCGCCGGCGTCATGGTTCAGTTCTGCTCGGATACGGAGTGCATACTGGGAGAAACGGATGCCGACGGGACTGCCCGGTTTGACCGTGAAGCCGGCGCTTATACGATTCATATTCTTCAGCCGCCTGATGGCTATGCCCCGGATGATACGGAGTATATGGCGCCTTCGACGCCGGGTACTGTATCCATCGTGTTGCGGCAGATGAGATGATTGATTAATTCAACCAGAGTTCTGTCCTGATTCAGGAAAATAAAACCACGACAGAATTTTATGAGGGAAAGTAAAAAATCTGCCGAACTTATACCTCATTGCAGGGGGACGGGTATGATTAGAAAATTTAAGGAACCAAAGGGAAAATACATCGAGAAAATATATGGTCAGGACAGGCTGGCCTTTGCCATGTCCGACAATGAAGACTTCTATGATCTGATCGCGTGGTCAAAGCGCGGCGGTTATCAGGGGGCTGTAATATATTTCTATGATTTCGAAACGGGAGATGTGTATCAGCCATTTGAGAAAAAGAAGAATGTTGTATATAGCAGACCGGAATTCGCGGACGGGTTCTATTATTTCCTTCAGGGCGATTATGATGAAAACACACTTGTTTTATATCGATATTCCCCGTGTGGTGTATTAGAAGCCCTTGTGAGTCTGCGGCTGGATGAAATTGATTTGTACAACCTGAGAATCGTCGGAAACCCGGTACATATTATTAGCCAGGATGATGATTTACACTGCTATTATCCGGAACCTTTTTCTTTTCCATTATTACCCAATGAGACCGTATGCTTTATTGAAGATGATAAAGTATACATTGAGGCCTGGATCGAAGAAGGATGGGATGATGAAAACGAATGTGCCGCGGAAGATTATAAGTATTATCACAAAGTTATTATAAAAGACCTTCACGGAAATCTACTTTCGGAAGAAATCGGGGCCCTGCACCAGGCAGCAGACGGAACGTGGTGGGTCTCATAGATTCAAGACCATGTATTCCGGGACTGCTGACAGGGGAAAGATGTTTGCGGCGTACATGCAGAAATTATCATGATGATGAAAAGGAGGTCATAGCCACAGGGATGATTAAGCGGACACATGAAACGCCGTGCGGCTGTATTCATTACTGGGTGAATGGAACTGCAGAAAACAGCTCTCCTCAATTGATATTTCTTCCGGGACTCACGGCAGATCACAGGCTGTTCAATAAACAGATTAAATATTTTGAGGGGAAATATCCGGTCTTTGTCTGGGATGCGCCGGGTCATGCTTCTTCATGGCCTTTTACTTTCGATTTCAACCTGATGGATAAGGCAAAGTGGCTGGATGAAATATTGACCTGGGAAGGATTTGATCAGCCGGTCATAGCCGGCCAGTCGATGGGCGGATATGTGGGACAGGCCTATGCCCAGCTGTTTCAGGGGAAACTGTGTGGTTTTGTCTCGATTGATTCCGCGCCCCTGCAGCGGGAATACGTTACCGCCGCTGAAATCTGGCTGCTGAAGAGAATGGAACCGGTCTATCGCTATTATCCATGGAAATCTCTGCTGAAGACCGGCACAAAAGGCGTTGCAGCAACAGCCTACGGAAGAAAACTCATGTACAGGATCATGATGACCTATGACGGGGATCAGGAAAGATATGCCAAAATTTCAGGCCATGGATTTAGGATGCTGGCGGAGGCGATGGAGGCAGATCTTCCCTACGAGATAAAATGTCCGGCTCTTCTGATCTGCGGAGAGAAAGATCATGCAGGTTCCTGCATACGATACAACCGGACATGGCATAAGAAAACAGGAATCCCGATCGTATGGATCGCAGGAGCCGGCCACAATTCCAATACAGATGCGCCGGAAACCGTTAACCGCCTTATAGAAAAGCTGGTTTTGGAAATACACAAGTGATGGCTATGAAAAAAATACTAATCTGGAGTCTTGTCATATTAATTATTCTGAATCATGCCGCCCTGGTTTATGCAGACGAAGTATCTGAAAAAAACACAGACCTGATCGATACTTTTTTTGTGAAGACAACGATGGAAGATCACTCTCTGCATGTTCCTTTCAACCGCTCCTGGTTCAGGAATGACGCGCGCGTTTACAATCATGATCTGGCCAGGCTGTCTCTGGGACTTGCGACTTCTGCGTTCCGGCCGGAAAGTCCTGTTTCCAAAGAAAACCAGCCGGCAGACTATAACCTGCGTTTGTTTCTGGATCAGGCAGGGTTTGCTGATCTGCGCAGTGATGATTATGATAAGGATCCCAGTAAATACACCGTTTCCACGGTGATGGGACATCAGACGATCGATCAAGGGGAGGACGCCTTTGAACTGATTGTCGTTGGAATCTGCGGACAGGGATATGCGGACGAGTGGGAATCCAATCTTTCCGTTGGTACAGGGAAGAACCCAACAGGTTTCTCCAGTGCCGCTCACCTTGTATATGACCGTGTATTCGGCTATATTTCGGAGAACCATCTGAAGGGAAAGATGAAGATCTGGGTCTCCGGGTTCTCAAGGGCAGCGGCTGTTTCCAACATCACTGCGTCACTTCTGTCGGACTCGGACACCTTCTCTCAGGAAACCGTATTTGCCTATACATTCGCGACGCCGATGACCGTCCGTGACAAAGAACCTAAATCATACGAGAACATCTTCAATATCTGCGGGAAAATGGATCCTGTCACGAATATACCGTTTGCGGACTGGGGCTATTCCCGATATGGTATTACTTACTATACGCCGGCCATGGAAACCGACTCTGATTTCTGGATCAAACGAAAGAAAGCGGATGAAGTATACAAGGAAATTACCGGTATTTCCTATTGGGCAAATCCGGACATAAGCAGCCAGTTGAGAGTGTTGATCGACTGTCTGATGCACATATGTCCGGATGTGGAAACCTATCATAAAAGTCTGGAGAAATATCTGATCTCTCTGTGGGAAAAACATGATGTGGTCAGTCTTATGACGCGACTTCTGGAAATGGCGGAGGACCCGGTTCTGATCAATGATGACAACCGGCTGGAAGCAAATGTTCTGCTGAACCAGCTTTCGTATTTGCTGTTGGATTATATAGGCGCGCAGAATGCTTTCCGGAGGTTTAACCAGAATGCTTCTTTTGGAGCCAATTTTATGCAGGCGCATACACCGGAGTTATATGTATCCTGGGTTTTCTCATTGGATGATCCTGCGGAATTATACAGTGATTCTTCCAATTACACTTTGCTCTATGTCAGTGGGGATAATGTAGTTACGCTCTACAGGGACAATAAAGCCCTGGAAACATTTGAGACAGGCGAAAGCAATATCAATTCTCATCATTACCTGGGTGTCCGTGACCATAAAATCACAGTTTTGATTCCCCGCGATCAGGAGTACAAAGTGTCCATGCGTTCCAACGGGGAGCAGACCGTGGAGGTTTTTGAAGCGGGATTTCAGGTGGGAAGACAGGCGCCGGAGGAAACTCTGAAGTATTCCGGTAATATGAAGACCGGAGATGTGATTACCATCAAGTACGATGCGTCGTCCAGATCCCTGATCCATGATCGTTCTTCTATAGCTTTCACGCATTATGAGAAGGAAAAGTCACTTACAAGGATTGACCTGCTGCAGAATGCATACAGTTATCCGGAGAATGTGACCTGGAGGGATCTGGTTCTCTTCTTCCTGATGACAGCGGTTCTGTTGGTTATAACTGTCCTGTTTGTTATCTCGCTGCTGTCGATGTGGATCCGTCATCGCTATAAACGAAAGTATGGGTTTATTCCGAAAGACTCACGTTTTCGTCCGCTTCCGATCATCTGCTTCTTCCTCATTCTGGAAGTCTTCCTGACCAAGGAGTTCCTCACTGCTCTATATGAAATCTCTCCGGCAGAGATTAACTCTTTCAAGCTTGTAATAGGCGCTTTGATTCTGATCATTGCATTTTACGGATATCGGAGGAAAAAGAACAGATTCCATCGGATTATTATCTATGCGACAGCCCTGCTGACCGGTGCAGATGTTATGATGACAACGTCCATTACTGTAGGTGCAGTGCTGTATATCGCAGCTTATATCCTGCTCTGCGTGAATTACGCAAGGGAGGACAGGCCCGGAATATTCCGGATCCTGATATGGATCGCGCTGTCTGCCGCGGCAATCTGTTTCCTGATGAGTAGAGTGGAGGGTGATTTTGGCTACCTGTTTTATCTGGCTGCTCTGTACATTATTACAGGAACTGCTCTAGTGGTGACATCCTTCACCCACTCTGCCAGAATCTCCCGAGGGTCTTTCCTTCTTTTTACAGCAGGGATACTGATCGTTCTGAATACGGCATGGGGAAATAATTTCTTTTTGCACTTTGGCTCCGCTGCCCTGCATTATATAGCGGTGTGTATAGTGGCCAGTGCGGGAAGCGGCTTTACATTGCCGACAATCGTTCCGGAATATGCTCCCGAAGCTGAATAAGGACCCGCTGTTCAGACTGCCCCGGCACGGCCTGTACATTCAGGATGCACCGGTGTAATGCTTGTCTTTTCCACGTGGTTGTTTTATGATTTTTATAGATTGGTAACTGATAGCATGTAGTCGTTTTCTCGTTTTCTATTGAAAGAGGGTGCCATGAAAATACTTGTATTATTAAAAGAAGTTCCGGTAGTCTCCGAAATCAGGATCAATCGTCAATATTTTACGATTGACAGAAGCGGTGTCGGCAAGATGATGAACCCGGCAGATCGTCATGCGATCGAGGCTGCACTGAAGCTCGCCGATACCCGGGGCGGCGAGGTCACTGCCATAACCATGGGGCCGGAGAGCAGTGAAAGCATTCTGCGTGAAGCTGCGTCCCTGGGTGTTAAAGCGGCATACCGGCTGACAGACAAGGTTTTCGCAGGAGCGGACACGCTGGCTACAGCAGCCATATTGAAGGCCGCGATCGATGCAACCGGTCCCTATGATGCTGTTTTCTGCGGTGCCAGTTCAATTGACGGTGTGACCGGACAGATTCCGGCCAAGCTCGGCACTATGCTGGGGTACGGCATTCTTACCAATGCCTGCAAGATCGAGATCACAGATACGGGTCTGACGATCGACCGCAAAGCCGGCACCGGCTATGAGAAGCTGACCGCTTCCTTCCCCCTTGTCTGCTCTGTCACAGAGGATGCCAATACACCGAGAAAGCCTTCCATCAAGGGCAGAACGATGTCCAAAAGACTTGTTATTGAAGTGATGGATAATGAGAAGCTGCAGATTCCGGCGGAAAGCCTGAAGAGCCCGTCGAAGGTGATCGGTTTGTTCCCGCCGCCTGCGCTTGAAAAGGGACAGATGATTCCGGGTGAAGATCCGGAAGCAGCTGTCGCGGAACTGGTTGAATTACTGCAGGGACAAGCGGCCTTTTGATCGAGATCAATAAGATTGAGAGATTCATGTGATGAAGAGATTCGTGTGATCGAGATTAAAAGGAGGAAAACCAAGGAGGAAGACCATGAGCAATCAGAATATCTGGGTATTTTTTGAATTGTCTGACGGCCGGCCTAAGAGAGTCTGCCTTGAAATGATGCAGAAAGCAAAGGAACTCGCAGAGGGAAGTTCCGGGAAGGCTGCAGCTGTGATCATAGATCCGGAGCCGGAAGAGGCCTCCAAAGCCGCCTTTGAAAATGGCGCGGACCAGGTCCTGGTCGTGCGGCAGAAGTTTTTCTTTGAGAGCGCGGCTTATATTCTGGAAAAACTGGCGGCGAAATATGAGCCTTCAATCATCATGATCGGCGCAACGACGGAAGGACGGGATCTTGCGGCGTCCGCAAGCGCACGTCTGCATTGCGGAATCGCAAGTGAATGTACCGATGTGGTTATCACCGGAAGCGGTGTTTTCTGGATCCGTCCGTCCTATGACGGCAGGCTGAACACCAATATCGGCATTGAAGAAGCTCCCATGATCGGCACCTTCAAACCGGGCATCTTTAAGCTGGAAGAACCTGCAGCCGGCAGAAGCGGCGATACGGTCGAGGAGACGGTCGAGGTTCCTGCAGGCGTCCTTCTCACACAGCTTCTGGGCTTCACGCCGGACGATGAGCTGACAAAGGCAAACATCGAAGATGCGGAGATCATCGTTGCCGGAGGCCGGGGTGTCGGAAGCAAGGAGGGATTCGGTCAGCTGTATGAACTGGCAGCTGTTCTTGGCGGCAGCGTCGGAGCAAGCCGCGCAGCGGTAGATGAAGGCTGGATCGGAAAGGATTACCAGATCGGCATTACCGGAAAGACGGTTGCGCCCAGGCTGTATATCGGCTTTGGCATTTCCGGCGCACTCCCCCATGTCAACGGAATCAAGGAATCCGATATTATCGTGGCTGTGAATACAGATCCGAATGCACCGATCTTCGGCGTTGCAAATTATGGGATTGTTGCCGATTTGAACGTGATATGCCCGGCATTGACAAAGAAAGTCCGGGAGATGAAAGGCTAAAGACATTACACGGGCAGTGTAATGAAGGAGTTACGCAAAGGATGAAAAAGAAAATAATTGCTTTGATGCTTGTCGGAACACTCTGCCTCTCTCTGGCTGCCTGCGGAGAGGGCCGTGTCAAAACGTCACAGGATGACAGTTTTGAGAGAAAAATGCTGAACATCGAGGACGATGCAAAGAACGGGTCCGGCACAGAAACTGAAGATGCGGAAGTCTATCAGCTTGGAATACCGGATGCTGTTACAAACATCAGCCCGGAAGATGATAAGGCATTGACCGGCGTATTAACGGAAGATTCCTATATCAATGAATATTTCGGGTTGAAAATAAACAAGGTCGAAGGCGGTACTATAGAAAGCTTAATGGATTCAGGCACCGACCTGCTGCCGCTGAGCAAAACCTATACAGAAGGAAGCGGCAGTATTATGATCAATTCCCGCGGTGCCGGTAATGAGGGCTCTTTGTCCATGACTGTTTCTGCTCTCTCTTCAGAGGATCTGGGGAAGGATGAAAAAGAACTGGCACAGGCACATTATGATCTGGAACAGGGCATCAATGAAGCCATGTCATATAAGTCTGAGAGTTCTGTTGAAACGATTACGCTGGCCGGTGAGGAACACCCTGCATATGTTGAGATCACGAATGGGGCAGAGGGCAGGAGCAAGTCTGCAGCAATTTATGTGATCAAGGGTAACTTCCTGAGTACAATAAATATTTATGCGCCGGAGGACAACTTTGATGAAATACTTACTCTTATAGAGAAATATTAAGGGTTCGTCTGGAAAGGCGAAACGCTCCGCAGCAAGAAAACTACCTTAAATGGCTTTGTACAGGCGGCAGCAAATGCTGCCCCTTGCAAGGCCCTTTTTTTATTGAAAATAATGCAGAAATGCCTGAAAAAATGATCAAAAGCCAGTTGTGGTTTTCGAAATTGTACAATATCAGGAACGTAAAAGAGTTTTTTTAGCCCAAAATACCTATTGACATAGTAGGCGTGTTGGCTCTATTGTAGTACTCATATACATCATACTCATGTACGGAAGGAAAGAGAAGAATGAGGAATCCATACGAAACAGCGGCGCAGATCACAGCCAGGCTTGGCCGGGACGGGCTGGAAGCAGCTTTTAAATGCGGTCTGGGCCTGGAAAAGGAGAGTCTCCGCATCATGGAGGCAGACGGGCGGATCGCGCGGACGGATCATCCTTTTGGGGACGATCCGCATTTTTCAAGGGATTTTGCGGAGAGCCAGCTTGAAATCATAACGCCTGTGGCACACAGCACAGAGGAACTCTATCGGATGATCGCGCAGATGCACGCGGAAGCTCTGGGCAGGCTCGCGGAAGCAGGAGAAACCCTGCACACATCTTCCAATCCGCCCGCATATGTCGGCTCCGGGGTAAGGGTCGCACATTTTACAGGTGAAAATGCCCATAAGGAGGACTACAGGAAATATCTGCTGGAGAAGTACGGGCTTGAAAGAATGCTCCTGTCCGGTATTCATTACAATTATTCCTATGCAGAGGAATATCTGTCGCTTCTGGGAACGACAGCTGACGCCCTGTATCTGAAGGCAGCTGTCTATGCGCTCCGATATGCTTGGCTGATCGTCTGGCTGACCGCGGCAAGCCCCGGACCTTACCGGGCAGAAGTTTTTGGTCAGTGCCGGGAAAAAACGTCGCCGGTTTATTCTTCTGTGCGATGCGGAAAGGAGGGCTACTGGAACTCCTTCATGCCGGTACTGGATTTCACGGGAGTGTCCTCCTACTGCGAGAGCATAGAGTCATATGTCAGAAACGGAATGCTGTATTCTGCGTCAGAGCTTTATCTTCCGGTGCGTCTCAAACCAAGGGGTACTAACACGCTGGAAGCGCTCAGGAACGGAATTGACCACATCGAGCTCAGGATGTTGGATGTCAATCCTCTCGAGCCTGCGGGAATCGCTCTGGAGGATCTTCGTTTCCTGCAGCTCTTCCTGATCTGGTGTTCCTTCTTCCCCGAACATGTTCCGGATGAGAGGGAGCAGGCGGATGCCGTTTCCAATATGAAGCAGGCAGCTCTTTTTGATGAGAGGCGTGTCTGGATCCGGGAGGGGAGTGTCCTGAGGCCGGTCCGCGAGGCGGCGATGGAAGTGCTCTCGGAAATGGCCTGTACTTTCGAGGCGATCGGATGTTATGATGCACTCTCAGCCATTGAATATCAGAAGCGCAAGCTCCTGGTCCCCGGAATGCGTTACGCGGAACAGGTGGAGAGACAACATGCGGAAGCAGTGTCTTCCGTGCAGATCACAGCATAAACATCATGATCCTTGTGATTCATAGGTAGTTGCAAAACTCGTTCCACGAGTGAACGCTCCTGACTAAAAGGATCAAAAAACGATTATATCGACTTTGTCCAGTCAGGA
>JBGUPU010000046.1:0-13256 GCA_045130475.1 Lachnospiraceae bacterium
ATCTGTGAGTTCAGCACAGGAAAGATCTACAACTGTGACCTGAACGCGAGCTACAATATCGGCGCCCGGTATTTCATCCGGGAACTCTTAAAGTCTCTGCCGGCAACGGCGGAGCAGCGGCTGGAGGCAAAAGATCCTTCAGTCTGCCGGAGAAGCACCTGCACCTTATCCACTTTAATTAACCTTCGTCCGGCGCTCACTGCTGCGGCAGTGTGACCGCTGAACCCAGGCTGTATAGAGGAAAGGCAGTCCGAACCCCGAAAGGGGGACCTGCCGCAAGGCAGGCAGTAGGAAGCACGCGACTTAAGTCGTGTGAGGCTTCACGATGACCGGCCTTGTTCCGTCATTACAGCAGGTGATCATCATGCGGTTGTCGTTGGTCCATCCCTTCATGATGGAGCCGCCCTGAAGGGCAGTGTATACATAGCGGCTGACCGCATCCCAGGCTTCACCTCAGAATTTGCCGTTCATCAGGTGATAGAAATCATCCTGCTCAGGCGTGCGCTTAAGTACAAAGGTATCGCCCGCTTGAAAGAACGGACACGGGCCGGACTTTGGATCCGCCAGATATTTTTCCTGAAGGTCCGGAAACACCTTTGTCTCCAGAACCGTGATCTTACATTCATGCTGCATTTTTAACCTACTTTCTCGAACATGTCTTTACTTACACCGCAAATCGGGCAGCACCAGTCATCCGGAAGATCCTCAAAGGCAGTTCCCGGTTCAATGCCACTGTCAGGATCACCTTTCTCCGGGTCATAAACATAGCCACAGGGACCGCACTGATACCTGGCGGGCTTACCATCGTTGCCGTCCATTGTCTTCATCGCTTCTTCCGGCTTACCGATCAATGATGTAACAAGGGCGGGAATCCCGGCGAAATCACTGTCTTCCGGGTTCCATTGGGACCGGATATTTTCTTCGATAACCTCGAAGCCTGCTTCGGCCAGCTTCGCCTGCAGCAGTTTGACGCTCTCGCCGCTCCAGCCATAGCAGCCAAACGCAGCAGCTTTCTTGTTCTTGAACTTGAGCTGCTTCAGAAATTCCAGCCATCCTGCCACAGAGGACAGATAACTGTTGGACACCGTGGGCGAACCAACTGCGATGGCACGGGATTTGAATACTTCTGTCATGACCTCATGTATAACTTCGGTGTCTTTCTCGCAAATGCAGCTGCCGCTGAATACGAAAAAAAGAAGAAAAAGCCCAATAACAAATACAGGTACAGCATAGATTTCTCTACGGCGATCAAAAAATCCAGAGATTATTTTCTGCGCCGGCCGGATCAGAAGCCCGTTGACATCATCAGGCTTCTGTGCCGGTTTGTCCATGCGGTAAAAGAAAAGTACCGGCAGTTTGAGCGGCCTCTACGCGGCATAGGTGCAATTCACTTCAATTACAGATAGAACCGGTAAACTGAATAACTTTTTCGGCAGGCAGGCTCTGCGAGGCTGCCTGTTTGCCATGCTCAAAGCATGCTATAATGATACCATCTTTGGCCTGAAGCCAGTAGTTCATTCATCATTTCCATTCGTTCGAACATCAATCGAACATCTGGCTAAATGGCATTGCCTGACTTTTAAATCAGCGTCAAAAAAGCCATCAAAAAAACGTAAAAAAGCGGCCATGCCGCGCTCTTGCGTGCAGCATGGCCGCTGTCTGTTTCCTGTCTTTGTACCGATCTTATTGTTTGCCTAAATTCCGGCGTCCGCCCAGGCGGTCGTCAGTCGGGATATTACTTAATATACATAAAACCGGCGATCTGCGGAGGAACTGATTTGACTGCATCAGCCCTCGATTGCAATGGTCTTCTTCTCCGGAACCTTTGCGGCTTCCTTCTTCGGTACGGTGAGTTTGAGGACACCGTCCTCGAATTTCGCCTTGATCTCATCCTCTGTCACATTGTGGCCGACAAAGAAGCTTCTCTGCATGGAGCCGGAGTAACGCTCCTGGCGGATCACTCTGCCCTTCTTGTTCTTCTCATCCTTGTCCAGGCCCTTGGTGGCTGCGACGGTGAGGTTGCCTTTTTCAAGTGTCAGAGTGATATCCTCTTTCTTGAAGCCGGGCAGGTCGATATCGATCTCATACAGATCGTCATGCTCATGTACATCGGTCTTCATCAGTCTGGCGGCATGTTTGCCGTACAGCTTTCTGTCAACATCGTCGAAATTAAAATCTCTGAAGGTCGGGAAACTGAAGTCCATCAGGTCATCAAAAAGGTTCTCACTGAAAATACTAGGATATAACATGGTCTTTTCCTCCTTTACTCATTTCATCTGGGGTTGATGTTCCGGAACCGCCAGGATCTCATTAAAGCCTGAAGCCTTGCGGTTCCTTATGAGCATTGGGACGGAGGAGCGGGTTTCTTGTTAGCTGTTTCTCAACTTCTCTGTTCCTTTGTTCCAATTGTGTTATAACACTCATTGTTAGCACTGTCAAGTGGTGAGTGCTAATTTTTTCAAAAAAATTTTGCGCAGGGGCTTTCAGTACCATGGACAAAATATCCTGATCCTGAAAATCCCTGCGCAATTTCTTCACAGTTCTTTACTGAGCGCTCTCCGCATCCTGGGCATCGGACTCGGCCTCTGCTTCCGCAGCTTCGCCCTCGCCGGCTTCTTCGGCAGCGCCCTCTGTAGCTGCTTCGCCTTCCTCGGGCGGAGCAGGAATAGCTTTTCTTTTTTCTCTCGATCACCCATTAATCCGAATCGGAAACGGAGTCAAGGCCGGAGAGCACAAGCGTGCCTTTACGCCGTTTCCGATCCGGATTATCCTTGGCTGAGAGAGGTAAAAGACAGCATTACTCCTTTTCATGCAGCAAAGGGGTTTCTGTTCTGTACATCCCTGAGTTCGGCCTGAATAAGAGCCGGAATTCACAGCTTTTACTTCTGCCTGACCGGGAAGGATCATTATGGCTAAACAATTATCCCTTTCAGAGCGGATCACTATCGAACGCATGCTTCATGGTGACTACACCTTTGCCACCATAGGAAGGAGGCTCAACCGTTCCGCTTCTACCATTTCAAGAGAAATACAGTCCTATCGTTTCTTTGTCCATCCTGTTCCCGAAAAAGGAAGGAATGACTGCTTGAAATTCCATTCATGCATCCGCAACAGCTGCTGTCCTTATACAGAATCTGTCCACGGCTGTCTGACATACCGCTGTAAAAGATGCCCCGATCATAACTGTATTGAGTTCTGCACTGCCTACGAGTCATCACATTGCCCTCTTCTTGATAAACCACCTTATGTCTGCACCGGCTGCACTAACGAATTGCAGAAGAAATGCAAAAAAAATCATGCCTATTACACGGCCCATCGTGCAGACCATGCCCACCATAAAGCAATAAAACTGGCTCATTCCGGTATACGTAAAACACCTGAGGAACTGGTCGAGATCGGCAGGCTGATCAAGCCTCTGATCCTGAATGGCCAGTCATTGAACCACATTTGCACCACTCATGCCAAAACTCTGGGCGTCAGTGAAAAGACTCTGTACAACTATATAGACCACATTCGCTTTTGCGTACATCCCAGTAATAACAGTACCTGCAGTCAAAAGGCTTATCGGAGGCATATTCTCTTCCTTCTATCTCAGACTGCGGAAGCCTTACAATGTCAGCCTTCCTTCCCATTGAAAACCTCCTCCGAAATATCATTGCATGCCATGTCCTTCGCCGCCTTCAGCAATGCATTCTGTTTTTCATGAGCATATGGCAAAACCCTCCGATGCCAGTAATCATCCTCCGGATGCTTGTGTTCGTACCATGCGGCGCACCTCACCAGCATCACCACCCCGCAGATAAGGATCCCTGTAAGGACCCCGACAATAAAATGCCCCATTTCTCGTTCCTCCTTCTTTTCCATAGCAATTGACAGTTCCTGTTTTGTTTCAGGAAAAATCCTGAACTTCTCGCTGTTTTCGTTCTCCGGCCAAGCCTTTAACAGCACATAAATACGACGGAACCTTCTCCGAAAAGAAACGGCTCCGCCGCATGGAATCTGCTGTTAAACAGCTTTTCCATATATGGTTTTTATTTTTCCGACTGCCCTCCTGAGCCCGTTCCTGCCCCGTTTTTTCCGCAACGTTTTCTCGGTAACAGCTGTGCTTCATTTCTTCAGCTGTCATCGGTATCCACCCAGGAAGCAGCCTATGCAATTGTCAAGGATGACGAGAGGGATGAACTGTCATTCCCCCTTCGTCTATCCCAAACTTTTTGCAGGTGAAGGAAAAAGAAAACGGATCATTATTTCAGTCTTTATTTCTTTAGGAAGCTATTTGAAATACGTAAAAGGAATTCTGTAGGAAAGAAGTAAGTAGATTGTTGAAATAGATAAGACTTAAATGCTATCGCGCAAGAAAAGCGGAAAAAATACATGGAAAAACAGTCTATTCTGGGAAAAATACGATGACGATCACACCGTGATCCGATTTGCGGCAGACTGGGGAACAACAGAAGCAGAAACGAACGCGTTGATCGATATCCTGTAAAAGGGGATACTATAATGAGACAAGAATGACTTTGAGGCAATTTACCAGAAGCTGAAAGAGGCAGATGCAATGGTGAAAGACTTTCAGGCAGCACCCTTTCCCAAGGTAAGCTCTTATGAGATCAATGAGGAAGGAAACCAGATCGTACTGATCTCCACAACGTAGACTGCGCGGGACACCAGATCTGGCATCTGGGCAAGACGCTGGATCCCTGGGACCAGACGGACGAAACGACCTACCAGGGCCTGATCGAGCGCATGTATGAGCAGACCGATGACTACCTGGGCCGTTTTCTGTACAGGTTGGATGAGGGATGGACCATCCTGATCGTCTCCGACCATGGTCTGATCGTCGGCGAGAATGTCCCTCCCCTTCTGGGCGAGTACGGAGGCCTGAATATCCCCGTGATGGAAAAACTCGGCTATACGGTCATGAAGCGGGACGCGGACGGGAACCGGCTTCTGGAAGTCGACTGGTCCAGGACTAAGGCCGTCCAGATCCGGAGCAATTATATCTATGTGAACCTGGCCGGCAGGGACCGGTACGGAATCGTTCCCCCCGAAGAAAAATACGCGCTGGAAGAACAGATCATCAGCGATCTGTATGCCTATCGGGATGAAAACGGGGAGCGGATTGTGGGACTGGCCGTGCGCAACCACGACGGCGTACTTCTGGGCGTCAGCGGGCCCGAATGCGGAGATATCTATTTTTCCATCCGGGAAAACCATGCCCGTCTGCACGGAGACTCCCTGACCACAGCGGAAGGATACTTCGCCACCTCCGTTGCGCCTGTTTTTATTGCGGCGGGAAAGGGGATCCTGCCGGATCACACGACTGACAGGGTTATCCGGCAGGTGGACATTGCCCCCACCTGCGCCGCTCTGCTGGGCGTCCGCTTCCCCGCGCAATGTGAGGGCGCCCCGATCTACCAGATCCTGGACGGGGAATTATAGACCCGGACCGGGAGTTGAATATCGATCCAAGTTTGAATATCGATCCAGGTTTGAATATTGAACCAGATTTGAATATCGATTCAGGTTTGAATAAATGATTTCGATTGGAATAAATGATTTCGAAAAGAAAGGACGATGACAGGAAAATGGAAACGATCCGAGTGCAGTTTATCACAGACTATGTCTGCCCCTATTGCTACGTGGCCAAAAAGATCTTTCTGGAGGCCGCAAAGGATTTTGATGTCCAGGTGGAGTGGATCTCTTTTGAATCCACGCTCCCGGACCAGCCCCGGGAAGATGTCTTCCACAATATGGCGAAAAAGCGTCAGTATAAAAAAGAGATCTCTCCCTATGTAAAGAAGTACAGCATTCCGATCCATCTTCCCCCTGCAGTCATACCCAGGCCCTATACCCGGTTTGCCGCTCTGGGAGGCCTGTATGCGGAGGAACACGGACACAGGGAGGTCTATGATCAGGCAGTCACAGACGCCTATTTCCTCGAGGAAGCGGATATCGGGCAGGAGGAGGTCCTCCTCTCCATCGCGGAGCAGGCAGGACTGGATCGGGCAGGCTTTATCGCAGCGCTTCACAGCGACGCTCTGATACGGAGGCTGGAAGAAAAGGAGCGGAAGGTTTTGGAAGAGCTGTCCCCAAAGACCCTGCCCACGATCATCATGGATGGAGCTGTGCGGCTGGAGGGCGGGATCTACACTTTGGAGAAATACAGGCAGTTCCTGGAACGCGCCGACAAAAAGGAAGTCGCTGCCAAAATCTCAATCGAGGAACCTGCCTTTTTCCGGGATGGAGAAACGGAAGAGGATTTCGCCGAGCTTCAGATCTTCAAAGGACAGGGGTGCAGCATAAAGGGCTGCTACTAAGGCGGACCCGGAGTGCGCGGGACCGGAGGGCGCCCGCGCAGTTGACCGGGCCGCTGGCAGGGGGCTTCATGCAGGAAGCCGGGGATATCTGCTTCGTTTTGGAGAAGATACAGTCTCCGGCTATATCTTTTCCCGATAATAGGTTATGAATAATCGGAATTATTGCAGGAATTGAATTCGGACAAGGGGTATGATACATTTTCATAAACCTATTAAACCTATCGAATAAATTGGCAGATAAAGTGCAGGAAAGGCTGATCATGCCCTGCACAGGCGCCGGAGACCCGGTTTTTCTGCACACGGGAGGATCAGGGCTTTGTATCTGAGAGGAGAGAAATATGGCAGTTGACTATGCTGCGCTGAAAGCAGGCGGCTTCATGCGCCAGAAGCAGAAAGATCATTTTTCACTGCGGCTCCGCGTCGTAGGCGGGACTGTCACGGTGGAGCAGCTGGAGGCCATCGCGGCGGTGGCCAGGAAATACGGACAGGACTATGTCCACCTGACCAGTCGGCAGGGCGTTGAGATCCCTTTTATCAGGCTGCAGGATATCGAGGAAGTCAAAGAGGCGCTCGCTGAAGGAAATGTCCAGCCCGGTGTCTGCGGCCCCCGTGTGCGCACGGTCACGGCCTGTCAGGGAGGACGGTGCCAATGACATTAAGGTAAGCCCCCCCTGTGTCCAAAACAATAGTTTCTTATTCAATCAGAGGTGAAATATCCTCTGATTTTTTTAAATAAAGGCGAAGTGATCGTTATTATCGGTCCATCCGGATGTGGTAAGAGTACACTTCTCCGCTGCCTCAATGGATTAGAGGATATTCAGGGTGGAGAAATCTATCTGGGTGGCAAGCTGCTTCAGAAGAATGCAAAAGATATCTCATCCATGAGGAGAAAAATCGGAATGGTTTTCCAGAGTTATGACCTGTTTCCACATAAAACGGTTTTGGAAAATATTCTTCTGGAACCGGTAAAGGTTCAGAAAAGAAAGCGCGCAGAGGCTGAAGCGGAGGCAATGGAGCTTCTGGAAAGAGTCGGGCTGGCAGACCGAAAGAATGATTATCCAAGGCAGCTATCCGGCGGACAGAAGCAAAGAATTGCGATCGTGAGGGCGCTTATTATGCATCCGGAGGTGCTTCTTCTGGATGAAATTACGGCAGCGCTTGATCCGGAGATGGTTCATGAGGTTTTGCAGGTCGTGCTTGATCTTGCAAAAAGCGGTAGTACCATGCTGATCGTCACCCATGAGATGGCCTTCGCAAAAGCAATTGCTGACCGGGTGCTGTTTTTTGAACATGGCGAAATAGTGGAAGAAAGTCATGCTCCCAAAGCCTTTTTTGAACGTCCTCAGACAGAGCGGGCAAGACAGTTTTTGAAATCCTTTGAATACTAATTTGCGTGGAATGGAGGCAGGGCAGATGCGGAAGATATTATGCTATGGTGATTCCAATACATGGGGCCTGATTCCCGGAACGAAAGAGCGTTACCCATGGGGTGTCCGCTGGACAAGCCCGCTTCAGGAAAAGTTGAAAACCAGAGATATTCGTATTCTGGGGGAAGGACTGTGCGGAAGAACAACGGTTTATGAAGATGCCTGTCGTGAAAACCGAAACGGGCTGAAAACGTTGCCTTTGGTTCTGGAATACCATGCGCCGCTCGATGCTGCTATCCTTATGCTGGGCACCAATGACTGCAAAACGATCTATCATGCATCTGCGCAGGTTATCGGTGAAGGAATATCTCTTTGTATCGACGCATTAAAGCAGGTGATTCCTGCCGGGAATATTCTGCTGATCTCGCCTCCGTTGCTGGGAAATGATGTATGGAAGCCGGAGAAAGATCCGGAGTTTGATGCCGATTCCGTTCGTGTCTGTGGGCAGCTTAAGGAGGTATATCGATTAATAGCGCAGACGCAGGGAATCGATTTTCTTTCGGCCTCCGATATCGTGGAACCAAGTCCTGTCGACGATGAGCACATGACAGCTGACGGACACAGGAAACTGGCACAGGCAATATTGGATAAAATTGATGAAATGATAATAGTATGAACAAGGAGAACTCGTATGGCAAAGAAAGAAAACAGATTTAAGGATTATGATATTACGACTCAGGCAATTCATACAGGCACGGATTATGATGCCGAAACAGGAGCTGTCCGCAGACCTCTCCACATGGCGAACAGCTATAAACTGCCGGATGATCTGTCGAAGGTAAACTACTCCTCCACCGACCTTCTGATGTATGCACGCAATGGAAACGCAAACCAGCACTGGCTTGAAGAAAAGGTCGCCGCGCTGTATGGCGCGGATGATGCGATCGTTTTGGCTAGCGGTGTTGCTGCGCTCCACGCCCTGTTCTGGACACTCCTGAAAACCGGAGACCGGGTCGTATATCCCAAGGTGAGCTACATGGCTGTATACCGCATGTTCCATGAACTCTTCAACATAAAATTCGGTGTGGAAACCGTCATGGTAGATATGACGGATCTTGACGCTGTCAGAATGGCCATTACCCCCGGCACAAGACTTGTACACATAGAAACGCCTGACAACCCGACCGTTGGCGTGACAGATATTGAGGCTGTTGCGAAGATAGCGCACAAAAACGGCGCAATTGTGTCTGTGGATAATACATTCGCGTCCCCTTATAATCAGCTCCCGTTGGAGCTGGGTGCGGACTTCGTTGTGGATGCGCTGACAAAATTCATAAATGGTCATGGCGATGCTCAGGGCGGTGCCATCATCTCCAACGATCTTGCTGCGATGGACCGCATCCGCTATGAGGCACAGGTCAATGTGGGCTCGGTCATCAGTCCCTTTAATGCATGGCAGATATTCCGCGGCGCGGTTACCTTCCCCCTGCGCATGCAGCGAATAAATGATTCATCGCTGAGGATTGCCCATTGGCTTGAACAGCGAAAAAATGTAACGTTCGTATCATATCCGGGACTGCCTAGCAACCGCGGACATTTTACTGCAAAAAAGCAGATGAAAAACGGGTACGGCGGAGTAATCTCGTTTGGACTGAATGCCGATGACAAGACCGTGGAGCGATTCTGTGTAAAGCTGAAGGTGGTGACCTTTGCTGTCTCTCTCGGACACGACGAGAGCCTCATCTTCCCGCAGCCCAGCTATGATGAGCGTATCGACCTGTATCCAAAGCAGTTCCGGGAGGGCTTTATCCGTTTCAGCGTCGGTCTGGAAGAGCCGGAGGACATTATTGAGGATCTGGATCAGGCACTTCGCGCGGTGGGACTATAAAAATATGTTGAATCAGTTTTCAAGAACAGAATTATTATTGGGGAAAGCTGCAATGGAACGACTTGCCGAATGCCGCGTAGCGGTATTCGGCATTGGTGGTGTTGGCGGATATGTCTGTGAGGCGTTGGCCCGCAGCGGCATTGGAGCATTTGACTTAATTGATGATGACCGAATCTGCCTGACGAATATCAATCGGCAGATCATTGCGACGCGGAAAACTGTAGGAAGATATAAAGCCGATGTTATGATGGAACGTATTCTGGAAATCAATCCTGCAGCGGAAATAACAACGCATAAGTGTTTTTTTCTGCCTGAAAATGCATCAGCTTTTCCCTTTGAGAAATACGATTATGTGGTCGACGCTATTGATACTGTCACGGCAAAGCTGGAGTTGGTACTGACTGCGCAGAGGCTGGAAATACCAATCATCAGCTGCATGGGCGCAGGCAATAAGCTTGACCCGACAGCCTTCCGGGTCGCTGATATTTACAAGACCAAGGTGGACCCTCTTGCAAGAGTCATGCGCCGGGAACTGAAAAAGCGCGGCGTGAAAAAGCTGAAGGTAGTCTATTCAGAAGAGCAGCCGATCCGCCCCATTGAGGATATGGCCATCTCCTGCCGCAGCCATTGTATCTGCCCGCCCGGAACAAAACGACACTGCACTGACCGCAGAGATATACCCGGAAGTACGGCTTTTGTGCCTTCCGCTGCAGGTTTGATCATTGCCGGTGAAGTAATTCAGGATTTAACGAAAAGAACAAATTAAGCCGAAAAACATGAAGGAATTGACATATTCTAACTTAAAACAGCTGAAACCGAATTCATATATTCTGATTGACACACGAGATTCAGGGAGCATCCTATACGGAATGATTCCCGGGGCGATCCATATCGCAGAACAGGAACTGTACGCCAATCTTGTCCGGTATGCAAAAGAATTTGATCCCCAAAAGGACGTAATCCTATACTGCCAGCGAGGCGTCCGGTCCATCAACCTGGCGGAAGCCTTTGAGGAACAAGGTCGCGAATGCTGTAGCTTGTCGGGTGGCTATCTGGCATATTTACGAGATACAGTATCTTCCGACAAGCAGAGCAGCGAAATCCAACCCAAAGCTGAAAACAGTATTCGACGAAAATACCACAAACAACTGTTCACGCCATTTGCAAAAGCCTGTAAACAATATCAGCTCATCCGGGAGGGCGACCATATTGCCGTCTGTATTTCCGGCGGTAAGGATTCTATGCTCATGGCAAAACTGTTTCAGGAGATCCGGACACATCGCCAGGTCAATTTTGATTTAACCTTTTTGGTCATGGATCCCGGCTATAATGCTGACAACAGGAGCTTAATCGAACACAATGCCAGAAGCCTGGGGATTCCTATTACAATATTTGAAAGCAGCATATTCGACGCCGTAGATACCGTTGAAAAGAATCCATGCTATCTTTGCGCCAGAATGCGCAGGGGATATTTGTATAGTAAGGCGAAAGAACTGGGCTGTAATAAGATTGCACTGGGGCATCATTACGATGATGTGATCGAGACGATACTCATGGGAATGCTGCATGGCGGTCAGGTACAGACCATGATGCCAAAACTCCATAGTACGAATTTTGAGGGTATGGAGTTGATTCGGCCGATGTATCTGATCCGGGAAGCAGATATCTGCAAATGGAGAGATTATAACGAGTTGCATTTTTTACAGTGTGCCTGTCATTTTACAGAAACCTGCACAACCTGCCACGAGGACGGAACAACTTCTTCCAAACGGCTTGAAACGAAAAAACTGATTGCGGAACTGAAAAAAACAAATCCACAGGTTGAGGCTAATATTTTCAATAGTGTATCAAATGTGAATTTAAGCACCGTAATCGCTTATAAGGAAGATGGTGTAAAGCATCATTTTCTGGATAGTTACTAATGGGATGCTATCTTTGGAATTAATAAACAGGAAGGAGAAGTGGACTTATGAACAATATAATTAGTGAACCTACTAAAACACAACTGAGAAAATACAATGAACTAAAAAGCATGATGAATGGTTTTGGCAGCGTTGCTGTTGCTTTTTCCGGTGGAGTTGACTCGACTTTTTTGCTGTACGCAGCAAAAGAGGCCCTAGGTGACCAGGTGATTGCAGTGACTGCACAATCCTGTTCCTTCCCGAAACGGGAATTAAACGAAGCAAAAGCCTTCTGCGGAGAACGGCAGATTCGGCATTTTATCTGCGAGTCAGAAGAATTAGACATTGAGGGTTTTTCTCATAATCCCAAGAATCGCTGCTATCTCTGTAAGCATGAGTTGTTTGAGAAAATTCAGAAGATTGCAGAGCAGGAAAAAATTACAGCAATTGTTGAAGGCTCAAATCTGGATGATAACGGGGACTATCGCCCGGGACTTCAAGCCGTAGCGGAGCTTGGAATCAAGAGTCCTCTCCGGCAAATCGGCTTTACAAAAAACGACATTCGTACATTATCCAGATATTTGGAGCTTCCTACCTGGGACAAGCAATCCTTTGCATGCCTGTCCTCTCGTTTTGTATATGGAGAAACAATCTCCAAGGAAAAGCTTGGAATGGTAGACCGGGCTGAACAGCTGCTGCTTGATCTCGGATTTCATCAGGTGCGTGTCAGAATTCACGATACAATGGCAAGAATTGAGGTTTTGCCAGAAGAGTTTGTGAAGCTGATAGCAGAGGATACGCGAGCGAAAATCATAACAAGCTTTCGTGAATATGGGTTTACCTATATCTCGATGGATTTGATCGGATATAGAACCGGAAGTATGAATGAGGTGATAGATAAATGAAAATTGCACTCTATCAAATGAAAATGTCTCAAAACATGCAGGATAACTTACAAAAAAGTTTGAATGCAATTGAAGAAGCCGCTGCACAAAGTGCAGACCTGATCCTGTTCCCGGAAATACAGTGTTGTCCATTCTTTCCACAATACGAGAAATTGAATGTTTTGAAATATGTCATGCCCATCGACCATCCCTATATTCAACACATTCAGGCGGCATGTAAGGTAAATCAAATCATGGCCGCCCCTAATTTCTATCTTTTGGAAAACGGGAATACTTATGATGCAACTGTTTTAATCGATTGCGATGGTATGATTCTGGGCGTTCAAAAAATGGTTCATATTGCCCAGGCAAAAAGCTTTTACGAACAGGATTATTACACACCTTCCAATGATGGTTTTCATGTGTTTGAGACAAGATTCGGAAATATTGGGACTGTAGTATGCTTTGATCGTCACTATCCTGAAAGTATTCGGACGGAGGTCTTGATGGGCGCTGATTTGATTTTAATACCGACTGCGAATACTATAGAAGAGCCATCAGAGATGTTTGAATGGGAATTACGGGTTCAGGCATTTCAGAACAGTGTGGCTATCGCTATGTGTAATCGAGTCGGAACGGAAGACAAGATGCAATTCTCAGGCGAATCACTAGTCGTTGACCCGAACGGAAGCGTGCTTTGCAAAGCCGATACCAGTGAACAGATTTTATTTGTTGATGTAGATTTGTCTCGAGTTCGTCCATGCCGTGAGGCCAAAAATTATACTGAACTCAGACGAGTGGAACTGTATAAGTCAGGACCACCGGCCGAGCCGGTGGCCTGCACCACCCCTATAAGGGGATGTTTCCCGCTTGCGCCCGGAAGGCGCACTGAGAGT
>JBGUPU010000047.1:0-31812 GCA_045130475.1 Lachnospiraceae bacterium
AGGGTAGAGCGAGAGCGTGCCCAAGGCGTTTGTGCAGCTTGACGAGACGGTGTTCACTTAACCTCCTTTTGACCTCAACATCATAAATATGCAGTGATGTCATAAAAGCCGCAGCGGCATGATCCCTTTCAGGGGATCATGCCGCTGTTTTTTTCTCATTGACGGTCGCTTGCGCCCATTCTGGAGATACACTGTGCTGCCCTGGCGCGTCCGCGCTCCGCGCAGGCCATGATCTCTTCTCCCCGCAGGACACCGGACAGAAATCCAGCAACAAAGTTATCTCCCGCGCCGGTCGAATCCACGACCTCTACAGGAAGAGCCGGGAGATGCCTGAAGCCATCCGCATTATTGATATAACAGCCGTCCGCTCCCGCCTTAATGATCACATTTTTTATGCCGTAACCGAGAAAGACTTCTGTCATTCTGCGGAAATGCTCTTCGGTGTTTCCGCCGTCCTCAGCGATTCCGGAATGATAGGAGGCTTCTTTTTCATTGGGGAAGAAGTAGTCTACCAGAGGCCATACATCCGCCAGTTCCTGCATTTTCATCTCCCGGAAAGTCGGAAGCTTTGTGTCCGCGCTGATCAGGGCTCCAGCCTCTTTGGCGGCAATCATAAGTCTGCGGACCTCCTCCGCCTGATCCAGGGGTGCCCGGAAAAGGCTCGCGAAGGACACAATGCGCGCGTCCCTGATGCGGGGCATTTCCGGATCGGGAAGATAGCCTTCCAGCATGGTCGCCCTGCTGTTGATGGAGTGACGCCCTCCGTCCTGGTGCACCACGAGCTGGGCGATCGGTGTCGTCAGGGTCTCCATGACGGTGATCTCTGAAGTGTCCACCCCCCGGTTTGCCAGCTCTGAACGCAGCAGGTTTCCTGCCAGATCCGTTCCCACGCCGCAGGCGATCGCCGCCCGGTGCCCGATATCCGCCAGAGCAATCGACTCGTTGACAGCGTCACCGCCGATGTGGAGCTCGATCCTCTCCGCCCGGAAAACATTTTCCCGGTGCTTGTCTGCCTCCTGCCCGCGCGTGATACAGTCGATCACCGCCTGTCCTATGCAGAGGACGTCACAGGATTTGTTCTCATTTCTGTCTTTTCTCATATTTTCAGTCTCTGTCATCTCTTATCCACACTCTCTGACGCCGTCCGCCGGCAGGCACATTTTCAGATCAGAATGCCCTTTTTCCGCGCGTATTTTTTCTGCTGCTTTTTCCATTCTAATTCGTCAGTCAGAAGTCGTCAATGGGGAGCCCGCTCCTGCTCTTACGCTGTCAGCCCTTTTTTCTTAAGTCTGCTCAATACACCGTACTTTATTCTGCTTAATACACCGTATTTTATTCTGCTCAATCCGCCGTACTTTGCGCCCTCCGGAACACAGGACACGTTTTTTTCACAGTCCGCCAATCTGGAACAGGCTTGTCAATGATGATACAATCACTGTAAAGAAAAATCGGAGACAGAAAGAAGTACATAGACGAGGTACTCTTATGAAAGAACGTATCTACAGGATCCGTGCCGGGATCCCCAGGACTATCGCCCTCTTGTCAGATCTTCATGCAGAGGACGGCAACCGGGCTGTAAAAATACTCGAACGCCGCCGTCCTGACCTGATCGCGGTGACCGGGGATCTGTTCCTGGGCTATAAACCAAAAGAAGGTGATAATCTCACTGTCCTGCAGCCAAAAGTGCTCCCGTTTCTGCGCAGCTGCGCTGCTCTTGCCCCCACCTATATCTCGCTGGGAAACCATGAATGGCTGCTCAGCCCGACCGACTTCCGTGCCATGAGATCCACGGGCGCCCTGCTCCTTGACAATGAATGGATCCGGGATGAACATACAGGTCTTCTGATCGGGGGTCTCACCTCAGGCATGGTCATGGATTACCGGAGATTCCGCAGAAAGCACGATCCGGGTATCCGGTATCCGGAGGAAAAACGTCATATAGATGGTGTACAGCTGCATCCCGACGTCAGATGGCTGAAAAAGTTTGAGCAGCAGCAGGGTTACAAAGTCCTTCTGTGTCATCATCCGGAATGCTGGTCTCTGGAGGAGCCCCTGCTCAGGGACCACCCGATCGATCTCGTCCTGGCCGGGCACGCCCACGGCGGACAGATCCGCCTTTTCGGACACGGTCTGTACTCACCGGGTCAGGGATTCCTGCCCCGTTACACAGAAGGCGTTTTCAAAGGACCGCACGGGAACCTGGTCATCTCCACAGGACTGGCAAATACCGCGCCCTTTCCGATTCCAAGGCTCTTTAATCCGCGGGAAGTCGTCACGGTCGATCTGCATTGAAATAAGCACAGGCGTTTTGTATTGCCTTATGAACGAAATCAAGACCCGCTCGCGAGTATTGCGCGATGAAGAATAAAAAATCTCTTTTCATTTCTTTTAAGTTTCGTTAAACTTATGACAGATTGAAAAAGTATACTTACTGTTGAGGTATCCCATGGGTCCTTATCCGCGCTTTCCATACCCGGAAAACCGGATATCGATAATGATCATTCAGAAATGAACTATAGTCAACAGAAAGGGCAAGTGCATGAAGGCAGGGGAAAGAAGAGAAAAACTTAAAATAATTCTCACGCAGTCCGCTGTCCCGGTCTCGGGGTCAGCGCTTGCGAAAATGCTGTCCGTAAGCCGCCAGGTCATCGTCACGGATATTGCCATCCTGCGGGCGGAGGGTTCTGATATCATCTCCACCAGCCAGGGCTATATCACGCCCAAAGTCAGGCAGTGCAAGAGGATCTTCAAGGTTCATCACACTCGTGAGCAGTGCGAGACAGAGCTGAATCTCTTCGTGGACTGCGGCGCGGTTGTCAAAGATGTCTTCGTCAGCCACAGAGCCTACGGCGTCCTCCGCGGAGAACTCGACATCCGCTCCCGTCTTGACGTCCAGGATTTTTTGGACTCGATCCGCAGCGGCAAATCCACCCTGCTCTCTTCCACCACGGAAGGTTATCACTATCACACTCTTCTTGCCCCTTCCGAAAAAGTACTGGACACGATCGAAAACCGCCTCTGGGAACTGGGCTTCCTTGCAAAGACCCTCGACTATGAGCCGGAAGAACTCAAAGAAAACATTCAGGAGCGTCAAACGCCCTCTGAAACTGCACTTACCGATACCGAATGACTGTATTATATCGGTATCTATTCCTATTCACATAAGATAAAAAATCCACATGAGATAAAAAACAGGGAAAAGGCCATTGTACAAATGATCTTTTCCCTGTTTTACTGCCTGATATATCCGGTCATACCGGAGGGCCTCAGCGCGCAGGCATCTTCCAGACCTGTACCTCGTAGGGACCAAGCGGCCTGCACATTTGAGCTGTTTTCACCATGTGCCTCTCTCTGCCTTCTTTCCCGCGAGGCTTCTTCCCGGTCTTTTGGTCCCGGGTCCGGGGATAATTGGCAAGCAGAAGCTCCGCCTCATAACCCGCCGGAGCTTTGCGGGAAAGTCTGCGGGGCAGTTTCCAGGAAAGAGGCTTGTCCGAGAAAGAACAGACCACCAGAATGACCTCCCCTTTATACCGCCGCTCATACATAAAGAGTTTGGGATGCATGTGGAAGTATTCACGATAAGTACCCCGGAGCAGGGTCTCTTCCGACTTTCGGAGCGCCAGGCAGCTGCGGTAGAAGTTCAGGATACTGTAAGGCTTTTTCTCCTGATCCTGCGCATTGACCTTCACATAGTTGGGATTGATCGTGAACCAGGGTGTCCCGCTGGTAAAACCGGCGCCGGGACCGCTGTTCCACTGGACAGGAGTGCGCGCGGAATCCCGGGTGGAGATCTGTATCCGGCGCAGTCTTTTCTCGACCGGTTCTCTGAGATGAAAGGTGTTGTAAGCGTTTTTTGAAGCTACATCAAGATATTGATCGATGGAGTCCAGGGCAATATTTGTCATGCCCAGTTCCTGTCCCTGATAAAGGAAAGGTGTTCCCCTCTGGAAGATATAGGAGGCGGCAAGCATGGTCGCGGAAGCCCTCCAGAAATGAAGATTTCCGTAGCGGCTGACCACCCGGGGATGATCGTGGTTTTCCAGATACAGCGCATTCCAGGCCGTGCATGCGGTGCCCTTCTGACCTGCTTTCTTTCCCTGCAGGCCGTACTCCCATTTGGAGAAAGCCCGCTTGAGCTTGCGCAGGCGGAATCCGTGATAGACATACTCTGTCATAAAGCAGTCCGCCATCATGGTGTCAAACTGAATGAGCATATCCAGCACACGGTCTTTACCCGCAATGTAGGAGAGGGCTTTTTTTACGCCTGTAAAAGGAGCCTCGCCGATCTGGACCGCACCGTACTCCAGGGCAACCTCCCGGAATTCCTGCAGATACCTGTGCAGATTAGGCCCGTCTTTATAGAAAGGCAGGCCGTTGATCACCGGAAGAAAGGGCAGCCCGTCCGGCAGTCTGGGATCCTTGGAAATAAAGTTGATGACATCCTCGCGGAACCCGTCCACGCCCAGATCCAGCCAGAAGCGCATGATACTTTTTACTTCCTCGCGCACCCTGGGGTTATCCATGTTCAGGTCCGGCTGCTTGCGCGCGAAAATGTGCAGATAATACTGGCCCCGCTGCTCGTTGTACTCCCAGGCCAGGCCCTCAAACTGGCTGAACCAGTTGTTTGGCGGACGATATTGTTCCGCCTTATTCTCAATACGCTTTCTGTTCCTGTCTCTTTTTTCCTTCCTTTTTTCCCTCTTCCTCTGGTCCACCGGAAATCCGGAAATGTCTTCCAGTTCATCTCTCTTCTCAGTCAGGATCTCCGAAGCTTCTTCAAGTTTTTTTTCAATCTTCACCCCCAGGGGGTCGCGCCAGATATAGTAGTCACTGTAGGGATTGTCCTTTCCCTTGCAGCTCTCGATAAACCAGGGGTGCTCATCTGAGGTATGGTTGATGACAAGGTCCAGAAGCACTTTCAGACCCAGCTCATGGGCCCGGTCCAGAACCTTCTGAAACTGCTCCAGGGTGCCGTAATCCGGATGAATATTTTTGTAATCGGAAATATCGTAGCCGTAGTCCGCGTTGGGCGATGGAAAGATCGGGCTGAACCAGATCCCGTCCACGCCCAGGGACTTGATATAGTCCAGCTTGTCATAGACTCCATACAGATCTCCGATTCCGTCCCCGTTTCCGTCGCAGAAGGACCTGATCCAGATCTGATAAAAAGACATTTTCCTGAAATCAAACTGCTTTTTCTTCATCCCTTTGTCCGTTTTCTATTCCATTGTCCGTTTTCTGTCTGTGAGCTCCTGGGCGGCTCGCTTGATGCCGGTCTTGAATTCTATCACGTCTTCGCGCACTCTCTGTACCCTGTTCTCCATTCCGGCACGCATCTCGCTCCAGACATTGTTCCAGAACTGTTCGGAGCTGTCCGCGGTTTCCTGGAAATTCTCCATCATACCGACTGCGGATTCCCGGAAGTCCCCCATGAGCTCATGCCCGATTTTGCGGAGCTTGTCCTGGTTTTCCATTCCGTGGGCCGCAAAGCTGACAATATGGTCCGTCATCTGTTTTCTGTGGTGTGGCATCATGCCGATCTTTTTCTCCGCGAGCACGAACTGATAGCGCTCATAGACCTTTGCGACACATTCCTGCCAGGACAGGTAGATCTCATCCATAGCGTGCTGCCCGACATCATGCAAATGCTCCCGATCGGCACTCACCTGCAGCAGAAGCTCCGCCATCGACTCCGCATTTTCATCGATCAGAAAACCGTTCTGCCCGTCTGTAATGCCCTCTGCCGCACAGGAATCGCGGATCAGGACACTGGCCAGGCCGCAGGCAGCCGCCTCGCGGACGACCAGGCCGTTGGTATCAAAGGTGGAAGGGAAGAGGAAGAGATCCGCCCTCGTATTCCACGCACGCAGATCATCCCGGTTATAGACCGGACCTGTGAAGATGCATTTATCCGCGGAGCTTCCTCCCATCAGCCCCAGTTCTCTTGCCCGATCCTCCAGCAGCTCTTTGTCAGGCCCCTTGCCCACAAAGACCATGCGGAAATCCATCCCCTTGTCCGCCAGGATCTTCATGGCGTCCAGTATGATCGGCAGGCCCTTGTAGGTCATCATCCGGCCCACAAAGAGGAACACGGGCACATCCCCCGGCAGATCATAGTCTTTTGTTACCTTTGCGACAGTTTCCTGATCCACCCGTCCCCGGTCGAAGTCAACGCCGTTGTTCATGACAATATAACGGCCCCTGAACCCCAGCGCTTTCAGACTCTCTCCCGCGCCCCGGCTGACCACCCAGATATCGTCACAGGCCTCGATATTGCCCACCATGGCCTTGATTCCCTCTTGCGCAATGGCATCAATTTTCACTGCCCGGCGGATATCGATATCATACTTGGTGTGGTAGGTAAAAATGATCGGCGCGCCGGTCTGTTCCCGTATGAGCCTCGCCACCACAGTCGCTGTCGAAGGACAGTGGGAATGGATGATGTCAGGCATAAAAGATACCAGCTCCGAAACCGCTTTCCCTGCAAGCGGATTCCCCGCCCTATAACCGTTGGTCACTGCTGTCGTGTCAAAACTGGGATAGGCCACAACCGGATATGGATAGGTACTGTAATCTGTACCGGGATATTCCGGTGTTCCGACCATGATCTCTGCATTATAGTCCTTCATCATATAGTCTGCATAATTCATCAGCACATTGACGACACCGTCAATCACCGGAGGAAAAGCATCATTCAACAAGCATACTTTCATGAACTGCTCCTTTTTCTTTCAACATTTTCTGTAAATTTGAATACTGTATTAAAATCGGATGTATAAGGCACCGGACACCGTCAAACACGGGATTATCCTGTTTCGAGACGGTCCGTCTTCCATCACATTTTTCGGATCATACATGCAATCGAAAACATCATGCGCTCCCTTGAATCCTCCAGAGTGGATCCGAGAAGCTTTTTAATATTTGCCATGCGGTAAAGGATCGTGTTTCTGTGAATGTATAATTCATCCGCCATGGCCTTGATGCTGCCGCTGTTTTTCAGATAGGATTCCAGTGTTTCCAGATACCCTCCTCCGTGTTGGGCGTCATAATCCAGCAGCGGCTGCAGCAGATCATCCGACAGACTTTTCAAAAGCAGCGGATCATCCACCATATAGAGAAGGCGGTATAAGCCCATTTTATCAAAAAACTGTATGGGCGTATCTGCGTTTTCAGCCATTGTCACAGCCGCCCTGGCTCGCCGGAAAGAAAGACGCAGGTTGGAAATATCTGTCACCTGATCACTGACTCCGACCCATACCCGGCGCTCCGGCATCTTCCTGGCTGCACGTTCTGCGAAAGCTTCCATCACATCCGCGCACTCATCCGGTTTCATGTCGTTCATTACGATCACAAAATATCCGTCATAATAGAGAAAATGCCCGTTGTGGGTCAGATTTGTCAGATACAGCTGCATCCTGTAGGAAATACGCTTGCGCTCCACAGTGTCCATGGAGTCCAGATTTCCTGTGGTGACCAGGGCTGTCTGAAAGGTTCCGTCCAGATCAAAATGGGGAAGCAGTTCCTTTTCGTACAGGTCTCTGGACCCCGGGCTTTCAATTGCCCTGATCAGGGCGCCGGAAATCTGTTCATCTGTCGAGGACTGCAGAAAGATCCGGATACTCATATCCTTGATCATGTCCGCCAGATAGACCTCCCAGGGAACCGTGAGCAGAGGCAGGTCATAGCGGTCGCACAGTTTCCTGACCTCCTCGGGGATCTCTCTGATGTAATATCCCGTATTGATAATAAGACCGGCGGCATTGTGCCAGGACAGTTCCCGCACCAGATCCAGCATCTTCTCTTCTGTCTGAAAGCCCAGGCCGGTCGTCACGGCCAGTTCCTTTCCGCTGAAATTCTGAATGATGGTCAGATCCTCCAGCATCAGGAGCCAGCTGATGGAATTGGACCATCCCCTCGCTCCCGCGGCCATTTTCATCTGATATTTATCCGCCGAGACAACCAGCATATCCTCTATCGTAAAGCCCATGTCAGCACCTTCCATTTTTACTCAGGGCAAATTTATGTGCCCCAAGCACAAAAACTCCCTCTCATATTTTGTATATCAGCCCATAGATTTCTATTTTTTATATGATACCATGTTCTTAGAAAACAAAACAGGAAAACAAATAGAAGGATGCGGAAAGCATACCCCGTCATCCGCCGGGACACACCAACTGACCTGTCCCGCACTCATGAAGGAGGAAAACACTATGTCAATTATGGGAGTTGTTTATTACGACAAATACACCGATCAGCACCGCATCCCCGGATGGGCCCGCGCGGAGCGCTACGAGTACTGTGAAGATTTTCTCACAGCTACAGGCACAGAGAAAAAAGGAACTCTTCTGCAGCGCATGGCCGCAGTCCTGCTCTCCATTTTCTGAAGATGATGAATACGATCTTCCGCCCTGCTGCCGGACTGAGGGCCGGACGAGGCAGAGTGATCGCCGGGATTTATAAATTTAGTTAACTCCTCCGCGCCGGACAGAGAGCCGGACAGGGACAAATATCCTGATACAAAAGAGAACAAAGCAAGGTATTCATTCAATGACATCCGCTCCGGACTGAGGGCCGGACAGACAGCGAGTCATATATTATAAAAAGAAAACAAGGAACAGCCGCTTCCGATCATTCCGTGCAGAGACACGAAAGATCAGGACCGGCTGTTTTTTTATTCCTCATCGCGCAATACACATGATTTCATTCGCGGGATACGTACCCTGTCAAAGGTGAGTGCGGCAATACTTTTCTCGAATACTTTTCTTTTTATCGCGGCAGGTTTTGGATCTCGGGTGCTGTTTCGCGTGCCGCAAGATCCTCTCTGCGGATCACGCCGACCAGGAGAGCTACTGACACCGCCATCATGATCATTTCCGTCACAGGCTGGGCCCAGATCATGCCGCCGAAGCCGAACAGACGGTTCAGCAGCAGAAGGAGCGGAATATAGAGGAAGAACTGCCGCACCAGCGTTATGGCAAAGGCATACTGGGGCTTGCCCATGGCCTGAAAAGACATGCGGCTCATGGAAACCGCCCCGACGAAGGGCAGGGTGCACATGATGGTTCGCAGCACACGGCTTCCCGTGACGATGACCTCGGCGGAATCCGTGAAAATGCTGATCAGCTGCGGGGCAAAAATCCCATAGACCGCCATGACGCAGAGCTCTGTTCCGCTGACTACCAGGATTCCTGCGCGCAGCACATCTTTCATCCGCTTGTAGTTGGCTGCACCGTAGTTGTATCCCATGATGGGCTGTGTACCCGCTGCGAATCCCTGATAAATATAATTGCCCAGGGACAGGATCTTCTGCGCAATCCCCATGGCAGCAACCGTCAGTTCTCCATAGGCCACCGCGAGATTATTGTTCACGATATAGGCTGCTGAAGTTAGAAGCGTCTCCAGCGTCGCGGGCACTCCGACCCAGAAGATTTCCCGCAGGATCTCCCCTGTAGGTCTTAAATAGCGAAAAGAAGGTGTCAGCAGGGCCTTTCCTGACGCATACATCCACAGCGAAACACACATGCCGGCCGCGTTCCCCAGGATGGTCGCGACCGCGGCGCCCCGGATCTGCAGTCCCAAGGTAAAAATGAAAAGCGGGTCCAGAATAATATTGACAAGAGTACCGACGATCATGCCTGCTACAGAATACTTTACCGATCCTTCACTTCTGAGAAGCTGGCCGAAGGTATAGTTTCCCATGGTAAAGATACTGCCCAGCAGAATGACCTGCACATACTGCCGCGTATATTCGAAGGTATTGGTCTGGGCTCCCAGCCCCTGCACAATTGCGGATAGAAAAGCCATGCCGAAAACAGTTACGATCAGACTGTTGAAGACAGTGAGCTCGAAACCGGCCGTCAGCGTATGCCTGGCCTTTGCAGTATCTTTTGCTCCCAGACTCCTGGCAATCAGTGAGGACGCCCCCGTACCTACCATGTTGGAGATCGCAATGGAGATCATCATGACCGGATAGGCCAGATTGACCGCTGCCAGCTGATAATCGTCCCGCATCAGTCCGATGAAAAACGTGTCCACAAGGTTGTAGAGTACCATGATGAACATGCCTGCGATCAGGGGAACGCCGAGCTTGATCACTGCCAGGGCAGGCTTTTCCTGACTGATGATAAAAATCCGTCTGTCTTTTTTCTGATTATTATTATCTATGTGCTCTCCCTTCGGATCTGTATTCTTTTCTTTAGCATCAACATTATCGGTCATCATAATCTGTCATCTTCTTCAGCCTTTATGTATTCATGCCTGTTCTGTCTTTCATAACGGTTTTTTCATCACCCATCCGGGCGGACGTGCCGCAGATCCGGATCCTTTCAGCCGCACGGATTATTATCTCGCGCCGCATTGGAAAAAGCAAGCCCGGCAGAGGCTCTTCAGACGTTAAGAAGGGCAGTTTTCGTTACAAGTCACACAGCTGCCAGGCGCGAAAACCCGAGTTGAACGGCCTTCGGCGCGCGTAAGCGCAGACAGCGCAGTGCAGTGTTGGAATCGCCGAACGCAATGTTACATGGTCACACGCCGGTCAGCGTGTGACCAGTAACCAGTTTTCACGCCAAGGAGGCTCACGATGGGGTTTTAAATGAAGATTCTCTCTCTTTTACGAGTACGTACTCGTTGGTATTTCACAATTTTCCTCCGGCGTTTTTATCCAATTGTCACAAAAATAAAAAAGATCAAAAAAAGCTCTTGCATTTTATCGTTTTACAGTCTATTCTCTATTTAACGAGTACGTACTCGTTAGAAACGAAACCGGTATCCTGAACTTACGATTTCGTGCTCGTTACCTCCTTGTGAATTGTGATATATTAACGATTTATCGATAATTTATCACATTAATAAAAAGCAAAAAATGAACACCGGAGAATCAAAAACCTATCATCACAGATCCTAAAGAAAGGGGAGAACAATCATGGCAGAACTGAGAATCGGACTCATCGGAACAGGCGCAATCGGCCGCACTCACATCGACCGCATCAACAACAAGCTCCAGGGCGGCAAAGTCGTCGCCTGCGCGGATCCCGCAAGTGAATTCGGACTTTCCGTAGCACAGAAAATGGGCCTGAAAGGCTACGCGGATCCCATCGAGATGATCAATGATCCCGAAATCGACGCAATCATCAACACAACTGCTGACCAGTTCCACGAGCAGTTCGTACTCGCCGCCATCGCAGCAGGCAAGTACATCTTCTGCGAGAAGCCTCTGGCTCCCAAGGCAGACGCCTGCAAGCGCATCGTTGAAGCCGAGATGGCAGGCGGCAAAAAGCTGGTCCAGGTCGGATTCATGCGCCGCTATGATCCCGGATACAAGCAGCTCAAGGAAGCCATTGAGACCCGCAAGTACGGCGAACCCCTCCTTCTGCACTGCGCACACCGCAATCCCAGCGTTCCGGAAAGCTACGACACACCCATGGCAGTTGAGAACTCTATGATCCATGAGATCGATGTTCTGCGCTGGCTGCTCGGCGAAAACTACGCGACTGCAGAAGTCCGCTTCGCAAAGGATACACGCCGGACACACGCCAAGCTCCGCGATCCCCAGATCATGATCCTCACAACCCGCTCCGGTGTCCGCATCGATGTCGAGGCATTTGTCAACAACGGCAACAACTACGAGATCAAGTGCGAAGTCGTCTGTGAAGACGCAGTCCTGAATCTCCCTGAGCCCGCAAATATCACAGTTACCGCCAATGCCACCAAGGGCATTGCGATCCACAAAGACTGGTCCACAAGATTCGTCGAGGCATACAACACCGAATTCCAGTCCTGGATCAACGCTACCAAGGAAGGCCGTGTCGACGGACCCACTTCCTGGGACGGCTACCTCGGCCAGGTCACTGCAGCGGCTGCCTCCCAGGCACGCGATACACAGACCATCGTGGAGATTCCTTTTGAGGAAACACCTGAGTTTTACAAATAAGAAAGTTTCGGAAGCCCTTTCCGTTACTGATAAATGACTGTCCGATGAATACGGAACAGCCAATACCCCCCCGGCCGGGGATCCCTGTTCCCCGGCCGTACCCTCCCACTCTCAGAAAGGAGTACAACTCATGAAGCTTTCCATCTGCACAGATGTTTTCGGAAAAATCCCTTTTACAGAAATGCTCGACAAGGTCGTCGCTTACGGACTTGACGCCATCGAGATGACCGCAGGCGGCTGGGGCGGCTGCAACTTCATCTCCTCCACTGAGGAGCTGATCAATGACGACGCAAAGCGCGAGGCATTCCTAGCCGAGATCACAAAGAGAGGCCTGGCCATCTCCGCTCTCAACTGCTCCGGCAATCCTCTGATCGACACCCCTATGGGACATGCACATTCCAAGACCATGCGCGACACCATGGTCCTGGCCGGCAAGATGGGCGTCGACACCGTCGTAACCATGTCCGGACTTCCGGCAGGAGCCCCCGGCGACAAGACCCCCAACTGGTTCGTCTCCACCATCTCCTGGCCAGAGTATGACGGCTTCAACTACATGGCGGAAGGCGTCAAGTATCAGTGGAAGGTTGCCGGCGAGTGGTGGAAAGAGACCTGCCGCATAGCCAAAGAAGCAGGCGTCAAAAAGATCGCCATCGAGGAGTTCCCCGGAGCCCTGGTCCACAACGTACGGACCTTCAACCAGCTCTGCGAAGCAGTCGGCGAGGATTCCGATGTCCTGGGCCTCAACCTTGATCCCTCCCACCTGATGATCCAGGGAGCCGAGCCGATCGAAGCCGCATGGGCACTGGGCGAGAAGATCTTCTATGTCCACGGCAAAGATGCCCGCATCGAGAAGCACAACGCCAGCATCGACGGCATCCTTGAGAGCCTGCCCGTCGAGTGCAGCGCACAGAGAAACTGGAACTATGTAGCAGTCGGCTGCGGCAGAGACCTGCAGTGGTGGAAAGAGTTCTTCTCTGTCTGCCGCATGAACGGCTACGACGGCTATGTCTCCCTCGAGATGGAAGATCTGACCATGAGCGTCGAGGCAGGCCTCGAGACCTCCATCGAAGCCCTCAAGGCCACAATCAGCAGATAAATCTTTACAAACCGGCACACATCGTTTTACAGAAAACAAACCGGAGCAGGTTTTATAAATAAGGACGGAATGACAGGAATAAACAAGTGTTATTAAAACAGGGGGAAAAATATATGAGCAATGCGCAAAACGAATTCGTCCTGGAGATGAAGGGCGTCGTCAAGGAATTTCCCGGCGTGCGTGCTCTCGACGGCGTCAACCTCAAGGTAAGACCCGGAAAAGTACACGTCATCTGCGGTGAGAACGGAGCCGGAAAATCCACTCTGATGAAGATCATCAACGGGACATATGTGGCAGACGAAGGCGAAATGATCTACAAAGGCGAGCATGTCGGCGCCCGTTCCGTCAAGGACTCCCTTGATATGGGCATCGCCATGATCTACCAGGAACTGAACCCGGTCCTGGAAATGACACTGGCTGAGAACATCTGGCTGGGCCGCGAGCCCAAAAACGGTCCTTTTGTGGATTTCGGCAAGATGTACAAGGATACGCAGGACCTTCTTGACAGGCTCGAGATGCCCTACAAGGCCAATCAGAAGATGTATGAGCTGTCCATCGCCGGCCACCAGCTGATTGAGATCGCCAAGGCGATCAGCTGCAACGCCTCCGTCATCATCATGGACGAGCCCTCCTCCGCCATCGGCAACGAGGAGATCGAAGTCCTCTTCAAGCAGATCTTCTCTCTGCGCGAGCAGGGTGTCGCGATCCTCTACATCACCCACAAGATGGACGAGATCTTCCGCATTGCGGACGAGATCACCATCATCCGCGACGGAAAGTGGATCGAGAGCGGCCCCGCCAGCGATTACAACCCGCAGAAGCTGGTCGCCCGCATGGTCGGCCGTGAGATCACCAACGTCTTCCCCAAGGATACCACCGTCCCGATCGGCGATGTCATCCTGGAAGTCAAGGACCTGACCCAGGTCAAGGAAGACGGCGGACGCTTCCGCAACATCAATTTCCAGCTCCACAAAGGCGAGATCCTCGGATTTGCCGGCCTGGTCGGCGCAGGACGTAGCGAAGTCATGCGCGCCATCTTCGGTCTCGACCCTGTCTCCTCCGGCCAGATCATCCTCGACGGCAAGGAGATCCACAACAAGAACACGGGCGACGCCATCAAAAACGGGATCGCCATGGTCAATGAGGACCGCCGCACCTACGGTCTGGTCCTTGGCCGCAACATCCACGAGAACGTGGCGCTCGTCAACATGAAGAAGTACACCAAAGGTCTGATCGATGACAAAAAGATCTCGGATGACGTCGAGAAGATGCGCGAGATGCTGCAGATCAAGATCGCAAATGAAAACGTAGAAGCCGGCACTCTTTCCGGCGGCAACCAGCAGAAAGTCGTCCTGGCCAAATGGCTGGTGGGTGATGTCAAGGTCATGATCCTCGACGAGCCCACACGAGGCATCGACGTCGGCGCCAAGTCAGAGATCCACAGACTTATGACCGAGTTCGCCCGCGAGGGTATGGGAATCATCATGATCTCCTCAGAGCTCCCCGAAGTCCTGGGAATGTCCGACAGGATCGTCGTCATGCAGGAAGGCATCATCCAGGGCGTCCTGGACAGATCCGAAGCAACACAGGAGAATATCATGGAACTCGCCACCAAGGGCGTAGGTGATAAATAAGGAT
Organism: Lachnospiraceae bacterium; assembly: GCA_045130475.1. GTDB lineage: Bacteria > Bacillota > Clostridia > Lachnospirales > Lachnospiraceae > CAG-791. The sequence continues at coordinate 14,664 of JBGUPU010000047.1, forward strand.
CTGTTTTTAAAACAGCAGACATTTTACAAGCTGTGATTGAATCTCTGATCACAAACCTATAAAGAAATTGCTGCGCAAAAACCGCGCACAGGCTTACTGTTTTATGAATACCGCCGCGAAAGGAGCGAAACAATAATGGAAGCTAAAACAGAAAAAAAGAAAATGAATATCGGCCAGCTGTACGGAAAATTCGGAATCTTCTTCATCCTGATCGTACTGTTTGTGCTCTCGTCACTCTTCGTCAGTGGTTTCCTGTCAGTCTATAACCTGACCAACGTCCTGCTGGCCATCGCCTGCACGACCACCCTGGCTCTCGGTGCAACCTTCGTCATCATCCTCGGACACATCAATATCGCCTACGGCTCTGAGCTCGCCTTCATCGGCTGCGCATCCTGTATCGTAAACGTAGCGACCGGCTCAGTATTCCCCGCTATCATCGTGGCACTGCTCCTGGGCCTGGCATTCGGTCTCTTCAACGGCTTCGTCATCACGACCTTCTCCATCCCGGCCTTCATCGTTACTCTGGCCCTGACGGAGGCAGCCCGCGGCGGCGCCGTCCTGATCACAGGCGGACAAACCATCTCCGGCCTGACCTCCTCCTATACCTTCCTTGGACAGGGCTACATCGGCGGTGTCCTTCCCATGGCAATCGTCATCCTGGCCATCTGCTTCGTCATCACCTACATCATCCTCAACAAGACCCCCTTCGGCAGATACGTCTACGCAGTCGGCGGCAACTCCAAGGCAGCTGAAGCTTCCGGTATCAACCCCAAGAAGATCACCCGCATTGCTTACCTCATGGACGGACTTCTCACAGGTATCGCTTCCATCCTGCTTATGTCCAGACTTAACTCCGGTGTTCCCGGTGCAGGCCTGACCTACGAGATGGATGCCATCACCGCAGTCGTCGTCGGCGGAACATCCATGTCCGGCGGTTCCGGCACCCTGGTCGGCACCATCTTCGGCGCCATCATCGTCGGTATCATCAACAACATCCAGACCCTGCTCGGTGTTGACTCCAACATCCAGCGTATCGTCAAGGGCGCCATCATCGTCGTCTCCGTTATCATCGACGTCGTGACCAAGAACTCCGCCAAGAAGGCAAGGTAATACAGGAAAGAGTTCCTGAGAAACAGCTTATGCGATCTGTGCGGGGCACCGGGAGACGGTGAATGAGCATCGTCCCAGTGTTCCCGCACACCGGAAAGGCAGAAAAAGGAGAACAATATGTACAATGTCTTTTTAAATGTCAAGGGCGATGAGACCCTGGTCTTCCGCGGAAACTTCAAGGAAGTCAACCAGTATGAAGACAGCCTGCGGGACAAGATCCGGGCAATGGATCCTGAAGGCAATGTCTACAGCTGCGTTGTCGTCAGTGACGAGCGCCTTGAGAAACGCATCGCAGCCATCGAGAAATGGGAATCCCTCACAGAAGAGGAAAAAAAGGAAGAGGTGACGGTCAGCGGCTGGACCTATATCAAGTCCATCTATGACGCCATGCATCTGATCAAAAGCAGGTAATCTTTGCCGACTTCAGGCTCCCGAAGCCAGAGAGATCATCGAGAGAGAACTTCTCGGAAAGTGATGAATCCGACGGATCCTGTCCTCCGGCCGTAGGGGACAAACCGACGTTCAACAAAGGATTTGCTGCAATCTGCTGAAATACAAAACCGTACATTCGCAGCATCAACTGCATATAAGAAATCAATCTCTGCAAGGCAGTCCGACAACATAACAGAGTAAGTGATTACAAGTAAATGCTTAGGGGTATATAAAAAAGTCAATTGTCTAAGACGGAAAATGACACTTTTACAAGGGTAATTAGTTTAGCACTGAAAGGAGAGGTATATGAAACTGAAAAAGTTATTGGCAGCAGCTATCGCAGGTGTTATCGCAGTCGGAACACTCGCAGGATGCGCAGGAGGCGGCTCCGCTTCCTCCGGCGGAGCATCAGGCGGCGGCGACACTGTCAAAGTAGGTTATGTCAACCTGGCTGACACAGACGTTTTCTGCATGAGCCGTCGTGATGCCTTCAAGGCAGCCGCTGAGGCTGAGGGCTGGTCCGTCGAATGCACAGACGGCAACAACGATTCCCAGAAACAGATCGACCAGGCCAAGTCCTTCATCGCCAAGGGCGTTGACATTCTTGTAGTTGTCCCCTGTGATGCAGCAGGCATCGTTCCCGCTGTTCAGGAAGCTAACAGAGCAGGCGTTCCGATCATCCTGTTCGGCAACGGCGCAACCGGCGCAGAAGGCCTTGATTACACATTCATCGGTTCTCCTCACACCGAGTCCGGCAGAATGCAGGGTGACCTTTTCGCACAGATTCTCCCCGAAAACGCAAACATCTGCTACCTGGCAGGTACTTCCGGACTGGACCACGCAGCAATGCGCCGCGATGGTATGAAGGCTGGTTTTGAGGCTGCAGGCCGCAGCGACATCACCATCCTTGACGATCAGGATGCCGACTATGTCAAAGACAAAGGCATGAAGACAACACAGGCTTGGATCCAGAAGTATGCTGACGGCAAGGGCGGCGTGACCTTCAACGGAATCATTGCTGCAAACGATCAGATGGCACTGGGTGCTATGGAAGCTCTTAAGGGCGCGAACATCGCTCTGGGCACCGGCGAAGGCCAGGTCATGATCAGCGGTATCGACGGCACAGCAGAAGCTCTTCAGGCAGTCAAAGACGGCCAGATGGCACAGACAGTCCTTCAGGACGCTCCCGGACAGGGTGCTGCAGCAGTTGATGTTATCAAGACCTACATGGCAGGCGAGAAGCCCGAGGCAGAAGTCCTTGTACCTTATGTCTCTGTCACTGCAGAGAATGTTGACGAGTATCTGTCCAAATAATAAACTGCTGCATGGTAAGAATCAGAGAGCAGCTTCATCCGGCCGAAAAACCGGGAACTGCCTGCAGACTCCGCATACAGTCAAAATAAGTAAAGGAATCCGCTGCTCAGGAAAGCTATAACGGCTGAAAAATGGCTGGTTCCCTGATAAAAGCACTCTTCCATTACACATCATTCTTATATGCACACTAAAAACCGACGGCAGTCTGACCACCACATCAGGAGCCGTCGGTTTTTCATATTATAATTTTCTTGCCAGATATTTAAAATCATTGTACATTTAAAGCGATTTATAAAAAGCATTCATATCGAACTAATTCCGAAAGCAAGGTGCCTTCCATGAAAGTAACCATAAAAAAAATCGCAGAGATTGCCGGCGTTCATCCCGCAACGGTGGATAAGGTCCTGCATAACCGCCCGGGTGTGAGCGATGAAGTCCGCGAAAGAGTGCAGAAGCTGATCGACGAACTCGGCTATAAGCCCAACCCCGCCGGCCGCGTCCTGCAGCAACAGGGAAAAGAGTTTATTATAGCCGCGATCCTCGTCAAAGTAGACGCACTCCCCTACATCAGAGAAGGCATTGAAAAGGGGATCCGGGAGCAGACCGGGCTTGACATCAAAATACACTGGTACCTGACTTCTTACAGCGATGCAGGGCAGCAGGCCCAGTACATTGAAAAAGCCCTTGAGGAAAAAGCGGACGGTATCATCATCAGCCCCATCAACTCCAATCGGGTCCGGGCTGCGATCAATCGGGCCGCTGACGCCGGCATCCCGGTCATTACCACCAACTCGGACATTGAGGATACACGCCGTCTGTGCTATGTGGGCCAGGACGGACTGCGCGCCAGCAGGGTTGCAGGCAGGACAATGGGAAATCTTCTGCGCGGAAGCGGACGCATTGCCATCATCTCCAACGCCATAGATTCCGAGAACAACTCCTATCACGTCAAGGTCCGGGAAGACGGCTTCCGCGATTTTCTCCGGGAAACCTTCCCGGATATTGAGATCGTCACTTCCGTAGAAAGCTTCGAGGATCCGGAGATCACCTATCGGGAGACTTTAAGCCTCCTGCAGAAATACCCTGATCTCGACGGCCTCTATATCACCTGCGGCGGCGTCAGCCAGGTGGGACACGCCATCCGTGAGAGCGGCAGGACCGATATTAAAACTATCTCCTTTGAAAAATACCCGGAAATCCTCGATCTGCTGCGTGACGATATCATAGACTGTACAATCGACAGCGAACTCGAACGCCAGGGAGAAGTCCCTGTTCAGATCATTATGGACCAGCTGGTCTTCAAGAAAGCCCCGCCGGAGCAAAACATCTATACAGATATCCGGATCCTCATCAAAGAGTGCCTGTTCTGAATCCCGGGGAGCTCCATTTTAGCTTCTCCATTTACCTGCCGGCATCATCATTTTGTTCATCGACATGCCGTGTACGCAGAGAGAGCTGGCAGCACAGCATTTCGTGACACTATTCACTCATTAGAAAGACAAGAAGAATACGATTATGCTAGTTCAATCAAATATCAATTCAAATATCAGTACTGACGAGGAACAGAAGGAAATCGTCCCCATAGCAAAAGAATCCTTCCCCTATTTATGCAGCACTACCAGGCTTGACTGCAATCCGGACAAGTCCATTCCCTGGCACTGGCACAATATGTTTGAGATCAACTATGTCGTCAAGGGAGAGCTCTCGCTTCAGACCCCGGACGCCACGCATATTGTCACTGCCGGCGAGATCAATTTCATTAACAACGGAGTTCTGCACTCCTGCACGGCCATCGGCACCACGCCCTGCGAGTACAATACGATCCAGTTTGACATGCACTTTCTGTCCGGAATGTACAACAGCATCTACGAGGAAAAATATATCCTCCCTGTCATGCGAAGCAGTGCGCTCCCCTTCTGGCATGTAAAGCCGGATTCCTTGCTGCATCTGCAAATGGTCGAAACAGTACTCCGCACGGTGGAACTCAGCCGCGAGGAGCCCTTTGGCTACGAGTTTGATCTGCGCAGCCGGCTCAGCGACTTCTGGAAGATGCTCATGCAAGACACCGAGGAAGTGCGGTCTCAGGCTTCCGAGATCATCAGGAGCAATACTGCCGACACAGAACGCCTCAAGCTGATGACACAGTACATCAAGGATCACTGCGGTGAAAAGCTCACCCTGGAGGATATTGCAGCAGCGGCAGATATCAGCACCCGTGAGTGCACACGCTGCTTTGCCCGCTGCATAAACACCTCACCCATTGTCTACCTCACACAGACCCGCCTCTCCATGGCAGCCGATCTTTTGGCCGACAGCGCCAAGAGCATTATCGAAATCAGCGAGGAGTGCGGCTTCAGCTCCCCCAGCTACTTCGGCAAAGTCTTCCGTGAGGCTATGGGCTGTACCCCCAAAGAATACCGCGACAAGGATGTCGGCGGAACACAGCCCTGGTACTACTCCACCCAGTTCAGCAAAATCGTGCGTCCTCCGCATAAATAATTTTTGTTCAATACCTGTACAGGCAGTCTTTCGTTGCAGGTGGTTCTGTACAGTCAGCAAAAGACCTGTCGGCAGCATCATTAAGCCGTCGACAGGTCTTTCCTTTATCTTTTTTCTCTATCTAATCTTTCTATAATATCTCTATCTAAGCTCTTTTCCTATTCTCTTCTGCCTTCGATCACTTTCCCAATCTCCCCGAGTGAAATCAGCTTCCTGACCTTTCTCTGTTCCTCTGTCTCCTCAGCCTCTTCATGACCCTTTCTACGGTCTCCCTGGCGCACACAGACTCCGTCAGGGTCCAGTTCGGCAAACAGATCCACGCGCCGGATCTGAAGGGCATCCTGGGGCATCTGAGCCCCTTCTCTGCCAAGCGCCTCCCCGATCAGCTGCTCGGGGCGCAGGTTTTGTCCCACTCTGGAACAGACGCACATCTGCACATGATCATCTTCCGAAATGGAAAATGAATAGATCAAAGGCTTCATATCCAGTGTCCGGAATCCTTTTTTTGTTTCCTTGGTCCAAGGAATCTCATCCTGCCCGACAAAGTCTGTCAGAATCTTTTGCCAGTTTTCCGGCGGTGTATAGCTGTCCCTGAAACATACATCGTATTCTGCGGCCGCTACGACAGACATGGCCTTCTCGGGCTTTTTGGCCGTCCCTCCGCCCTCCGGAACGATCTCGCCGACCTGTCTGAAGTCCAGAATCTCAAGTCCTTCCGGCATCAGGGGACGCAGTTGCTCCAAGGCATGCTCTGTGCCTGCAGGAGTTCCCAGTTCGAGATCAACATACTCACCGCTGCTCTCCAGACCAAGTCCCAGAGGCATCGCCGTGGACATGATCATGCGGGGCGTGATGCCGTCCGAATAATGCACATCGATATCCGTACGCCGCAGACATTTCTGCAGGAAGCGCATCAGCTCCAGATGTCCGATAAACTTCATGGGCCCATACTTTGCCAGACGCATCCGGGCGCGGATACAGATTTCCTCTGAAGGGTCTGAGGGCTTTTCCAAGGAATCTACAGGCTTCTCCACAGACTTTTCTGAGCCCGGCGCTGCGGGCTTCCCAAAGGCGTCTGCAGGAAGCTCCGGTGCCTCCTCTGGTACCTCTATATGAAGCTCTGCAGCCTCCTCCGGAGCCTCTGTATGGATCTCCTCTGCAGCATTATCTAAAGCCTCTGTATTGAGCTCTGCGACCCTCTCCATGGTTTCTGAATAAAGCTCTTCAGTCCTCTCTGCATCCTTCTCTGCGCTCTCTTTTTCTTCTATCCTGTCGGATGCCTTTTGGCGCAGACATACTCCGCAGCCGTATTCCGCCGCTCCGCAGCCGCTGCAGGCTTCCCGGCAGTTTGGGGTGAGGACAGCCCTGTGGGCCTTCTCCCACTCTTTCCAGAGGAAATCTCTGCGCACTCCGACATCGATGAAATCCCAGGGCAGGATCTCATCTCTTGTCCTCTCCCGCAGGGCATAAAAATCCACATCCATGCCGATATTGGCAGCCGCCTGCTCCCATCGGGCATAGTCCCAGGTATCCAGCCAGCAGTCAAACACTGCCCCCAGCCGGTAGGCTTCCTGAATTAGATCTGCTGTGCGGCGGTCACCGCGGGCCAGAATACCCTCCAGGAAAATCATCCTGGAATCATGCCAGCTATAGCGGATACTACGATGATTATGGGCCGCATAGATCGCATGGTTGACTGTCGCGGCAAAACCCAGATAATCCCCGGAATGATACATGGGAGCCCACTGGAAGGGCGTGAAGGGCTTGGGAACGAAAAAAGAAGTACTCACTGTGATCTGGCAGCGGCCGTTTCTCTTTTCCTTGGGCACTTCTTCATAATATGCTGCGGAGATTTTATTTGCCAGGTCGGAGATCGCGACCCGGTCCTCTTCTGTCTCCGTGGGAAGTCCCAGCATGAAATAGAGCTTTACCTTGTTCCAGCCGCCCCGGAAGGCCTCCCTTGCGCCGTTCAGGATCTCCTCTTCCGTAATCCCCTTGTTGATGACATCCCGCAGCCTCTGTGAGCCGGCCTCAGGCGCAAAAGTCAGACTGCTCTTGCGCACATCCTGTACCCTGGCCATAAGATCCAGGGAAAAGGCATCGATCCTGAGGGAGGGCACCTGGAGCTTTACCCGATCATCTTCCCTATGATCTGAAATATAATCGACAATCTCGTGGATACAGGAATAATCACTGGAGCTCAGAGAACTCAGCAGAATATCATCCTGCCCCGTGCTGTCCAGCATAAGATCCGCATACTTTTTCACAGTGGAGAGATCCCGTTCCCGGTTTGGACGATAGATCATTCCGGCCTGACAGAAACGGCAGCCGCGGATGCACCCGCGCTGCAGCTCCACCGCCACACGGTCCTGGGTCACTGTGATGAACGGAATCAAGGGCCTGGTCGGGTAAGGGGCCTGCCCTTTGTCATCCAGATCAGTCACCACCTGCCTGCGGATACGGGCAGGGGCAGAGTTTTCTTTATCAAAAAAAGCAGAGCTGATGTCATATTTTTTCGGCACAAAGGACGCAATGGTCCCGTCCTCTCTGTAAGTTACGTCATACAGCGAAGGCACATAGATTCCCGGCACCTGAGAGGCCGCACATAAAAATGCCTCCCGGCTCTCCCCTTTCTCCTTCATGTCGCGGTACAGATCCAGCAGCCGGTCGTAAGAGGTCTCTCCCTCCCCGATATAAAACATATCGAAAAAACGAGCCATTGGCTCCGGATTAAATGCACAGGGTCCTCCTCCGATCACGATTGGATCCTTCTCCGCTCTTTCCGCCGCGTTCAGGGGAATCCCTGACAAATCCAGGACCTGCAGTACATTCGCATAACATAGTTCGAACTGAAGGGTAAATCCCAGAAAATCAAAGTCTTTTACCGGATCCTGGGACTCCAGGGCAAACAGGGGAATCTCATGTTCCCGCATCAGCCGGTCCATGTCGGTCCAGGGTGAAAAGACACGCTCACACCAGGTGTCCTCCCTGCGGTTGAAAAGCTCATAGAGAATCTGGATTCCCAGATGGGACATGCCTATTTCATAGACATCCGGAAAACACATGGCAAAACGGACAGGAATATTCCTGTCCTTATAGACTGCATTTATTTCATTTCCCAGATACCTCGCAGGTTTCTGTACCTGCAGTAGAAGCTCATCCGGCAAAGCAAGTTTTCTCATAATAATTGGAATCCCTTTAAAGAATGCGTGCACCGCCCGTAGTACGCGCACAGAAAGAAACCGGCAGTCACTTTCAACGTGACTGCCGGCAGCTGCTTACTCGTTATTAGATATTATAAGTGGTGTTCTGATTTTTTGCAAATCGGCTCACCTGCTTCAGCAATGCATCAGACGCGTGCGATCATATCGCCGTACAGTTCCTTCTCCTCTTTGATGAAAGCATGAACCTGCTCGGGATTAGGAAGAGCGTCGGAGCAGTTGTTTGCACGGACCATCATGGAAGCCTCTGCGGAACCGAACTCGAGGCAGTCGATGATCTCCCAGTTGTGGAAGAGGCCATACAGGAAACCGGAAGCGTAGCCGTCGCCGCCGCCGAAGCCCTTGCGTGCCTGTACAGGGAAAGGACGGATGGAGAACTTCTGGCCGTCACGAGTGTAGGCAGTGGAGCCCTGCATGCCGTGCTTGATAACGACGATTCTTGCGTGGTAATTGTGCCACATCTTTGCGCTCTCTTCGTCGGACAGACCGGGCATGAGCTCTCTCTCAGTCAGGTCAAACTCTTCTCTGGAGCCGAGGATAACGGTGGACTCTTTGGCTACCATGGAGCAGTAGATGGAAATCTCATCGAAGTTCTTCCAGTTGTAGTTTCTGTAGTCGATATCGAAGATGATCTTTGTGCCGACTCTTCTGGCCAGCATAACAGCCTTGAGGGCAGCCTCTCTGGAGGGGCTCTCTGCAAGTGCGGTACCGGAGATCAGGATTGCCTTGGCCTGTCTGATATACTCTTCCTTGATATCATCAACGGAGAGCTGAAGGTCAGCAACGCGGTTACGATACATCAGAATGCTGCTCTCGATGGGAGACTTCATCTCGGTAAAGGTCAGGCCGAGCTTCTCGCCATTGGTGCATCTGGTGATGTTGGAGGTGTCAATACCCTGCTCATTGAAATAATCAATAACGAAATCACCGAACTGATCATCGGAAACCTTGCCGATGAAACCGGCCTTCATGCCGTGGTGTGTGATACCGACAGCGATGTTCGCAGGAGAACCGCCGACAAATTTCTCAAAATAGTGAACCTTTTTCAGAGGCTTGAAATCCTCTTTCACATCATCGCTGTAAGCGGGATTGAAGTCGATGCCGATTCTGCCGAGCAGGATCAGGTCATATTTTCTGGACTCATCAAAATCAATGTAATTCATTTTACCCCTCCAATGAATTTCGCATTTTCTTGCGTGCCTTTTTGCGTGCCTTTGTTGTTCGTTCCTTGTGCTTTTATAGTAGCACGCATGTATTTTGCGTGCAAGCTATTTTTCGCATTTTCTCCTCTTTCTCTGTTATGCACAATTTATTGTATCGGTTTTTGTGCGTTTTTGCAAGAGATGCCATGCCATACGATGATAATTGCCGGCACAAATAGTACGAGCCCCAATTATTATTGGATCACTTTGACGCGGCTGAGTTATTGTATCCTCCTGTAGCGCTCCATCACCTGCTCCAGGGACCGGACACCGTCTGTCGCACCGACCTGCTCAATCGAACAGGATGCAGCTCCACAGCCGAGGCGGGCGCAGTCAATTGTACTTCTGCCCTCAATAAGCCCCGCAATGAAACCGCCCGCAAATGCGTCACCCGCCCCGGTAGTATCCACGCATTTTACACCCGCTACAGCCGGGACCTGTACGATGCCGTCTTTTGTTCCGACCAGGCATCCATCCTTGCCGATCTTGACGACTGCCGTCTTTACCCCGGCGTCCACCAACATCTGAACGTTCTTATACGGATCCTTTTCCCCGGTAAGGAGAAAGATTTCCTCATCGTTGGGAAGAAAGAAATCCATATAGGGAAAAAGAACTTTCAGATCATCAAAGGTTTCTCCGTTTTTGGGACGTGTGACATCAGAGACAAGGGTTTTTCCCACCGCTTTGATATGAGAAAACAATTCTTCTATTTTTTCGATTGAGAAACACGGAGAGATGAAAATACTCGCAAATGAAACAATCGGAGCAGTTTCATCCAGCATAGGCAGGACATCCTCCAGCGCCAGTTTTCTCTGGCTGCTGTGCGGATCCATCAGAAATTTTCTTTCGCCGTCCTTATCGACCAGGGCAATATTTACAGAAGTATTCAGCCCCTGCTGCACGATCACATGCTCTGTTGAGACTTTCTCCTTTTCCAGATGCTTGCGGATACTGCGGCCGGCCTCATCAGCTCCAATCTTACTGAGCAGCTGTACTTTTTTGCCCAGGCGGCTCAGTACTACAGACTCATTGAGAGCATCCCCGCCAAAAGACATCCTGATCTGATCCACGTCCCTCTTTCCCTTTGCAAGAGCATCCGGATCAAAGGGAGCTGCGAGGATATCTATCACTGACGGGCCGATTACCGTTACATCATACATGATTCATCTTATCCTTTTCTGACTGCAATATGATCACTGAACCTGGATATCTGCCTGACGGCTCTGAAAATATCATGAGCAATCAGGTCGATAACAGTGTAGAATGCGTCTTCCCATCTGTCAATCCTCATCCTTTTATCCAAATATTGAATGAATCACAGTATTTCACCCCAATAGTTAATCCCTTGAAAAGCATGCACTATATTTGATACAATTAAAGCAAATTCAGGCTATTTACAGGTGCATCTACATCCCGCCGCTTTCCCGTCCTTAGTTACATGTCAGATAAATCAACGGGTTTGCAGATACTCCTCTCTATCAGTCTCTTACATGTTGATTTATAGCTAGAACAGGGAGAACTACAATGGGGGTTACGCTCAACGAGATTGCCAAAGCTGCCGGTGTCTCCAGAGGTACGGTAGACCGGGCGCTCAACAATAGAGGACGTATTCAGCCGCAGGTTGCTGAAAGAATCAGACATATAGCAGAAGAAATGGGATATACCCCTAATGCCAACGCACGCGCGCTCGCTCTGACTTCACATCGCTGGAAATTCGGTGTGATTCTGCAGTTTATTGAGACCCCTTTTATTCAGGAAGTTCTGCGCGGCATTATGACTGCCACGGAAGAATTTATGCAGTATGGAATTGAAGTCGAGATCATCCGGATCGAGGGAATGGATTCCGATCAGGCAGTTGCCGGCATGAGACGATTGTATGAAGAGAAAGTATCTGCCATCATTCTTATTGGAAATAACGACTCCGCACTCCGCCGTGAGATTGACACCTGTAAAAAAGCAAATATAGACGTCATAACCATTAACTCCGACGTTCCCAGTTCCCACCGAAGATTTTTCATCGGACAAAACGCCTATGGCAGCGGTCAGACCGCAGCAAGTGTTATGGCAGACCTCCTGGGGGGCAAGGGCTCCGTCATTGTCTACTACGGTCTGGATTCCACGATCCACAGTGAACGCATCCGGGGTTTTCGGGATATAATATCGCACAGATACAAAGATATTCACATTATAGAGGAAAAAAAGACCGGTAACTGCCGTGAGACACTGGCCAGGATGGCCAACACCTCCCTGGATCTGCACCCGGATGTGAAAGGCATTTATCTATGCGGAGAGGGTTCAATTGAACTCTGCAGCATTCTCAAAGAGCGGTCTCTCGCCTCAAACGTTCATCTGATCCTGCACGATCTGGCTGCCTGTCGGAGCGAAGACATACTGGACCGTACTATCGACTATGTTATTGATGACGATGGCTTCGGGCAGGGTTTTATGTCCCTGTATCTTCTCTTCCTATGGCATTACAACAAGAGAGAACCTGATCAGGAATACTATTACACTGACATCCGTATAATCAATGCATACAATTATCATTTCTCTCTGTCATCCGAATTTACCAGGCAGTTCCAACAGGTAAAAGCCATATCCTCTTTGCATACCTGAAGAGCGCTGTGAGTACCATGGCATACTTGTAGATATCAAGATACAAGCAGTAAAGGCAGCTCCGCTGGACTGCCTTTTTCATATATCTACTGCACCATATGCCTGATCCAAACCAGCAGTACTGCAGCACAAAACAAAGGGCAGAGGAAGACGATGTCTTCCCCTGCCCTCTTTGTCATCCTGCACAGGCTTCGCCTGTACAGGAACATTTCGAATAAGGATAATGAAACAGTGTCAGTTGAAATCTGATTATTTCTTGACAGCGTTCTTTCTCATATCGAATGCAACGGATCCAATGATGATGAGACCCTTGACGATGAATGTCATCTGGTCGTTGACACCCATCATGACCATGCCGTTGTTGATAACGCCCATGATCAGGATACCGGCGATAACACCGGAGGGACGGCAGATACCACCAGTCTGGGAAGTACCGCCGACGGTTGCTGCTGCGATTGCATCCAGCTCGTAGTTCAGACCTGTGTTAGCAGGGTCTGCGGAGTCGGAACGGCCTGCAAGGAGGACGCCGCCAAGAGCTGCGCAGAAGGAGCACCACATGTAAACCTTAACCAGAGTATGCTCAACGTTGATACCGGCAACTCTTGCTGCCTGGTCATTACCACCGACTGCATAGACGGACTTACCGAATCTGGTCATCTTCAGCATAAATGCCAGGATGCAGAACATGATGATCATGACGATAACGATCATGTGGAAAGGACCAATCTTGCCGTTGCCGAGGAAACGGAAGCCGGGGGTCAGCTTGGAAACGGGACCGGGAGTGATCAGTTTGCAGAGTGCACGGCAGATCAGCTGTGTACCCAGAGTAGCGATGAAGGGATGCAGACGAAGATATGCAACCATCCAGCCGTTTGCAAAACCGACGATCAGGCCGATGCAGATACCGCCCAGGATACCGACGATCGCGGGCATGGTGGGCAGGCCGGCCCACAGTTTGGAAGCGGAAGCCTGGCAGAGCGCTGCGGAGCAGATAGCGGAAAGAGCAGCGACGGAACCTGTGGACAGGTCGATACCTTTGGACAGGATTGCCAGAGTAACACCGAAGGTCATAACACCCTTGACGGACTCACCGGTCAGCAGCGCGACTGCGTTGTTCGGTGTAAAGAAATTGCGGTTTACGATGGTGATTCCAATGATCAGAACGACCAGAACCACCCAGATACCATTGTCGGATACTAACTTGCTAAATTGAGATTTCTCAGCTTTGGACTTCATTCGATTCTACCCTCCCTGATTATTCCTGAGCAGCCTGCTGCTTCAGTTCTTCAACTGCAGAGCCACCGGTTGCATATCTCATGAGCAGTTCCTGAGAGAACTCGTCACGATTCAGAACACCGGTCATCTCGCCTTCATGCATGACAACGATTCTGTCAGAGATACCCATAACTTCAGGCATCTCGGAACTGATCACGATGATAGCCTTGCCTTCGCCGGCCAGCTTGGACAGAAGTTCATGAATCTCGGACTTGGCGCCGACGTCGATACCTCTGGTGGGCTCGTCAACGATCAGGAGATCCGGCTTGGTCAGAAGCCATCTGGCGAGCAGAACCTTCTGCTGGTTACCGCCGGACAGGTTCATAATACGGGTCTCCCATGTGGGAGTCTTGGTACGGAGCTTGGTGTTGTATTCCTCCGTATCCTTGAGCATCTGCTTGTTGTCCATGGGCAGACCATAGGCGCCCCAGTTGGCAACTGTTGTATTGTCCGTAATGGAGAGCAGGCCGAAGATACCGTTGCCGCGGCGGTCCTCGGTCAGAAGACCGATCTTGTTGTCGATGGCATCACGGGGAGACTTGATGTTGAGCTCTTTGCCGTTCAGCCAGATCCTGCCGCTGTCTTTCTTGCGCATGCCGAAGATAGTCTCCATGGTCTCGGTACGGCCGGCGCCGACCAGGCCTGCGAATCCGAGAATCTCGCCCTTGCGAACCTCGAAGGAAACATTCTTGACCTGCTTGCCCGAATTGAGGTTCTCGACCTTGAACATGACATCGCCGATCGGGCAGGGAATCTTCGGGAACATGTTGGTGATCTTACGACCGACCATCATTTCGATCAGCTTCTCATTGTTGAGGTTTGCTGCGCGGTCGGTTCCCACATAGGTGCCGTCACGGAAGACCGTGATGTCATCACTGATGCGGAAGATCTCATCCATTTTATGGGAAATATAGATGATCGCGACATTCTTCGCTTTCAGGTCTGCAATGATACGGAAGAGGTCCTCAACCTCTGCGTCCGTAAGAGCGGAAGTGGGCTCGTCCATGATAACGATATTGGAATCATGGGAGACAGCCTTCGCGATTTCGACCATCTGCTGCTTCGCGACCGTCAGGTCTTTCATCTTTGCATAGACATCTACTTCGAGGTTGAGCTTCTTGAAGAGCTCTTCAGCCTCGGTATAGAGTGCCTTGTTGTCGCACATGAATTTATTCTTCATGGGCTCGCGGCCAAGCCAGAGGTTGTCCGCGACAGTGCGCTCAAGGACAGGGGACAGCTCCTGCTGGATCATGGTGATACCGGCATGGATAGAGTCCTGGACGCTCTTAAAGTGAACTTCCTTGCCCTTGTGAATAATGGTTCCTGCTGTGACCGGCTGCATACCGATCAGGCATTTCATAAGAGTAGATTTTCCGGCGCCGTTCTCGCCCATCAGTGTGTGGACAGTTCCGGGACGTACCTGGAGCTCGACACCGTCAAGAGCTTTTACACCTGGAAAGTACTTACATATCCCGTGCATTTCCAGAATATATTCATCAGCCAATTTGTTTTACCTCCCCGTTTATAAAAATGTGGGTACCGGATGGACAGACCCGATACCCACCTTGTATGGTTTTGGAGTCAACCGCCTGATTTATCTGCGTTTATAATAGTGCTGCAAAACGATCAGTTACCTCATTCTGCTGCATTGCATATACGCAAATATTACCGATTGTCATAATCCGCTACGTTGTCAGGAGTAACTTCTTCGAAAGGAACCCAGAGGATGAATCCGGTCTCGTCAACTTCGAAGTTGGTGTTTGCGTTAAGAGCATCGCCGTTGATCAGGTTCAGTGCAGCTGCGACTGAGCCGCCGCCCTGGCCGTTGGGATCCTGGAATACGGACATAGCAAGTGTGCCGTCCTTGATAGCCTGACGGCCGTCAGCTGTAGCATCGATACCGACGATCGGGAAATCGATGGTCTTGCCAGCCTGTGTGCAGGCCTCGATTGCGCCAAGAGCCATGGAGTCGTTGTTGCAGATGATGCAGTCGAATTCCTTGGAAGCGTCTGCAAGGATGTTGCCCATCTGGTTCAGAGCCTCGGTACGGTCATACAGGCAGCTCTTTGCATAGGTCTCGGTTGCGTTGATGCCGTTGTCAGCCAGTGCCTTGAGAACAGACTCGGAACGAAGAGTTGTGGAAGTCTGGCCTTCAATACCTCTGAGCAGGATGTACTTGATGTCAGTCTGGCCTTTGTCCTTGAAATACTTAGCAAGGAAGTCGCCCTGGAACTTACCGGAGGTATGCTCATCGGATCCGACATAGACAGCGTTCTCGTTCAGGATGGAAGTGTCATCCGGAACACGGTTAACGAAGACCACCTTCATGTCGCCTGCTGCATCGATGATGGACTGGCAAGCGGAAGGGTTGATGGGGTTAACAATGATAGCCTTCTGGCCATCAGCTGCAGCAGCCTGTACGTACTGGATCTGCTTGGACTCGTCCTGGTTGGCATCCTGTGTTACCAGGTTGACGCCGAGCTCGCCGGCAGCCTTCTTCGCGCCTGCCTCGAGGGAGCTCAGGAACTCATCACGCTGAGACATGATCAGAGTGATCTTCTCGCCGCCTGCTGCTGCGCCGCCGCCTGTGCTTCCGGAATCAGAAGCTGCAGGAGCAGAGCTGCCGCCGCCGCATGCTGCCAGGCTGAGCACCATAGCTGCAGTAACAGCTAATGTGGCAAACAGTTTCATCTTTTTCATAGTGTACCCTCCTTGATTTTGGGCAGACTTATTTAGCCTGCCAATGATTGGTTATCTCAAATTATACCCTTGCGTGCAGGTGCACGCAAGAGGTAAATTTTACTATAATCCGCACACCTTTTTGGTGCATATTACCTAAAAAAAATCCGTCTTCGCCCGATTGCGATACCGGTATCTAAGGTCAAGGTTACCGGTGTCGTGTGTATTCTTTGCTTCTGTTGCTGTTTGCACGCGTTTTTGCACGCGCATCGCGTGCGCAGCGTTCGCACGGCAGATCTTGCACATTCTTTTCGGAGAAAAGGACCGCGTTCACTTGCAAAACCCCGAAATTTCATGTTGGCAAAATGCACATTCCTGACATCCCGCCCTCGACTGCACTTTGTGCAAAACGCAAAATAAACAAGTCTCTTCCAGGGGCTGCACGCATTATTCAGCATCGGTCCACGGTTCATCCACCTCTCAGGCTGCGGTCTCACCACATCTATCCGATCAGTTAACCCGGGCGTTTTTCCAAAATATCGGTACAGGGATTCCAATAAGGAAAAACGCCCTTTAACTGTCTTGCCCGATGATCAGGCAGGATAGGAGGTAACGAATTGCTGTGAATCAAGGGATTTTTCCACAACAAATTCATTCATCAGTTTTTCATCCCGACGTCAGTCGCCGGAAAATCGGAAATCAGGAAATCACTTTCCGAGAAGCTCTCTCTCGATGATCTCTCTGGCTTCGGGAGCCTGCTTCTCCATCTTCTCCGGGAATCCGAAGTAGGATACGCATGCG
>JBGUPU010000048.1:0-3024 GCA_045130475.1 Lachnospiraceae bacterium
TGTGTTGTCGCGCATAGCGCCCAGGCGATGCTTGTAGCCTACGTTACTGGTGGAGCCGCCGCCTACGATACCCCAGCGGAAAGGTGCCCTTTTGATGATTTTCTGTCCGATATACATATCTGATCTCCTTTTTGAAAATTTGATTTTGCGCCGGACTGCTTCGAGCCGGTTCTGTGCCATGTTTGCTTTTTTGTTTTCTTGCTTTGTCATTGGTCCCGCAGGACCGTGTCCCTGTTTTTTGTTGACAAAAAATTATCAGTTCTTGCTCATTAAATAACGCTGCTCTTTTTTCCGGAAATTTGAGCTTGTCAAAGCAAAAAATGCACAAATACTGGCGTTATAGGAATATTTTTTATGAAATATTACCCCCTTTTTGCATGCCTATTTGTTTTTTTGCTACGCTTAGTATATAATGGAAACCACCTTGACGAAATAGACTGATTTGCTTAAAAATTCATCAATCCTGCTCATCATTAATCTTGCTTTATAATTATTTAATCCTGCTGTATATTTTTTGCAAAGTGTACAATTTTGAAGGTATTTATTGTTGATTTCCATAAATCGAAAGGTGGTTTTTTGTGAAAAGTGTTGACATCGGTGTTCTGCCAAACTCGATCTGTTTTTCGTTTACACCCTCGGAAATCGCAAGGAAACTCTACTTCTATCCGACCTGGTGCGGTCACTATTACTGCTCCTCGCGCTACTTTATGAGGAGAAACCACTACCCGCCTCTCCTGGTCCTATACATACGCAAAGGCGTCCTCAATGTAGAATACCGGGGAGAGATCCGACAGGCGCAGGAAGGCGACGTCGTTCTCCTGGACTGCAGAGAGCCTCATTACTACCACGCGGAGAACAATCTGGAATTTCTCTACATGCACTATTCAGGTTCAAACTCGCACGAGATCACTCAGAGAATCATCGATCTCCACGGGTGGATCCTTCGCGGAGAGAACCGCGGCGCGGATGGAAACCTTGTGCGGGACAGCCGCAACGAGCGTGTCAATATCCTGCTGCAGGATATGGTCTATCTGTATGAGCGCAATCACGCGGAGGGAATCTTTGAAAGTTCCATGCGTATCTACAGGCTGTTCGAGATTCTTTTATCTCCTACAAGGCAGGAGCAGAAAGAGGAACTGCCCATCACTGCAGCCGTGGAATATATCCGCGCCAATGTCGGCAAGCCCATCACCCTCGAAGAGCTGGCAGGCATAGCGCAGCTCAGCCCCTACTTTTTTCCCATATGTTCAAGCGGGAGACCGGCTTTTCCCCCCTGGAGTATGTGATCAATACCCGCATTGAGCGCGCCAAAACCCTCCTTCTGACGACAAACATGACGGTATCCGAGATTGCGGAGGAAGTCGGCTATTCCAACAGCGGAAGTCTCATCAACCTCTTTGTCAAAAAAGTCAGATCTTCTCCCGGTCAGTACCGCAAGAACCACAAGAGCCTGAAGCTCTAAGTATTACTGTTTCGGAGGAAGATACTGTCCGGGAGCCGGAGAATCATCTCCTGTATCTAAAACACAAACAATCAGATCTGCGCAGACCATGCTGCCTATAGCAGCAAAACAGGGCGCCGGCAGTTTTGCTTTCTGCCGGCGCCCCTACTTTTTTAGCATTTATTCTTTTGTGGAAATTTCATTTTTTGTAATAAGACAATCGGGTTTATAAGCTTTCTTTGACAAGGATTCTCGCATCCATATAAACGATATCTCGTTCCGGCACGGTGCCATAGACAAGATAATCCATTATCAGCCTTAAGCTTGTCCTCCCCTGCCCTACAAGGTTTCCGCCAATCGTACAGTCCACAACTCTTGTACGGACCAGTTCAAGGATCTCCGGGTATTCCTCGAAAGAAACAACGCTGATCTCTTCCGCCTTCCCCGCTTCCATGATCGCACGGCCTACTGCATCCACACCGCCGCAGGCGATGAATATACCTTTGATATCCGGTTCTTCCTGCAGCAGCCTTGCAGTTTCTCTGTAGGCGGTTTCCCTGTCTTCGTAGCTCTCCACATATCTGACGATTTCAATATCCGGATAGTTGTCACGCATAAATCCGGCAAACCCGGTCGTGCGGGTATATACCTGATCGTGATAGACCTCCGTGCTCAAAGAATTTGTGATCACGGCCGCCTTCCCTCCTCCGCGGAGAAACAGCCCCATCATCCTTCCGGCGATACTGGCGCCCTTTACTGCGTCATGACCTACATGGCACAACCGGTCACCAACCAGATCGTTATCAACAGTGATGACCGGAATATTCTTCTGAATAATTCTCCGCACCGTTTCCTCAATCCGCCCGGAGTGAATGGGGGAAAGAATGATACCATCCACTTTGTCTTCCTCAGCCTTCTCAAGAAGTTCCAGCTGACTCTGCACATCCATGAACGAAGATGTATAAAATAACACATCTATGTCGAAGTTTAAATCCTCTGCTTCCAGACGCATACCTTCTGCAATATAAGGCTGAGCGTCGACATCCAGGAGGATGGCCGCGATTCTGTACTTCTTTCCGCTTCTCTGCAGCGCGAGCCCCGCAGGATTCGGCTTATATCCCAGCTCCTCTATTATTGCCCGGATATTTGCCTCCACTTCCCTGCTGACACCTCCCCTGTTATGGATCACCTTATCAACAGTTGAACTATGCACACCGGCTCTTTCCGCTATTGTTTTTATCGTCACTCTCATTTTCTTGAAATCTTTCAATTCACAAGGGGAGACAGGGGACGGTTCTCTGTCTCCCCCCTGTCTCCCTCAGATTTATAATTATTTCACATCTACCCAGACCGCGCCGGCGTCAGCGGAATCCGCGCAGGCGTTGATCCACTTGATGCCGTCGATACCGTGGTCGATATCGGGATAGACGAGGTTGTTGAGGGTCTCTTCGTCGCCGCGCTCTTTGGCGTCCATGGCGATCGCGAATCTCTTGTAAAGGTTGGACCAGGAATCGATGAGGCCGGTGTAGTGCAGCGCGCCCAGTCTCTCATCTTCCAGGGCTTCGGGATAGAGGTAATCCATG
>JBGUPU010000049.1:0-13844 GCA_045130475.1 Lachnospiraceae bacterium
TATGCAGCTATGGCGGAATTGGCAGACGCGGCAGATTTAGGTTCTGTTGGGCAACCCCCGTGCAGGTTCAAGTCCTGTTAGCTGCATTTTTTTGTCCTTTTTAACCATTCGGATAATAAATGAAGCACCCCTGCATGGCTTTGTCACATAAGTAATGACATTTCCCTGCAAAGGGTGCTTATTTAGGTTCAGAATTTGTCAAAACTGTTGAGCACTCGGATGAACGCAATTCGCCATGCCGACAGGCTCGCAAACGCTTCGCTTTTTGCTCAGCTCCGAAGGAGATGGTGCTGTCGCGGCATTCGCCGTATACGTCCAAATAACAACACTGTCTCTTTCGAGCAAGCTCGAAGCGCCCGTGTTTTTATTTGTCCGTTTGAACACTCGGATGAACGCAATGCGCCATGCCGACAGGCTCGCAAACGCTTCGCTTTTTGCTCGCTGTCGCGGCATTCGCCGTATACGTCCAAATAACAACACTGTCTCTTTCGAGCGAGCTCGAAGCGCCCGTGTTTTTATTTGTCCGTGCATGGCTCATTGCTTACGCGCAGGTTTACAGCGGCGGCTGCCACCATGAGGGCCGAGAAGACCAGGAGGGTGGACATGCCGGTGTGCATGCCGGCCGAATTGGCCACGATGCCGATGATCGCAGGAGCCACGATGGCGCCCATGCTGGTCATGAATACGAAGAAGCCCATGCAGACCGGGTATCTGGAGAAGATATCTCCCGCGTTGGAAACAGAGGTTCCGAACATTCCAGACATGCCCAGGCCGATTCCCGCGGTCGCTATGATCAGTCCGATGGGCGAACTGCTCTGAAGCAGCATGACCATAAAGACCGTAGTGATCACTGTCAGGGCCAGGATCATATGACGGGGGCTGAATTTTGCGGCGGCAAGGGAACAGAGGAGTCTGCCCGCCATGAGAGCCATCCAGAGAACAGAGGTGGTAAACTGTGCCAGAGAGGCTTCCATGAGGCCGGTATCCACCAGGAAGCTGGTCATCCAGCCCATAAAGGATGCCTCAACGGCCTGATAGAAGAAGCAGATGATGACCGTAACCCAGAAAAGCTTCTCCAGGAAAAAGCCGTAGTCAACCTTCTTTTTCCTGCTGTCTTCTGCCCCGTCAGCTGCAGGATCCGAAGCATCAGAAGTCTCAAGGTCCTTGTCCGAAAAACCTGCCAGGAACAGGAACACAAGGGAGGCTGCACAGCAGATGCATCCGATCGTCACTGCCATACGCCAGCCGGAGACCGCGAGGGCGATCAGGGGCGCAATGACGGCACCTGCGGCAAAGCAGGCATGCAGGATATTGAGAGGTCCCGCATTTCCCTCGCTGTAGATATTCATCAGAAGGTTGTTGTAGTTTGTGATACCGCCCTTTCCGATACCGATCAGGAACATGGCGATCAGGAGCCAGACCGGATTCCCGCTGATCAGCAGCATGACAAAGCCCAGAGTCACTGAAAACTGGATCAGAATGAAGGACTTCTTGATTCCCAGCATCAGGGGCAGATAGCCTGCAAGCAGGCCCGCCAGAACATAGCCCACCGACTGGACCGACAGGAGGGCTCCGCCGACCTGATAGGAAAGCGCGTAGTCCGCCTTGAGATCCGGCAGGATCGCTCCCAGCATGATCAGGACCAGGCCCAGGGACATGTAGGCGTAGAACAGGTTCAGTACTACCCCCAGTTTTCTCTTGCCAAGAGATGCAAAAAAGCCTTTTTTCTCCATATTTTTATCCCCCCACTCCTAAGCTTCTTTCAGGATCCGCTCACCCCCCGCACGGTGTATAAACAAAAGCTGTCTGCGGAACCTGATCAATGATGACTGAATCTGTCTGCGGGAAAATATCAGCACAACAGTATTTTACAATCAATTTTTTAGAATAAATCAAGACGGAAATCAACCCTTGTACTCGATGCAGAGCATGGTGAGATCGTCAAACTGTTCCGTCTCTTTCACAAAGACATCCACTTCATCTTTCACACCGTTCAGCATCTGCATGGGTGAAGAGTAATCCCTGCTGTTGAGCGCATCCAGCGCCCTCTGTATTCCGAACATCTTATTGTCCGGATCCGTTGCCTCCGTGAGACCGTCCGTATAGACAAAGAGCTTTGCTCCCGGCTGAAGCAGGATCTCATATTCTTTGTACTTGATGCCTTCCATGGCGCCGAGGACAAACCCATGCCTGTCCTTGAATAATTCAAAACGGCCGCCCGGCTGCATCAGGAAAGGATATTCATGGCCGGCGTTCGCAGCCGTCAGTTTTCCTGTCGAAATCTCCAGGATTCCGATCCAGACAGTGACGAACATTTCCTCGGGATTGTTGGCGCAGATCGCCTCATTGGTCCTGGACAGGATCTCAGAGACGGAAGAACACATTTTAGCATAGTTCTGCAGCATCATTTTCGAGATCATCATGAACAGGGCAGCCGGCACGCCTTTTCCGGATACATCTGCAATCTCGATGCACAGGTGGTCATCGTCGATCATGAAGAAATCATAGAAGTCTCCGCCGACCTGTCTTGCCGGGTTCATCGAAGCAAAAATGTCAAATTCAGGCCGGTTGGGATAAGGAGGAAAAATGCTGGGAAGCATCGATGTCTGGATCCTCGCCGACAGGTCCAGCTCCGTTTCGATCCTATGCCTCTCGGATGTGATGACCTGAATATCATGAATATATTCTTTCATCCTCTCAGTCAGAGACTGGAAGGAATTCGCCAGTGTCTCGATCTCGTCTCCCGTTTCCGGATTCCAGTTGAAGTCAAGATTTTCTCCATCTGTTTTCTTCACTTCATTTGTGAGGGTCTGCAGCGGATCAATGATCCGTTTTGAAAGCCTGTAGGCCATCCTCGCCGCAGCTGCGATTGCCACGATACTCATGAAGATTGCAATGAGGAAGTATTTTTGGATAAAGCTTGAGGCGTCAGAGATCGCCTGCTCCGAAATCCGGCTCAGGCCATCCTGAAGTTCGGCAGTGGGCCTCTCAACTTCCTCCTGGGGAAGGACGATCAGCAGCGACCATCCCACCGTCTCCATGGGCGCATAAGCAACATACTCTTTGACACCGTCAAGCTCAACAAGCTCAACGCCCCGCTCACGCACAACAGCCTTGTTTACGAGTGCGGCAAACGCCTCGCTGGAAGAAGTGCGGACATCCTCGCCGCCGGAAGAGGCGACCAATGTACCATCCTCAAAAGTTGAAAAAAGCACCTGCCCGTACTGATTGATAATGCAGGCATCGCCTTCCTCTCCAAGTTCAACTTCCTGTACCAGCGTTTCGATGTCATCGAGATACATTCCTGCCCCCGCGACACCCATCAGGGTTCCGTCCAGGTAAACAGGAACGCCGCACATGATGCCGCGCCGGGGCGTATGGGAGTCCGCTGTAACAGGTGTAAAGTACGCACCCCCGGCTTCTTTTGCTCCCTGATACCAGGGGCGCTCTCTGGCATCAAAAGGCATAATCTTCCCATTTTCATCAAACTTTTTCCCGGAAATGAAATCGGACATGACGACCATCCCGCTCTCAGTGGCGACATAGATGGATGCTATGCTTTCATTTTTTTCATTCAGAACATACAGCATATCCTGGACATTTCCAAGAAGTCCCTGCTCTTTTACGATCGCCTCGTCCTCCGGGTCAACCCCTGGCGCATACAGGGTCTGGATAGAAAGCTGACCATCATTTTCTGTCTTAGGAAGGGGCGTCTCTCTTGCAGGATACTGGTCCGGGTCGGCATACAGCCTCTCTGCGGACGATGCGAGAATGCGCACTGCCTGCTCATATCCGGAGAAC
This sequence comes from Lachnospiraceae bacterium, assembly GCA_045130475.1. GTDB lineage: Bacteria > Bacillota > Clostridia > Lachnospirales > Lachnospiraceae > CAG-791. The sequence goes on from JBGUPU010000049.1 coordinate 3,802, forward strand.
ACATTGTTTGCAATGTCTGCCTTATTATCCGCCAGCTCCTGCAGACGGACCTGGGAAAGCTCATCCATGGAGGAGGAAGACATCTCAATGGATGTCTTACTCATCTCTTTATTCGAATCATGGAGCATGTTTGCAATTTTGCCCATATTGAAGAAAAACATTGCGGATATACATATGAGCATGACCACGACAACCGAAATGATCGCTGTGAACATTTTTGATCTGAGAGATCTGTTCTTCGTTTTCTGCATATCTGACTCCAATCAACTACCTTCAGGACTTCATTCCTGACGGAGGTTTCTTCCTGATAGATCTTTTGGCAGGATCTTTCTTCCTGCCGGAACAGCCGGCAGTATTTCACTTCCTGACGGATCTTGCAGCGGGATCATTATTCTTCATCATCCATCCCGTTTATTCTATACAGACTGTCAAGCATTTTCTGATAATCCGGCTCTGCCACAAGTCCGCTCCTGTCAATCGCCCGGCCCCTCAGATGCTGCAGCAGCAGATAATCATTTGACTTGCTGCCCGGAAGGCATCCCGTAAAGATCAGCCCGCTTTCCCGCAGAAAGCGGTAACAGGAAGGGCATCCAGGATCGTTTACATTCAGATATACCATGATCACTTCGACCATTTCCGATTCTTCCCGGGTCAGAAGATCTTTCAAAACCTCTTCCATGTCACTTCCAACCTGGTCGATTTTCACCTCCAGCCGCCTGGATAAGGTCTCGTAATTATAGCTTAAGGAGGTCTTCTCAGACGAATCCAGATGCCCTTTCTTCAATGCATAAGGCATCTTTTCCTTATCAAAGACATCCTCCACAAATTCTTCACATTCCTCGGGAAGATACAGGAGATGAACGGTTGCAATGTCATACACATGAACAGAAAAAGCCGCGCTCAGACGGGATTTCCCGTCCCCGTATTCACCGGCCACACTCGCTCCGAGCAGATGAAAATACATCCCGCACGGATAGAACCCGTTCTGTGTGGCAAGTCTCTGGGAAATAGGATGGAACATGGCAGGCATAGAGTAGAGGCCGTTGAGATCCCTCTCCTGTCCCAGGGTGACAACCGATTCGACAAGAGAGTCGGAAATGTTCTTCCCCCTGACAGAGGGCTTGACGACCAGATTGCAGACTTCCATGATCCCGGGAAACCAATTATGTTCCTCGATCGCTATATGTCCTGCAACCTGATGAAACTCATTCTCGGCAAGAACGGAAATATAGCGTCCGCTCTGCAGCATATCTCTGAATATGTCGACATTATACAATTCCTGATGAATATAATTATAGCCATAGGACGTGTAAATACACTGGATTGCATGAACAATATCCTCGTCCTCGTCTATTGTCGGGCGGCAGACAAACTCTGTGTTCTGCCATTCCTCCTCTTTTTCCGCGATGAAGGGGACTGCTGCAGTTCCCTCTTCCACGTTCAGCTTATAGCCAACTGTGATCCTCTGCCCGTCGACTCCAAGCTGCTCAAAAAAGAAGTAATCGACAAGCCCTCTTTTCAGGATCCTTTTCTGATAATCCGTCAGGACATAGGGAATTCCCCGGTCGGTAATACTGATCAGCAGCTTATCGACGTCCTTCTTTAATTCCAGAATGAGGAAAGGATCCTTAGGATTGGCTTCTTCCACTCTCACTTCAAGGATTGTCTCGATTACAAAGCAAGCTTTATGTGCCTGGCGTTCTGTCACGCCGTAGTTCACTGCAATCCTGGACAGATACAGCGCAGTGTCCGGGATCAGAGCCGGGTCACACAGCATTCTCAAGCGTATCACCGGTAATACTCCTTTTTCCGCATTTTGACGCGTTTTTTCTTGTCTTTATGAAACACTTTCTGCCTCTCCGTACACGCTGCCATCCTGTCCCTGCATAGCGCCTTATAACGCGCGTCACTTATATTTTAGATGAAATAAAGACAACATGAAAGAAGAATATTCCTAAAATGCCATCCCTTTTTTCCAAGCAAAAATGTCCATACAGGTCTGTTCTCTGCCTGCATGAACATTTTTTCCTCTATCACAAAATATAAGCTTGTGATCAGTTCCCTGTTTTCCCTTTCAGATCACCGGTGTCCTGCCTCGCGCGGACACTCCTGATCTGCAGTTTTTTCCGCATGCCTGCGGCACAGTCTGTCGGTGAGAAAAATCCCGGCAAAAACACCGCAGGCGTCGATCAGCACATCGCGGGCCTGCCCCGCGCGGCCGGGTACAAAGAGCTGATGGATCTCGTCGGTAACTGCATAGAGTGTGCCGATGATAAGAGGTACTCCGATGCGGACAGGAAAAGGCCCTGTACGGGGGTACAGGGCAGAGATATCTTTCCTTCCCGCCGCAAAGCCCGCAGGGAACCACGCCCCTGCTGTCAGCGTCAGAAGAAGGCCGAGTATGGTGTACTCGGCGAAATGCGCGCTTTTGCGCACCGGGAAGGAGAGCGATTCTTCGAGAGCCAGCTGTTCTTCCAAAGGCAGCTCCCCGAATCCGTCCACAAAGGTCTCACACAGGAATCTGCATATGGTCCCGCTCTGCGCATTGGACGCATCATCGTTCGCGCCTGACATCAAAAAGATCAGGACCATCCACAACAGCGTCAGCACTGTCAGTATTATTTTATTCATTCCCGAAATCCCTGAACATGACTGCTGTCATGGTTTTCTGATTGATGGTGATGCGAACATCCAGCATCCTGATGAGATCGTGGATACTGAAAGGCCTGCCGGAGGGCACGGCTCCGGTGCCTTCAAATACTTCAGGCACTTTGTCGAGCAGTGTAATGTTTCCGTCACGGGTAAGTCTGAGGCTTTGATAGGAATAAGGCAGACCGGGCTTTTTCCGGGTCTGCAGGGCTGCGTCCCACTGTGTCGTGCCGATTCGCCAGCTTCCCGTCCAGTCTTCCGCCATGTAAGTTCCGCCCAGACAGCTTACAAGATTGGCAAAGGCGCCCCGCCGCGGGTAATCGCCATAGGGATTTCCGTCAAAATCCTCACACGGATCAAGACCTGTCATCCAGTAGGTCCCTGTCTTCCGATGGTAGACAAACTGATACGTATAGGCACTCTCTCTCCGTGCAGTCAGGTTATGTCCGCCCACATTGACCAGGGTCAGGATCGGTGCAGGATACTTGTCCGCAAGCTCATCAGACAGTGAATAGTGCTCTTTTCCAAAGGTCTTTGCCGCATCTGTGTAATCATTCTCTATGCGGGTATAAAGGGCACCCGAGGTCAGCCTGGAAGGGGAAGAGAGATCCGAGAAGGGAATCCTGCTGATCTCATATCCCTCACGCACCTCAGGACTGCGCCAGTCTTCCGGTACACTGAGTGCTTCGGCGGCGTCCGGGTCGGAACCTTTCCTGGCTGCAGCAGTCACTGCGTCAGCACCGCCTGTAATGCCGCGGTCAGGTCTCATGTAGATGCGGACGAAAGGGTTCCCGGCGCGCATACGGCTCCAGGGGACCTCCCCTGCCCTGCAGGAAAAGGCCAGCAGTTTGTCCAGCTGCTCCAGCAGCGTCGAGGCGCTGCTGATCTGCCGGATATTTTCCAGGTAGAGATGGAAATCATACCTGGCCCCGAAAGCACCCGAAGGCTCTCCCGTCACTTCCACTGCCAATTCCGGTCCATCGTCGTGATGTGCCTCTTTTGCCAGTTTTTCAATTTCCTCCAGGTGGTTTTCAATGACAGTGCTGAAATAATTGTCGTACAGAGCCTTGCGGTTCAGTCCTGAAGAGACACCGTCCTCCTGCAGAGCGTCTGAGACCGAGAAGACGGAAAAAGTTCCCTCATCCTTATTCTCATAGAGGTAGGTGTTCATTCCCCCCTGTTCTCCCGGCACCTCTTTTTTTCTCTTGAGGGTCCAGGCGTTCCCGTAGATGCTCTTCACATACTCGTCAACTTCTTCATCGGAAAACTTGATCGGATAATAAACATAATAGAGGGCTGACGCACCTGCCAGTCCCATGACTGCACACAAAAGAAGCACGACCGGAAAAATCCACATTTTTCCCTGCCGTGCTCTCTTTTTCGCGGAATTATATCGTTGACTTCTCTTTCGATCCGACGACATCTCCCGTGTACATTCCTTTCTACATGGAACTGTCAGAAAGCAGCATGTAAGGCTGTTCTATTCTCAGATAATACCCATAATAAAGACAAAGATGATCAGAATCGGGAGCACCCATGTGATATAGGGACGCATCCACTCCTGTATCATCAGGCCTTCGCCCTCATCGGCTTCTGCCCTGAAGTTTTCCCAGCCCCAGCCGGATTTGCGGGTGCAGAAAAGGACGAAGACAAGCGCGCCCAGAGGCAGCAGGAAGTTACTGACAATATAGTCCTCCAGGTCCAGGAAGGTGCTTCCCTCGCCTTTGGGCTGGATAAATGACAAAACGTTGAATCCCAGCGAGCAGGGGAGCGAGAGAACAAACAGGACCACGATATTGATCAGTCCTGCCCTGGGCCTTGTCCAGCGGAACAGATCCATGCACATGGCCATGATATTTTCAAATACGGCGAGGACAGTGGAAAAAGCCGCAAAGCTCATAAATACGAAGAAGAGGCTTCCCCAGAGCCTGCCCAGAGGCATGTGGTTGAAGATATTGGGAAGCGTAATGAAGATCAGTCCGGGGCCTGCGGTGGATTCTACGCCGTATGCAAAGCATGCGGGGATGATGATCAGGCCGGAGCTGATGGCAACCAGGGTATCCAGAAGAACGATATTCACGGACTCTCCCAGCAGGGTCTGGTCTCTGTTGATATAGCTGCCGAAGATCGCCATGGAGCCGATACCGATACTGAGGGTAAAGAAAGCCTGGTTCATGGCGGCAACAATGACATTCCAGACACCCTGTTCCCTCATTCTGGCGAAATCAGGGACAAGCAGGTAGCGGATGCCCTCCGCTGCTCCTGGCAGGAACAGGCTGTTCACGGCGAGAATTGCCATGATCACGATCAGAAGAGTCATCATGACCTTTGTGACCCGCTCCAGGCCGCTCTGCAGTCCGCGCATGTTGACAACAAAACCCAGTACAACAACGACAGCCATGAAGCCCACCTGCAGAGCAGGGTTCTTGAGGCCCTCCGAGAAGACATTTGCGACGCCCTCGGCGTCCATTCCTTCAAATCTTCCCGAAGCTTCCTGGAAAAAGTACTGTAACATCCATCCCGCAACAGTGGTATAAAACATCATCAGAATGTAATTGCCCGCCATGCAGAACAGACCGTGAATGTGCCACTTGGTCCCTTCCGGTTCGATTTCCTGATACATGTGGATCGGGCTCTTGCGGGCTGCGCGGCCCACTGCGAACTCCATGCACATGGCCGGAAGGCCAAGGATTGCAAGAAAGAAGAGATAAATCAGCACGAAAGCACCGCCGCCGTACTGTCCGCAAAGATACGGAAATCTCCAAACATTACCGATACCGATCGCGCATCCTGCGCTGATCAAAATAAAACCTAAACGGCTCCCCAGAGTCTCTCTCTGCTGCATTGTTTTCTGTTCCCCAATCTTTATGTGTTAATCTGTGGTCTGTGTTAATGTAAGCCGCCTTTTCAGCGGTCAGTTGCTGCCGAAATCGCCGCCTCCGGTAGGAACCTGGGTCTCCCCGGTTTCCTGCGCAGAGTCGGTCTGGACTTCACCGCCGGTCTGCTTCTGAGCGGACTCGATGCCGGTCATTCCATCACCCGCATTGGACAGGTCGGGGGATGCATTGGAACTGCCTCTTCCCAGGACATAGATGACACTGAGAAGAACAATAAGGAAAAGGGTGGCGATGCGCACGGCCGTTTCCTTGGTGAGCCCATACTTGCCGAGATACTTGTCGAAGCGGTCCTGCTGATTGCTGCGGACCTTTCGCAGCCGGCGAACCTCCTCCAGCCTGCGCTCCTCTGCCGTGAGCTCTCTCTGTCCCCGTCTGTCCAGGCGCCTGTAGGAATCATACTCCTGCGGGTCTGTGTTGAGGATCTTCTTCAGACGGGTCTTTTCCTCCTGCTGAAGTCCGGTATGCGCAGGCTGCACTGCGGGACGGTCACCGGCTTTCCCGGTTCCCTTCGCTTCCTGCTCTTCCTGATGGCCTGCCGCCTCTGCGGCGAGATCCGCTTCCTGCTGAAGGGCGGCCTCTGCGGCGGCCTCCTCTTCCAGGACGGCTGCCTGCTTTGCTTTGTCTCTCCCGTGCAGGCGGATCACTTCCAGCCCTTCTCTCTTCTGAAGTGCGGGGCTCTCTGCCTGCTGGTCCTTCTGACGGCGCGCTGCAGCGGCGCGTGCCCTCTCCTTCTGGAGGGCAGCTGCGGCAAGACGCTCCGCACGGGCTTCTTCCTCTGCCCGGCGGGCGGCCTCTTCCTGCAGGCGAAGGGCTTCCTGGCGCCTGGCCTCCTCAATCTTCTCGAGAAGCTTCTCTTCCTCGAGACGGGTGGCGTCAATATCCTCTTCCTGTGTCTTTACAGGCTGCGCCTTTTCTTCCTGAACAGGAGTATCCTGCGCAGGGCGCTCCGGCTCCGCCTTTTCAGTCCGGCCTTTCTCCTCCTGAAGGCGCTCTGCCTGGGCAGTGCGCTCCGGCTCTGCCTTTTCAGCTCTGCTTTTCTCTTCCTGAGGGCGCTCTTCCTCCGCGCCTGCTTTTTCCTCGCGGCGGCGGATCTCTTCAGGGCGCACTTTCTCCGTCTTCAGACCGGCCGCCTTCAGGCCGGTATTTTCTTTCTCCGAAAAATGCCTGGACGCTCTCTCAAGATGCATCTTCATGCGTCTTTCATCAGAGGCTTCTTCTCTCTTGTGATGACGCACCAGGAATTTTCTGCGGAGCTTCTCAATCAGAGGGAGACCTGCCAGATAGGACTCCATATCAAGCTCGGGTTCTTCCTCTTCCGGTTCCCCGGAAGCGGGGCTGTCAAACAGAGGCTCTGCGAAAGCAGGATCGTCAGGCAGAGGCTCCACCAAAACTGATTCCGTGTTTACGGAATCTTTTTCGGCGTCTGCTGCGCTTTTGCCCTCCGGCTCCTCACCGCGCGCGATTTTGATAATCGCGTCCACATCCACTTCCTTACCTGCCTCTTTAAAGAAAACAGGATCCATGAAAGCATCTTCTTCCGTCAGATATTTCTCTTCTTTTATCTCTTCTGAAAGAGCAGATTCGCCTGACCGGGAACCGGCTTTCTTTCCTCTCTTGTTTCTGCTTCCCGTCTGATTGGGACGAATACGCACAGGCGCCCCGCACTGATCGCATTTTTTGGCATTGTCATCCAAAACAGCACCACATTTTGCACAAAACATTTATCTATCCTCACATGCAGCAGTCAGCTGCCGTAAACCATAAGCCAGGACTCAAAAATGCTATGATCAAAAGTCATCGCTTATCATGTTGTTATGGTCAACCGGCACTTTTCCCGTTTTCCGGCTTCGAAAAACAGAAAAAGCAGAATAGTAACCATTATAATCACACACCGCGGCTTTTGCAATCCTCAGGTGCTCCCGCGTTTTACCGCTTCTGCCCTGGGGAGAAGCTTCTTCACCTGGTCGGGTGTGTATTTGTAGGTTTTGCTGCAGAACTGGCAGACAAGTTCGATCTCCTGCCCGTCGGCAATGATGCCCTCCAGCTCTTCTTTTCCCAGAAGAACAAGCCCCCGCTCAAACCGCTCGCGGCTGCAGTTGCAGTAAAAGCTGACATCCTCTGTGGATGTGATCTGGATATCAAAACCGTCCAGGACGGCATCCAGAAGATGTTCGGGTCTGCTGTCCTCCTCCAGGATGCTGGTGACGGAGGAAATCTTCCTGATATTGTTCTCAAGTTTTCCGATGACATCCTCATCGGCAAAAGGCATGAGCTGGACCACGAACCCGCCCGCCCTGCGCACAGTGTTTTCTCTGTTCATCAGGACGCCGAGTCCCACAGAAGACGGAATCTGTTCGGACTGGGCATAATAAGCCGTCAGATCCTCGGCGATCTCGCCTGTCACCAGCGGGATCTGCCCGATGTAGGGGTCTTTGAGGTTCATGTCGCGGATCACAGTGAGAGTGCCGTGTCCGATGGCTCCGCCCACATTCAGATGCCCCTGTTCGTTGGGGGGCAGGATCACATTGGTGTTTTTCACATATCCCTTGACATGTCCCCGGTTGTCGGCGGTCACAACCAGTCCCTGCAGGGGGCCGTCGCCGTCGATCTGGATGGTCAGAAGGTCCTCGGGGCCTTTGAGCATATCCGCCATCATAAGGGCGCCCGACATAGCCCTGCCCAGAGCCGCCGTGGCGATCGGACTGGTGTTGTGCGCCTGCCTTGCTGTTTCAGTCAGGTCTCTTGCAGTAACGGCAAAGGCGCGGATCTGCGCGTCGGCCGCTACTGCACGAATCATATAATCTCTGTAATCTTCCATTGTTTCCCTTTGGCCGCCGCGCCTCAGGCACGGCACAGGCCGTTTACTGTCTTCATTGCTGTCTGTAAATGAATGTTTACGAATATTTCTGGATCGTTGCCGTCAGGATCGGGACGAGCTGTGACTTTCTGGAGAGAACGCCCTCCTGCAGGGAATGAGTCTCATTCTCCTTATCCGGGAAGGCTTCCAGGGCCCAGTCGGATTTCTCGCCGGAGCGGAACACCTTTGAACCGTTGTCCAGGATACTGGTGAAGACCATCAGGCACAGGTCCAGATTCTTCTTCTTGGTGAAGTCATTGAGGACTTCCTGGATCTCATCCTCCTTTCCTTCCAGTGCGCTGAAGGTGGAGATGATGACCTGGGAGACCATGGTCTTGCAGCTCTCGATCTCAAAGTACTTGATATCCTGGTTGAGCAGCTCGGAGATGCTCTTTCCCTTGATGTCCGCGCCGACGGAGAACATATCGGCTGCAAACTCGTCGATATCCAGGTCCGCGATGGCTGCCAGGATGTTGGCAGTTCGTTTGTCCTTTTCGGTGGTCGTCGGGGACTGGAACTTCAGCGTATCGGAGAGAATGGCACCCAGAAGCAGACCCGCGAGATTCTGCGGGATCGGGATCTGGTTCTCACGGAACATAGTCGCAACGATGGTCGCCGTACTGCCGATGATCTCGTTACGGAAGGCAACAGGTCGTTTTGTGGAGAAATCGTTGATCCTGTGGTGGTCGATTACTTCCAGAACTTCCGCTTTGTCGATGGCGCGGACGGACTGGGAGAACTCGTTGTGGTCCACCAGGATGATCTTCTTGTTGCGGCTGTTCATGATATGATAGCGCGATGCACAGCCGACGATCCGGTCGTTCTCATCGACGATGGGATATGCGTGATAACGGGTGCGCATCATTTTTGACCCGACGTCCTCCGCCAGCTCGTTGGCATAGAACTTGACGACCTTGGTCGCCATGATCTTGCTGATGGGCGGGGCGAAATAGGTATATCGGGAAGTATTCATGGTACTGTGTCCGGAGATGATCACGGTACAGCCGTACTTTTTCGCAACCTCCAGGACGTCATCGGATACAGTGTCTGTCCGCACGAGGATGAGCAGGCCTGCGCCCATCTCAATGATGTGTTTCTGCGCTTCCTTATCGTCGCCCGCGACGACGATCTTGTTCTTGATATCGTGGATCGCGATGTCTTCTTTTGTGATAGCCACGACGGAGACACGGCCGCGGATATGGCGGTCAGGCGCGCGGTAGATGATCCTGCCGCTGATGGCAGTATTGATATTTTCGGGAGAAACGTCCTCCAGAAGCTTTTCTGTCTCGGCGGTATCGCCCATGGCGACCAGGGCAATATCGTTCATGGTGAGCATGCCCACTACACGATTCTCTTCATCCACGACGCCGCAGGTCTGCTTTTCTGCGCCGTGCATGAGCTGGATTGCCTCGAAGATAGTCTTGTCCGGCGTGATCGTAGTCGGCTCATCGATCTCGATCTCGGACATTTTGACGCGGGCATCTTCCAGTAGCATGGGCTCCGGGAAACCGAATCTGTCAAGAAGATATCTCGTCTCAGTGCCAATCTTGCCAAGTCTGCAGGGAATCGCTTTTACGCCGTTTGCACGTTTAAAAAAAGCATACCCGATTGCCGCGGCAATGGAATCTGTATCCGGATGC
>JBGUPU010000050.1:0-44672 GCA_045130475.1 Lachnospiraceae bacterium
GTCCGTAATCTGAAGGAGTATATGGATACCGCCTTTCGGGAAGTCCTGCATACCACTCTGAATCCCAACGGACCGGGAGTCATCCGCATTCATCTGATCCCCCCCAAGACGGAAGAAAATGTCTTTCATCCCAGCATCGCCATCATAAACGGCACAGATATCCTGCCGGTCAATTTTGTATGGGCGGTGATCCTGGCCGAACTCATCAGGGAGACCAACCACTATGACGGAAGGGAGATCGGAGAGGAAGATATACGCAGTATTCTGGACCGCACGGCCGACAGCGTACGGAAGATTCTTCCTGTTTTCTCCCAAAAGCGCATCAAGAAGGATATACAGACGATCTATACAACGATCCGGCAGATCGCCTACCGGGAAGAGGTGACTACGGACGTGCACTACATGAACATCGGCGACTACTCACCCTTTATGCAGGCGCCCCACCGCATGGACCTGATGGTCAGTGCCATGACCAGACAGGGCAGCTGGCACTGCAACCAGAAGTGCGTTCACTGCTATGCCGCGGGCCAGGCCCTTTCGGACGAGGAAGAGCTCTCCACCGATGACTGGAAAAAGATCCTGGATAACTGCCGGGCAGCCTGCATCCCGCAGGTGACCTTCACGGGAGGAGAACCGACAATGCGGGAGGATCTCTTTGAGCTCATCAGCTATGCCCGCTGGTTTATTTCCCGTCTCAACACCAACGGGATCCGCCTGACCCCTGACTACTGCAAAAAGCTCCGCGAGGCAGAGCTGGACAGTGTGCAGATCACCTTTTATTCCGTAGATCCGGAGGTCCATAACCGCCTGGTCGGGGCCGTCCGGTATGAGGAGACATTGGCAGGTATCAAAAATGCCCTGGCCCAGGGATTGTCCGTGAGCATCAACACTCCTCTGTGTACCCTGAACAAGGACTATGTCAAGACGCTGGAACTCCTGCACGGACTGGGCGTCATCTATGTGACCTGTTCCGGCCTCATTACCACGGGAAGCGCGGCGCAGGCTCCGTCCGAAGCCCTGCAGCTGGGAAACGAGGAGCTGGAGCAGATCCTCCGGCAGGCCGTCGCCTATTGCCACCAGAACGGCATGGAGATCGCCTTTACCTCCCCCGGATGGCTCGACGAGCAGGTGTTTGAAGAACTGAATATTCCTTCCCCTTCCTGCGGAGCCTGCCTCTCGAATATGGCCATCACTCCCGCCGGAAATGTCGTGCCCTGTCAGAGCTGGCTTTCCGATCAGCCGCTTGGAAACATGCTCACCGATGACTGGAAAGAGATCTGGGAAAGCGAAACCTGTCAGAACCGCAGGGCCTTCTCTGCGCAGCTGACCGGTGAGTGCCCCCTGAGGAGGTATTGCTGATGAGACAGGAAAAAGAATTCAGTAAAAAACATTTTTCGGTAAAAAGCCTTGTGCTGTTTCTGACAGCCGTCCTCCTGGTATCCTGCCTTGGCTTTTTTGCGCCTTTCACAATGACGGTGCGGGCAGAAGAGCCCACCGACGAGATCGAGCACTTCGAGATCACCGTGGATGTGCAGGAGGATGCCTCCCTGCAGATGACCTACCATATAGACTGGAGAGTGCTGGACGATGAGGAGTACGGCCCCCTGGAATGGGTGGACATCGGCCTGCCAAACGCCAGCCACTCCGAGGTCACTGCGCTCGGAGACAGCATCGACCACATTGAGGACAAGGGCCGTTCTCTGGCGATTTACCTGGACCGCAGCTATTACAAGGATGAAGTCGCAAGCTTTGACTTCTCCTTTGTCCAGGACCGCATGTATCAGATTGACCGCTTTGTCGAGGGAGAGACGGTCTTTGCCTACACACCCGCCTGGTTTGACGGAATCGAGGTCAAGGATCTGACCATTCGCTGGAAGGAGGATAAAGCCGGTGCCTGGCAGCCCGACTGCCTTATGGAAGACGGCTATCTGGTCTTCTCTTCGAATCTTCAGCCGGGTGAGAGGTACTCTATAACTGTGGCCTACCCCAATGATGCCTTTGGATTTTCCCCTGACCGACAGGCTTCTGACAGCCGGGACGATGACTGGGACGAAGATTCCTATGATTCATATGACTACTCGGATTCCTATTATGAAGAGGACGACGATCCCATAGCCATCATTGTCGGACTGGTCGCCATGATCTTTTTCTTTGTCATGCCGATCATGGCCATCTTCAGGTTCTTCCGCTGGATCGCCGAAGGGATCGGCTTCGGCAGTGACACCGGCCGCCCGGAATACCAGAAAAAGATCACCCGAACGAAGATCGAGTACTACGAATTCTGCCCCGGCTGCGGTGCCGGCCGTGAAGAGGGCAGAGACGACTGTGCCTACTGCGGACGCAGCATGATCAAGAGCAAGGAAATCGTTGAGGAAAAAGACCTGGAAAAACCCGAGGCCTACACAAGAACCGGTACCTACAGATACGGCAGCCATCCCAACACCTATATTCACGTAAATGTGATCAATGTGCCGGTTCCGCGGACCTACGGCAGCCGCCGCTCAGGCGGGCGGAGCAGTTCCGGAAGCAGCCACAGGCCGCATTCCTCCTGTGCTTCTTCCTGCGCTTCTTCCTGCGCCTGCGCCTCCAGCTGCGCATGTGCCTGCGCCTGTGCCTCCTCCGGCCGGGCAGGCTGCTCAGCCAAGGACTTCTTTAAGGACAGCCTCCACCGCGGCCGCGTCCGCGTGGAGAGCAAGGCACATAGATAAGCAGGATAAAAGAACAAGCCAAAGGGCAGCAGATCAGCGTCCCTTCGGCTTGTTTTTTTATAGCTTGTCCTTTTTATATGTTTGTTCCAAATCGGTTTTATCAATAGCTGGTTTATGCGGTTTGCGTTACTCCTGTATTGCCTCGTCCTGCGACACCGGCCCCAGATATTCCACGCACATCATAGTCAGATCATCAAACTGTTCGGCATCGCCGACGAAAGCATCCACGGCGCTTCTCACTCCCTGGAGAATATCTTCCGGTCTTCCGTCCGCCCAGGAATTCAAAGCTGTGATCATGCGGTCGGTGCCGAACAACTCCGCTTTTTCAGAGGTCGCTTCAGGAACACCGTCCGTATAGACAAAGAGTTTATCCCCCGGAGACAACTGAAAATTATACTCCCTGTAATGAATCCCTTCCATTCCGCCTATGACGAAACCATGTTTGTCTTTATAAAGCGCGAAAGGATTGTCTCCTCTGCGAATGGCCGGATACTCGTGCCCCGCATTTGCGGCAGCACGCTTCTCTGAATCTGTCTGGCTGTGACCAGTTCCTTTGCCAGCCGTTCCTTCTCTTTGCGCAGATTTTCCTGTTCCATCTGCTTCCGCTCCATGCGGCGGATCGTTTCCATCTGATCGTTCAGGGCCAGGCTGGTCCGGTCGATCTCCTGCTGCATGATCTCAAATTCCCCGATTGTGTAGGGGGCAGATTCAGTGGGCTGCAGCTGGCCCTCTCCCATTCGGATGATTCCTTTCAGCAGCTGGTTGAACTGATGCATGAACTTTTTCAGCCACAGCCGGTAAATTGCCAGGGCGATCAACAAGACCAGGGTACTGATCAGGAAGATTGTTCCGCGGATACGGCGGATCACTTGTTCATATTCTTCCATGGAAATCTCGCGGACGATGGTCCAGGGAGGGGATACCATTGTCCTGGAAAATGCGCATACAGAATGATCGTTCCCATTGCGGAATGTCGATCCATTGTTGCTTTTACTGATGAGCAGGTCCGGATCTGTGTATTCGGCCGAACCTGTATGACAGATTTCGGTCTGATTTGAAGAGAAGAGGTGCCAGGTGCTTTTCCCGTCCTGCATAGGAGAAAACAATTTCTCAAAAATGGACTCGTCCATCAGCATCATGGCATAGCATTCGCCATAACTCACGTCAACAGACTTCCATGCGGCAATCATGATGCTTTTCGGTGTTTCTTCATTTTCAAATCCGTACAGAAGAGAACCGGGAACGGGGCCGGCCCAGATCGTCTGTCCGCGGGGAACATTCAGGATTCTTTGTATCTTCCTGGTTTCTTTTTATGAAATGGGGGGACATCAGGATCGGATTTATCTGGTGAACCACAGCTTTAAAAGCGGGACTGCAGTTCATTGAGCAGGAGCTCTGCGATCGGGGTGAAGACCTGGTTCTTTCTCCAGATGACATACATCTCGGCTTCCGGGACGTCCAGAAGAGGGCGGAAGATGATATCACTTCCCGCGCCTGTATTCACAAGGTTGTCCAGCATCAGGGCATATCCCATACCGGCCTTTGCCATGACTGCGCCGTTAAAAGGAAGGTTGTAAGTGGCCACGATGTTCACCTGGCCGGGGTCAGACCTGAACCATTGAGGAAATTCCTGATCCACCCATTGCTTGGAGCAGATCAGAGGAAGTTTTTTCAGATCCGTTACGGAAAAAGATTCTTTCCCGGCAAGCGGATCGTCCTGTCTCATGATGACACCCCAGGTGTCTTTTGTTGACATGGGAAGGCAGTTGTACTTCATGGGATCCACATAGTTCATGACAATGGCAAAGTCCAGCAGTCCTTTGTCGAGCTTTTCACAGACATCCTGCATGTTGCCGCTGTAGATGTTGCATCGGATCTTCGGGTACTCCCTCTGCAGCCTGCACACGATCTCTGCAAAAAGACCCATGGATTCAGATTCAGGGGCGCCGACATAGATGTCCCCGCTGTTGATCTCCTCCAATGCCTTAAACTCTGCCTCTGTCTTATCTACCAAAGATAAGATGTCTTCCGCCCGTTCCCGGAGCAGCAGGCCGGCTTCCGTCAATCGGATGTTGTAATTGGTCCTGACAAAGAGTTTCGCCCCAAGCTCCTTTTCCAGTTCTTTCAGCTGTTTTGACATGGTGGGCTGGGAGATGAACAAACGCTGGGCAGCGCGGGTCATATTCCCCTCCCGGGCAGTTTCCAGAAAATATCTCAGTACACGTATTTCCATAAAACACCTCCTCAAAGATATTCTATTTTAGAATAATTAAACATTCAATATAGATATTGGATATTTCTATACACGGCAGGTATAATCTCTCCAAAAGCAAAGGAATAATATTCGCAAAGACGGTTTATAAAAGGAGAGAAATAGAAGATATGAAAAAAGGAGAAATATTCGCAAAGACAATCTGTAAAAGGAGAGAGACAGAAGATATGAAAAATCGAGTATTTTTCATTCTGCTGATGTGCATGGTATGTCTGTGGCTCACAGGCTGCGGGAGCACTTCGTCAGCCGATGATTCCGCAGCACAGCCTGCAGCAGGGCAGGAACAGGAGGCACAGACGACAGGGGCAGAACAGTCGGCCGATGTACAAGAGACGGCCCCTGAGGGAGAGATCGCACAGACCGAAGCTGTTCAGCAGGAGGAAACAAATAAACGTGTTGCCCGAGACGGTGCAGAGATGCAGACAGAGGACAAATCCATGCCGACAAGGATTCCCATGGAAGACGGCACAAAGATCAATATGTACTTTGGGGATACTCTGATCACAGGCGTACTCAACGACAGTGAGACAGCCCAGGCTCTGATCGAAAAACTTCCTGTGACGCAGCATGTAAACAGATATTCCCATGATTTCTGCGGGATCACGGAGGACCTGCCTTATAACGAAGAGGAAGTACATTACGGCTGGCTCAATGGCGATATCGACTATGCCATCAATGCGCCCTACTTTACGATCCTGTTCGAGGATGAGGATGATTCGGAGCAGTATGGAGACCAGGTGAATATCGGCGTGATCACCACACCCCTGAGTGAGATCGCCGCCCTGGAAGGATCCTACGATGTCCGCATCGAGCTGGGGGAGCAGTAAACGGAGACCGGCCCTTCTGCGGCGCATCCTATACATCGTCCAAGGGCGCGATCAATACCCTGACTAAGAACGTAGCCATGCGCCTGATTGACACAAATATCCGGATCAATGCCGTGGCGCCTGGTGCGACTGTCACACCGGCCCACCTCGCCAACAAGGCGGGTGAACAGCCCGGCGGCGCGAAAATGCTGGAATACAGTAAGCATTTCGTCTATTTCCCGGGACCGGAATGCGACCCGATCGACCAGGCCAATGCCTGCCTCTTCCTTGCATCAGATATGGGAAAACATGTCAAAGGACAGGTCATTCAGGTCTGCAACGGAGCATTTCTGTAAGACAGTTGATAATTACATATTAAATATTTGCCAAGAGGCCGCTGTACTGGACATAAGTGTCAGTATGGCGGTTTTCTTTGTTCTGCGGTAAAACCCTGCAGACAAATACGTCAGAGCAATACATGTTTTTCCGGAGACTACAGAGAGGGGACATTTTTTGATTTCAGCAAAGTCGATGACGCACTTACCTTCTGAATTCGCATAATATTGTCCCGACTGCAAAGATGAGATGATTTACCGGGTATTACATTTTTTTCAGGTCAAATGCCGTTTGACCTTTTGCCCTGAGGACTCTGGTATCTTTATCTCAGAAACAGGCAAGAGACGTTTCAACAATTTGATTGACAGGGTCTCAAGTTGACAACATATTAAAAGCAGGAGGTAAAGAAAATGCTGGGAGCAATTTTTGGTGATATCGTAGGTTCCGTATATGAGTTCAACAACACAAAACGGGAGGATTTTCCTCTTCTTTCCAAGTGGTCTCATCCGTCAGATGATTCGATCATGACACTGGCAGTCGCGAGGGCGCTGATGAATACCTGGGGGAGGAGTGATGATGAGATCAAAGCTGAGCTCGTCAGATCCATGCAGCAGCTGGGACGCCGCTATCCCAATGCCGGCTATGGCGGAAGTTTTTCCAAGTGGCTGTATGTAAAAAATCCCCGTCCCTATAACAGCTTCGGAAACGGGAGTGCCATGCGTGTATCTTCGGTGGGCTGGCTGTATCAGACACTGGATGACACCCTTCATGCTGCCGCGCTTACCGCTGAAGTCTCGCATAATCATCCGGAGGGGATCAAAGGCGCACAGGCAATTGCCGCAAGTGTGTTTCTGGCCAGGGCAGGGGCATCCAAAGAGGAAATCTTCGTATATGCCATGAAAACTTATGGCGAGAAAATGATCCGCACGCTGGATGAAATCCGGCCGGACTACCATTTTGATGTAAGCTGCCAGGGATCCGTACCCGAGGCAATCATTGCCTTCTATGAAAGCGAGAGCTATGAAGACGCCATCCGCAAAGCTGTTTCCATCGGCGGCGACAGCGATACCATTGCCTGCATGGCAGGCGCCATAGCTGAAGCTTTTTACGGCATGCCGGGCAAGCTGAAGAGGAAGGCGCTGCAGATCCTGGATCCGTATTGCTCAGAGATCGCGTTGCAGTTTCGGCAATTCTGCAAAGAGCACGACAGAACCATCCATGAGGACTGGAAAGAGCAGATCACTCCGAAAGATCCCTATGAATCCCTGAAAAACAACTGGGCAATCGAAGCTTTGCTCGACAGAGTGTATCAGGAAAGAGCGAAGGGGGAAAAAGACCTCAGCATACTTCCGATCTTCTCCATCCTGCACTTCTGCGTTAAGGAAGAAGGAGAGTTCCTGGTCCCGATCGCAGTCAAATCGGGGTTTAACATTGACCTGAGCAAGGTCCGGCCGGGCGACACTTTTACCTCAGATGAAGAAACCACTTTCGCGATCAAGCACATCATTGACAGCGACGACAAGGAAGCCCTGCCTGTTTTCACCAGCGAGAGTGAACTCGAAAAGGGCGAACTGACATCCATGATCAACCTCCCGATGGAACAATGCATGCAGATCGCTCTGGACGCGGATGATCTCACAGGCATGGTGATCAACCCCTATGGAAACGCTTTCATTATGGACAAAGAAACACTCAAACAATTTCTGGACCTGATCCACAGCGGAAAATGAAGCATTGACTACTGCACCCTCCGGAAGGCTGCCGCATCTTCTTCTTCCAATTTCACTTTTCCAAGATTACAATAACAATTGTAAGACCTGAAAAAACATAAGACCGGTAAACATAAGACCGGTAAACATACGAGCGGAAAAAACATAAGACCGGGAAAAATAATACCGGAAAATGAATTGGACAGAAGGAGAGATCCGCATGCCGTTTCAGATCATCAGAAATGATATTGTAAAAGTCAAAGCAGACGCGATCGTCAATACAGCCAACCCTCTTCCGACCTACGCCGGGGCGGTAGACCGCTCGATCTATCTGGCGGCGGGCGCGGAGGACCTGCTGAAGGAACGAAGAAAGATCGGACCGATCCCGGTTGGGGAAGC
Source organism: Lachnospiraceae bacterium (assembly GCA_045130475.1). Classification (GTDB taxonomy): domain Bacteria; phylum Bacillota; class Clostridia; order Lachnospirales; family Lachnospiraceae; genus CAG-791. The sequence goes on from JBGUPU010000050.1 coordinate 8,231, forward strand.
TGCCTGGACGCCGGCTTTCAAACTGCCTGCAAAGTATATCATTCACACGGTGGGACCGGTCTGGACGGACGGTCTGCACGGCGAGGCGGAGGCAGTGAAATCCTGCTATCGGAATTCGCTGAGGATCGCGTCGGAGCTCAAATGCAAGAGCATTGCATTTCCCCTGATCGCAACGGGCGCATACGGTTTTCCCAAAGATCTGGCTCTGGAGGCGGCCACTTCGGTGATCTACCAGTTCCTGCTGCAGAACGAAATGCTTGTCTACCTGATCATTTATGACCAGTCCTCCCTGGATTATTCCAGCTGCCTCTTTACCGATGTAAAGGAATATATTGACGCTAATTACATAGAGGAACAGGAAGAGCAGGCCATGAAGGCGGCTTCCGAAGGAGACGTCACGGTCGGCGGCACAATCTTCCATGAAGCCCTGGAGAGAGGCCTTCTGACATCGGAGACAGCGGACCGGATCTCGGCCCATCGCCGGTGGCTTTCCACCAGACTTGATGTACTGAAAAAAGAGAAGGACAGTACAGATAAAAAAATTGATGCAGCTTCCCTGCAAAAGATGCTCGAGAGGGATCCCAGGAGCTTTGGTGATGTACTTGCTGAAATGATCAGAGAGCGCGGCCTGAAGAACAGCGAAGTATACAAAGCCGCGAATGTGACAAAACAGACCTTTTCCAAAATCCTGAAGTCCAAGAATCCGCCCAGACGGGAGACAGTCGCGTCCTTTGCCATCGGGATGAAGCTGACCGTTCCGGAGGCGGAAAAACTCTATGAGGCTGCCGGCTACGCCATGACCATGAATAATAAGTTCGATGTGTACGTGAGATACTTCCTCAGTACAGGCCAGTATAATATTGTGTCGGACAATATCATCCTGGATGAAAATGAAATGCCGCTTCTGGGCGCAAAGATATGAGAGCAGCAAAAACGAGCCAAAGGGTGCATGCCCTTTGGCTCGTTCCCATAGAATCCGCTGTCTGCGGAATTCACTTTATGATCAATGCTCGGTATCCTTTTCGGAAATCCGGCGTGGATCAATCCTTATTGGATGAGATGAATCATTGGATCAGATGAATCATCGGATCAGATGAATCATCGGATCAGATAAATCTGCTGTTTACCCACCCGCTCTTGTTGAGCCTGGGGGAGTAGACCCATGTGTAAGAGGTAACAGGTGCCTTGTCAAAGTCATTGTCTGTGATTGCGGAGTTGCCTATGATCTGTACCTCATCGCCATTGTAAAGCTGGCCGATCTCGTTGCGGTAGTCATAGCAGGGCTCGGAACGGAGTGCAAGCCATCCGGTCTCCAGTCCGTGGACTTTTCTCTTGGGGCCTTCCCAAAGACCTTTCTTACCGTGTCTGCCGCCGGTTGCCTCTGTGAGTTCTTCGCTGTTCAGCTTCTCAAATTCGTTAGCCATGATCTTGATCTCCTTTATTGATTTCGAAAGTTTGAAAAAAATCTATCCTATAAACTCTAAACGCTAAATATAGCTTTTCGGTTACTGCATTTCTGCGGTTATCTGTGCGGCTGCCCGCTTTTCTGCTTTGTTTTTTATTTGACGACGTCAGTATAGCAAAGGATCTGTCACAGAAATGTCACAGGAGATCCATTTATTTTCTGTAATAAAATTCTGTAATTAAAGAATCACTTGTTCTGCAAATAAAGGATAGAGAAAAAAGAGAGCCAAAGGGCAGCTGTTTTCAGCGGACTCTTTGGCTCCTTTTATAAGCTCTATTGATTATAAAAGCTTTATTGATTATATAAGCTTTACAGATTCATTTCTGTACTGTTTCCGCCAGGGAAACAGGCATGTGGATGTCAGACCAATGAATCTGCTGTTTACCCGGGCAGGAGATTAGAAATACATCCACCGATGTGTACGCTCCTGAGCAAGACCAACATAATACTTGATCGCGTCTTCATCATTCATGGTCAGCTGGCCCTTGCCGTTCTCTTCGTCATTCATCTTTGAGACCATCTGGCAGGCCTTTGCATACTCTTTCGTCAGCTTGCGGAGCCTGGAGGAAAGATGCTGCATTGCAAGCAGGATGAAGGAAGGCTTCTCAGCAAACATCTGATCCAGACCGTCTTCGGTCAGACGAACCAGGGCTGTGTCATTTTCCAGGACAACAGCGGTTGCGGAACGGGGCATTTTCTCGATCAGGCCCATTTCGCCGAAGAACTGGTTCTCATTGAGCTCAACAAGCAGGACCTCTTTATCTGTGCCATAGTCTGTGTAGATGCCGACAGCGCCGCCGCCGATATAGTACATGCAGTCTCCGGCATCGCCCTGACGGAAGATAACCTGATCCTTCATGAAGTGCAGGTTCTCCCTCAGCTCTCCATGATCTTCACGGGTCTGCTCAATATCTTCATATGTCTCCATCGCTTCGAGTGTCGCGGTGTAGTTAAAGAAGCGGTTATAGTCTTTCAGGAATTTATTGATCTTAGAGAGGAGCCCTTCTTTTCTGCTTGCGACATCTCCTCTGGTCTGATGCATCTCACTGATCGTAGTGCAGACTTCCTTATAGTCATCGGTCAGTTCACGCAGACGACGGCTCAGATTCTTCATGATCTCTCTGATCTGTTCAGGATCCTTTTCGAAAAAGTCACTGAGCTCTTCGGAGCCGATCTCCAGGACCTTGACATCATCATGTGCAGCCACAACTGTAGCAGACCTTGTCCATGCATCCAGAACTGCCATCTCGCCGAAAATCCGACCTTCTCCGAGTTCTGTCAGCTTTGTCTCGTTTTTTGTCCCATAGCCGAGAAAAACGCTGACGGTTCCCTCGATAATCTTATACATGCATTTTCCAGTGGAGGCTTCCCAAAAAATTACTTCATTCTGTTTAAATACTCTTTGCTGCATGATCTACTCCTCTCATCCTCGGGTCTCATTACAAATTGTACACATGTTTCTGCACTGATCAATTGTTGTACTATATCCTGCAAGCTGTTTCGACGTTTACTTTCAAGAGCTGCGCCCGGCTTGTAGCGATTTATGCATACATTCCGTACAAAAACGGAACATTCATGCTTTTTATTATATCATTAACAGGCCAATAATGTATAAAAAACTTATCCATCCTCCACAATTTCTGCGAATATGACTTGGCAGGGTGCCGCACAGACTGTGTGGGAGCCCTCATAGGGTGCCTCATAGTCCCGATTTTACCATTCTGTTTCCTGAAACTTCCAGAAATATCGGCTTTTGGGATACAACAAGACAAAAAAGGCCTAAAACAGGCCTTTTTTTGTGAGGCTCGATTTTCATGGTATTGGTCTTCAAATGCATTTCCCCGGCATTTTTCCGGTAGTAGGATGTACATAGATAAAAATAAAGAAGAAGATGAAAAGAATCATGAGTTGTCTTATGAAGTACCGGCGTGCCTGCCGGGAGAGCTGGGACAAAGAGAGAGAAGAAAAAGAAGAGAAATCATGAAAAAGACAAATCGAGTAATTATTCTGACTGTAGGATTGATGATCATGTTCCTGTCCGGCACGGTATACGCCTGGAGTATTATTTCCAGATCGATTTCCGCGACCTTCCCCTCCTGGAACGCGCAGACGCTGTCGATGACCTTTACACTGACCATGATGTTTTATGCACTGGGCGGCCTGGTGAGCGGATTCATCCTCAAAAAGACAGGACCGCGTCCCGTTCTTACAGCTGCAGCCCTCCTCTATCCGAGCGGAATGGTGATCGCATCTTTTGCGCAGTCACCGGTCCTCCTCTACCTTGGCTTCGGCGCCATGTGCGGACTGGCCACCGGACTCTGCTACAACTCCGCAGTCAGTACCGTTTCTGCATGGTTTCCGGATATGCAGGGAGCTGCTTCAAGCAGCCTTCTGGCAGCTTACGGACTGAGCAGTTTTATCTCCGGTAAACTATTTGCAGCCTTTGCACCCGCTGACGGCGGCCGTGCCTGGGCCATGGGACTGCGCCTTCTGGCAGTTCTTCTCCTCGCGGCGATCATGACCGGCATAGCTGTTTTCCGCTTTCCCAAAGACGGCGAACTTACTGTTGATGCATCACAGAAAAAAGGACACCGGGAGCCCGCAAGTGATCTTTCCCCTTCACAGATGCTCCGCACCAGCTCCTTCTGGCTTTACTATGTATGGGTAGCCCTTCTGACCGGCGCAGGCCTGATCCTGGTCGGACAGGCGAGCGGCATCGCGGAGGAAGTCGGCAGGAATCTGTCCGGCAATACCATTGCCACTGTTGTCGGAATGATCTCCATCATGAACGCCATCGGAAGGATCTGCAACGGAACCGTTTTTGACCGCTACGGCTATCATGGCACCATGACTATGGTACTGAGTACATTTACCTTCTCAGCGATCACGATGCTTCTGGCTTACCAGACCGGATTCTTCCCCCTGCTTGTCATCGGCTTTATGACCGGTGGATTTGCCTACGGCGCTTTCTGCTCCACCAGCCCGGCCCTTATGGCAGACTTTTACGGCAGGACATGGTATTCCATCAACTTTTCAATCATTCCTACCAACACACTGTTTACATCCTTTGCGACAGTCATCGCGGGCAGGCTCTATGATATTACGAACTCTTTCTACAGCTCGATCCTGCTCCTCTTTGCCTTCGTGATCGTTTCCGTATTCCTGGCATTTGTGATCAAAAGACCCGGAGAACACAAGGTTACTGAAAGACACCATTTCAGACACCACAGAGTGCAGATGGCACATTAGACCTCAGTTTACGCAAAAGAATATTTAAGAGAACGAGCCGAAGGGCAGCTGATATCAGCGGACCCTCCGGCTCATTTTGTTATGATGGAACACTATGAAGAGAACTACTGGAGCCATAATCCCCGAAGTGAAAGCTCCGAAGGGTGAATAGTCCCGATGGTCCGGTAGTCCCAATGGTCCCGATTTTACCATTTCACTTCCCGAAACTTCCAAAATCCTCGGCTTTTTGGCCATGACATGACAAAAAAGACCTAAAAAGGGTCTTTTCTGTTTGTCCGAAAATTAAAAAAAGCTGTCCTGAATAACATTTTCCGGACAGATCTCTGATGGTACTATATACACAGATCAAGGGAAACGACCTGATCAAACAAAACGATAGTTACTTTCAAAATCATCCGCAAGATAATAAGAAAGTTAAAAAAGAGAAAGGAAACAGACGGATGATGAGCCGTTTCATCGGCAGGAGGTTTAAATATTATGAATATCAGAACAGGAAATGACATCAAAGAATTCAACGCAGCACTTAACAAATGCACCAACAAAGTATGGCTGATAGGCCCTAATGATGAGGCCTACAACATGAAGAACGAAGAAGAGTACATCGAAGGCATGATCAGACTGACAGAAGGCCATGGCGATCAGCTGGGCATCTTCACCACTTCCTACGAAGATGAGATGACCATGATGAACTACTTTGAGCAGAAGGCTGCATAACTAAATTGCCTCCCCAAAGAGGAGTACCCCCCTATTTTATAAATATACATTTGCCAAGAGGCCGCCGTACTGGACGTAAGTGTCAGTGCGGCGGTTTTTACGTCTGGAACTTTCCTTTATAAAGAGAAGGGACAATATTCAAAAATACTATGCACAGCATCAGAGATGTCCTGGATTTGTTCGAACGGGATCTCAGTGATTTTACTATAGAACCTTGCCCGCAGAATGTGGTTTCGAGCTGCCTGTAAAAAATGGTTTCAAGTAGTCTGTAAAAAATGTTTGACAAAAAAAATATATTCCAGTAAAATTACTTTTCAAGTGATATCAAGAAAATGCGATGACGGCACTATGCCTTTCTGGGGTACACTTCAGAGAGCCGGCGGTTGGTGTGAGCCGGTGTGGAACAGACTGCGCAGTCTCCTGCCTGAGCAGATTTCCTGAAGCCTTTTGGTGTGTAGGGGGATCCGTCCGGCCAACGTAAAAGGGCCATGTACTTGTTGGAGTACAGCTGAGCGGCTGCGCAAGCAGCAATCCGGGTGGTACCGCGTCAGGTAATGGATTCTTGACGTCCCGGAGGTTCCTTAAAGAGCCTCCGGGATTTTTTTATGATTGCAGGGCCGCCTCGACCCTGTTTTTTCCGGAGATTGTCCCTGGCAGATGGAGCTGTTGTCTATGGACGGGAGCACATCGACAGGATGGGAAGAGAGGAGAATTGTATGAGAACGATGAAACTGATTGATGTTACCCTTCGCGAAGGCGCGGCGATCCGCGGGAGAGAGCTGACCTTTAAGGAGAAGCTGGAAATCGCCAGGAGTCTGGACAGACTGAAGGCGGATACGATCGAGCTGGCACCCATCGGGGGGAGCAAGGCGGAGGAACTCAGCAACAGTACGATCGCTTCCATGGTGAACAGCCGGATCTCCGCCTGTGTCAACATCGCCGACGGAGATATCGAGAAGACCTGGGACAGCATCCGGGTTGCGAGAAAGCCCAAGCTGAACCTGCTGGTCCCGGTTTCGCCGGTACAGATGGAATACATCTGTCATAAGAAGGACAAGGCTATGCTTTCTTTTATTACGGAGAAAGTAAAGGAGTGCCGCTATTACTGTGAACATGTGGAGTTTTCCGCGCTTGACGCGACGCGGGCAGAAAAGGCCTTCCTCTGTGAGGCGATTACTGCCGCCGTGAAGGCCGGAGCCTACAAGGTCACGCTCTGCGATTCGGCGGGGATCATGATGCCCCAGGAGTTCGGGGCTTTTGTCAAGGATATACTCTCCCGTGTTCCTGAACTCTCGGACATCGAGCTCTATGTCGAGGTGAGCGATGAGATGCATATGGCGGTTGCCTGCGGCGCCGAGGCGGTCTCAAAAGGCGCCACCGGTGTGAAGTGCACGGCTGTCAGGAACGGCTATCCGACCCTGGAGGAGATGATCCGCTTTGTCAAGATGCGCGGCGCCGATCTCGATATCGAAACAGGTATGCGTGTAACGGAGATCCACCGTGCGGTCACCCAGCTCGAGAAGATCATTATGCCCCAGGAAGAGGAGGTCACGCGCTTTTCCAACATCTCTCTCCCGGACGCGGCGGGTGTCACGCTGGATGAAAATGACGAGATCGGGGAAGTGATCAAGGTGGTGCGCCAGCTCGGCTATGATCTGAGTGAGGAAGATAACGCCAAGGTCTATGAGGCATTCCGGCGCGTCGTCACCAAGAAGCATTTTGTAGGGACTAAAGAGCTGGACGCCATCGTGGCGGGCACAGCCATGCAGGTTCCTTCCACATACAAGATCATCAATTATGTGATCAACAGCGGGAATATCATCACGGCGACTGCCAATATCCTTCTGGAGAAGGACGGAGAGAGCAAGCGGGGAGTGGGAACCGGCGACGGCCCGATCGACGCTGCCTTTGCGGCGATTGAAATGATCATCGGTCACCGCTATGAGCTGGACGACTTCCAGATCCAGACCGTGACAGAAGGCCGCGACTCCATGGGCAGTGCTCTGATCAAGCTTCGCGCGAATGGAAAGGTTTATTCCGGAAACGGTCTCTCGACAGATATCATCGGTGCGTCGATCCGCGCCTATATCAGCGCTCTGAACAAGATCATCTATGAAGAAGCGGATTCACCCCGCTCTGTATGAGAGCGCGCAATGTTACATGTTCAAGCCCCTTGAGAGAGCATGTACATGTAACAAGTGATCCTGCAAAACCATCAGGATAAAAGGAGCAGATATAATGAAATTATCTTTTTCTATACGGAACTGGAACGGGATCGGATGGAATGAATTCTGTGACGCCGCCAAATACACGCGTATGACGGGAATCGAGCTTTACGACATTGCGGGACCTGTTTTTTCGGGAAAGGAGAGTCCGACCAATCCGGAACTTGCGGCTGCTTCGAGACGCCGCCTCATCAGCGACAATCTGGCTGTTTCCTGTGTGGATACAGCGGCGGATTTTGTGGATGCGTTTTCTGCACGCGAGATGGACGAATGTATCCGCGTCGCCGTCAATCTGGGGATCCCCTTCATAGGAATCCATACTTCGTCTACAGACGCCGATGCCTGCGCGGACGCGATCGAGCGTATCCTCGAGATGATCGGGACCAGACCTGTCGTCGTCCTTGTGGAGACATCCGGCCTCTACGCGGACACGCAGAGTCTCCGGGATCTTCTGAACCGTTTTTCCGACGACCGCCTCGCCGCGCTCTGGGATATGTATTCCACCTTTGTGACCGCGGGAGAGGATCCGGAGCGGACCATCACCAACCTCGGTGCCTATGTGCGGCATGTACACATTCATGATTTCACAAAGAAAGACGGAGAGCCGGTGCCGGAGCTCATCGGGGACGGACTTCTTCCCCTGAAGGAGCTCATGAACGCCCTGCGCTCCATCAACTATGACGGGTTTATTTCGCTTGAATGGGATCCGGACTGGATGCCCGAGATCGCGGACATGGAGATCATCTTCACCCATTTCGTCAATGTGATGGGACGGTTTCAGAACACCAGGCTGAATGAAAAGCATCTCTACTGGAACAACAGCCACACGGGAAAATACGTCTGGAAGAAGGGGACGCTGATCGACAAGACCTTCCCCCAGGTGCTCGACACCATGGTGGAGGAGTTCCCCGACCAGGTCGCGATCAAATATACGACGCTCGATTACACCCGCACCTATTCGGAGTTTCGGGATGATGTGGACGAATTCGCGAGAGTCCTGGTTTCTCTCGGCGTCCGCGCGGGCTCCAAGGTGACGATCTGGGCGACCAATGTGCCCCAGTGGTTTTTGACCTTCTGGGCGACGACCAAGATCGGCGCGGTCCTGGTGACTATGAATACCGCCTACAAGATCCATGAGGCGGAATATCTGCTGCGGCAGTCCGACACCCATACACTGGTGATGATCGACGGCTACAGGGATTCCAATTATAAGGAGATTATGCAGGAACTGTGCCCGGAGCTGGCCGAGAAGAAGCCCGGCGAGGCTCTGCACGCCAGGCGCCTGCCTTTCCTTCGCAATGTGATCACGGTGGGCTTCCGGATGCCCGGTGCCATGACCTGGGAGGAATCCTTCGAGTACGCGTCCCGCACACCCATCGAGGAAGTGCGGCGCATGGCGGCGGCGGTGGATGTCAACGATGTCGCCAATATGCAGTATACGTCCGGCACGACCGGATTTCCCAAGGGCGTGATGCTCACGCATTACAATATTGTCAACAACGGAAAGAGCATCGGGGACGGCATGGACCTGTCCACGGCGGACAGGCTCATGATCCAGGTTCCCATGTTCCACTGTTTCGGCATGGTGCTGGCAATGACCTCTACCATGACTCACGGCGGGACCATTCTGCCCATTCCGTATTTCTCGCCCAAATCTTCGCTGGCCTGCATCAACAACGAACATGTGACTGCTTTCCACGGAGTTCCCACCATGTTCATCGCTATGCTCGAGCATCCGGATTTTGAGAAGACGGATTTCAGCTTCATGCGCACCGGGATCATGGCGGGAAGCCCCTGCCCTATCTCGGTCATGCGGGATGTGGTCGACAAAATGCACATGCCGGAGATCGTCATTGTCTACGGCCAGACCGAGGCTTCCCCGGGCTGCACAATGAGCCGCACGACGGATCCTCTCGAGGTCCGTGTCGCGACGGTGGGCTGTGCCTTCCCCGAGGTGGAATGCAAGATCGTGGATCCGGAGACCGGAGAGGACTGCCCGGATGAAGTGATCGGCGAGTTTGTCGCGCGCGGCTATAATATCATGAAGGGATATTACAAAATGCCCAAGGCGACAGCCGCGGCCATTGACGCGGACGGCTGGCTCCACACCGGAGATCTGGCCTGCAGGACACCGGAGGGCAACTACCGGATCACAGGACGGCTCAAAGATATGATCATCCGGGGCGGAGAGAATATCTACCCCAAGGAGATCGAGGAGTTTATTTACACCCACCCCAAGGTGAGCGACGTGCAGGTCATCGGCGTGCCGGATGAGGCCATGGGAGAGGAGATCATGGCCTGCATCATCCTAAAAGAGGGTGAGGAGATGACGTCTGAAGAGATGAAACAGTTTGTGCGCGACCACATGGCCAAGCACAAGGTTCCCAAATATATTGATTTTGTAGACAGCTACCCCATGAACGACGCTGGAAAGATCCAGAAGTTCAAAATGCGGGAAATGGCAGTGGAGAAATTGGGACTCCAGAAGGCAGCCGGGATCGTGACAGCCTGATGAGCGCAGACTCCAAAAGGCGGCCGGGATCGTGACAGCCTGATGCCGGCCGGTTCAGGCAGAAAACAGTCGGTCCGCTGTCCGGGAAAACCGGCGCGTGCCGTTCTGTTGCGGCCGGGATGCCTTGCAGGATGCTCCGGCCTGGCCGAAAAGTTACAGAAAGGGAATGATTATGGCAGAAAAAGTAAAAAAATACGTGGCTGTGGACGGAAACGAGGCCTGCGCCTACGTGGCGTATGCGTTTACTGAAATCGCCGCGATTTATCCGATCACGCCGTCTTCTCCGATGGCGGTCAAAACCGATGTCTGGTCTGCGAACGGGAAAAAGAATCTGTTCGGGCAGCGGGTCCAGCTCATTGAGATGCAGTCCGAAGCGGGCGCGGCGGGCGCTGTGCACGGTGCTCTGCAGACCGGAGGCTTGGCGGTGAGTTTTACTTCCTCCCAGGGCCTGATGCTGATGCTGCCGCTTATGCACCGTATTGCCGGCGAGAGGCTTCCGGGCGTCCTGCATGTGGCCGCGAGAACGGTCGGTACGCACGCCATGTCGATTTTCGGCGATCACTCGGATGTAATGAGCACCCGGAACACGGGCTTTGCCCTCTTCTCTACCGGCAGTGTGCAGGAGGTCATGGATTTGGCAGCCATCCCGCATCTGGCGGGCATTAAAGCCAGGATTCCCTTCGTTCATTTCTTCGACGGATTCCGTACGTCGCATGAGATCGACAAGGTGGAGCAGATCGACTATGAGGATCTGCAGAAGCTCTATGATTATGATGCCCTGGACGCCTTCCGGGCGCAGGCGCTGAATCCGGAGCACCCCATGCTGCGTGCGACGGTCCAGAATCCCGACATATTCTTCCAGATCAGGGAAGCGAGCAATGCGGACTACAATGCTCTGCCCGATATCGTGGAGGACTATCTCGGAAAGCTTTCCGAGATCACAGGCAGGGAATATCATATCTTTAATTACTACGGCGCGCCGGACGCGGAGCGCGTGATCATTGCCATGGGATCGGTCTCCGGCTGTGTCCAGGAGGTGGTGGATTATCTGAACGCGAAGGGCGAAAAGACCGGTTTCGTCCAGGTGCACCTCTACCGTCCCTTTGACGTCTCCCGTTTCCTCTCCGCCATCCCTGAGACCTGCAGGAAGATCGCGGTGCTGGACCGCACCAAGGAGTACGGAAGCGCGGGCGAGCCGCTCTATGCCGACGTCTGTACGGCGCTCCGCGGCCGGGGAGACCTCACTGTGATCGGCGGCCGCTACGGCCTGTCTTCCAAGGACACTACGCCGGCTCAGATCCTCGCCGTCTTTGAGGAACTGAATAAGGAAAATCCGAAAAACCGCTTCACGATCGGCATCACGGACGACGTCACGGGAACTTCCCTGGAAGTGCACGAGCCTTTTTACCCGGAGCAGGGCAAATCGGTCAGCTGCAAGTTCTGGGGTCTTGGCTCCGACGGCACAGTGGGCGCCAACAAAAATACCGTGCAGATCATCAATGACCACACGGACAAATTCGCCCAGGCCTATTTCGAGTATGACACCAAGAAGTCCTTCGGACTTACCAGAAGCCATCTGCGCTTTTCGGACAAGCCGATCCGATCCACCTACTATGTAAAGTCGGCGGATTTCGTCGCCTGCCACAACACCACCTATCTCGACAAGTACGATATTACGGAGGAGATCCGTCCCGGAGGGACCTATCTCATCAACTGTCCCTATGATGCCGCTGAGCTGGAGGCCCACCTGACGGCCAAGGCAAAGAGGGATATCGCGAACCGGAACATCTCCCTTTATACGATCGACGCGGCAAAGATCTCCAACGCCCTCGGCCTGGGCAATCATTTCAATCTGGTCCTGCAGTCCGCCTTCTTCCACCTGATGCCGGTCATTCCTGTGGACGATGCCATGAAGTACATGAAGGATGCGGCCGCAAAGACCTATTTCGCAAAGGGTGAGGAGATTGTGAAACGGAATCTCGCCGCGATTGACGCGGGTGTGGATTCCCTCACCAAAATTGAAGTACCGGAGTCCTGGAAGACGGCGGAGGATGCGCCGGCGCCGGAAAGAAAGGTTCCGTCAGTCGTGACGAAGTTCCTGGATCCTGTCAACGCCCAGAAGGGAGACGACCTGCCTGTCAGCGCTCTGATGAGATATAAGGACGGCACGATCGACATGGGCCTGACGGCCTATGAAAAGCGCGGTATCGCGACACGTCTGCCGGTCTGGGATCCGGATAAGTGCATCCAGTGCAACAAGTGCAGTTATGTCTGCCCGCACGCGGTCATCCGGCCCTACCTGCTCACAGAGGAGGAGGCGGCTGCGGCGCCCGCCGGCCTCAAGACCAGAAAGGCAAACGGAAAACAGGCATCGGGTATGCTGTTTACTATGCAGATCAGCCCGCTCGACTGCACGGGCTGCGGCAGCTGCGCAGCAGTCTGCCCCGCCAAAGAAAAGGCACTCACCATGGTGAATGCGGATCCCGCCCAGGAGGATACCTCCGCCTGGGAGTATACCGTGGCGCTCCCGGAGAAAGAGGATGTCTTTGATCCCTACACGGTCAAGGGAAGCCAGTTCCGGAAACCCCTGGTCGAGTTCTCGGCAGCCTGTGCCGGCTGCGGCGAGACACCCTACGCCAAGCTCCTCACCCAGCTCTTCGGAAGCCGCGTCTACTGGGCCAACGCGACCGGCTGTACGCAGGCCTGGGGATCCTCCACACCCGGTATTCCCTACACTGTCAACACCAGAGGCCAGGGCCCTGCCTGGACCAATTCCCTCTTTGAGGACAACGCCGAGTTCTCCCTTGGCATGGTCATGGCAGTGCGCCAGCAGCGGGAGGCGCAGAAGATCCGCCTGACGGCGCTCCTGGAAAAAACATCGGATGAGGAGCTGAAAGCCGCGATCGGGCGCTGGTTGGACACCTACGATGACTTCGACAAGTCGGAGAAGGCATCGGACGCGCTCGTGGCTGTCCTCGAAAAGATTGCCGCTTCCGGCGGCGAAGAGGCCGCGGACGCCGGCGTGATCCTCCGTTATAAAGACCAGCTGTCCAAAAAGACCTTCTGGATGTACGGCGGCGACGGCTGGGCCTATGACATCGGTTTCGGCGGCCTGGACCACGTCGTGTCGACAGGAGAGGATTTCAACATCCTCATCGTCGATACAGAAGTGTACTCCAACACCGGCGGCCAGTCCTCCAAGGCCACCCAGGTCGGTGCGGTCGCGCAGTTCGCTGCGGCCGGTAAGAAGCGGCCCAAGAAAAACCTGGGCGAAATGCTGATGACCTACGGCAATGTCTATGTGGCGCAGGTCGCGATGGGAGCGGACAACGCGCAGCTCATTCGCGCGATCCACGAGGCGGAGCAGTTCAAGGGCCCGAGCATCATCGTCGCCTACGCGCCCTGCATCGAGCACGGCATCAAGCGCGGGATGCAGAATGTGCAGGAGGAGATGAAGCGTGCGGTGGATGCCGGCTACTGGTTCCTCTACCGCTACAACCCCAATGCCGAGCCTAAATTCCAGCTGGATTCCAAAGAGCCGACGCTTGACTACGAGGAATTCCTGGACGGAGAAGTCCGCTATGCTTCCCTGAGAAGGACCTTCCCGGAAAACGCGAAGAAACTCTTCGCAGAAGGTACACGTATTGCGAAAGAGCGCTATGAATCGCTCAAGAACCGCTAAATCGGAGTTTTATCAAATCTGCTCCGGATAGGGCATAACTGCTCAAGATGCGGCATATACCTGCTCAGGATACGGAGCATAAGGGATGCCGATCATAATGATTATTTAGAGAAACAGAGAGAAGTGAGTTGAGATCATCACACTTCTCTCTGTTTCTTAATTCTCTAAAACAACATTTAGTTCAGGCTTTCTTCAGCCCGAGGATTGCTTCGACATCCTCTACTGTGGTTTTCAGTATACGAGCGATAATATCCGGATTCATACCTTCCTCATACATGCCCCTGGCGACGCTTTCCTTTCTCAGACGGTCACCCTGAGAAAGTCCTTGAGCAAGGTACTCCTTCTTAAATTTTTCCATAGTAGCGGCTTCATCATATTCTGTGATAAACATTCTTTTAACCTCCGCTTTGTTGGCGATGATGAATGGTCTGATCAAGGAGTCATCGGGCATGGAATCGAGCGCGTAGTCGATGGCTGCCTCTAAATTTTTTATATATTTTTGTGCGTTCCGTATATTCACCACCAGATCCGCATGCTCTCTAAGGGGCTGGCAGGAATCCATGAGTTCCTGATTACTGCCGGCGTTGATGTTCAGCATCGTGACATCAAGTGAGATATCGGAGAGTTCCGGACGGTCAAAGGCATCTGTCAGATGGAGAGTTTCCCGGTCTGGCTGTTTGTCTGTGCCATTGTAGAAACATACGAGCTTTGGAACTGGGAACATCTGCTGCGTCTTGCTGTAGATATTGATGCCGTTGTCCGGATCCTCGATATAGGCACTGAAAACCATGCCGGCATAGACAAGGAATCGCATGGGCATATTGGGATTATACAGAGGTGATGCTGGTGAAGTCGCAATTTGCGACTTCACTAGTTTCCGGCTTTTATTCTTTATAAGAGGGGGCTGCAGAAAGTGTTGGATAAAGCATGGCCTAGTTTTAATAAGTTCCAATAGGTTCCAAGGGAGTTCCAAGGGTGGTTCCAATGGTGAATAGTCCCGATTTTACCATTCCACTTCCCGAAACTTCCAAAATCCTCGGCTTTTTGGCCATGACATGACAAAATAGACCTAAAAAGGGTCTTTTTTGTTTGTCCGAAAATTAAAAAAAGCTGTCCTGAATAATATTTTCCGGACAGGCCTCTGATGGTACTATATACACAGATCAAGGGAAACAACCTGATCGAACAAAACGATAGTTACTTTCAAAATCATCCGTAAGAAAATAAGAAGTTAATAAAAGAGAAAGGAAACAGACGGATGATGAGCCGTTTCATCGGCAGGAGGTTTTATATATTATGAAGATCAGAACAGCAAACGACATCAAAGAATTCAACGCAGCACTTAACAAATGCAACAACGAAGTCTGGCTGATTGGCCCTAATGATGAGGCCTTCAACATGAAGAACGAAGAAGAGTACATCGAAGGCATGATCAGACTGACAGAAGGCCATGACGATCAGCTCGGCATCTTCACCACTTCCTACGAAGACGAGATGACCATGATGAACTACTTTGAGCAGAAGGCTGCATAATAGAATTCTGCATACCTGAATTGCCTCCCCAAAGAGGAGTACCCAATACATAGATTAAGAAGCTACGCATTGCTCCGCGCCGTGAGCGCTTTCGCAATGCTCCAAACATTCGGAATCCCGCCCCGCGGCAGTTGCTTCGCGCCTTTGCGTGGCTGCTTCCTCATGTTTGACGCTCGGAAAATGTCTGTAAATGCTCATGCGAGCATGGCATTTACAGCCGCTTTCCTCGCTGCTTCTTACATATTCGCTAAGAGGCCGCTGTGCTGGACGTTGTGTCAGTATGGCGGTTTTCTTTATGCAGGAAAGAACTGCAGGGGATGTCATGAGACACGACATCGTATCCCCAAAAAAATGATCCAAAGGGTGCGTGCCCTTTGGATCATTTTTTTTGAATGTATTATTCGATTAATGCTCGGTTTCCAACAGGAAATCCGGCTTGCTACAACTCGTATCAGTATCAGATGAATCTGCTGTTTACCCAGCCGCTCTTGTTGAGTCTCTTGGAGTAGACCCAGGTATAGCCTGTGTATTCAGCTTTGTCGAAATCATGGTAGGTGATTGCATCGTTGCCCATGATCTGGACCTCATCTCCATTGTAGAGCTGGCCGATCTCGTTGTGGTAGTCATAGCAGGGCTCGGAGCGGAGTGCAAGCCATCCGGTCTGCAGACCGTGGACTGTTCTCTTGGGGCCTTCCCAAATGCCGACCTTGCCATCTCTGCCGCCGGCTACCTGTGTAAGTTCTTCGTTGTTCAGCTTCTTATATTTGTTTGTCATGATCTTGATCTCCTTTATCTATATCGAATGTTTGTAAAAGTTCTATCCTTCAAGTTTCCGCATCTCTGCGGTTGAATGCTTTGTTTTTATTTGACGAGGTCAGTATATCAAAGGATCTGTCACAGATGTGTCACAGGAGAAAAGTCCATATTGTTCCGCAAAGAGTGCCGCATAACCTGTTTGTCCCGGCTTTGTCCCGGAATAGTCCCATAGTCCCTATAGTCCCGATTTTACCATTCGCTTTCCTGAAATTTCTAAGAATATTCGTTTTCTGGCAGTGAAATGACAAAAAAGCCTTAAAAATGACCTTTTCAACTTGTCCAAATCTTTACTAAACCTGTCCTGAATGATATTTTCCGGCCAGACCTCCGAGGGTAGTATATACACAGATCAAGGGAAACAACCTGATCAAAGAAAAACGAATATCAAAAAAACAACAATAAGAACTACCATTCAAAATCATCCGAAAGAAAATAAGAAAGAATATTAAGAAAGGAAAAGAACGGATGATGAGCCGTTTCAGCGGCAGGAGGTTTTAAATATTATGAAGATCAGAACAGCAAACGAACTCAAAGAACTCAACGCAGCACTCAACAAATGCAATAACGAAGTATGGCTGATGGGCCCCAACGATGAGTCCTTCAACATGAAGAATGAAGAAGAGTACATTGAAGGCGTGATCAGACTGACAGAAGGCCACGACGAGCAGCTCGGCATCTTCACCACTTCCTATGAAGATGAGATGACCATGATGAGCTTCCTGGAGAAGATGGCAGCATAATGAGAACTAGGGACGGTTCTGACTGTCCCATAAGTGAGCGCCCGGGACAGCCTGAACCGTCCCCCGCATCCTGATAGAATTGCCTCCCCATAGAGGAGTACCCCCTATTTTATAAATACATATTCGCCAAGAGGCCGCTGTGCTGGACATTGTGTCAGTATGGCGGTTTTCTTTATGCAGGATAATCAGTGCCATGGGATGCCATGAGATTCCGAATTCCACATCAAAAATGATCCAAAGAAGTCGTCCCTTAGATCATTTTGCTTAGAACCTGTTATTTGCAGGAAGCTTCCCATTAAATATGAAACAGGGGACGTTTCGTCGTTCAATAAATCGACCTCTACTTCACTATTCACTGTATGCCAGATCCCAGACATCAGAAAAAGTTACAAGTGGATCATCCGTTAATGTGCAGGTTAAGACATAAGTTTCGTAAAGGTTAGAAAGGTTCAGCGGTCCCATAAAGCATTTACTCAATATACTCTCTGTTTTTTTGACGAAGTCATCATAACGCTGAGAAGGATCTGCATCCGCCTCTTGCAAAGACGTAATAAGAAAAAGCAAGGTAATCAGATCAAAGCGGGTTATACGAGCCTTTTTATTTATCAAACGGCTCATCCTTTGCCTTGTCAGACGATGTTCCGCAAAACTCTTTCCCAGTTTTGATAATGAAATCCTCTTTTTATTACCTTTCTCGTTGACAGGGACAGCACAATATAATTCTTTTTCAATATCAGCTTCACGAATTGCCTTTCTAGACTTCTTAATTTCTTTATCCAGCATAGTAAAGTCAGCTTGGGAAGCTCTTAGCTTTGCTATTTCCATTTTCGCTTCTTCAATCAGTGCACAGAATTGATGATACCCGGTAAGGCTATAGCGGTAATAATGACGCCTGCGGTTTTTATCAAATAAATAGTTCAGGATATCCTCATCGCGTTCACCAATCAACGAACGTTCATTTGCAGCCAGTGTCAGGTCCAGCCCATTGGAAGGATCGATGCGATCAGGCGCTGACGAAACAGGATGTAAATTACATTCATTGTAGTACGTATCTATCAGTTTGATTGCGTACCTTGCAGACAGATTGTTCCTATAACAATGCCAGTAGATGACTTCTTCAGGGATATTGAAATTGAAGTCTGTATCAAATGTTGCTTTTGTGAGGAAAGTAGAGACGTCTTCGACAGGCATTTTTAGGGCAAAACCCAAAAGAAACACATTTTCTCTGCTAACCGTTGCGGCATTCAGCCAGCCCTCGATTAGCACACTGATAGTAGTAGAAGTTTCATGGAATGCTTTAGGCGTATGTGTTTCGTGAAAACAATCAAGCAGATAACTGCGGAAATCAGAGGTCCTGACAGAGAAGAAGTCTTTCGTGATTCCCATGCGGTAATACATATACCTCCGGAGGTACATCCCAAAAGGAATATACTCCAGATGATTGGTAAGATATTGAAAAATCAATTCACTATCTCTATTGGGAAAATCTTTCTCACTGATCAGATCTCTCATTTCATTTACCGCTTTAACTGTAAAGTCAAGGGAATTGATTGAAAGTGATTTGCCTTTGTTGTTAATATAGAAAATATCTGAAGCTTTATTCATAACGGGCACCGATCGTTGCATGGGTATCGTCTGGCGATGTCAGTTCATTGCAGGTCGACGACTGCTGCCGTCTCAGTATATATTGTAACCTACCGCAACATTTTTGCAAACGCCTCTATAAAGCTACTGCTACAAAGCGTATGCATCATGCGGTATTCTTAAAGAAATATATAAAGTCTGCACGAAGAAGGATTATGATATGAAAGACAGAATTCAAGAGATATGGCCGGAGTGGAGTATTGTTGAAGAACTCGGAAGCGGTTCCTATGGAACAGTATATAAGGCTGTAAGAACCATCCGCGGGATAGATTTTTTCAGCGCTATTAAGGTGATTACGATATCTGCTGATCAAAAAGACCTTCAGGCACTAAATGAAATCTTATCTTTAGATCTTCTTAAGGGTAACAGCCACATAGTCAGTATACAGGATTTTAAAATCGTTGAAGCTTCTATGGACGCAAAATGGGAGATATTTATCCGGATGGAGTTTCTTAAGAGTCTGAATGACTATCTGGCTGAAACAGAGGGTCTATCGGAGAAAGAAATACTGAAAATAGGCCTTGATATCTGTGATGCTCTTAAATATTGCGATAGGGAACACATCATCCATCGTGACATCAAGCCGGAAAATATTTTTGTATCAAAATATGGAGATTTTAAGCTCGGAGACTTCGGCATTGCAAAGATCATAAACGAGAATAGTCTTACGCAGTCTATAAAAGGTACACAAAACTATATGGCTCCTGAAATCTGGAAGGGAGAAAACTATAGCAGCAATGTTGACTTTTATTCGCTGGGGTTGCTGCTGTACTATCTGTCAAATGATTGCAGAATGCCATTTATTAATGTTACGGATTCTTTTATCTCCTACTCGGCAAGGGAGGAGGCATTCTTACGCAGGATCAGGGGAGAACGTCTTTCTCCGCCCCAAAACGCATCGCATGAATTTGCAGAGGTCATACTCAAAGCATGTGAATATGATCCCTTCCGCCGTTACCAGAGTGCCGTGGAATTTTACGAGGCACTGGAAAAGTGCAGAACAAAGAAAAAAGAAAAGAATCAGGGTAGGAGGCAAAAAAAGATCAATGCAGGCATGAAAACGGTTGCTACAGTGGCGCTGGCTATTATTGTAATCACTGGTCTCCTTGGTGTACTCAACATATTCCGATTGAATATCTCAAACAACCCTTTTACAGTCAATAATTATTCGTCTCAATCGGGGGATACAATTAACAAGCCTGAAAACGTCGCTATGGAAGAAGGCACAAATATCATAGAGGAGAGTAGTGAAAGCATTGTCACAGATCCGAATGAACTCTCGGATGATGTAGAATTAACGACGACAGCTTCTGTGTATCCATCATATCCATCATTTATCAGGAAGTATGCGGACAGCTGGGACATGAACGAGGAAAGGAAAACACAGTACATACTAATACACCCGGATGCAACATATGATACTTCTTATCGATTATTGTACAGCTTGGATGATTTGGATGGAAACGGTGTTGATGAGATTGTCGTGAGCATTTGTACAGAAGACGACAGGGTGAATTGCTTTGATATTTTTACATATAATGAAAATGGCGAGATTATTGATCTGATTCCTGGTGAAGATTTTGCATTACAGCTTTGGGACGGATCACTGGGAAAAATAATTCAGAATGGAAAGAAGGAATGTTATAGAATAGAAAACGGATCTGAACTTGTACAGATTTCGCAAAAAGAAATATCAGAGAAAGGAAGCAAAATGTTCTGGAGTAATATCTTTAACTTGAACCCAGATGCATGGATTGAAATCAAAGAAGGGACAATGTAAACCTTTCTTTACTCTTGCAAGAAGCAACAATAAAAGTGACTGCAGTTGAATGCTGCAGTCTTTTTTATGAAACGAGGTACGATTCCTCGTTTCAGCCGTAGTTGAGAGCTCCACGGACTCAGGTTAAAGCCAGCGCTACAAAACGGTTTTGTTAATGGGATAGACTAACTTTATAAACAAACAGGTGTCATTAAGAATTGTTTTAGAAGAACATGCAGGAGGTATATGAAAAATGTGTTTATTAATAATTCTTAGTATTATCCCTTATCTTATTGCGATGTATGTTTATAAGAACCTGTACTTTTGGACTTGGTTTCAATCAGATTTAATTGGGCTGGTATTGATAGCGATCATATTCTGGCTGATTTCGTGTCTGCCCGTACTGTTTGAGTGGATGGATACAGATTTCACACCATGGCTAATCCTTGTTTTACTCAGCAGCCTTTTTAACGGATGTGTACTCATTCAACATGCCGGTAGATGGGCTTTAGCTAGAATTGTGACAGAGGAGGGGATTCAGCTGCTTCCGTTTATAAAAATGATTGGTCCTTTGATTTTGCCGGTCATCTATATTTTTATAGTTTTTTCAGTGCCAGAGCCAGATAAAGATAATAATGGCCTCGCGATTATAGAAGAGAAAGAGGAGAGGATGCTGACGTGGATACCATGGAAGATCAGCATGTATTTTGGAACAGGTGTAGTTTTGTGTTTGTTTAATACTTTACCGGAAACGATAAAGGCCGGAGGTGTGTCAATTAATTTTATACCTGGTTTATTGGGATATAAATACGATTTACCCTTTCTTATGAGCAAACCGAAGACAATCTCGTGGGAGTTTCCGCCCGGGGTTGTTCAGCCAACCTGGACCAACATTGGAGAGTGGACAACGAGATTAAAAGTGATAGCAATACTTGCACTGGTCTTTATGCTTATTTCTGTGTTAATGGTAGTTATTCGTTCAAAAATCTATGGCGGTTTTTTCAGAAAAGTATTTTCTTTATTCACCGCGACGGTAGAATATTTCTTTATTCTTTATGTATTTCTCTACTTTAGACGTGAAGTTCTTATGAATTATGACCTATGGTCTATTTTAGGAGAAGCTTTATTCGCAGTAATACAAATGGCGATAGCGCTTCCATTCATATATTTTCCCATAGCTTCCATCGGAAATGGGCTTGTTGGAGAAAGCGCCCCAGAAGCTGCAGGAAATGATATGGATTTCGCAATGGAAGGATACAAGGCGGCCAGGACGCAATATGATATCGCATCTCTTCCTGACACAATCAGATACCAAGGAAAAGCTTATTATTTACTACATGGGAGTAATCCCAGAGTATATCGCAGTTACGATGGAGAAGAGATTTCTATTCGCAACTGTTGCATACATGGAGATTCAGCGTTAACAGATATTGGGACAATCATGTTGTATTGATTAATACTGCACGCAGGGGCATGTGTCTGAAGAATGACCTTCCCGCGGAACACGAAAATTTGGCAGGTCCATCTTTAACATTATACTCTTTTTACTTATTTGGGGATATTGCTTTATAAGGATGTGAGAGAAGTAACGGCCCAAGGATATCCGTTCGCAGGAGATTGCAATAGATTTGAAATCCGGGAAGGCTGTATGTTGTTTGAAGGGATCAGCATTTTGAAAGAAGGTGTGTTGGAAATTGTCCGGTTGATTGGTAAAACAGTACACATATAATAAAAATACACAAATGAAAAAGATAGGAGACCAGATATGAAAAAAAGTGTTGTGAAATATCTGTTGATTGCTACTGCGATTTTGTTTTTATCTGCTTGCGGATTAAAAGAGAGTAATATTGCAAAAAATGAGAATAAAGAAGATTATTTTGCTGTTCAGAACACAGATGGGGACAGCTTCAAGAAGGATGAGTCTACTGAAAAATCGGACAATGTAAGCGTAGAAATGAATAACACAAAAAAGAATGCGAATTGGACTGTTTCTGAAGGAATAGAAAACAATATGCGCTATACTGGGGGTAGTCTGTATTGTCTTTATGCAGAAGGATCCACTTTATTTGCTGCCCACAACGCAGTTCATGACAGGTTTAACTTGGACAGATATGCAGGTCTTGTTGCTGATAAAGGGGCCAGTCCACAGATTTTGCAGATAAAAAATAAAAAAAATGGAGAAACAGTCTTTTTGGATTCGAACGGAAGACTCTGGTTTGCATATTCAGTATTTGAAGGTTATGACATTCGATATTTTGACTTTTCAGAGCCTGATAGTCCCTATGGATCAATTCTTGCAGGTGTGACTGCTGATGGAAAAGTTGTTTATTGCAATGCAAGTGATGCTATGGGTGGGGTTTATGGCCAGAAGGCCGCTGTAAAGGAGATAGAGGGGGTGGAAAATGTCAAGTATATTTCTGCTTATTATAAAAATATAGTAGTTGTTAGAAATGACGGAACTGCTGCGTATATTAATGTTAGTAATGACTCAATTACTGAACTGGATGGATGGACAGACATGGCCATGGTTTATGTAAATGGTGAACCGTTTAAATACACAGAACTTATCGGACTGAAAAAGGATGGTACGATTGTAGCACAGGCACTGGAGGGAACCCCTGTTTATCCGGATGAGATTTTATCCTGGACGGATATTGTTCATATTATTCGTAGCAATGACTTTGTGGCTGGTCTTAAAGCAGATGGGAGCTTTGTCTATGCTGTGGAAAAAGATGCAGATGAGAAAAGAAAGGAACAATGCGCAGAGACCTTCGGAACATGGACAAATGTGATGGTTGCTGACACAAGAGGGGCAATTACCGCAGACAGAAAACTTTTAGGTGAAGCTAAAGAGTTGTCTTTTGGTTGGGATTTAGAAAACCCTTACCAAGGCAGTGATGCGGCATGGCTTGAAGGAGAATATGTTGATTCTAATCGTCGGAAAAACCTTTCCGAACTTCCGATTATTCAATAGCCTATGCTTTTAACTGTGGAGATAGAAGACAGCCTCCGGGGTCTGCGATTAAGATTGTAATAGGGAGGAAAGATGAACTGTTCAAAGTGCGGGAAAAAGCTTCGGCAAGATGAGAACCACTGCTCGGGTTGTGGAACCACTGTGCAAAAAATCATATTGGAGGAGGACTCTGCGGATATGCACGAAAAGCATGAAGAACAGTCAAAAGGTAAGTCAGGAAAGAAAGGAGTGGCCTTTCACGTAATATCAGTACACCTATCGCTTTCGGATCTTACAGCGCGGACCTTGTTCCGGAAGACTTTGAGGACGATACACTCTATAATTACACAGACGACAATCCGGTTTTCGCTTATCGGTGATACGGAACTTTTGCCGCCAATGTAGTCCTTGAGGAGGAAGATAGCAACGGGAATCCTTCGGAAGAGATGATTCCTGCGGATGGCGCATTGGTGATCGCGTACCTTGTCCACGACCATCAATTTAAGGAATGTGGTCGCACGCTGACCAACAAAAATAAGAAGCAGGGGAGTAACATCAACTCTGCTTCTTACATATTCGCCAAGAGGCCGCTGTGCTGGACGTTGTGTCAGTATGGCGGTTTTCTTATTCTTTTGTGTATTCGCTTTTGATGACTTTGCTTCAGGACTACAAAAAGACATTATTTCAGAAGTTTTTGTGATAAACTGAGCCTGATTTGTCCATATCTGATAATATCATGGCTAAAAACACGGAAATTTCTAGAATAATGCTCTAAAATACCAGAAAAGCTCCTTTTTCAAAGTCTATTTTTTGATAAATCCTGTCCTTGAGCCGTCTTATTTCCAGGTGATTGCGATGGTACTATATATTCAGATCAAGGGAAAACCTGATCGGAGAAAACACCAGACCTGTCAGATAGGCAGTCATAAAAAATATAACAATTATCCGAAAAGGAAATCAAAAAAGGAGGAAAAGACCATGACAACAAGGACACAGAACGATGTAAGGAATTTCAACGAAGCGATCAGCAAATGCAGGATGCCTGTTTTTCTGGTCTCTTCCAACGGCACACAGTACAATATGAAGTCCGCGGACCAGAACAAGGCCGGCATGGCCAGATGGATCAGAGATTTCAGCACACAGATGGAGATCTTCACCTGCAATCTGGAAGATGAGATGATCATGATGAGATATCTCCTGAACAGGGCGGCATAAATCACCTGCCTGTTCATATACAGCATCCCCTATTAAAAATAATACATATTCGCTAACAAACCGCCGCACTGGACATAAGGGTCAGTGCGGCGGTTTGCTTTATGCAGGAAGATCCCTGCAGACGGGTGTCATGGGACTTTGCGTTCCACATCAAAAACGATCCAAAGGGGTCGTCCCTTTGGATCGTTTGCTTACAACCTGTTATTGTATGAATGCTCGGTTTCCGGGTGGAAATCCGGCGCAATATTATCTTCCTGGTATCAGATGAATCTGCTGTTGACCCAGCCGCTCTTGTTGAGTCTCTTGGAGTAGACCCATGTATAGGCTGTGTATTCGGCCTTGTCAAAGTCATGCTCTGTGATGGCATCATTGCCCATGATCTGGACTACGTCTCCGTTATAGAGCTGGCCGATCTCGTTGTGGTAGTCATAGCGGGGCTCGGAGCGGAGTGCAAGCCATCCGGTCTGCAGTCCGTGGACTGTTCTGGTGGGGCCTTCCCAAAGGCCGACCTTACCGTCTCTGCCGCCGACTGTCTGTTTAAGTTCTTCATTGTTCATTTCCTTATATTCGTTAGTCATGATCTTATTCTCCTTTATTATTTACCATATCGATAAAAGTAATCGTTCTGTTCTTAAGGCCACCGCTTTTCTGCGGTGGTTTGTTTTGTTTTATTTGACGACGTCAGTATATCAAAGGATCTGTCACAGAAGTGTCACAGGGAGCTGGTAGCAGAAAATTGCACAGGAAAAACGATCAACATGCTTTCCAGGAGTTTCAGAAAAGCTTTTCTCGAACATGTGGTTGAGATTATCGGGCGGTTAACGGGACAGTCCGAGGTTTAGTTTTTTAGTATCTGTTACCAGCAACGAAAACAATCGAAAAAAAAACGAGGAGGCATTTAGAGTGAATAAGCAGAGGAGAAAACAGCTTAACAATATTGCTGCCAGGATTGGACGGATTGTTGTTCCCGTAGATATCGACGAACTGGAAAGTATTAAGAGTGAAATAGAGGATGTCCTGTGGGATGAACAGATGGCCTTCGATAATATGCCTGAAAGCCTGCAGGACAGTATGCAGGGGGAAATGTCTCAGGACGCACAATCAAATATGGAAGATGCGATCAGCAGAATAGACGACTTCATTGCTGAATATGAGAATGAAGCAGGCAATGAAGATACGGAAGATGGGGATCATCTGGAGGAAGAAGAGGCAGAACTTGCACAGATGATTGAGGATATGATCGATGAAGTAACAGCATCGTTAGAGGAAGCAGCGATGTGATTTCGGAATTGGCATTTATCCAATATCATTTTAAAATGCCAGTCCATAAGAATGATTACGAGAGAAACTGTGATTTTAAAGATAAAGACACATAAAAGTGGTAGAATAAACTATCAATAATTTCCTTTAATAGATATTTAAATGATATAGGAGTGCAAGATGGAAACGTTTTGCAGCATTATCTGGACGCGAGAAGATATCAGGACTTTACTTGAAGATCATGGAGAGGACTGCTCAGAAGAGAGCATTAATCGTTTCCTGGAGCAACTGGATGTGCGGTATTTTGAGGAAATGTGCATTCAGGATGGCTGGGAACGGCTTTCATCTATGCTAAGGATAAAGTGATTTTTGTGAAAATGGATTGATTACAGGTACAAGTTACCGACGGGAGACAGACTATGCAGAGCAGTTTTTTGACAAACTACACTGAGGAAAGATTTATAGACAGACTAAAGAAGAATATTGATTCTTGTCGAAAGTTCATGTTTTCGGTCAGCTTTATCAAAAAGGCTGGTCTGCGTCTGATCTCATCTAATTTAGAGGCTGCTTTGGCTCGAGGAGCAGAAGGAGCCCTCATTACTTCTACCTATCAGAATTTTACAGATATTGACTCTCTTCTGTGGTTTCATGATCTATCTGTGCGGTATCCGGACCGTTTCTCTTGCCATCTCGATCGGGAGTGTTTTCACGACAAAACAGGCAATCCTGTCGGTTTTCATTCTAAAGGTTATCTTTTTGAGTTTTCAGATCATAATGAATTGTTGATTGGTTCTTCAAATATCACGGTCTATGCCCTTTTGAAAAATGTGGAGTGGGATGTGTCCGTCATTGATGATATGGTAAGCACTGATTCGGTCCTGACATTTGAAGCGGCGCGGGATGAATTCTCATCATTATGGGTAAAAACGATCCCCTTAAGCAGAGATCTGATCGAGGAATACAAACAGCACCTGTTTTTTGCTATTGAACGTTGGGATATGGACTATGAAATTGCCAATGCACAGATTAAACCCAACTACATGCAGCGTCGTGCTTTGAAAGAACTGAACCGTATTCGTGCAATGGGAGCATCAAAATCTTTGATCACAGCAGCGGCTGGATCGGGAAAAACTTACCTTGCGGCATTTGACGCTTTAAACTTTAATCCAGATCGTTTGTTATACATTGTTCAAGAAGGATCGATCCTGATGAAATCGTTCGAGACTTTCCAGCGTGTATTCGGCAGCAATCGAAGTTACGGGATTTATAATAAAGACTATAAAGAATTTGACATGGATTTTGTGTTTTCGACAAACATAACCATGGCAAATTCATTAGAACTGTTCGATAAGCGGACATTTGACTATATTATCATCGACGAAGCACATCATGCCGCAGCGGAATCTTATCGCAAGATCTTGAATTATTTTGAACCTGAGTTTTTGCTTGGAATCACGGCTACCCCTGAGAGAATGGACGGCGAAGACGTCTTTGCACTGTTTGATCAGAACGTTCCCTATGAGCTACGTTTACGAGACGCAATCATTAATGGACTGGTCGTTCCATTCAAATACTATGGTATTCGTGATGAGTTGATTGAATATGGAATCTCGCAGACAAAGGGGCATAGGTTTGTGGAGCAGTTCTCTGATGAAGCACATTGTGAGTTTATCTATCAGGCCATTGAAAAACATCGTCTTCCGGGAGATGTAAAACTCAAAGCCCTGGCGTTTTGCCGGGATATTTCTCATGCAATCCGAATGTCACAAGCTATGGAGGATTACTACCATACCCGATATCTGACAGGGCGTAACAGTGTGGGAGAGCGAGTTCGGGCATATAAGGACCTTCAAGATGATGCGGCTGATTTGGAGATATTGTTTACTGTGGATATCCTTAATGAAGGTGTAGATATTCCCGGTGTAAATATGGTTCTTTTCCTTCGGCCAACAGATTCTCAGACTATTTTCATTCAACAGCTTGGACGTGGACTCCGTAAATACGAAGGTAAGCAGTTCGTAATAGTTTTGGATTTCATTGGAAATGATTATAAGCGCAGTGTGCAGATCGCCTTTGCACTTGGAAGCCTGTCTAAAAACTTTGTTGTAGAGAAAAAACTGATCGCAGCATTGATTGCCAACGACTTTGAGAAAATTGGTCTACAGGATTATGGTGTGGAGATACATCTTGATGATTTGAGTAAGAAGGAGATCCTTTCTTATATTGACCAAGTTAACTTTAATACAAAACGTTTTCTTGGTCAGGACTATGAGAATTTCAAAAAATATATAAGCTCCCCTACCTGGCCTCGGCACGTGGATTACCTCAATAACGATTATGCTCCGGACCTGATCAAATTCATGCAATCAAAGATAGGAGGAAGGAAGACAGCATCTTACTTTGGGTTTTTAAAGGGAATCGGAGAAGAAGACCTGCCGGCATTTAGTGAACGTCAGGAAGCTTTTGTCCGCTATGTCTCGGAAATGCTGCCTCTGGTACGTCCGTACGAATATCTCATATTACAAAGACTCGTTATGAGTGCCGGCAAAGCAAATCTTGACGAGATCAGGAGATATGTGCGGATCAACGCCACAGTCTTTTTACAGGAAGCGTATGAGCATGCCCTTCACTATATGTTGGCAACTGATTTTTTTATTCAAAAAGAGGAACAATCAGTCATAGCATTAGAACTAAATCAAGTTAAACTAGATGTAGAAATGGATGAATACCTGAGGGACCTCCTGGAGTATGGCCTCAGTAAGTTTGAAGTTGATTTTGCAGATGCGACACCTGGTGAAACATTTCATCTATGGGCAAAATACCGCAAGGAACAGGTGCAGCAGCTCTTGTTAAATAATCCGAAGGACATCATGGTCGGAACAAAGATATATGATGGCATTGTCTATGCATATGTCACAGTTATTAAAGCCAACAGCACCAAAGATGACCTTAAGTATGTCGACGGATATATCGATGAAAACACATTCCAGTGGGAAACTGTCGCTAATGTCAGTGCCCGTGAACTAGAGGCCTTAAAGAATAGCAGAAAGATGCATATCTTTGTTAGAAAGGTGGACAATGAGGACGGGATCCAGCTACCATTTACATATATCGGATCCGGCCATATGGAATATGTAGAAGGTTCAAAGAAACCCAATGGAGCACACCTGTTTCATATTCCAATGGATGTGACTGCACCAGAGGATTTGTATTTTGATTTCAAACTCCCGGAGTGAGGGTATTTACATTTAATCATTATTAGGAGGATTGCAATTATTATAAGACCCGAAAATATATTATGTGTTCTCAAGAGCAGGTTAAGACTAATATGTTTCGCGCGAACCGATAAAACAGATATACATTCCTGGGTCTATTTCAGCAAACGGATAAGGAATATGGTATCAATTTCACTGTTTCGAGCGGTATCGAGACGGTTGTACCACTGACTCATTCAAAATATGAAATAGCTGAAATGCTTTTAAATTCAATGGGTTTCCGTTGCCCAGGCAGTTTTCTGCACTGGGTGGCGGGGAATCTTTTTTATTGTTTGAGGAATATATTTATTTACAGATTCAGGAAGATTGTGGAAATAAGTTTATTGTTTTGCGGAAACGAGAAAATGAACCAGCAATTTTGATTGAACGTGAAAACAATTGAACAATTTACTAATAACTATGGTATCATACTAAAGCGATCAGTTCTGGTACCTTGGCTATTTGTTGTATTGTGTAATTACCAAAGGATTTATGCCTTGTAAAACAAAAAAGCAGAGAAGATTATTCGAAAAGTCATGGAAGATTGATCTTTCTGAGTGCTTGGAGACAAAGTGGTGATAAGAAAAAGACTGAAGAGGAGCAGAGAAACGGAGGCATCTGCCAGGCGAAGAAAGTCAAGGATGAGGCTGTGTAGCAAGTACAGTGGTGATTGCATGGAATGCCGTGGTTAAGGAGAGAGATAAGCTGGATCGAATCACGGGAGTAGATGCAGAAATCAGGGAATCCGATACAGTTGTTGGGGGCTAAGCAAATAACTGAAATCACAGCCCAGGGGACAGTTAAGTGGGAAATCCCGGTCTTACCCGTACAGTCCTGAATTGGATTGTGATTAAAGATAAGAGGCATTTCACAATCCGGTTCTTGTATAGGATAGCGAAGAAGATAGTTTTGTAAAGTTATGTCCAAATGATTAATAATTGACACAAAACTTATTAGCTTTTATAATTATTAAGTGTTTTGACATATTATATACCTAAAAAAAGAAACGCTATGCCGTTGTTACGACTTATATACTAGTATAAATTGCGTATACAAATCTGTTGGAGGAGAGACTCTTCAGTCAGTTTTGTATGCGCTTTTTTTATAGATACATAGATATTTAGAGGAGGAATACTAATGAAAGAAGTTAGACAGAAGATAAACCAAATCATTGCTTTGTTGCTATCTGTCATACTGGTTATGGGGGTGGCCCCC
Source organism: Lachnospiraceae bacterium (assembly GCA_045130475.1). Taxonomy (GTDB): domain Bacteria; phylum Bacillota; class Clostridia; order Lachnospirales; family Lachnospiraceae; genus CAG-791. The sequence continues at coordinate 38,467 of JBGUPU010000050.1, forward strand.
ATCAGCATTCTTGCTTCAGAAACCGAGGTTGATGAAGGAAAGACATCTGAGATTGCTGCTGAGGCATCATGGGAAGATTCTGAGAACCATGAAATTGCTGATGAAATCAATGGTATGGAAGATACATCTCAAGAATCTGAGGATATTTTGATTAATGAAGAATATGAGGAAATAGAGGAATCAAAGAATACTATAGAAGTAGAGGGAACAGAGGAAGATACTGCTCAGGAATATGGGGAGACCGAGGTGAAAGAAGAACCAAAAACGGAATCCGAGGAAACTGAGATGACAATGGAAGTAGCAGTCCCTGGTGAATCTGAATATACGGATGTGAAGGAGGGATCAGTAGGAGATGCGGATGAAGTCAAAAACGCTTCATCTGATAGAAAAAACGCTATCAGTGGAGAAGATGCATTCTTCCTAGGAAAAGAATTTAGAGCAAAGGAAGGGACAGTTTTTGGTGATATAGGTTATATATCATGGTTGGAAGTTAATGGAAAGATTGAAGAATACTATACTGAGATTATTTCTTTCCAAGAAGTGAACGGAGAGGTCATCGCTACTTGGATAAATGGAAGGGGATCTTTTTCATGGCCGGTATATGTTAGTTGGGATGACTCGGGAAAATCTTTTTCTATGCTTCTATCTCGTTATGGAACCTCGGGATACGGATTAGTTTATGAGGATGACATTCATGGAGCATTATTTAAAGGGACTCAGAAAGATGATGGAAAGTGGAATATTAGTATATTTGCTTCTGATGGACGTTTGTGCATCGGCAATACTTTTGAATTATATGACTTAAATAGCCAGAACCCTGGTGGCGCAGATGAGTCTGGAGAGATAGAGGATTCTTTGACACTTGAGCCTTCATATAGTTGCTATGAAGGAGATAGTATTACGATAACTGGTACGTTTATTACAAGTGCTTCACATGTAAATAGTTCACTTCAAACACCTGATAGCAATACTTTGAGTTTCTCGAACTTAAGTACATTATCTCCTGCTGATACGGGAGAAAAAAATACTTGGTATGTTTCAGTTGTTGTCAATACATTTATTCCTGGTATTTATGAAATGGGATTAACTGTGAATGGTATAACTGAAACGACATCTATAAATGTAAAGCCAGATTCTGAATTTGGTATTTGCATTTATAAAAGATGGGATGCAGATGAGAATTGTCTCTTTCTCGATGATCTGAATTATGATATCAGTGATAATTTTGATGTGGGACTAATTCAATCTGTTAACAATTCACAAGGGAAAAAAGTATTTGTAAAATTTCAAGATGGAAAAGTATCATACATTAGTCCACTTGAGGAGCATATTGGGATAGTAAAAGAGTATGAGTTGGAAGAAAATGAATTTTCAAAAAAATATGCAACACGCTTGGATATTAATAACTATAGTTACGATACTTTTTCGGATTCCGTCGTAGACTGGAGAAAACTTGAGAACATTGTTCCCGGAACACATGTTGTATTTTACTTGTATAATAATCAGCTTGTGGATATAGAGCCTCTAGAGTATAGAGTTGGAAGACTAGATTCACGATTTGTAGAGGACTATACGATATATATAGATGGAGCCAATTATTTATTTAGTAATGCAGGAGAGCTGCCTTATACTAGTGATTTATGCGATTGGGAAGGAAAAAGAATAGGATATTATATTGGATCATCTAAAGAAATAATATCAGGGCTTGATGTTGTATATGAAATAGTCGGGCTAGTCAATGAAGAAGCTTTAATTAAATTGTATTCTTCTGACCAGGATTTAGAAATAAGCACCGGTGATTCTATGCAAATAATTGCTTCTTTAGTGATTAATGGAGAAATCAGTAATTTATGGACACCTTCTTTTGTGATTGGAAACAATACAGTTATCTCAATGTCAGATTATCAGCTTGGATCTTTAGGATACTCAATCGATATAACTGGATTAGAAGAAGGAACATCTTCCTTAATTATTAGTGACTCTGAGACTGGTGCACATCATTCTATCTCTATAACAGTTTCCCATGGAAAAACATCTGGAAAGAATTATGTCTATAAAATAGATACAGTTCCAGAGTTTTATCCAAATACAGGTTCTGACAATGATAAATTGACAAACTTCTATAATTTCTATGGTATTTATATTAGCAACTACGAAATAGCAGCAGATGATACTGGTACGAAAGTTTCTTTTGATGCATATAATACTAATTTTATGACAGGAGCTGTAGATGTATATGATGCAAAAGGTAAATGGATATTAAGTGAACCTATAATGAAGTTCAAAAATATTGATAGCGTCTACAATACTGGAAAATCTCTGGTTTATCAAATATGGGATGGAGTACACGGAAATTATCACAGCTATACTTCCGAACTCAATTCAACGTGGACCCCTATAGAATTTAATGTACCACCTGGAGGGCATTTTTCGATTTCAAATAATATAGCTGTGTCTCCTGGAGTATTGTTATATAATCTTACTGATTATGTGGGATATGTGATGGAAGAAACTCTGCCAGGGGAATCAGACTCATCTAAGTTCTATTCAAACATAAAAAAATTATTTGGGATGAGTGCGGCGACGAACAATAGTGCTACTGAAAGAATAAGAGAGCTTTTTGTAGAGGAATTTGGAAATCAGATTGTTGATAAGTTCAAAGACTCAATAAGTATTGGGACGGGGTCTATAATTAATGAAACTACTGGCTCAATAATGGGAGCTACAACTGATGATTTTACAGCTTTTATTGAAAGCCTAGGGATTGGGTGGGAAGATGTCTTTGAATTCTCAGTCGATGTTGGTGAAGGTGTATTTGAAAATATCTCTATGCCGTATGGCTCTGTTTTAGAGTCTCTTTTTATTGGTAATAAATGTCTTTCACTTGTTTTTCAGACAGTTAGTCTTAAACAGAGTTTTAACCGTTCCTATATTACCGTTCATTCTTATTTGGACTCAAGGACTTCCATGACTGTTGCTGGTGTAACAGTGTCATATGATGAAGGTGTAATTGATGAAGATACTGTACTGCAAGTGTTTCGTATAGGTGCACCAGAAAATGTATGGAAAGTAAATGGCTATGATATTACACCAGATCAATATACATTGTATAACATATGTTTCGTAAAAAATGATGAAAAAGTTCAGCCTAATGGAAAGTGTACTGTCAGAATTCCAGCGCCTTATGATGCGCAAGCCAAAAAATATTATGCTTATCGACAAGAACCGGACGGCTCTTGGAGTAAATTAAGCACCATAAATGAAGGTAAATATTTGGTCTTCGAAACAGATCATTTTAGTTTGTATATGATTACAAAAGATCCACAAGAAGAGAGCGAATTAGATGTTGTTTGTTCTGGCTCATGTGGGGATAATGTTAGTTGGTCTTTCTTAAAAGACGGAACTCTCACTTTAACTGGAACCGGGAAAATGACAGATTTCCTTTATCCATCTGCATCACCTTGGTACAACCAAGAGGTGAAGAATGTTATTATCGATGAAGGAATCATAAACATTGGGAAGAATGCATTTTGTGACTCAGCAATGATATCTATTTCTCTACCAGAATCATTGGAAACAATTGGAGAATATGCTTTCTGGGGCTGCAGCGGTTTGACCAGCGTCCACATTCCTTCCGGGGTAACCATGATAAAACCAGGTGCGTTCGCCGGGGCTTCTTATGGAAATAGCAGACTCACTTCTATCACGGTTGACAATAATAATCCTGCGTATATGGATATAGAAGGTGTCGTCTATAGTAAAGATAAGGAAACCTTGGTGGTTTTCCCGGCAGGAAAAAGTGGAAGATATACAATATCAAATAGCGTACAAGTAATAGAAGATGCATCGTTTTCTGGATGTAAAGGACTCACAGGCGTTTCAATTCCAATTAGTGTAAAAAAAATAGGTAATTATGCGTTTCAAGGTTGTAGTAGCCTTAAAGATATTCCAATCCCCAAAGGATTATCAGAAATTGGAAAGGCATCTTTTTCCGAAACCAATATTAATGAAGTCGAAATACCAGAAACAGTATGTTCCATTGGTGAAAACGCATTTACGAATTGCTATAATTTAGAGGAAGCAGTTATTAATTCACCGACAAATAAAATAAGTAACGGGACTTTCTCAGGATGTTCTTCTCTGAAAACAGTACATCTACCGAACACTATCAACAGGATTGAAAAATTTGTTTTTCTAAACTGTGCTTCATTAACAGACATTTACTTTTATGGACCTGAAAATAAATGGAATAGTATTATAATTGAAAAAGGATTGGATAGTGACACATGCATTGAAAATGCCATAGTGCATTTCGTGGAAGAGAACAAAACAACCACAATAGATGAATCTAATGTTTCGATAAAAGTAAATGATCAAGTATGGACAGGTAAACCTATAACACCGGCTGCTGTTGTGAAGTGCTTTGATGAAGTACTTGTTAAAGACACAGATTTTGTGTTGTCATACACGAACAACACAAACGTCGGCAAAGCTACAATAACAATTACTGGCATTGGCAATTATGAAGGCACGGTCACAAAGATCTTTAAGATTAATCCTGCATCACTGTCTGACGCCACTGTAACGGGTATTTCTAACAAAAGCTATACTGGTTCACTGCAGACGCAGTATCTTACTGTTAAGGTTGGTGATAAGACCCTTATAAATGGAGCGGATTATACCGTTTCCTATAAGAACAACACAAACGCTGGCACAGCAACCGTGACGATCAATGGTAAGGGCAACTACACCGGTACAAAAACTTCAACTTTCACGATTAATTGTGCATCTATATCCAATGTAATCGTTTCAGGCCTTAATACTAAGACCTACACAGGTAAAGCTCTGACTCAGTCGCCAGTAGTAAAAAATGGTTCCTATACACTTAAGGAGGGTACGGATTATACCGTTTCCTATAAGAACAATATAAATGCTGGAACAGCTACAGTTACCATAACCGGCAAGGGTAACTACACTGGCACAAAAACCGCATCTTTCAATATCAACAAGGCGGCACAGAGCATAGCCGTAAAAACATCTGCTGTATCGATCGCAGTTGGAAAGACAGCAACTGTATCCATAACAGGTGCTGTGGGAGCAAAATCTTACAAGTCCTCTCTTGCGACCGTAGCTGCGGTAAATGCCGCGGGAACGATCACTGCAAAGAAAGTTGGTAGTGCAACGATCACGGCAACCGCTGCGGCAACAGCAAACTACAAAGCAGCAACCAAAACTGTCTCCATCAAGGTAGTCCCTGCCGCGACTTTCTCGATCACTGCAGCCAACCAGGCGACAGGGATCAAGCTGACCTGGAAGAGTGTTGCCGGCGCGACAGGCTACAGGATTTACAGGGGATCTAATCTGATCAGGTCTATTACGAGCGGATCCACCATTACCTGTACAGACACAACAGCCAATACCAACGGCACGCTATATACTTTCAGAGTAGTCCCGACAGCCCCCACCGGAGCCGGTCTTGCGAGGAATCTGGCGGTCTATCGGCTAGCCAGACCGGCAGTCTCCTCCGTCAAAAACAGCGCAGCCAGAAAGATAACTGTCAGGTGGAAGAAAAACGCAAAGGCAAACGGATACCAGATTCAGTACAACACGAACAGTAAATTTGCGTCTGGAAACAAGACCGTCAACATCACCAGAGCCTCTACGGTCTCCAGGGTGATCGGAGGCATTGCCAAAGGGAAGACCTACTATGTCAGGATCCGGACTTACAAGACGGTCGGCAATTCGAAATGGTGGTCAGCATGGAGTCCGGCAAGGAGTGTGAAGATTAATAAGTAAAAATAGTAAACAATAAGCATCGTCGATAATATGATGGAAAATTTTACCTTGGGGGTAGGATTGTCCTCTCATATCTGAGCTATTTGATCACTTTATTAAAAGAACCTGCTGATGGCGCGGTTGTGGGTGCTGGTTATTGTTATGGGTAAAGTGGCGGGTTTGTATGAATAGATATAAAGAGAATATATCTAGATAATAATTATGGCACTCCTTCAGGATGGAGGAGTGCCTTCTTTTTGTACCGCAGCCGAAAATAAACCCCCTGCTCTGCAGGGGGAGGGCAGATCTTCGGTACTGTCAAGAATCTTGCGCAAATTTAATTTCGGGTCTCCAAAGTTTAGTGGGGTCTGTTTCTAGTAGGGTAGCTTAATAGGGAGCTTTAGTGGGGACAGTCAGTAGGGGCTGGTTTT
>JBGUPU010000051.1:0-4985 GCA_045130475.1 Lachnospiraceae bacterium
GACAATCCTGTAACAGTGAAACTTTTCATGATTATTTATTCTGGTGCTGTGACAGGGCTGTCACCATAGCTGTGACAATCCTGTGACAGGAATTATTTTCAGAATATTATCCTATTTAGTATGTAGTTATCATGAAACAAAGAAGAGGCCCGCCGAAGCAGACAATCCACTATCAGCAGGCCCTGTTTTTCACTCGTCAAAATCCGTCTGGGATGATTCATCCAGGTAAGAATCGATCTCTGATATTCGTTCTTTCAGATACACCTTTACGTCTTCACAACATTTCTTTCCGATCAGAATCCGCTTCGGTAGTTTTCCGCTTTCAATGATACTGTATAGAAATGCTGCTGCTTTAGCGGGATCTCCCTCCTGCTTGTGATTATTGGCCGCAAGGAAATCCCTCGCTGCGTGAACAGCCGATCCATCATAAGCTGCCAGCGAGTTTTTTGCATGCTTCATAGAACTGCTGTCCCGGAAATCCGTCCTGAAGGAACCGGGCAGGATGGAAGCAACCTGGATTCCAAAAGGAGCCAGTTCCATGCTAAGAGCTTCTGAAAGCCCCACCACCGCATACTTGGAAGAACAGTAGGCTGAGCTTCCAAGGAATCCCATAGCTCCGGCTTGAGAAGAAACCGTAATTATCATACCGCTTTCCTGATTCCGCATGAATGGAAGAACTGCCCTGGTCACATTGGTCACGCCAAAGAAGTTGGTTTCCATCAGAGTTCGCAGTTCTTCGTCAGATACTTCCTCGAAAGCACCACTCATACCGAAGCCGGCATTATTGATCAGCACATCGATTCTGCCGAATTTCTTTATTCCGGCATCGACCGCAGCGGTGACTTCCTCTTTTTTCGTAACATCCATAATGACCGGAAGCACATTTTCGTTTTTCATCAGCGGATCCGCATCGTTGACTTTGCGGACTGTGGCAATAACCATGTCACCGTTTTTAACCGCTTCCTCCGCAAACGCACGGCCCAATCCACGGCCGGCACCCGTGATCATCCATACTCTGTTCATATTTTTTCCCTGCCTTATCTGATCGATTTTCCCATTTCATATGCCTGTTTAAAAACAGGACTCTTTTTGATCTCTCCAGGCTGATATACGCCGGTTCCATAGATGACGCCTTTTTCTTCGGCGCCTTCAACGCAATCGGCATAACCTCTGAAGCATGCAAGTGTCGTTTCCAGTGCAGCTTTATCCGTATCAGCACAGGTTACGATATAATAGAATTCCTTGTTCTTCACTTCGGTCCAACGGGCCAGTGTCCGATCAATGAGTGCCTTCATCTGGGCGTCAATCGAATAGAAATAAACAGGGCTTGCCAGTACGATCACATCCGCATCGATTATCTTCTGCAGGATGTCTGTCATGTCATCTTTCTTTGCGCAGACCCCGCCGGACTTCCTGCAATAATAACAGGCACTGCAGAAACCGATCTTCTTTTCAGCTGCACGGATCTTGGTGGCATTATTGCCGGCATCGACGGCTCCGCGCATAAACTCATCACACATTAGATCAGAGTTTCCGCCTTTTCTGGGGCTCCCCGATATTATCAGTACTTTCTTGCTCATCTCTATAAACCTTACACTTTCTTTTGATTATTATGTGCCACTACCGATGGAAGCAGGCCGGCCAGAATGACAAACGCCAGCGTGAGCGGAGGACAGATCACCATGGAGATTCCAAAGCCGACTACCTTAATAGCAATATCGATCCACATGATCCGGTCCACTGCCTTTGTCTCGTTATAGAACTCACTGTCTTTACGGTTCGCCTCTCCGACATATCGATTTAGAGCGATATTCGCGAAGCTGACGGCCAGTACAACAAACAGATAAGCACCATTAGCAAAACGACTCATGAAGTTTCTGCCGACAAAGTCTGTTACCCAGGGAAAGAGGGATGCAAAAAAGAGCATTACGATGCTGCACCAGACTACCCGGTTGTCGATCCTCTCGATCCGCTGCCACTGGGAATGGAGATTCACCCACATTGCCCCCAGCCAGAAGAAAGAAATGATATAGCTGACAAAGCTTTGCCGAAGTGCCCAGACCGCTGCCCAGCTTGCTTCTGACGGTTTCTCCAATTCCAACACCAGAATGGTCATAATGATGGCCAGTATAGCATCTGTAAAGGCCGCCAAACGATCCTTATTCATGCGAAACGCCTCCTACTTCAGCTTTCCATATTATCTTCATCCCCGTAGACCTCCTGAATCATCGGGAAAGTGCTCCACGCCTTGGGCCAACCACAGTAAAAGGCAAGCTGCGTTGCAATCTCGATCGCTTCCGTCTTTGTCACGCCATGTTCCTTCCCCAGTGCCAGATGGCTTTTCAGCTGCGGATACAGCCCTGCGGAAAACAGTGCAGCAATTGTAATCATACTGCGGTCTCTGGGGGAGAGTTCCTTTTCCCTCGACCAGACTTCTCCAAAGAGTACATCATCATTCAGTTCTGCAAATTTCAGGGCAAGATTGCCCAGGCGATCTCTTCCCGCCGTCTGTTTCTTCATCGTTCATAAACTCCTTTACTTACCCGATTATCATATTGCGTTCCCAGAATTCCACGGCACGGTCGATCCAACCCTCCGCAACGGTACCCGTGCCAAGTCCGAAGCCGTGGGACAAGCCATTGAATATCTCAATCTCTGCATCCGTACCGTTTGCTTTGATTTTACTGATCCTGCGCTCCATTGTGCGGTATGAAGCGATCCCGTCATTCGTACCGACCGCGCTGTAGGTTGGCGGTTCATTGCCATATACTTCTGATAGTCCGGTGTAATTGACAAATACTGCAGCCGGACGAGGATAAGCATCTTCTCCGAAGCTTTCTGTGCCGTAGCTGCCAAGCCAGGCCGCCATACGTGCACCTGCGGAACCTCCCCATAGGGAATAATCTGAAGTGTCCACCTGCAGTTCTTCCGCATGTTCAAAGATAAATGTGATCGCTCTCGCCAGGTCCTCACATGCTGTCTGCGCTCCAGGACGATAGATCAGGGCAAAAGCGTTGTAACCCTTCCTGGAAAGCTCCAGCGCATGCGGAAAGCTGTCATGCATCGCGCCAACATAGGCAAAGCCGCCGCCCGCATTTACGACGGCAAACTTTTTACCGGGATCACCCTTGAAGAAAAACAGACCGGTATCTCTTTTGGCGGAATCCGCTTTCTTTTCTTCTTCCGTATAAATGTCATAAAAGATGGTATCCCCGGTTTCCGCATGATCTCTCATGTAGTTGCAGATCTCCACAGTCTTATCCGGATCAATGTTGTTGTACCAGGTAAGACGAAGACTCCCAAGCGTATCACCGCTCATATATCCGCTGTTTACAGGAAAGAGCAGCCTGCCGTAATCGCCGAAAGCAGGATCATTTTGAACATCGATGATCCTCGTTTCTATTGTGAATGTGTCTTCTCTCTGAATGGCTTCTGTCCCTGTATCTTTTGAACTCATGGCGGCGCTGTTACTTGTCATATTGCTTCTTTCCCCGTCTGCTTTTTGTCCGCATCCTGCCAGGAACACAAAGCTAAGTGTGAACGCCAGCAGTACAGGCAGAATTCTGTTTCTCGTCCGTAAGCCCTGCACGTGCATTCTTTACCCTTCCATCGACGGGCATACAACCAGATCCGGCACAGCTACATTGTCGGGCTGAGATACCGCGTAGAGAACCGCGTTTGCGATGACATCCGCATTCACAACATCGGACTTCAGGTAAGCCGCATTCTCCCCGATCTCGTCAGCCAGCTTTTTAAGCCTCTCTTCGCGTCTTGCAGAAAGAACCACCTTCGCTCCTTCTCTTGCAAGAACCCTTGCCGTCTCTTCTCCGATACCGGAAGATGCTCCGGTGATGATGATCACCTTGTTTTCTACATTCTTCATGATCATGATCTCCGTATTATTGATTTAAGATTCCTCGCTGCCGAAGAACAGCGGCAGTGCATTGTACAAGTATTCCTGTACGGCATCAAAGTCGTGATAACCGCCTTTCTTCTGGTAGAACACGTAATACTCCGGCGTGAATACGTCAGAACGATCCAGCATTTCCTCCGCCATGTCGATGGACTGACTCTTGACGGCATCCTGTGTGCCGACGGCGTGATAAATGAAATAGCCTTTTCTCTCAAGATCGTTATCCTTCACAAGCTGCTCGATGAAATCCACGTTTCCTTCGATCTGGAAATCTCCATAGGTACCATAGTACCAGCAGGAGCCGCTCATGGGCAGGAAGTAACGGATATAATCCGTGTCATAACAGAACTGCAGCCAGGTCGTGACGGAGCCCAGGGAGAAACCGCCGAAGGCACGGTGATCCCGGGAATCTTTCAGATCTTCATCTGAAGCTGACTGTGCGTAGGTATGAAACCTTCCTTCCACCGCAGGCATCAGGTTCTCTTCAAAATCCCGGTGGAACTGACGGAACTCCGCAATGGAACCACTGAAGCCTGTATCGCTGTTTTCATTGTAGAACGTGGCTGATACGATGATGACTGGCGGGATCTCTCCGTTTTCGATCAAATGATCAAACATGTTTTTTGTGGAGGAATATTCAAAGTATTCGCCTGCGTGTCCGCCCCAGCCATGCATCAGATAAACGATGTTGTATCGGTTTTCTTCATCGTTTTCGTCATAGCCGTAAGGCGTATAGACATAAGCAGTTTTTGTGATTGCCGCCCCATCTCCGACATAATCCTTCGAATCATAATCCAGCCTGGTCACAGTACCGGGATGGTCTGATGAGGTCTTATATGAGGACGGAACAGCGACAGTATATCCTGTTTGTTCCATAGTTTCCTTATTCTCTGATGAGGCATCATCTGAGCGTTCTTTTGTGTCCTCCGATGGTGCCTCTGTTTCACTCTGCTTTGTCTGCTCCTGCATCTGGTCTTGAATCCTTGCACAGGCAGCCAGAGTTCCGATCAGAAGCAGAAAACATATCAATAAAATCATTTTCTTCAAGTGCATGTGCCTCTTTTCTCAATGC
>JBGUPU010000052.1:0-32353 GCA_045130475.1 Lachnospiraceae bacterium
CGACACCCCTAAGTCCTATGCGACACCCCTGAGAGGGCAATCGTTAATTTGTATCAAATTTTGCGTCTTGCTTTCGATGACACGGATCTCTTCCGGTTTCAGGGCAGCATATTCCTTCCGGATTGTGGCAAGCTGCGCCTGCACATCCGGCTCCTGCTCAGCCTCGTCCAGATAATACTTCCATTCTGATTTCAAGGCATCGTTGGGATGCCCTTCCAACCACAGGCGACCAAGGCTATTCTCTACCATGTAATGGACGATCCAGTCCGGTGTGAAAAGCTGCGTAGCCGCAGGGATATTCTCCTTGGTGATCTTGACGTTCTTCTTCAGGTTAGCGAAGACCTTGTCCTTCGGTTCCGTGTTGTAATACTGGTACAACCAACCGATGATCTGAACCTGATCGGTCCAGTCCTCCTCCGGGATAGTGGTGACCATTTGCTCGATCACGCTGCCCTCGCGGAGCAGGTAATCCGGGAGCAGCAGCTCGGTGTAGTCCTCGATCCGCTGGAACAAGCCCGGCAGGATGCTGTTCAGGGCATTGCATTGCACGATCGACAGGTACTTGAACAGCTCCTCGCTCTTGTTGGCACTCTCCAGCTCATAGACCTTGTTCATATCCAGACCGTCCAACTCAAGATGGATGGCCTCGGCAAGGATCTGCGGCTTGAACTCCCCGGCGTCATTGGTGAATACGCGGATGTGGGAGGGCAAATAGCCGTTGACCTCCATAAAGCGCAGAGCTGCAAACCGGTTAAACCACGTGTAGGCAACTTCCTCCATGACCTGCTCATAGCCCTTTGCCTTGATGTTGCGAATCAAAGCCTGCCGCTGCCGCTTCTCTGCCTGTGACAGCAGATGGCCGTTTACACTCTCGGCATTCGGGTCCCCGGCTTCCTTTGCAGTGATTCCGTATATCATGGCACGCTGGGAGACACGCTCGATCAGCTCACGCCTCGCCCAAACTGCGTATTTCTTAATAGCATTCTTATCCATAGTACCCTCCGTTAATTCAGCTTGATGCCGTCGCATCCTTTCAGCAGCTGCTTCATGTTGGTACGAATCTTCTCAACGTAGGCGTCGATCTCTTCCTCGGTCTTCAGGGTCTTCGCCGGGAACATTGCCTGCCGGTGGATGGCCTTGATAACTTCCTTCTTCGGCTGAGGCTGCGGTCCCGGACCCGGCTTCGGAGGCTGCGGCTTCGGATTCACAATAGCCTCGATCCGGCTAACAGTATCATCCTTGTACTGCCAGATCGGCGGCACCAGACCATCCAGCAGGGCCAGTGTCTGGTAAGATGCTATCTGCTGCTTCTTCTGAGTGAAGTAGTTGTCCGCTGTGTTAGAGATGTTTCTGGCTGCACTGTTATCACCGGCGAGTGTGTGGATTTCCTCCATGCACTGACGGACGATCTCCAGCAGTTCATCCCGCTTGGAGTCCAGCATCTTCCCATGTGATGCCTTTACCTTCGCCATGAGGTCGTTCAGCTCTGGAATACGGTCATACTGGAACTTGCCGCCTGTTGGGATCATTGTGATCATTCGGATATGATTCAGTGCCTGATTTGCGACCTCATCTTTACCAATATAATCAAGGTCTACGCGTAAATCCTGCTCATACTTCACTGCGCTATCAAATAGACCCACTCTAGTCTTAAAGAACTCCTCGACGTCCTGCAGCTCATCGCGCATATCGTAGAGGGTATCCTCTCGGTCAATGACTCGCTGTATCAGCGCGGTGTTATCCTTCTGTTGGGACAGAACATCCTTGATCAGAGCGTTAGCCTGTCTAACCTTACTCTGATCCGGATACTTATGGCCATCGTAGCGGGCATCCAGTTTCGTGTAATGGTCCAACTCGCCGTTGAACTTCTCCACGATATGGGCAATCAGGCCGTCCTCGTCCTCCGGCACGTCCATCTCATCAAAAAAGTCGCGCAGGAAGTCTCGGACCTCCCGGATCTTCTGGATGGAAACGACCTGCCTCTTGGAGATAGAAGTCTTGCCGATCTCGCTTTTTTTACGGAGCATATCCGGGAGCTTCTGGTCGCTGGGCTGGATGGTCGCACCGCCATACTTGATAGTGACCTTCTGGTCATAAATCAGCATGGCAACAACCGCCGCAATGTCAATCTCGCGCCAGCCGTAGGGCTTCTTCTGGAAGCGATCCTGCAGATCGGACATGGTAGTCGGAAGATTCTGATTAAACTGGATCTCCAGATATTTTTCCACCTTAGCAGCTGCATCACGGTTGGGCTCAGTGCCGGGCAGGAACTGCTCCTCTCCATGAAGTATCTTATAAATGTCAGCATCGGTCTCGGCGAACCTGGTGATCAGACCAAGGTCGCTGTACACGTGGGCAACGAGATACTCCAGAGCCTGATCGATCTTGCTCTTAGCATCGCCGCCCTTGATTTCGATATGTTCGCCGTCCACATAGAATTCAGCGGCTGCGATAGCCTTCTTCAGATCCTCGGCTGCGGTCAATTCATACTTTCCGGCTTCATCCTGCTGATCGCGGATGATGTCCTGCACGGATTTGGGCAGCTGCGCCACATTGCGCTGCTTCACATACTTGCGGATCTTCATGGCGTTTTCGAGGGATTCATAGTACGGATTCTCCGCCAGCACCACGATGGCCTGCCCGGAAGACTCCGCCATCAGCCGCAGTTCATTCTTCTCAGTGGGATCGGTTGCCACGGTCAGAACACGTAGCATCATGCCGCCGGTCAGCACACCGACTGCCTGTCCGTCCACCATCTGATCGAAGGCAAAGTCATACTTGCCATAGCGGAACTTCTTTGTGGTATAGATGTCCGCAAAAATCATCTGTGCGATGCGGCCCACGATGTCCGCCGTTGCCACAGGAGTATTCTTGATTTCACGCTGGATATCCTGCTCCTCGTCGGTCAGGAAGTTGTATGTATCGCCAGTGCGCCCGATGTAGTTCTGGCTCATCAAACGGTCCAAAGATCCGCGCACCTGCTCCCGCATAGTGATTTTATCCAACCGGATATCGTCAGCCATCAGGATAACGATGTTGTCCAGATTGGCCTTGACATCGTCCACGTAGCGGACCAGATACAGTAGCTTCAACACGTCTACGTCCTGTGGCTCGATGCCGTTGCCGTCGAGGGCGGCACGTTCGCAGCGCTCGATCACGCGGCGGATGGAGCTGTCGAGGAAGGTGTGGACGGTATCATAGAAGAGATAGAATGGAGCAAGTGTATACTCGTCCTTATCCTCGATCTTCTGGGCGGCCTCCTGGAATCCGGACAGCATGGAACGCTCACCGCCGGAGAGGTGCTTGCCGGAATTGCCGTGCTTACGAATCTCGGCAAAGACCTTCTGCATGAGGATGAACTGGTACGGCACGAACGGGAAGTTCTTCGCAAATTCGCCAGCACCGTTGTACCCCTTGATGTCCAGAATGGCATCGGTGAAGGAGAAGAGGTTTCGCAGGACAGAATCATTGGTATCATATACCTGTTCCAGATCCTGCTCGGCGTCTTCCGTCTTTAGCAGTATACGTTTCTGAATGACCTCATCCGCAGAGGAAGAAGACAGGGACAGGCGGGTTTTAAAGCGGGCCTGAATGCGGGAAAACTCATTTTCTCGGGCCTTGATGATCTCGTCGATGGCCTCCTGACCGGTGCATACCACCCAGACCTTGCCGAGACACTCGCTTCCGATCTTCTCCACGAGAGACTGCAGGTTGATCAGCAGATCCGTGTCACCGCCGACGTACTGGCCGACTTCGTCGATCATGAACAGGAGCCGGAAGTCACGCGGCTGCGCGTCCACATACTCCTTGATCTCGGAAACGAGCTGGGCGATGGAGGTTTCCACCGTCTCGGTACCATTGAACCAGTTGCTCGCAGCCTGCTCACTCATGCCGAGCACTTCCTGCAGGGTGGCAACAATGTCATCCTCAAAGAAGGCGTAGGCATCACGGGATTCCAGCCAGGGGGCACCGTTTTTTTCTTCAAAAACACGCCGGAATTCGTTGGTTTTTCCCTGCTTTTCAATGAACTGCTCCAACTTGGCGACCTTCAGATTTTCGCCATAGAAACCAAGGTAGTTGTAAAACATCTTGGCAAAGACACGCAGTACGGCAGTCTTGTCCTTGTTAATGGAGCCCTCGATATCGATGTTGAAAAGGATCGTATCCGTCCGACCTTTCGTTGCACGGTCGATCAGCATAAAGGTTGCCGGATCATCAGAAAACTTTTCTCTGAATCGCTCTACGGTCTTTATACCCTGCACCTCTTTGTTCTCCAGAAGGTAGGACAGCATTTTCAGGAAGTGAGATTTACCACTTCCGAAGAAACCGGAGATCCAGACACCAATGTCGGCTGTATCCTCGTTGAAAGACTCAATGTAATTATTGAAGAAGGTGATGAAATGCTTCTTCAGTTCTCTGGTGATGACGTACTCGTTCAGTTCCTGTACAAGTACACTGCTTTCATCCTGATCGACTTTGACGACGCCGTTGATCTTACGGTTAATATCGTCTTTGAACATCGATTGAATTCTCATGCTGCGTCTTCCTCCTTAAATTACATTGAATGCCCTGTAGTAGGGATTCGGCTCCAGTTTGTCAAACAGCTTCACATAGCGGCCATCGAAAGTGCCCGGATACATTACCAGCACGGGGACATCCGAGAAATACGGCTGCATTGCATCCAACAGGGCATGGACCCGTATGAAAGGGAATGCCTCTCCGACACCGGTAATCAGGATCACATCTCCGGGCTCATGAGGTTCATACTGCATTTTGCCTATGAAAGCCGTATTATTGGCCATGCGCTTCATCTGATCCAGAACGAACTGTTTTCCTTTTTTCTCCTCCAGCTGCGCAACTCGATCAGTGATCCTTTTATCATCGCAGATGGAGAGAAATACCTTGTAAAGGTTGTATTCAATCAGGTGGCAGTTCAGGCTCTGATCTGTCATCAGCTTCTCCGTAAAGTGCCGGACTGCCATCTCATCCTTCGGGTCATAGCAGAAGATCCGGATATTGACTTCATTGGACAGGCCTTTGCCTTCCAGAAAATCCGGTTCCTGTATTAGCTCACGTAGTTTATCTAAACGCTCTAATATGTTGCTCATTTCTATAACCTCACGCAAGACAATTAAACGCAGAAAGTGCCACCTCCATGCCTGCCTCACGGATCGCCGCTTCCAGAGGACGGCTGATCAGGACAGGTTTGAGGGTGGTCGCTTTCCCATTGTCGATGTATTCATTTTCAATCAGGATCCTTGCCAGCACAGAGGATATCTTTTTGCAGGTCGATTCCGACCAGGAAGCTACATAATCATCCTGTTCCTGAAGCTGCATAATAAAGGCATTGATATCACTTCGGTGGAAGGAGGCATCCAGCTGCCTGTACTTGCCGCCAATGACAGAGATCATGAAATCCCAGACAAGACGATACTGGCGCATCATGGCATAGAGACAGATCTGCTTTCCCGTTTCCGAATCCAGATTTGCAATCGCCTGCACAAGACTATCGTCCTCCAGGGCATGGAGACGTGTAAGGCAGTCTCTGGTGATCTGATTTAAAGACTTCTCCGTGGGATACTGAAAGAGATTCTCTGAAATGATTCGTTTGATGACTTCCTCATCGCTCTGTAATTCCGTCATCAGGCGCGCAGTCGTGCGCATCTCGTAATATAAGAATTGCGCTCTGGTCAGAGAGCCCGAGCCCTTGTAGGGGCTGTCATTGATGTTTGGCATTTACATATCCTCTTACGTTGCCGATTATTATTGCTTCGGGTGATGACGTTATGATTTGAATCAGCGTGATTATTTATCGCGAACTTTTCGGGCCTGCTTCCTTCGAATATGATCCTGATACTGATATTTCTTATAGTCATAGTGGCTTGCGTCATCACGCAAATGGAAGTATTTACAGTTTTTCCATTGGCTGTAACCGTCCTCAGGCATATACAGCGGACGCTTCATACAGGAGCGGTCGGAATCATCATAAAATTCGCAGTCACGACAGTTCAGCTTTTTGCGGACTGTATCATCATGCTCAACGGTAAAGCTCTTTTCATAACCCCATGCCATAATTTAACACCTCTGTCTTCAGATTTAATGCGATGAAATTCTCCGTATTTTATGAGTTCCGATTTTTTTAATTATTGACCATAAAGGAAACTATCCCAGAATCTCTCGCAATAGTAACGGAGATCAGTTCCATGATCAGGTGCAGGAAGAAATGCAATGCTGTGCCCACATTCCCATAACGAGAGTTTTCCTTTAACAGGAAAGGGAACGATGGGACGTGGATTCTTCAGAGTCCAGGCATAATAACCATCCCAATTTTCATACGCATCTACCATAGCGGCTCTTGCATGTCCACGTTTCATTGGAGAAACATCAGCTAAAGTGACAACACTCAGGGCATGACCTGAAATCAGCCCTTTGCCTTTCTTTGCAGTCGAGCATATCAAGTTATCACCTCTGTATTATGTAGTCCACGACCGAACTTCAACAGTTTTGAGCCCTTTTATAATGTTCATCGCATATTCCAGATGAATGGATAATGCCTTCATGATTATCTTTCCTCTATAATACCATCCTATCATTCGCCTTATTTCCACTCATTTGGTGGGAAATAAGTGTTCGGTGATTGTGCTTGAAGCCTGATCAAATAAAGATTAATTGGCTTGTTTCGCACACTCTGACAAAGCGAAGCACATTTTTTGTGTCTTGCATATAAAAAGCCCAATATATGCAGTATAGTACAGTTTGTTCTTCTTTACCAGTATACCCGACTGTACACGTTCAATGTTTGTGCATTATATAAAGGGCTTATATAAAGGGAACGTTTCATGTTTATGATGCTTTTATCTAATTCAAAACATGGGTTTTGACCAATGAAAAAAGCCGACAAGCAGTAATCTGCTCGCCGGCTCAGCTTCTCTACATCATGTAGTGGTTTTACTGATATTTTCACTTTTATAATATCTCGTATAACAGAATTCAAGAACGTTCTGAAATCTTTGCTTGTTTATAGCAAGTCTTTGTAGATTGTGTTATTTGTACAATAAATTCTATTCGTACGCGTACACGCCGGGAAACTTTTCCCACTCCGCTTGCTCTCGGTTCTTGGTCGCGTTATTGTAGACGGTGCGATGATTAACCTGCGATACAATTACATATTCCCCTCCAGGGGTATGGTCCCGGTCGAACGCGTCCGTCCATGTGTCATGTCGTAGTCATCAAGACGGCTTCCGACCTCACTGGCATCCAGATGCAGGATGATATGTTCGATGTCGACCGTCCCAAAAATTGCCGTCAGTTCATCTGCTGTGTAGCCTCCTTCATCGGGTTCCTTAATCAGTCGCCGGGCAATCCCCCATGCATTGGCCTGTGCGCGGGCACAAGCATTGTTATATTCGTCCTGGTATGCTGCTTTCCTGCCAAGGGTGTGTTTTTTCATGTTTTCCCTCCGATTGATGTCGAGATTTTTCTTCTTCCATTCATGTCCGGGCGGACCCTTTTTCCTGTCCACATATCTATCGTAGCACGGATTTCGAAAATTATGATTTTGCCCAGAACTCATGTTGTGAGGAAAGCATAACACAATCTTAAGGATGATGCGTTTTCCCATGGGGCCGCGACGGGGGGCGAAAAAAAAATTTAAAAAGAGAGAAAAATTTGAAAATTGTTTTCTTTTTTTGGCCCTTTTTGGGGTGAATTTTGCGCCAGATAAATAAATACTCAATGCCTGATGGCTCCGAACGCATATATACCGGGTTTCATGCAGTCTCGGTATTTCCTATAGAGTCCACATCCCCAATTTCTGAAGGTCACGGTGAAATTCCAGAAATCTGCAGAACTCTGGACGTTCCTTTGGATAATCCTCAGCGTCTCATTGATCTACTCGTGACCATAAGTCCGGTGCCGGTAGACTTCCTTCCGATCGAAGGCAGTTCATGCTATGGGTATTTTAGTCCGTCAGCCATGCGTATTGTCATCCGTCCCGACCTTCCTGAAAGTCAGACTGTGAAAACACTGCTTCATGAAATCGGACACAGTCTCATTCACTGTGCAGACGGTGAATACGAGAAAGTCGATAAAGCGACAAAAGAAATCCAGGCCGAAAGTATTGCATACACCGTTTCGCAGTTCATAGGCCTCGATACGAGTTCTTACTCTTTCCCATATGTAGCATCTTTTGCCCAAGGAAAGGACGTTAAAGAACTAAAAACTGTCATGGCTACAATACAGAAAACAGCAGTGCAGATTATGGATGCGATCGAAGAAGGGCTTTCGCATGATGAGCCGGCATGTAGTCACACCACATAAATACCAAATGCATTGATTGAAAGGAGGTGAAACGCAATGGCTGTGAGCATTATCCTAAAGAGGTGTGGTGCAGCATCTTTCAAACTCACTGTTAATTGCCGGAATACCAAGCAGATTGCAGACGCAAACACTTTAACTACAGGCATTACAAACATCGGTCGCCCTAAAGTCAATGGTCTGAGTGTTCAGTATATCCCTTATAATGGTAAGCCTATTGATGACGGCGACGAGGATCTTGGTAATATGAGCGGTCGCGTCATTGTCGCGGCAGTTGAGGATCTCAGTGAGAACTATATTTTGGCCAAGGATATTCTGACAGCCTATGCCATAGTAGGAGAAGAATCCAACGGGACCGTGACGTACATAGACCGGGCTGCCATACCGAAGATGCTGGCACGCAAGCAGGAACTTACATTTCGGAACATTTATGAGAAACCGTTTAAGTTCACCTTTGACGGGTTCCTGCTCCAGCAGTCTAATAAAACGCCTATCTTCGCCGAAAAGAACGACAGCGTTATCAGTCATACGATCGTCATCCCCTTCGAACATACCTTCCCTGCCGGACGCGCATATATCAAATCAGATTATGTCCAGAGGGATATCGTGGCAAGTTACTACGCCTATCTGCTTACTGTAGGGATGGATCCGGTCGACGATTATGATGAGGAAGCTCTGAAGATACTTGAACCGTATAAGCGCAATATGCTGAAGGAAAGTATGACGACGTTTCAGTTTTGCGACGAGGCTCTGCCCGGCATTCAGCTTCCGTATTTGTGTCAACAATTCCAAAGTGACACTCCGTACTCCAGTTTTCCAATGGTGTGTCGGGCGACAGCAATGCAAAGAAGCTATTATCACTTAACACAATACCGATATTCGTTTTGTGTTTCGAGATGCTCTGTAACATACTGTGTACACTTTGGAAGCTTCTGAAACTGCTTTGATGGAGCGCCGACTTCTCTTTCGACACGTGTGATGGACACCCGGCTAGGCTTTTCTGAGTTGTATATACTGTCGACGACTACTTTGACCTGAGGAAGCAGTTTTTCATCAAGGGCAGCCCATTCCCGCTGCTTGGGACCGCTTTTCCGGGATACTTTGCCAAGGTTCCTGTATTTGGATATGATTCTATCTCCGATGTTACACATGTTTTCAAAAGACATTCCGTAGTCGTTTGCCAGTTCCTGATACAGTTCTTCCATAGCTGTATTGGTTACTGCAACAGGACGCTTGGCCAGAGCATCAACGGAGATACTCTGGAAATAAGCGAGCTGATAAATCAGATAATGATTAAGCTTATAATTGTTATAAGCCTTCCGGAATGCCTCAAAGTTCATTGGCTCACAGATTCCCTGGATGAACTTACAATAGTCCTCATATAGATGGGTACTGTATACCTTGGCTCCCGAATCGCTGAGATACTGGCTACCCAACATTGACCGCAAAAAAGATCCGATAGGCACATCGCTTTCCATATCGACCGGCGCTCTGAAGACTCTCAGTACATAATTGATAAACTCTACCAGCTTTTCATTCGGACAAGCATCCGGCTCTTCATCGAAAGGGACTTCAAGTTCGGCAGGAAACAGCCCCGGTGTCGTTTTGCTCCCGATTGGAATGCTGCTGTCATTGAGAAAGCACTTGTGTTTCGGGCAGACGTCAACATGGATGATCTGGTGCTCACGATGCCAGTATGTTTCCCCATACTTTATTCGGTCTTCTTTTGCGCATACAGGGCAGAAACGAAGGAATCTCTTACGTCGCAGATTCTGATTAACAATCAGGTTGTAATAATTACCGTCGCAGATCAATAACGAATGAAGCGCATCATTTCTTCGTTTTTTAGGCAAGAATCTCGTGTACGCCGGAAACATGGTATGATTTCTTATCACTGTTTCAAAATCTGTGTCTTTAGTAATGTGAGCCATCGCGTCGGGGGTGTACTCATTTACCCATTCGATAACAGGATGCACGGTTCTGCGCATGAACAGATCATCTACGGCAAAAAGATATTTGGTATAGCCGGTGCGCTGATAATAGCGGCATAGCTGACTATAAAGCAGTTCGTCCGGATAAATGTCAGGAAAGAAGCCTATCATATTACCACCTCCAGAACCTGTATACCACGAAGGGAAAGCTCACCTACAATATCTTTCTGCAGTTTTTTTGCGCGTAAAACTACATCCGAAATCAAAGACTGACCTGTTTCAGTAACCGGTGCAGCTTTTAGAGTGTTTGCCCTCTTTGAGTATTTTTTGTTCTGAACAGGCTCCTGATACAGATAATCATGAAGCAGAGAAAGCCTGTTTTTATAAGCCTTTTCCAAAGAGTTAATATCCAGCTTGTCATACCCATCCAGGATTGCCATCTCCTGCGCATCATGAATAAGTGAAACCACAACCGACGCGTTTCCACCTGAATGATGATAGAGCCATTGCAGTAATGCGTCCTCAGGCTGATAAGTTTCCCGAACGTACTGAAACCGAAGCAGTTCCATACAGAACCTCTTAAAGGTGTCGTCATAAATGAACGGCCCATAGCTTAAGCCCAGCGATCTTCGAGCTAACATCATTTCCTGTCCGAAGAAGAGAGCGCTTTTCGGAGTGCCAACCATACAGATGCTGATTCCGGCGTTGTTTATCAGCTGTGTGAGCATTCCTATTATGGTAGTGCCGTTCTTTGAATTGACAACATTCTGAATCTCATCAACGACTAGCATACCGATGTGATTCAAAGCCACGGTGCTGACGCTCCCTATTAGCATATCTGCAGTTGCGTTTATTCTCATTGCATTGTAATGATATCGCGTGTCCAGTATCTCATCGACCTTGCGAAGGATTTCAAACAGCAATCCTTTTATGGAACAATCCGCAGGCGTCTGGACATGTATGCAGGGAATGATCCTCATGTTGTTTGGAAGATCTATTATTTTCTGCACGGAAATCATGTCAATCACCCGGCTAACCGTTGCTGACTTTCCGATTCCTGAATCGCCTATGATCGTAAAAGAATCAGAGCCACCAATAAGAGAGGTGAATTCTTTTCCTTTAATGTGATTCTGGTTTTCACTAAACTGGCGAATTGCCGTAAGTGACTGTTTCTTATTCATGGATCTGAGCAGGGATAGATACAGTTTCGAATAAATCTCGCGACTCATGTCTGTCGGAATATAAATACTGTACAGATCCTGCAATGCGATCAGCCTGTTTGCTTCCGATGCATTCCTGATAGAGATATCATAGTCAGGTTCTACTTTCAAAGCTTCATCCAGTTCAAAGCCGGTGAGCATTGCCGGCATATACTTCAAGGTCTGTTCATCCATTTCGTAATATCCTCCCAATATTCTCATGCTGCTTTCTTTTCTCTGATTTGCGGTTTTCCCGGATACCCTTTATAGCTGTATGCTCCGAAGATTGTTTCTGTTCTGCAGCCGTTTCAATAAATGACATCAGCTGGATCTTCGCCTGAAGAGCTTTTTCTGCCTCGTTTTTTACAAGAGTGTCCTGGCTCTGTTTTAGTTCTGATACCTGTTCCAGCGTCTTTCCTGTGTATATGGTTTCAATAATCTGAAATTCCTCAAATCCATAATCCGTCCTGAGCCATATATGACTGACATCATCGGGATTATAAGCAACCGTACATTTCCCGCCCCTGAGATATTCCTCTTTGTATCCATCTCTGTGATAGCGGAGCTTGTTGACCATGAGGCCAAAGCGGGTAAACTTTCCTTCTGTACGCGGGAGCAGAGTGACGACGATTTCTTCTTCTGATGTGGTTATTAGGTTTGTTCCCGGCTCCTGAATCTTCCATCTCCAGATATCACAGGCATACGGGTGCACTTGCTCTTGGAGCATTTCATCCGTATACGGATAATCACTCATAACCCTTTCGGAGTTGTAGTAAACAATACAGCGGACGACAATACGCTCAAATTCTTCCAACGTCAGGCAGGCATCCTTTCGATAGTCATGAGCGCCGCGCTCCTGAAAGTCTGGCATGATAACACCTTTTCCTTTCAGAACGTCTTTGTATTTTTCCTGTATCAGATCGAAGAGCTTTTCAACCTGGCCTTTGAGATCCGGACGAAAAGGAGGCAGGTTGATTACAGTTACGCCCACTTCCACGATCTGCTCAAAGGTTTCTCCAATATATTCAGATCCCATGTCTGTAACCATAACCCCGGGAAGTGATGATACAGGCCACTGTCTTTCTTTGATAGCAATTCCCATCTTTCGACAAAGTTCGACCTTGTCCGACACAATACTGAGCATCAACTGTTGCAGGGAATAGACTCCACCCTCCCAAAGGAGAGAATAGCCGAGGCAAAGAGATGTATTGGCATCGACACCGGCGACAAGGATCGGCCTACCGACGACCAGTCCTTCTTTATTCACTAGGTAAATATCGCATACTGTCGCGTCCAGCATTCCGACGCCAATATTAGGTGCATATTCCTGTACACCTTCTCCCAAAAGCGGACGGTCATTCCTCTGATAGTTTTTCAGCCCATTTCTTGAGATCAGATAGTTTTCCTGCTTGCGGTACTTCTGCTCAAAGTACCGGAATTGGCGTATGGATGGATACTCCGCAGGTAAGTTTCCTTCGGCATCACAGTACTTCTCCTTCAGCAACTTCACATATACATCTGTGAGTTTGCTTTTCTTCGGTGTATAGAAATACTTGTTCAAAGCCCATCGCATGTTCTTCTGATCCTGCGATAATTCCTTATTCGACTCACGTACCACAGGTGCAAGCGCTGCAATATCCTGATACACCAGGTATCTGCACAGATATCTGCGCAGCGTCTGTTTGGAGATATCTTGTTCCACTGCTATACGATTCATGATCCTATTGCGTTCCTTGTCATCAGTCAGGAAGGCTAACATCGGAGCAATCATTGTAAAACGCTCATGAGCCACCTGCCTCTGCCTTGCCGTTACGTTCGTATCAATCACCGGTGCAGCATCTGGTGTGTAATTCTCAAGCGAACTTGCAGGTAACCAGATAGGCATGCTTTCAGCATTGCAGTTGATACAGAGGCAGAGATCGTCTTTAATGACCAAAACCCGTAATGCAGCTTCTCCTTTACGGAGAACATCATGCACTTTCATTTGGATCCTCCTTCTCGATCACAATGCCCCAATCTTCGACATCCTTCGACAACCAGTAATTACGGGAGATGTCCAACAGTTTTACGTAGGACGGTTTTTGCAGATTGATACGCCATACACACTCTCTGACCGCAGTTGAACCATCCACTTTCCTGATCACAAAATCAGTGGAATACAAATCATCTGCAACGCCTTTAAGTTGAACATTGCACTTGAAAGAGACAACGTCATCGTTATTTTCGAGCATATCAACCATTGCTGACTGTATTTTGCTGTACGTTCTGCAGATTTCTTCACACTTCGAAACCTTTCGTTTCTCACATCTGCCCTTATAATTGATTTTCTTCATGGTTATAATTCCTTTCGCCTTGTCTGAATTCCCCGATTGCCTCCCCGATTGCTTCCCCGATTGGGGCAAGTGGGGGTTTCCCAGGGCAAGTGGGGGACCAAGTGGGGAAGCAACTGGGAACTGCTATCTCCTAAACCCTTGGTTTTCCTACATTTTCTGATCCTCCTGATTTCCCCCAATATCTGTTCTCCCGATTTCACTATATGGAGTGACAACCTCATTGATCGTGATTTCGTCGAAAAGTGACAAGTTCTTTGAACGTCATCTTCCGGGCCGGCTTTTCGTTCCGTCCCCTCTGATCCGTCACTTTTCATCATTCTCTAGTCGTGACTTCCTTCTCGAACCGTCACTCTCACGGGACAACTTTCCGATCCGTCCCCATCGCTCAAAACCCCTGTGTTTATGCGGAGTTTGGGACGTTTCGGCATCTGTCGTTTGGGTGTATTACAAGGCGAAAGGGTAAAGAAAAAGCCTCATGCTGTGACGTAATGTCATAGCACAAGGCTTGTTTTGAAACTATGTTTTTTAGGCTGTCAGACGCTCAGCGATTTTGTCATTTTTCAGACTCATCGTGAGTGTCACTGAACAGCGTTTTCTTATTCGTATTCGACTGTTGCGGGGGGCTTGGGAGTGAAATCATAGAGGACGCGGTTGATGCCGGGAACCTCAGTGATGATCCTCTGTACCAGGTGGTCGATCAACTCTGAGGACAGGTGCTCAACAGTAACTTCCATGACGTCGGTGGTGTTGATGGCGCGGATGATACAGGGCCAGTCAAAGGTGCGCTTGCCGTCCTTGACGCCGGTGGACTTGAAGTCCGGAACGACGGTGAAGTACTGCCATACCTTGCCTTCGAGGCCGTTCTTTGCAAACTCCTCGCGGAGAATGGCGTCGGACTCGCGGACAGCTTCGAGACGGTCGCGGGTGATTGCGCCGGGGCAGCGGACGCCCAGGCCGGGGCCGGGGAAAGGCTGACGGTCAACCATACCTGCGGGAAGGCCGAGGGCTCTGCCGACTTCGCGGACCTCGTCCTTGAAGAGGGTCAGGACGGGCTCTACCAGCTCAAACTGAAGATCCTCGGGAAGGCCGCCTGCGTTATGGTGTGCCTTGATGCCGGCTTCACTCTCAAGAATGTCGGGCCAGATGGTACCCTGTGCCAGGAACTCAATGCCGTCGAGTTTTCTGGCTTCCTCTGCGAAAACTTCGATGAACTCGCCGCCGATGATGTGCCTCTTCTCCTCGGGATCGGAGACGCCTGCCAGCTTGTCCAGGAAACGGTCTGTCGCATCCACATAGATGAGGTTTGCATTCATCTCATCGCGGAATACTTTGATGACCTGCTCGGGCTCACCCTTGCGGAGCAGTCCGTGGTTGACGTGGACACATACCAGATTCTGGCCGATCGCCTTGATCAGAAGGGCTGCGACGACGGAGGAATCTACACCGCCGGAGAGTGCCAGGAGTACTTTCTTATCTCCAACCTGCTCTTTGATCTCTTTGATCTGCTCATCAATGAATGCCTGCGCCAGAGCGGGCGTATTGATTCTTTCCATGTTTTCAGGACGTCTGCGTGTCTGCATAAATAGTCGTCTCCTTTCCAGTGCGGCACTGTGATGTTGGTCGTTTACAGCCTCATTTATGTGCAACTGCCGCCGGGATTTCACATGCCATTATGGTTCTGTACGGTTTTAAAATGTATATTTATTATTTTTCTTAACAAAGATAGCACAAAGCATTGCTTATGAAAAGAAAAAAAATAACGAAGTGTGTACTGGCCAAAGCCTCAGGATCTCGATAAATCAGTGGGCGGGCACGACGCAAATATATATGATGAAAACTGCGCGCTGCTTCGCGCGTCCCGCGCTCCCTCGGATTTTTCCTCGATGTTTTCATCATATGGAAGGTTTTCTGGGCTCCGGGCTGACCAGAACTTCTCTGTAGCCGAGCCCTTTCAGGATCTGCATGATCTGCGGACCCTTTTCCAATAAGGTCTGCATCTGGGACTTAGTCACCTCGATCATGGCGTCATCGCCTCTGTGGCGGATGCGAAAGTCGAAAAACCCGAGTGAACGGAGAGCAGCCTCTGCCTCTTCCGTACGATGCAGGTTTTCCGCCGTAAGCTGCTCACCGGCCTGTGTACGTGTCGCGAGACAGGCGTAAGCCGGCTTTTTCCAGGTGAAGAGCCCCGCTTCTTCGGACTGCCTGCGGATCTCCTCCTTGGTCAGGCCGCACATCCGAAGAGGCGACAGGACCTGAAGCTCTTGCAGGGCCCGCATGCCGGGGCGGTCTGAAGCATCATCACTGGCATTGGTACCGTCGATCAGGACAGGATATCCATCCTCTGCCGCCCTCTGTGCCACAGCGCCGAAAATCCTTTTTTTGCAGTGATAACACCGGTCAGGCGGGTTCGCTGTGACCTCCCGGCAGGACAGAATGTCCAGTTCGATGACTTCAGGAACGATATCCAGTGAAGCCGCAAGCCTCATCGCGTCCTCTCTCTCAAAGGCCGGCTGAAATGCAGTGCTCACATAATACGCCCTGACGTCGGCTCCGTAGGATTTTGCCGCCCAGAGAAGAAAAGAGGAGTCGACTCCCCCGGAAAAGCCAAGTGCCACACGGGGATGATACGTGAAAAATTCTCTTAATGTCATTTTTTTCCAATCAAAAGCGTGTAAAACGTGTTTTCCATTCCATCATCCCGTATAATAATACGGATGAAGTAAATTATCAGCTGCTGCCAAAGCAGCTCATATGGAATGGAGGTATTTAACATGAATACAATGAATCTCAGCGAGGAACATATCCCCATCCAATCAGATTTTAATCCCCCGCCCCGCACTCCGAAATCCGTAAAAGAAGAGCTCAGGAAGACCCGGCACAAAAAAGAAGTGCCTCTCTATATCCTGCTGATCATACTCGGATTTATTGCTGTCGGCGTCATCATTTACCAGGAAATACAGGGAGAGGGAATACTGGTGGAACTCCGCGATCTGATTGAAGAGTTCTTACAGGAAGGCGTCTCCGGATTGGAGGGCACGGATCTTTCCACCGTCGTCGGAATTGTGGTGCTGGTAATCAGTCTGATCTTCGGAATAGGCTCTCTGATCGCGCTTGTTGTCCTCATGCTGGCGGCAATGTACTCAATCTATGCGGATCAGATGTCCTACAGTATCCGGGTCTCCGAGAGGAACTTCCCGGAAATCTATGCAAAAGTAAAAGAATATACCTGGCTTCTGGGATTGAGAAAGGAGCCCGAAGTATATGTTCAGCAGATGAACGGACAGCTCAACGCCTATACTGCATGGGTACCCGGCAAAGCCTTCATCCAGCTGAATGCGGAGGTCGTCGATCTGGCCTACATGGAACACAAAGACTTTGAACCGGTTTTCTTTATCCTGGCTCATGAGATGGGGCACATATCTCTGCACCATGTACAGATCTACTACGCAATCTGGCCCATCCTGGCAAACTTCATCCCGGTAATCGGTTCAAATATACTGCTCCCTGCCCTGAGCCGTTCCAGGGAATATTCCTGCGACCGTGTCGCACAGGCTCTGACCGGGGGTGTCGGACAGGAGGACTGCATGATGCTGCTGACCGCCGGCCGCCACGCCTACAAATACGTAGATACCAGGGAGTATCTGGGGAACATTATGGCTGGCCACAACTTCATCGAGCGGTTCGCCAGATGGTGCACCAACCTGATCGCCTCTCACCCCATCATGCCCTTCCGCGTCCAGGCCATCCTGGATCCTTCCAAAAAAAGCGGCAGGCTTCTATAAGGAAAGGAATACTGATCATACCGAAAAGATCCAGTCAAGACTCGCTCGCGAGTCTTGCGCGATGAAGAATAATTCCGGATCAGCGCAGCGCGCGGGACTCGCAAGTGGGTCCTGGGCGCCGATTGTTTCTGAAGAACTGTTTTATCTATGCTTATCTATGCTGGTTGAGCCAGGCGGAAGCGTAGGAACAGGTCGCCTGGACCCTGCCTCCCTGTTCGTGAATCTGGTCGACAGCCATCTGCACCAGTTCTGCAGCGATGCCCTGGCCGCGAAGATCATCGTTTACATAGGTGTGATCGATTGTGTAGACCCCGGGTGTGTGCTCCGGGAAGGTGATCTCCGCCAGAATTTTTCCGTTTTCGTCTTTTCGCTTGATGCTGTGGGGAAGCCTGATATAATCACTCATATTTCTCCTCCCTTACAGGAGCTCCTCGTTATAGACCGCGCGGCTTCCGCCGACAAATTTCGGACGGCGGCGGGCACAGATGATGGATGCTTCTCCGATCTTTTTGATGGAAATACGAAGCGGGACAACAACAGGACGGATATGCATTCCGATCAGGGTTCCGCCGATATCAATGCCGGCCGATGCCTGCTGCTGCAGAGATTCGACAGCCACGGGCTCGCGGAAGTTTTTGTAGGCTGTTGTACCGAAGGAACCGCCCGCCTTGGGCTGAGGAATGACATTGACTTCTTCCAGGCGGTAGCGGATGCATGCCTCACGCTCAACGATCAGTGCTCTTCCCAGGTGTTCGCAGCACTGGGCGGCGAGAAAGACGCCTCTCTCCTGCAGTGCCCTGCTGATGCCTGCATAAAGCGCTCCGGCAGCATCCAGACTGGAATGCGTGCCGATTTTTTCACCCAGGACTTCGCTGGTCGAGCATCCTACCACGAACAGATCGCCCTCTTTCAGCTTCGCAGCCTCACAGACTTCTGATGCCGCCTGATAAGCCTGCTTTTGAATTGTCTCCAGTTCGTCTCCCTCTACATGTACCAGTTCTATCATTTTTTCTGTCCTCCGGTATGCCGGAACTCGATGTGGATCCGGCCCTTTGATGTCTGACCAGTCAGAATGTATGCCTCTACAGCCGCCTGTCCTGTTCGGGTATCGTTCAATACGCTTTAAATATATTCAATGATCCTGCAGGATCCTGCGGAAGGAATCCATGAGCCCGCCGCGGAAGCACAGCAGCATGGAACCGACGATTCCCAGCAGCGCCTGGGCGATCTCATAGGGAAGCTTGATCATGGCATATTCAAAGGTGCTGTAGACATAGATCTTGCCCAGGGTATACAGGGTAACCATGATCACTGCACCTGCCGTGAGGCTGATCACTGCAGCCAGCCTGCGGTGATTCGGGAACAGGTTTCTGAACAGAATCGAGATCACTGCCGCCTGAAGGCCATGGGCCGCCAGGGAAACAAACATGGGAAGGGGATAAAAGATAAAATCGCCCAGAAAAGCGCCGATGCCGCCCACGATAAATGCTCCGACAGGATCCAGCAGCAGGGATGCTGTGCAGATCAGTACATCGTTCAAATATAAATGGCCGCCGGGAACGGGGATTCCGAAAGCACACAGCGCGATATTCATTCCCATAAAAACAGCTGTGGTCGTGATCCACTTAACCTTATTCGCTTCCCGCAGGGTCACATTCTTACTCCTTCCGGCTGTGATTCCAGTCATATCTTTCCTCCTATATTTTCTGTTTTCGCAGAAGATATCTTTATCTACTATTCATAGAGCCTAGTATACCACCAACTGGCCTTGCAAAAAGTACCAATTTAATAGTTTTCATACATGCCACTTTTAAAAATAAAAGAAAAGAGTCCCGTTTTCGAGACTCCTGCGGCGGATACCGCCGCTTCAACGTTAATATATCAGTCCTTTTTTTCCATAAAGATCTTGCGGGTCACGAAATTGTAGACCATGACAATGCCTGTCGCGCCGATCTTGGCCAGGAACTCCGCCGCGCGGGGATGCATCAGCGCCTGCAGCTGTGCCCAGTTCCCATAGATCAGGTCGACACAGACAAAGAGGATCAGTTCGTTGAGCCCCAGGCCGATGATGCTCAGGATCAGATAGATCGTGAACTCCTTCTTTCTGGAGAGGTCGTCCCTGCGCACAAAGACATATTTCATGCTGAGCAGGTAGTTGACGACGACAGAGACGGAAAAGCCGATCACACCGGAGAGGAGATAGGGAATTCCGATAAAGTTGCAGATTGTGTACAGTCCCGTGTCAATTACAAAGCACAGTGCGCCCACCACGCCGAATTTCAGAAACTGCTGTATGATTTTACCCAATGATTATCACCTTTTAAAAAGAAGACTGCCCCGGCAGCCGTCCGCCTTGCGGCAGCAGCTGGAATTGCCGGGACATATCCGTACCTATTGCTGTCTGTTGTTGTCATTCATCGGACCCGATTCCCGCACCGGCTCTGCGGAACCGTTTGACAGGCTCCATGATCGTCACCAGCATGAGCGTATTGATCGGGATCATGATCATTTCCTTTACAAATCTTGCCGCCAGAACGGGGATAAACCCGTTGCCGTACAGCATGGACAGCCAGAGGCTGTTGAGCAGGACTCCGCAGATGATCGTGTAGACGATCTGGCTCATCAGGATGCGCAGGGGGCCGGGCTTCTGTCTGTAGAGCATACATCCGAAGATCACGCCCGACACTATGGAAGTGATCGTGAAGCCCGGAAAGAAGGGCCCGGTGGGCTTGACCAGATAGCCGCCGATATCCGCGACCATTCCCACGATCCCGCCGACAACGGGTCCGAAGAGGCATCCCGAAACAGCGATGGGAAGCATGGCGAACCGGATCTCGATCACCTGTGTCACCGGGATCTTGAAAAATCCCAGGATGATGGCGATGGCGGAGAGAAGGGCTGCACTGGTCATCACACGCACGTCGCGGAGCGGTGCAAAAATATCAGATCTGTTTTTCAACATAAAAACACCTCCTTTGCAGTTTTTTCTCCATTACTACATCGGAGGCGTTTTGTACGCTTGAGACGTAGCAGCGGGATGCGGCAGCGGAACCGCAAGGAGAACGATCCGTAACTCTCCTTTTCGTCCCGGCGGCAACTCCCTGTCCGCCAGGCACTTAACGCTCCGCAGCCTACTCTGCACGAATAGATCGATTGTAAAAAGATTCCGCAGATTTCTCTGCATGCTCATTATACTGTTGCAGCAGTGAAAATAAAACATACAAACTGTGTATTTTGTGTTATTTCACCGTGATCGTTCCCTGCTCACAGGGAATATTGAAAAGAAAACAGCCTCTTATTTCTCAGTGCCTCTGCTCTCTCTCTGAATGACATCGTGGGCGCCGCCCTCGACGATACTGGTCGCGGAGACCAGGGTGAGCTTAGCCTTCTCCTGGAACTCGGGGATGGTGAGCGCACCGCAGTTGCACATGGTGGACTTGACCTTGAGAACGGTCTTAGCCACGTTCTCCTTCAGGGGACCTGCATAAGGGACGTAGGAATCAACACCCTCTTCAAAGGTGAGCTTCTTGTCGCCGCCCAGGTCATAGCGCTGCCAGTTGCGCGCGCGGTTGGAGCCTTCGCCCCAGTACTCTTTGACGAATGTGCCGCCGACAAGGAGCTTTTCGGTCGGGCTCTCGTCGAAACGGGCGAAGTAACGGCCCAGCATGACGAAGTCCGCGCCCATGGCCAGAGCCAGCGCAATGTGGTGGTCATAGACAATACCGCCGTCGGAGCAGACAGGGATGTAGATGCCTGTCTTTTCATAATACTCATCGCGGGCCTTGCAGACCTCGATCAGAGCAGTCGCCTGACCGCGGCCGATGCCTTTGGTCTCACGGGTAATGCAGATGGAACCGCCGCCGATACCGACCTTGATGAAATCAGCGCCGCACTCGGCCAGGAAGAGGAAGCCTTCCTTGTCGACAACATTGCCTGCGCCAACCTTGACGGTATTGCCGTATTTTTCACGGATCCAGCCAAGGGTCAGCTTCTGCCACTCGGAGAAGCCTTCGGAGGAATCGATGCAGAGGACATCCGCGCCGGCCTCGACCAGGGCAGGAACACGCTCTGCATAGTCCCTTGTATTGATACCGGCACCAACGACATAGCGCTTGTTGGCATCCAGCATTTCACCGGGGTTTTCCTTGTGCGCATCATAGTCCTTGCGGAAGACAAAGGAAACAAGCCGTCCGTCCTTGCTGATCACAGGAAGGGCATTGATCTTGTTATCCCAGAGCATATCGTTTGCCTCGCTCAGGGTCATGCCTTCCCAGCCATGGACGATCTTCTCGATGGGTGTCATAAAGGACTCCACCTTTGTATCAAGAGGCATACGGCTGATACGGTAATCACGGCTGGTGACGATGCCGACAAACTTACCTCCGGATGTGCCGTCTTCAGTGACGGCCACCGTAGAGTGTCCGGTCTTCTCTTTCAGTGCCAGGATGTCAGCGAGGGTGGCACTGGGGCAGATATTGGAATCGCTGGGAACAAATCCCGCCTTGTAGCCCTTGGCACGTCTGACCATAGCTGCCTCACTCTCGATCGTCTGTGAACCATATATAAAGGAAACACCGCCGCTCTGGGCAAGTGCCACCGCAAGACGGTCTCCGGATACGGACTGCATGATTGCAGAGACCATGGGGATCGTCAGCTCGATCGCGGGCTTCTCTCCCTTATTATATTTTACAAGGGGAGTTTTCAATGATACATTTGCCGGCATGCATTCACAGGATGAAAATCCCGGGATCAGAAGATATTCGTTAAATGTGTGCGAAGGTTCGTTGATGTAAATGGCCATTCAGGTCCCCCTTTTCTGGTTGTTGACAACTGGCGTCTCTCAGCTGTTTCTTTTCTTTAATTAATACGATTTTGGAGATTTCAGCAAGTATACTATCCGAAAAGAATAAATGCAAGACCCGATTTTCGAATCCTTTGCAAAATTCTCTCAGGAACATTTATTATAAGAATTATTTATTCTGACATTTTTCATATGCTTTACAGTAACCGGCCGCACTCCGAACAGGATGCGGCTGTTTTCAGGTCGTTCTGAAAAGCAGCGATTTCATCAACAATCACAAAAAAACGGCTTAATCGGCTTTTCATTTTGGCAGATTCCATATATAATAGTATGAGTGAATCCCTCTGAAAAAAGTATGACGGCTTCAGGCAGGGATTTACCGGATATCAGAGCTCATTTTATGAAGGAGGATTTCAAAATGTTAGTTTCTGCAAAAGAAATGATCCAGGCCGCTTATGCCGGACACTATGCAATCGGTGCATTCAACACCAACAACCTTGAGTGGACAAAAGCGATTCTGCAGGCCGCAGAGGAAATGCGCGCTCCCGTAATCGTTCAGGTTTCCGAGGGTGCCGGCAAGTACATGGCTGGCTTTAAGAACGTTGCTGACATCGTCAAAAACGTTATGGAATTCCAGAAGACTTCCGTTCCGGTAGCTCTTCACCTTGATCACGGCACATACGCTGGCTGCAAAGCCTGCATCGAGGCTGGTTTCTCCAGCATCATGTTTGACGGCTCCTCTCTTCCTTTCGATGAGAACATCGAGAAGACCAAAGAGCTCGTTGCCATCTGCAATGAGAAGGGCATGTCCATCGAAGCAGAGGTCGGCTCCATCGGCGGTGAGGAAGACGGCGTTGTAGGCATGGGCGAGTGCGCAGATCCCGAGGAGTGCAAGACCATCGCTGATCTCGGCATCACAATGCTGGCAGCAGGCATCGGCAACATCCACGGCAAATATCCCGAAGGATGGCCGGGACTTCGTTTCGACGTTCTCGATGCGATCAAGGCTAAAGTCGGCGACATGCCTCTGGTTCTGCACGGCGGCTCCGGTATTCCGGATGCTATGGTTCAGGATGCCATCAGACGCGGCGTCTCCAAGATCAACGTCAACACCGAGTGCCAGCTCGCTTTCGCAGAAAAGACCAGAGCTTACATCGAGGCAGGCAAGGATATTCAGGGCAAGGGCTATGACCCTCGTAAGCTCCTCGCTCCCGGCGCACAGGGCATCGTTGACATGGTCAAGTACAAAATCGAAGTTTTCGGCTGCGCAGGCAAGGCTTGATCAGTCAAAAACTGAAATGCCGGGGATCTGCTGCATCAATACAGCTGCCTGAGGCATAACGGCATCCGATCTTAAATCCGGTGTCGGATCAGATTATTTCTGAAATGAGTTTATGAGGCATCTTCTTTCGGGGAGATGCCTCTTTTTTTCGCAAAATACAGATCAAAGCTTTGTCCGCACTATGCAGATTAAAACAGCAGATATAAACAGCTCCGCAGAAGAACAAATCTTCTGCGGAGCTGTTTTTTCAAAGCTTTTTCGATGATCAGCCTTCAGTCTCCTCCTGCCGCTGTCCGCAGTTCCTTACGGAGCCTTGAAAGCAGCTTACAGGCGGCTTCATCATCTGTGTCGTGATCGATCAGCCGAGCTTTTTGTACTCGTCAAGGATCACATTGTACATGCGGCTGCCTTCAGCAACACCGGTGTACTTGACGATTGCAGCTTCGACGCCGTTATCAGCGATGAACTTCTGCAGCTCGTCTGCCTGAGGATCATCCTCTGCCTTGAACTTCAGAGCGCATGCAACGCCCTTGAGCAGGTAGGAGTTGTCCAGGCCGTACTCTTCACAGTTGTTTGCAGGGCCCATGATACGATCGTTAGGGGAGATCTTGCGGATGGGCTCACGGGAAACGCGGGCGATCGGGTCAACAACACCGGGAGTGGTGAAGCGCTTCACCATCATGGTCTCCATGTAGTCCACGAGAGACTCGTGAGTGAAACCATATTTCTTCTCGAGAGCGGATGCAGACTCGAGCATAGCCGCACGGATCTGAGGAAGAAGATCGGGATCGCGAAGAGCGTCCTGAACGATCTCATAGCCCTTGAGAGCCTGGCCATAATAGCCTGCAATAGCGTGGCCGCAGTTGATGATGTAGATCTTTCTCTGCAGATACATCATAAGGTCATCAACATACTCAGCGCCCTTGATCGGCTCGGAGTCGGGATCGATGAGTTTGCCTCTTTCGATTGCAAGCTCGAATGCATCACCAATCTCAATGCCTTCTTTGCCGTTGTGCACACCGCCGAAGACCATGCGGTCGACTGCAGTGTTGGGATACACACCGATCTCATCGATCTGCTCAGCAGTAAGGATGCCGGTTTCGATCATAGCCTTCTTCAGGATATCTGTACCCATGATGGCATTCTCGCAGGCCATAACTGTGACCTTGCTGCCGCCCTGCTCCAGTCTCTTCTTCAGACCCTGGGTCAGAAGGGGAGCAATCTTGGGAAGGTTGGTTGCCATAACAGAGGTGGTAATGACTTCCGCTTCGCAGATCGCATCGATAATTTTCTCAGGCTCTTTGATATTGGAGTATGCGATGACATGATCGATGATCTTTTCCTGGTAGTCATGATCGATCAGGAAGAGGGGATACTCATGATCCTTGTTGACGATGTCTACCAGCGCGTCGACAACATCACCGAATACGATTTCAAATCCGCTGTCATGCAGAAGTTCCGCAATAAAACCGCGGCCGATTTTGCCTGCTCCGAAATGTACTGCTTTTTTCATCATTATTCTCCTCTTCTTAATAATTTTTACAACAGTCCGCCTGCCGCAACGGGGGCTGGCGACAGGCAGACTGCTTTTTAACCGATCAGAATCTGTGTCTTATTGTGACTGTTCCGAAATTATGCAAACAGATCGTAGATCTCGTCAACGCTCATGTGGATGATGCGGTCGACTGCTTCTTCGGACTCACAGGTCATAGCGATCTTGCCGAGGGTCTCGACATGGTCGTCACCTGCAGATGCAACTGCGATAACCAGCTTGACGATCTCGCCATCGCCCCAATCGATTCCTTCAGGATAGGTCATGATTGCAAGACCGGAGTTCTTGATCTCACCGATGACACTCTCAATACCGTGAGGGATTGCCAGGTTATTGCCGATAGCAGTGTTGAAGACGTCTTCCTTGGCAACCATGCCGTCGACGTACTTCTCTGTGACATAGCCGCTGTCAACGAGGACCTTACCGATGGTGCGGATTGCGGTCTCTTTGTCAACAGGTGCGTTGTTGAGGATGATGTTCTTCTTCAGCAGGACGCCGCCGTGGAAGTCATGGCCGCCTGCGTTTGCAGCGTTCTTGTTGGACTTGGCATCAAGAATCTCCTGGACGATCTGATCATACTGAGGAGCATTCATGAAGTTGCTGATAGTGACGATTCTTGCTGCAGGAGCAGACTTTCTTGCGCGCTCAACCAGATCCTGGTGGCAGACAACAAACTTAATGCCTGCGGGAACTTCGGATACGGAGAAGTGCTGAACCTTGATGTTGTTGAGGCCGGCAGCTTCGAGTTTCTTCTGCAGGACTGCAGCGCCCATTGCAGAGGAGCCCATGCCTGCGTCACATGCAAAGACGATCTTGTCAAGAGTTCTGAGGTCGACTTCGCCGCCGTCAGCGGTAGCTGCATATGCGCCGCCCTGGCCCTTGGAAGCAGCCTTCATATCGGACATCTGGGACTGAGCATCCTCGAGGCTTGCGCCGCCGTTGGACATCTTGACGATCGGGGAAGCGATCAGGAAGGAAACAGCGGTTGCGATCAGGAAGCTGATGATGACCATGATCTGTCCGCCTCTGGGAGCAACTGCCAGCATAGCCAGGATGGAACCGGGAGATGCAGGGCTGACAAGGCCGACATTGAAGATTACGTTGAAGAACATTGCTGCAACAGAGCCGCCGATGGTGGCAAGCAGAAGCAGGGGGTTCATCAGAACATAAGGGAAATAGATCTCGTGGATACCGCCGAGGACATGGACGATCAGAGCGCCGGGAGCGGAGTCTCTTGTCATCTTATCCTTTGCGAACATCCAGTAAGCAAGCAGGACACCAGCGCCTGCGCCAGGGTTGGTCTCGATCATGTAGAAGATGGACTTGCCCATGGTCTCAGCCTGCTGTGCGCCGAGGGGAGTGAAGATACCGTGGTTGATTGCGTTGTTGAGGAACAGGACCTTTGCGGGCTCGACGAAGATGGAAACAAGGGGAAGAAGTCCCATCTTGACCAGGATATCAACGCCGCCCTGCAGGAATACCAGAACTGCTGCCATGATAGGTCCGATCAGGTAGAAGCCGATGATCGCAAGGAGCATGCCCAGGATACCGACGGAGAAGTTGTTGACCAGCATTTCGAAACCGGCCGGAATCTTTCCTTCTACTGCCTGGTCAAACTTCTTGATAACCAGACCGCCCAGAGGACCGATCAGCATAGCGCCCATAAGCATGGGATAATCAGGAGCACCGCAGACAACACCGACGCAGGCGATTGCGCCCATGACCGCGCCGCGTGCGCCGCCGACCATTCTACCGCCTGTATAAGCGATCAGAATCGGAAGCACATAGGACAGCATGGGGCTGACCATTGTGGACAGCTGCTCATTCGGAAGCCAGCCGGTTGCAATGAAAAGTGCTGTGATAAGACCCCAAGCGATGAATGCACCGATGTTGGGCATGACCATTCCGCTGAGGAACCGTCCGAAGGATTGAACTTTCTCTTTCATCATTACCTCCTTTATGTTAAAAACAGTTACCTGGAACGACCACGGCCGGACCAGCCGGCCGGCTGTTTCGTTCCTTCGATGTGTCCATTATATGACTGTCCAAATGCAATATGCAACGAATACAAAATGGACTTTGTCACCATCAAAAGTGACAAATGCTTTTTCTGTTTAGGACATAGTTTGTCACCAGATCAAAATGTCAAATTCGACCCAATAAACCAATTCGTCGCTTTCAAAAATCCTTATATTTAAAGGCTTATATTAAAAAAGCGTCTTAATTCAAATCATTTTTGACCAAATATTATTTTGAAATCGTTATCAAAAATCTGACTTTTGTGCCAAAATCAACAACCAAAAGTGACATGCGGTAACAGGGTCATGAATGCATCCAACCGCTCTGCGGCACTTTCATTCTCATTATAGCGTTATCATTATTTTCTATTCCTGTTTTATTCACCGACATCAATTTGACATGTTCTGAGCGCCTGGAAAGCATCACAAATATGGGTTTCCTTTCCCGGCACTGAGAATCCATGGTATAATAATCCCACAGCAGCAATATATAAAACAGAAAGGGGGCTGCCATGTTAAAAGATTTTGCGAAGGCCAAAAGGCCTGAAGATGATGCGTTGTCGCAGGAAGTAAAACAGGCCAGAGAAAAGCTCGGCGTATATCAGACAAAGATTAAAGAAGCAAAGCTGCCGGTAATGGTCATCTTTGAAGGCTGGGGCGCTTCGGGCAAGGGAAGCGTGATCGGACGGGTCATCCGCAGTATCGATCCCCGTTTCTTTGTCGTCAGGACTTTGGCAGAACCTACTGCGGAGGACATGCGCTATCCTTTCCTGCATCGGTATATGAAAGAAATCCCCGAAGCAGGAAAATTTGCTTTTTTCGATGCCTTCTGGATGGAGGAAGTCGTCAATCAGAAAATGCAGGGCATCATCGATGAAAAGACCTACGCCCGCCGTGTGAAGAGCATCAACACCACAGAGCGCTCGCTGACTGACAACGGCTATCTGGTCATGAAGTTTTTCTTCCAGTTCAGCAAAAAAGAACAGAAAAAGCGTCTGCGCACCCTGCAGGCAGATAAGAACACCCGCTGGCGCGTAAGTGAGTCCGATCTTCATCAAAACAAACATTACGATGAGTATCTGGACATGTACGACAAGTATCTGGAGGATACGAACCGCTCAGCGGCTCCCTGGTACATCATTGACGCAAAGGACAGCAAATGGGCCGAGCTGCAGGTACTTCGCTTCCTGAATCAGGGAATCGATACCGCACTCAAGAATCACTCCCTTGCAGCTCCGATCCGTCAGAACACCTTCCCTCTCAACCGCACGCCTTTCCTGTCCGAGATCACACTTGCCGACAAGGTAATTTCGGACGCAGATTACAAAAAAGAACTGGATCGTCTGCAGAAAAAGCTCCGCACTCTGCACAACGAGCTCTATCGCAGGAAAATTCCGGTCATCATTGCCTATGAGGGATGGGACGCTGCAGGCAAGGGCGGCAACATCAAGCGCATTACAGCAGCTCTTGATCCCAGAGGATTCGAGGTCCTTCCCATCGCCAGTCCCGAACCGCATGAAAAGGCAAGGCATTTCCTCTGGCGTTTCTGGACACGTCTTCCCAAGGACGGCCATATCGCGATCTTCGACCGCACCTGGTACGGCCGCGTCATGGTGGAGCGTCTCGAGGGCTATT
The DNA here is from genome assembly GCA_045130475.1 of Lachnospiraceae bacterium. Classification (GTDB taxonomy): domain Bacteria; phylum Bacillota; class Clostridia; order Lachnospirales; family Lachnospiraceae; genus CAG-791. The sequence goes on from JBGUPU010000052.1 coordinate 28,850, forward strand.
GCTCTGAAAACGACTGGCAGCGCGCCTATAACGAAATCAATGAGTTCGAAAAAGAACTGGCAGAATGGGGCGCCGTTGTCATCAAGTTCTGGGTGCAGATCGACAATGCAACCCAGCTTGCCCGCTTCACAGACCGCCAGAATACGCCTGAGAAGCAGTGGAAGATCACAGACGAAGACTGGCGCAACCGCGAAAAGTGGGATCTCTACGAAGAAGCCATTAACGAAATGCTCCAGAAGACCAACACAACCTTTGCCCCCTGGTATATTCTCGAATCCAATGATAAAAAATATGCCCGGATCAAGGCTCTGCGCATAGTTGTCGATTCCCTGAAGCAGGCCTGCAAAGAGAAATAATTCCGCGGCAGCAGCATTCCCTGCCTTTCTTACTTCCCTGCGGAGCTGTGCATATGCATGGCATTTGCCAGCCCGTCGGCGTGGATCAAACAAAAACAGCACCTCGCGGTGCTGTTTTTTGCGTCTATGTTCTCTTAACAGAGTCATTTCTTTATTTTATTGGAATGATCAGAATTGCAATGATCAGAGCTTCTCGACATATTCATTGAAGAAAATTCTCAGCTCATGGGTCAGTTCCGTGCGGACAGTGTCTTCCTGACCCTCCTGTACCGCCTCAAGGAAAACTTCATTTTTTATAAAAGCTCCGCTGATGCGTCCCAGTACGTCGGAGTGGATCCTCCGGTGGTCGTCGACAGGCATGAGCATGAGGACGGCAGCCCGGATCCCCTTGAGGGCAGGGTCGGTAAAATGATCATTTCCGCGCGCGGAGCAGCTGACAAAGACAGTTTCGCTTACAGCATCTGTCCTGCTGTGGAGCAGACAGAATCCCAATTCCGGGAAAATCTGGGAATTGAGTCTTTCGCGCTCAGTCACTGCAGAGACCACTTTGGAGGCAGCCGCCAGGCTGTCAGTGACCTGCATGGCAAGAACGCGAAGCAGTTCCCTGAAATTGACATTGGGAGCGATCTCATAGTGGCGGAATTTACGGATCAGGGAGGAAAGATCTCCGGCGATGACGCCCACTTCATCCATCTGACGCACAAAATCCGTCTCCTGACGGCGGCGGCGCACCTGGCCGTAGCCTTTGATCCGGTATTCAATCTGGGAGAGATCGCTGGCGGTGATCAGGGGACTGACGCGTACGCAGTCGATTCCCAGGGAATCCAGATTCAGGGTAGAGACAAAGAAATCCGTGTCCGCAATTACAGAGGCCGTGATCTCATCCTTTCCGTATGCGCGGAAAGTCGCCTTGTCTCCGAGATGGTTGCTGAGCTTGGTGAGCATGAGCCTGGCGACACCGAATCCGCTGGCGCAGACAATACCGATGACGACACGTCTGGCAGCCTTCTGCCTCTCCAGGATCCTCTCTTCGGCAGCACCGAAATGCATGGCGAGGAATCCGACTTCCTCTGGCGGTACTTTTTCTTTTGTTTCGCGCTCGATCACGGAAGACGCCATGCTGCAGCGCCTGAAGACATCCGGGTATTCTTCCTGAATATCGTGAAGGATCGGGTTAAAGATGTTCATGTGGTTGAACAGGCGCACGATAACCGGACGCAGGTGGACGAGCAGCCCCCGGACGAAATCCTCGTCACACTTAAGTTCATAGGAAATGGCGGGATTGAAGATTTCCACCATCTCATCGATCATATCCAGAAGCTTTGCCTCATCGATCCCGCGCATCTGACGGATCACGGCATCATCGCCCGATACTGTATCTCCTGCGGTTCCGGAATAGGCAATCTTTGATCCGCGCAGATGAAGCAGTATATAGGAGAGCTCCACACCGGGAATCGTGATCTGAAACTCCTCTTCCATCTCCCTCAGGATTCTGGCGGCAAGGTCATACCCCTCCCAGGAAGCCAGGTCTTCTAGCACCTTTCCTTCGGGTTCCACCACAGCACCTTTCTGCACGCGGTCGATCGCGATCGCAATGTGGATGGCCAAACCCGTCAGGGCATTGTCTGCAAGCTGGCGCAGCATGGGCTCATCCATGTTGGAAAGGGTACTGTAGACCCGGTTCAGGATATCGTTGTTCAACAGGGAATAAATGCCGCTGTCCGAGGCACTCATAATGATATCTGTAATAGCCTCTTCAGCGCTCTTGTTTCCTAATTTATTTTTGGAATCTCTGCTCTTTTCCGTATTATTAGGTCCGTTTTCGTGGATAAAACGGCGCATTGCTTCCCGGTAATCCCCCTCGGATCCCATGAGAACCACACCGTAGCCCGGCCTGCGCATGACTTCGAGATTGTGGCGGGAGAACCAGTCTCCCAGTGCCTCCATATCACTGGCAACTGTCGTCTCGCTGACCCCCAGCAGCTGGCTGTAGTAGTACAGCTTTCTGGGCTCTCTGTCACGCAGCAGCTCAAAGAGAAGGTGCTTCCGCCGTTCCTCACGGCCGGCCGCCTCCACGCCGCTGTTTTTTTCTATTTCCCGGCGAAGCTTTTCTATGTTCTGAAGCTCTCCGGAAAGGACAATTCCCTTGCCCTTCCTGTTGATCAGGTGCAGTCCGTACTGCTTGATGTCATTTTCCAGAAATCCGAATTCCCTCTGAATTGTCCGCTTGCTGACCCCAAGCCGGTCAGCAAGCTCCTGTTTCGAAACAGGTCCCTTTCCTCCCAGCAGAATCTCCAGAATCTGCTGTGTTCTAGGTGTGAAATCCATTCTCTCCAGCCCTTTCACTTGCATGCAGAAAAGATCAATTCCTGCAGTTTACAATTGCTCTGTACAATTGCACTGCTCATGTGTATGAGAAAAACCGGTAATATTATTTGACGGCAATGCATTCAATTTCCACTTTTGCGCCCTTGGGGATCGCAGCCACCTGAAATGCGGCACGAGCCGGATAGGGCTCTTCAAAGAATTCCGCGTACACTGCATTCATGGCTGCAAAATCGGCAATGTCCGCCAGAAGCACGGTCGTCTTGACAACATTTTTCATGCTGAAGCCGGCCGCTGCCAGAATATTGCTGATATTGGTCAGGCTCTGCCTGGTCTGTGCCTCAATGCCTCCTTCGATCAGCTCACCCTTCTCCGGAATGATCGGAATCTGGCCGGAGACATAGATGGTGTTTCCCGCCAGTACTGCCTGCGAATAAGGTCCGATTGCCGCGGGAGCATGATCTGTGTGAATCGCTGTATTCATGGAATATCCTCCTCTATAAAGCTAACGGGACCGCTGCCGTATCCCGCTTCATTTTTCAAAACCTGCTGCTCTCCAAAATGAAAACAGCTGATAGCTATTGTAACACTTTCTTTTTTCCGTGAAAAGTTCTCTCCAGCGCAAGAGACATGTTTTCAGGTACCATTTTATAAGCTAACAGAGTATAATGAATAAAACAGCGAGTCAAGCGGACGCAAATGCCGAGCTCGCTCGAGCATTTGCGGACATTTGACAAGCGTCCACACATGAGGAAGAAGCCGTTTTGCGCATGGTTTTCGCGCTAAACGAGCGGATTCCGAATGGGTGGAGCGCTGTGGGAGT
>JBGUPU010000053.1:0-64190 GCA_045130475.1 Lachnospiraceae bacterium
AGGGTAGAGCGAGAGCGTGCCCAAGGCGTTTGTGCAGCTTGACGAGACGGTGTTCACTTAACCTCCTTTTGACCTCAACATCATAAAATGAGACTTTATGAAGATTGGAGTATCAATTGGCACAGGATGAGAAAAAACTGATCATCGGCAGCCGGGAGAGCCTGCTGGCCGTCAGACAGTCAGAGATCGTTCTCGACTATCTGCGTAAAAACTATCCGCAGATGCAGTTTGAACTGGTGACAATGAAGACGACCGGAGACAAGATTCTCCATAAACGCCTGGATGAGATCGGCGGAAAAGGACTTTTTGTCAAGGAACTGGACCAGGCTCTGCGGGAAGGGCGTACAGATCTTTCTGTCCACAGTCTGAAAGACCTTCCGGCGGAGATCCCGGAGGATCTTCCGGTCATCGGCTATTCAGGCAGAGAGGATCCCCGCGACGTGCTGGTGCTTCCGCAGGGCATTTCCGACATTTCCCGGATGGATCTGTCAAAACCCATCGGGACGTCTTCACGCCGGCGTATTCTTCAGGCACAGGAACTCTTTCCGCAGGCAAGATTCGAGAGTGTGCGCGGAAATGTCCTCACGAGGCTGCGCAAGCTTGATGAGGGCCAGTACAGCGCCCTCATCTTGGCCGCCGCGGGACTGCGGCGTCTTGGGCTGGAGAACAGGATCAGCAAGGTTTTTACAACAGAGGAAATGATCCCGTCCGCAGGGCAGGGAATACTGGCCCTGCAGGGACGGAAAGGAGTGGATTACTCCTGTCTGGACGGCTTTGTCAGCGCCCGGTCTGCCATAGCGGCAGCAGCGGAGAGGGGCTTTGTCAATGCGCTCGGAGGAGGATGTACGTCCCCCATTGCCGCCCATGCAGAGTTTGTCGATCTCTGCGGTTTCAGCGAAAAAGAGAATGCAGCAGAAGAGATTGGCCCGAAAAAGAATGCCGCAAAAGAGTTTGCCGCGGAAGAGAATGCCCCGGAAAAGAATGCCGCAGACAGTAAGGACCATGCCTTCTGTCCAATGACCCTGCGCGGGTTTTATTACGACGAGGAGACAGGCAGGATCTATCGCAGAAGCATTACCGTGCAGGCAGCTGCACCGGAAGAGGGACGCGCCGCGGGCAGAGAGCTGGCCGCAGCGATTCTGGCAGACGTGAAAACACACAAGTAAGTCTGCCTTTACAGAGGATACATTATTATGGCAGGAAAAGTATGGCTCGTGGGAGCCGGCCCCGGAGACCCGGGACTCTTTACGATCAAGGGACTTGAAGTCCTTCAGAATGCGGATGCGGTCGTCTATGATGCCCTCATCGGCGACTCTGTGCTTACTCTGATCCCTGGCCGGGCGGAAAAGATCAATGTCGGAAAGCGGGCAGGCAATCACCGCATGACCCAGGAGCAGATCAACCGTACACTTTTAGAGCAGGCCCTTGCGGGAAAAAGAGTCGTGCGCCTCAAGGGAGGAGATCCCTTCCTGTTCGGCCGCGGCGGGGAAGAGCTGGAGCTGCTCGTTGAAAACAATATCCCCTTCGAGATCGTGCCGGGAGTCACCAGTGCGGTTGCGGTTCCCGCCTATAACGGCATCCCCGTCACCCATCGCGATTTTACGTCCTCCGTGCACATCATCACCGGCCACCGGCGCGCATCCGGCAATCCCCACAGCGTCGGCAGGGCAGAAGCATCCCGGAATGCGGATACTGCCGAAACTGTAACTGGAAGCACAGACAAATCAAACGAGTCCGACGGCCTGGGTATAGACTATGAGGCTCTTGTCCGAACCAAAGGAACACTGATCTTCCTGATGGGCCTTTCGACACTGCCGGTCATTATGCAGGGACTTCTCAAAGCGGGAATCGATCCAGAAACTCCTGCGGCAGTTCTGGAAAAAGGCACGACCGCCGGACAGAGGCGGGTTCTGGCGACTGTTTCCACCCTGGAAGCGGAAACAGACCGCGCCCAGATCAAGGCACCGGCCATCATTGTCGTCGGAGAGGTCTGCAGCCTGGCGGAATCCTTTGTCTGGGCGGAAAAACGCCCCCTGGCGGGCAAAAAAATCCTGCTCACCAGGCCCAAAGAACTGATCTCCGGGATGGCGGGACGCCTGCGGAAATTGGGAGCCGAAGTCCTGGAGATGCCCGCGATCGAGACCGTGCCCATCGAACCGAATCCCGCACTGGAAAAGTGTTTTCAAAAAGACACGGAGGATCCTTCATGCACCCGCGCAGCTGCCGGAAAAACTGACTGGATCATCTTCACATCCCCCACCGGTGTGCGTATTTTTATGGACTGGTTTTTGACAGAACATGATATCCGTGCCCTGGCTGGCATCAGGTTTGCTGTCATAGGAGAGGGCAGTGCCAAAAAGCTGCGCCAGTACGGGGTCCGCCCTGATTTCATACCTTCCGTCTACGACGGAGAGACGCTGGGCCGGGAACTTGCAGAGAAAATACGGCAGGAAAGAAACAGAGGGGCCGGATCGTCAGGGGAGTCCAAAACTCCTGAAAACCACGTCTGCGTCCTGATCCCCCGCGCCGCCATCGGCAGCAGGGAACTGGTCGAGGAACTGGAAAAAGCCGGTGATATCGATATTCTGGATATTCCGACCTATACGACAGAATATGTGACGGAAGGAATCGTCGATGCCCGCGGGCAGATTGAAAAGGGTGAGATACACTACGCTGTCTTTACAAGTGCTTCCACAGTGCGCGGTTTCAGCGCAGTGATGAAAGATGCAGACCTGTCCCGGATCAAGGCAGTCTGCATCGGACGCCAGACCAGGGAGGCTGCCCGGGAACAGGGCATGGAGACCCGGATGGCGGAGAAAGCCACCCTGGACGCATTGCTGGATGCTGTCGTCCAATGCGCCGCGGAAGACAGGAAAACATGATAAGAGAAAAGAGTTCAGAGACAAGGATTTAGATAAGAGAACAGTAATCAGATATTCGAAAAGGGAACATTGACAGAAGGAGGAGAAGAAAATGGATTTAACGATCAGACCCAGAAGGCTGAGGGGAAGCGACACACTGCGGCGCATGGTGCGCGAGACAAGACTTGACCCGGCTTCGCTGATCTATCCTATGTTTGTGATGGATGGGGAAAACACCGTTGAAGAAATCTCGGCACTGCCGGGACAGTACAGATATACAGTTGACCGCATGGAAGAGGAGCTGATCCGGCTTTCGGATGCCGGCGTCGATAAGGTCATGTTTTTCGGAATTCCTGCCGTCAAGGACGAGATCGGTTCCCAGGCCTACAATGCGGAAGGCATTGTCCAGCGGGCCCTGCGAAAAGCAAAGAAGGATTTTCCCGACCTCTATCTGATCACAGATGTCTGCATGTGCGAATACACATCCCACGGCCACTGCGGCATGCTGTGCGGCTGTGACGTCGACAACGACAAGACCCTGGAACTGCTGTCCATGACCGCCCTCTCTCATGTCGAGGCCGGCGCGGATATGGTGGCTCCCTCTGATATGATGGACGGCCGTGTGCGCGCCATCCGTGAGACCCTCGATGCTGCCGGGCACACCACGACACCAATCATGTCCTACGCCGTCAAATATGCCTCCTCTTTCTACGGACCTTTCCGTGAGGCCGCGGGCTCCGCGCCCTCTTTCGGCGACCGCAAGAGCTATCAGATGGATTTCCACAACCGCCATGAGGCGATCCGCGAGGCCCTCCTCGACGTGGAGGAAGGCGCGGATATCATCATGGTCAAGCCCGCAATGTCCTATCTTGACATAGTCCGCGATGTCCGTGAGAAAGTGGAAGTCCCTGTTGCTGCCTACAGTGTCAGCGGAGAATACGCCATGATCAAAGCCGCCGCCGCAAAAGGCTGGATCGACGAGGAAAAGGTCATGTGTGAAGCGGCCGTATCCGTCTTCCGCGCAGGCGCCTCCGTGCTCCTGACCTACTACGCAAAAGAACTCGCCGCCTGCATCCGCAGCGGAAAAATAGGATGAGTCACTAACTCTGAAGATTGGAGGTCATTGACCTGTTTATGTCAACGTTCATTTCAGCCGATAATTCCTGGATGCTGTTTGCAATCCTGGTCGTGATTGCCGCAGTTTCCATCCGACTTGAGCAGCGCTTTTTGTGGGCGGCCAAAGTATCTGCCTGCGTGCTCTGTCTTGTCCTTGCGATGATCCTTGCAAACCTCCGCATCATCCCGACGGATGCGCCTGCCTATGATTTCATCTGGTCCTATCTGGTGCCCCTCGCAATACCTTTTCTCCTCTTTCAGGCGGATTTTCGAAAAATCTGGCGGGAGAGCGGCAGGATGTTGGGCATTTATCTGCTGGCCAGCCTCGGCACTGCCGCAGGGGGTGTCCTCGCATACTTTCTTTTGAAAAACAGGATCGGAGCGGCGGAGGCAAAGTCCGCCCTGGCCATGTTCGTCGGCACCTATGTCGGCGGTTCCGTCAATCTGGTTGCCATGGCAGATGCCACAGGAGCCGGGAAAAATCTGGTTTCCGCTTCCATTGTCGCCGATAATCTGCTCATGGTGCTCTACTTTTTCGTTCTGGCTGCCCTGCCGGCCTCCGGCTGGATCCTCAGACAGTACAGGCATCCCATCATCGACCGCCGCGCCAGGATCGAGGCATCCCCGGAAGAGATGGAGCAGGTAAAAAAACACCATCAGACCCACAAGTCCAGAGCAGCAGAATACTGGAAGGCCCGCCCGGTCTCCCTGGCGGATCTGGCAACAGGATTTGCGGCGGCCTGCATGATCGTCGCCGTCTCCAAAATGCTTGCCGGCTTTTTTGAGGGGGCCATCGCGGGTGACAGCTTTGCAATCTCCCTTCTGCGCGGGCTTCTGGGAAATCAGTACCTGCTGATCACGACCATAACCACTGCACTGGCCACCTTCTTTCCGAAGTTTTTCGGAAACATCTCCGGTGCACAGGAGATCGGGACCTTCCTGATCCACATCTTCTTTGCGGTCATCGGAGCACCTGCTTCGATCGCGCTGATCATCAAGGATGCACCCCTCCTTCTTCTGTTCGCGGCGGTCATTGTCCTCATGAACCTTGTCTTTTCACTTGCTTTCGGAAAACTGTTCAGGTATTCCATCGAGGAAATCACGATCGCCTCCAATGCCAACATTGGAGGCCCGACGACGGCGGCGGCCTTTGCCATCGCAAAAGGCTGGCATAGCCTGATCTTCCCTGCGATTCTGGTGGGTACGTTGGGATATGTAATCGGAAACTATTATGGAATCTTTCTTTTTACCTTCACATAATAGTTGTGTGTAGATGTAAATATCGAGATGTATTTGTAAAGAGGAACCCATCGACTATATGCCCATTGCGGCAGGGAGCAGAGTTTGTTTACTTTGGTGATCGGCGGAAGTGCCAGCGGAAAAAGTGATTATGCGGAGCGGCATGTGCTGTCCTTAAAAGGGGATGGTCCGAGACTATACATTGCGACCATGGAGCCCTTCGGAGAAGAGGCACGGACCCGTATTGCCCGCCACCATGCCATGCGCAGAGACCGCGGCTTTGAAACAATTGAATGTTATCGCAATGCAGGAGATGTCCTCCTTCCGGAGAACAGCATCGTGCTTCTCGAGGATCTGGGAAATCTTGTGGCCAACGAATTGTTCGGCACAGAGCCGGCACAGACAGAGGAAAGCAGAGATCTGCCTATCAATAAAGCCGGAAAACTGTCCGGAACAGACCCGGCACAGGCAGATGCCCGCGCAGAATGGAAAGCAGATAACATTTGCGCAGTTCTTTTGAACAAAATCGCAGCTGACATAGACAGCCTGCGCGCACAAAGCAGCCATCTGACCATCGTGACAAACGAAGTATTTTCCGGGGGAAAAGAGTACGAGGGAGAAACCCTCACCTACTTGCGCCTGCTTGCAGCGCTCAACAGGAAACTGGCTGCCGGAGCGGATCTGGTTGTGGAAGTGGTCTGCGGCCTGCCGGATGTACTGAAAGGGCCGGAAAATATGTAAGGATGATCCGGACCATTTTGACGAATTCGGCATGTCCCGGACCATTCTGACGAATTCAATATGTCCTGGATTGAGCGAGAATTGACAAAAGACAAAAGTCCGGACAGGAGACAGAAAAATGATTTTTGTGATCGGCCCGCTGTTTGCGGGAAAACAGGAGTATATCATGGAGACCCTCGGTTGGAATGAGGCCCAGTTCGAAACCTGCGCTGTCCGGGACGTCCAGGATCTGGCAGCGGATCTGAACACCGAACAGCTCCGCGAACTTGCAGATAAGCTGGCAAAGAAAAAAGTCGTGATCGCGACGGAGGTCGGCGGGGGCGTCGTTCCCCTTGATCCGGCTCAGAGACGGAGCCGGGAGGCTGCGGGCCGTCTGGCATGTCTTTTAGCAGAGCGTGCGGACACAGTCATCCGGGTGTGCTGTGGCCTTCCCCGATTTCTCAAGGGAGAGAGGCTTAAGGCTTATAAAGAAGATTCCTGAAGGGAGCGAAGATACTTAAGGCTTATAAAGAAGATTCCTCAAGGGAGAGGAGAGGCTTAAGGCTTATGAAGAAGGTTCCTGAAGGAGAGGAGACGTTTAAGGAATATGGCTAAAAAAGTATTTTCCTATGCCTTCCTGCTCGGCGCAATGGTCCTGCTGCTTTCCGGCGGTATCTTTTTCGGCCTGCAGTACAGGCAGACGATGGATGATGCCTATGAGACCCTGCGGGGAGAAGCGTCCTACGTGGAGAGAGGCGTGAAGATCGGCGGAGTCGAGTACCTGAAGAGTCTGGACAACACAAACCGGATCACGTGGATCGCGGCGGACGGCAGTGTGCTGTACGACAGCGAGTACCCGGATCTGACTGCCAATCAGGGAGAGTTCAAAGAAGTGCGGCAGGCACTGGAGACCGGGAGCGGAAGCGGAATCCGAAGGTCTTCTACCGGAAGGACACAGACAATGTATTACGGCCTTCTCTGTGAGGACGGTACGGTGATCCGCCTGTCACGTCCGGTCAGTGCGGTGCGGCATGCTTTTGCTCTTGTCAGCTTTCTGATGTCCGTGACAGTACTGGTACTGATCCTTATTTCCGCTTTGATCGCTTTCCGTATTGCACAAACCATCGCGGAACCCATCAACGAGATGGATCTGGATGATTTTCCCCATTCCAATCCCTATCCGGAGCTGCAGACGCTGGTGGAGCGCTTTGAGGAACAGAAAGAGGAGATCGCCAGCCAGGCTGTGGAAAGAGAACAGCTGCGCCGGGAAACGATGGAGCAGCAGGCGCAGGACCAGGAGCGGATGCGCCGGGAGTTTTCCGCAAACGTCTCCCATGAACTAAAGACCCCTCTGACATCTATCAACGGCTTTGCCGAACTCATGCAAAACGGACTCTGCAATGAGGAGACAATGATCGAGTTCGCCGGAGATATTTATCGGGAGAGCCAGCGCCTCATCGCGCTGGTCAATGACATCATCCGGATCTCCGAGCTCGATGAGGGCGCGATCCACACCACCACAGAGAAAGTGGATATCGTAAAAGCGGCGGAAGACACGATCGACATTCTGCAGCCCGCCGCGGACAAACGCGGGATTTCCATTACCCTGCAGGCCCCTTCCGCAGAGGACGGCTCCCTCCTCCCTGTCCGTGTCGTCGGCTCGGATTATCTGATCAGAGAAATGTTTTACAATCTGTGTGATAATGCCGTAAAATACAACCATGAAGGCGGAGACGTCTTGGTGACAATCCGGGAAGACGACAATAATGCCATTGTCACCTTCGCGGACACCGGCATAGGGATTCCCGAGGCGGAACAGGAGCGCGTCTTTGAGAGATTCTACCGCGTGGACAAAAGCCACTCCCGCACCCTGGGCGGCACCGGCCTGGGCCTCTCTATCGTCAAACACGCCGCGCAGGTCCAGAATGCCTCCGTCGAAATGGAAAGCGAACCGGACAGAGGAACCACAATTACCGTGCGCTTCCCCTTTGACAGGGAAGAGACAGACCTTAGTATCCATAAGGCAGAGGAATCCCGGCAGGATCATCAGATACCTTCCTGACCAATGAAAAAACATAAAAAGAAGTGTTGACAAGGAGAGATAGTTGTGTATAATTAAATTGTACACAATCAAATAGCAAGTAACACTAATACAGACCTATAGAAATATAAAAATGAAACATAATACCGCCCGGATAAAACAGGCGGGTAAACAAACCAAATGAAAAGAAAGGAAAGGTACATTATGGTCCATACATTCACAGCTGATAATTTTGCAACTGAAGTTCTCAACAGCGATATCCCCGTATTCGTAGATTTCTACGCTGACTGGTGCGGCCCCTGCAAGATGATGTCCCCCGTGATCGACAAGCTCGCGGACGAGTTTGACGGCAAGATCAAGGTCGGCAAGATCAATGTCGACGATGAGTCCGAGATCGCTGCACAGTACGGCATCATGAGTATCCCCAACATGAAGTTCTTCAAGGGCGGCAAAGTGGTCGATGAAGTTGTCGGCGCAATTCCCAAGGCAGCCATGAAGGCAAAATTCGAGGCAAATGTCTGATCCCCGAAGAGCAGCAAGGTGATAAAGAAGCAGACAGGAGAAAGAAATGCATGATTTGATCATTATCGGCGCAGGTCCTGCGGGCCTCTCCGCCGCTATCTACGCCGCACGTGCGGAGCTCGATTACGTCCTGATCGAGGAGAACTTCGTGAACGGCGGCCAGATTATTGATACCTATGAAATCGATAATTATCCCGGTGTCCCCGGAATCAGCGGCATGGATCTGGCACAGAAGATGGCAGATCATGCAGAGAAGCTGGGCGCGGAAGTTGTCAACGCCGCAGTGGAAGGCCTTGACCTGACAGGAGATGTCAAAAAGGTCATGACCGATGAGGGAACCTTCGAGGCAAAGGCAGTCATCATTGCTTCCGGCGCTTCCCACAGCCACCTGGGAGTCCCCGGAGAGGAAGAACTCTCCGGACACGGCGTTTCCTACTGCGCAACCTGTGACGGTGCCTTCTACCGCGGAAAGACCACGGTCGTGGTCGGCGGCGGCGATGTAGCTGTCGAGGATGCCATTTTCCTGGCCCGCGGCTGCGAGAAGGTCTATGTTGTGCACCGCCGCGACGAGCTTCGCGCAGTGAAGACCCTTCAGACTGCGCTCTTTGCCCTTCCCAATGTCGAGATGGTCTGGGATTCCAACCTCAAGTCCATCAACGACGGCGGCGACGGAAAAGTCACCTCCGTGACCGTAGTCAACAAATATGACAAGTCCGAGCGCGTGATCGACGCTGACGGCGTTTTCATCGCAGTCGGCATCACCCCCCGCTCCGGCTTTGTCGGAACCGGGATTGAGACCAATGCAGGCGGCTACATTGTAGCAGGCGAGACCTGCGAGACCAGCATCCCCGGCGTTTTCGCTGCGGGTGATGTCCGTGCAAAACAGCTTCGCCAGGTCGTGACCGCAGTCGCGGACGGCGCCAATGCTGTCACCAGCGTCCAGCGCTACCTTCTCGAAGCCGGAAAATAAATCCGACAGAAGAGAAACAATCTTTAAAATACCTGATCGCCCCTGTTCTCAGTTTGGAACAGGGGTGATTTTTCATGTTTTCTGCATGCACTTTACAGTTGAATTGTCGATGCACTTTGTTTATAATCTGCTGTGAAAAGAGGAGCAGCGACATTATTTGATCTTTTCAATAAAAAGGGGAGCTGGCAGGAAGCCGGCTGAGAGGAGACTGCGGCCGTCTCGACCCGTAACCTGATTTGGATAATGCCAACGAAGGGAAATGATTTCGCCTGGAAAGCGGGATACCCTGACTGGTATCCCGTTTATCATTGTCCTGAACACAAGAGACAACATCCTAAGTACAAGAGACAGCTATCCTGAAAATGCGAAACAATTACTGGAAAAGGAGAGTATCAAAATGAATAACGAATCTGTAAATACAAAAAAACTGGCGCTCACTGCGATTTTTGCCGCCGTGGCAGTTGTTGGTTCCATGTTTTCCTTCCCGGTTTTCGGATCGAAGTGCGCTCCGGTGCAGCATCTGGTCAATGTCCTGTGCGCGGTCTTTCTGGGGCCCGGCTGGGGGCTGGCGGCAGCCTTTATCGCGAGCGTGATCCGCAATATGACCGGTCTGGGAACCCTTCTGGCATTTCCGGGAAGCATGTGCGGCGCACTGCTTTCAGGACTTCTCTACAAGAAGTTCAAAACGCTTCCCGCGGCCTGGATCGGCGAGGTATTCGGAACAGCCGTGATCGGCGGAATCCTGGCCTATCCTATCGCTTCCGCAATTATGGGCAACGCGAATGCAGCACTCTTTACATTCGTCGTCCCATTCCTCATCAGCACTTTGGGCGGAACCATTATCGCGGCAGTGATCACACTGGCACTGCAGAGCCGCGGTGTGATCGGCCGCCTGCGCGAGGAAATCGAGTAAAGGCAGTGACAGTTTCCTGCGGGGGAGTATTGAGTAAAGATTGTGACAGTTTCCTGCGCCGGAGAATCGGGATAAAATTGTGAACGCCCGCCGGTGCACTCCTGTATAAAAAAGGGAGGAACGCAGGGCTTGGATTGGAGTACATCATGGGTTTGAAACTGGAAGACTGCGTTTTGTATGCGGTCACGGATACGAGCTGGCTTCGCGGACAGACACTGGCGCAGCAGGTGGAGGCAGCCCTGCGGGGCGGCGTCACGATGGTACAGCTCAGGGAAAAGGAGCTCGAGAGTGAGGCGCTTGAGCAGGAGGCCAGGGAAATCCTCGCCCTCTGCCGCCGGTATGGTGTGCCCTTTCTCATCAATGACGATGTCATGCTGGCGAAGAAGATCGGGGCGGAAGGCGTACATGTAGGCCAGAGCGACATGGGAGCAGCGCAGGCCAGGGCTATCCTGGGGCCGGATGCGATCATCGGTGTCACAGCCAGAACGATCGAACAGGCGAAGGAAGCGGAAAAGGCAGGCGCGGACTATCTCGGCAGCGGCGCGGTTTTCGGCACCTCTACAAAAAAAGACGCTAAGCCTTTGGATCCCGCATATTTTCAGCAGATCTGCGAGAGTGTTTCCATCCCTGTCGTTGCAATCGGCGGGATCACAGCGGATAACATCCGGCAGCTTGAAGGCAGGAAGATGACCGGCTTTGCCATCGTCAGCGGTCTTTTTGCGGCTGATGATATTGAGGCCCAAACAAGGAAACTATGGAAGGACGCGCAGGAACTGTGCCTGCCGGGCCAGCCCGAGAGACTTCATGCCCTGGTGGAAAAACGCCGTCCGGTTGTCCAGTGTATCACTAATATTGTGACCGTGAACGATTGCGCCAATGCCCTGCTGGCCATTGGCGGTTCTCCCACCATGGCCCACCATCCGGAGGAGATGGCCGATTTCGCGGCTGTCAGCGATGCCCTTGTATGCAACATGGGAGCCACAGAATCCCTGGACGCCATGATGGCAGCAGGCCTGGCATCGAAAAACGGAAGATCAGAAAACGAAAAAACAGGTCGCCCCATCGTCATAGATCCTGTGGGATGTGCTTCTTCGACATTCCGCCGCGGAAAGTGCCTGGATATGATCAAGGCGGTGCAGCCCGCCTGCATTCGCGGAAATGCCGCTGAGATCAGAGCCCTTGCGACCGACCACGATACCGGCAGGGGTGTGGATGATCTGGAAGAGGAGACCCCGGATGCAGCGCGCTCTGCCATGGACCTGGCCCGCAAGACCGGCGCCATCGTCATTGCCTCCGGCGAGACCGATTATGTTGCCGACGGAACCCGACTCTACGAAGTAAAGGGCGGGACCGCCTGGATGTCCAGAGTGACAGGAACCGGCTGCATGCTCAGTTCCCTCCTCGGCGCATTCCTTGCCGTTGAGAATTCTGCCCTGAGCGCAGCTGCCTGCTGTGCCATGATGAAGGCCGCCGCCGGGAAAGCCCTTGCGGAGACAATCCGCAGGCAGGGAGGCACCGGAACTTTCCACATCTGCCTCATGGATGCCCTGTCCGGAAGGATCCAATAAAGGCGAAAATCCATTACAGACGAGAGCCCAATAAAGGTGAAAATCCATTAGAGACATAGATCCAATAAAGACATAAGTCCAATAAAGGCAAATTCAGAGGGACACCGGGGACGGTGTCCCTCTCACTTTCTCATCAAGCCGGTCTTGACTAAAGTTGCTATGGATGAATTACCATCTATTTGATAAAATAGTATCATCAATCAACAACCCTATCAGGTCCCAGGATTCGCGGGCGAGTCTTTATTTAGAGAGCAGCAGGCAGCAGGCAGCAGGCAACAGACAGCAGAAGAGGCACCGGAAAGGAGGGCGCGGATGAATAGAGTCATGATTACAATCGGCAGACAGTTCGGCAGCGGAGGTCACAAGATCGGCGAGTACCTTTCCAATCGTCTGGGCATGTCCTATTATGATAATGAATTGATTCTTCTTGCCGCGCAGCGCGGCGACTTGAAGGTCGAGCACATCCAGGAAATGGATGAGATGATCCAGAATCCCTTCCTGTATGAGAAGCAGGAAACATTCGTTGAAGATACGATGGAAGAAACCGTATTTGAGCTTCAGCAGGAGGTGATCCGGCAGCTGGCGGAGAAGGAGAGTGCTGTTTTCGTAGGACGGTGCGCCGACGAGGCACTCCGGAAAGCCGGTTATAAAGTGCTCAGCATCTTTATCTGCGCGCCCCTCAAGCAGCGGATCGCCAGGACCTGCCGCCTGCAGGGACTCAGCCTGGAGGAGTGCGAAGCCCTGACCGAGCGCAAGGACAGTTCCCGCAAGGCCTATTACGAAAAGCATACCGGCAGGACCTGGGGCGTTCCGGAGAACTATGATCTCTACTACGACACTTCCAAAAATGATATCTCCTATATCATTGTGGATATCATCAAAACATATAAGGAGATGATCAGCGAGTAAGGAGATGGATACTACAGTACATCCGGCACATAAAACAAAAATCATTATAAACAAAAATAATGAATAGATTTGGAAAAATAAAAGGACTAATCAAAATCGGATTTTCCGATTGACGATTAGTCCTTTTCTACTATATATCTCAAAGATAATCAATCGGCAGCGCGAGGAGATTATCGCGGAGCCAGCGCTTTTCTTCGCAGAGGCACAGAATTGCACCTGTGCCTCTCTTTTTTTCAGGAACTTTATCCAGAATAACATTTGCAGAGGCCATCGAAGCCTTAGGATTTCCGGTCATCTTGATTTCAACAGGGTACAGAATGCCATTTTCTTCGATAATCAGATCAATCTCATTGTCACTTCCTGCGTTCTTGTCTTTTCCACGGTAATAAAAAACAGAGAAGCGATAGTCCATGCCTTCATTTGCAAAGGATTTGAGGATTTCGGAAACCACAAAGGTCTCAAACATATTTCCGGCAACGGCGCTGACCTGCAAAGCTTCAGGTGTAAGCCAGCGAGTGAGAAAGCATGCGAGACCAGTATCTCGAAAATACAGCTTGGGTGCACGGATTGCCCGCTTCAGAACATCCGCGCCGTAAGGCTGCAGCAGACAGACAATACCGGTCCTTTCCAGAATCGAGATCCACTTTTTAATCGTCGGTTCTGTTACCCCGACATCCGAGGCAATGTTGGCGTAACTCAGGATTTCACCGGTTCGTGCGGCGGCAGCTGTGAGAAATTTCAGAAAGGTCACGCCGTCACTTGCGATTAACTCATTAATATCCCTCTCCAGATAGGTGTTGACATAGGAAGAATAGAAATCAACCCATTCCCTCGGTGTCGTATATAACTCCGGATATGACCCTTTGTGGATTGTTTTCCATAAATCCGGATACGGTTTTCGCTCCTTTTCCCGCAAATTTATATAGGATTCTTCCGGCAGGAAGTGCCGATTGAAAGAAATTCCGTGGATTTCCCGAAGAGAGAGACCGCACAATTCTGTGACGGACACTCGTCCGGCCAGGGATTCGCTGGTTCCCTTCATCAGTTCCAGAGCCTGGGAGCCGGTCAAAAGGTAATTTCCCCTCGCATCAGAGCGGTCTACGCGGATTTTAATATTCTCCAGGATACCACTCTCTTTCTGCACTTCGTCTATGATGACCGGAGCAGGATGATTCATGAAAAAAAGTGCAGGCTCTTCCCTTGCCTGCAGACGTTCTCTGCGGTCGTCAAAAGTTACATAATGATAATCCGGAAAGAGATGCTGCAGGATTGTAGATTTACCGACCTGTCTTGCTCCGGTCAGCAGCAGACATTTACTTGTCGAAACACGCTTTTCGAGAATAGATTCAATGGCTCTTTGAATATAAATATAGTCCATAATTACAAAAGTCCCTTTTTCTTGCTTTGTTTTTATGTCGAATATAAAATCTAATTTTATTATAGACGGATAAAACGGGAGGGTCAAGTAATCAGATTTCCTTTTCTCCGCCAAAGACCCTGCCTGTTAAGGAATGAATTATATTAAAGAAAGAATGCCTTCGGCAGTTGTGATGTGAACTGCCGAAGGCATTCTTTTTTTTCTTCATTGCAGATTGTAGTTAAATCCCCAGCTCGAATTTCAGCTGCGGCTTCATGGGCGCATAGCCGCGCATCTCAAAATCATCGATCGTGATTTCCTCAAAGCTGCATCCTTTTTCCTTGTGGAGAAGCAGGACGGGCTGCCCGCTTTCGCCGGAGGCGTCATCTATACCAGTCATATTGTTGTCCTGCGCAGCCAGCTCTTCCGCGCGCCGCAGCATCTCGTGCGCGTTATCGATGTGACGGTCATAAATCTGCTCGTTGGCGACAAAGTGTGTGAAAACACCGGGTTCCAGACCGGTCACGCAGGCGATCATCATCATTAGAGCAGCGTACTGAATCTCATTGATCCCGCCGGCGCCCGAAGCTGTCAGCATATCGCCGCTGCGTTGGATCATACTCATATCCAGGTACTTGCCGCGCACATTCCACATGGTGAGAAAAGCACAGGGGGCAAGGCCGGGTGTCTCATGCAGGTCTGCTTCCTGCCAGAGGGAGACTACTTTGCGGCGGCCGTAAGGATCTTTTTTGATGTCCTCAATCAGGTTGTGGATCAGATCATAGCGCTTGACCGTAGCTCCGTAGCGCTGTCCGATCGTCCCGTCTCCGATATCCCACGGATCCCACCAGGTCACACCATATTCCTTCATCTCCGAAAGCACATTGGTCGGGTGCTGATAGATCGTAAAGATCTCCCGGATACCCGTCTTCCAGGCCTGATGCCTCAGCGTGCAGACCGGGAACTCCCCTTTCGACAGATCATATTTCCGCATCACATGATTTACACTGATCGTGTGGGCAGGAGTTCCATCCTCATAGCGGGGTCTGGGATTCTCATCCATGTAACCGTTGTCCAGAATATTCTTTATATCACTTACAAGATACTTGTCTGCTTTTGTCATCATAAATGGATTTGCCTCCTTTCCCCGGAAATCGTTACTGAAGTGAATTCATTTCATACAAATAGTATCCGATTCAAATAGCATAGTCAAGGAATGTACCTGCGCAGGTTCACTGTCATTTCACAGACATTTCACTTTTGCCGGTCTTTTTCTAAGGTTCATTTGAAGTAGCCCGGATAGACTGTAACTGTGTACAGGAACCCCTGTGCAGTAGGTGGAAGCGTTTCAAGTGCCGTCGATTACGCGGTTATAGCTGTATCAGAAATGGATTTAGTATCTGTTAACGTGATGCTTTCACGGTTTGATAAGCACAAGCGCTTCAAGGCAGAAGTAGATTAAGAAAAGAGGTGAGACAGTCATGAAAAAACATACCTGGACGATCGTGTTTACCTCCTGCCTGCTGGCATTTACAGTTTTTCTGGCAATGGACACGTTCGTCCTTTCCAGTACCTATCAGGCAGATGCCACAGGAATGAACACGGAGATGTTCCCGCAGGCAGAAGTCAGCGTCAATAAGGCCGAAGAAGACATAGAGAGTGAGACTGTTGAGGAAAGCCGGGAGGATCAAAAGACCGTAGAAGACGAAGGCTCCGAGGCGGGCGGTTCAGACTCCGTTTCCGGTGCGTCTCCTCAAAAGAAAAAGCCCGGCAGCTCTTCTTCCGGAGAATCCGGCAGCAGTTCCGAAAGTCCTTCTTCCAGCGGATCTGACAACAGCTCTGGAAGTCCTTCTTCCAGCGAATCCGGCAGCAGTTCGGGCAGCTCCGGAAGTTCACGGAAGCACAAATCGAGAAGCTCTTCCAAGCATGGCTCTGGCAGCTTATCGAAGAGCGGAAGCGCTTTTGACGAAGAAGAGGCTGAGGAAAGAGCCGCATCGGTGACGACAGACAATGCCGGGAACTCTGAAACCTATGAGGATGACAATATCAAGATTACATATACGCAGTACACGACAAACGGGACGACCATCCACGTCGCGGATGTACAGCTCAGCTCTGCAGAGTATCTGAAGACAGCATTTGCAGAGGATACCTACGGCAAAAACGTGACAGAGGCAACCTCGGCGATTGCGG
Organism: Lachnospiraceae bacterium; assembly: GCA_045130475.1. Taxonomy (GTDB): domain Bacteria; phylum Bacillota; class Clostridia; order Lachnospirales; family Lachnospiraceae; genus CAG-791. The sequence goes on from JBGUPU010000053.1 coordinate 16,410, forward strand.
AGGCACACAATGCAATCCTGGCCATTAACGGAGATTATTACGGCGTTCAGGAGAAAGGCTATGTCATCCGCAACGGAATTGTTTACCGGGACAAAGCCGGCGAGAGTGAAGTGCTCTGTATCTATGCGGACGGAAGCATGAAGATTATCGATCCTTCCACTGTGACCGCACAGGAACTGGTAGACCAGGGCGTCTGGCAGGCCTTTTCCTTTGGACCGGGGCTTGTGGAGGACGGTGAGATATCCGTTTCTCTGGATTCAGAGGTCGGCAGGGCCAAGGCGAGCAACCCCCGCACTGCAATCGGCATCATTGATGACCTGCACTATGTTTTTGTGGTTTCTGACGGACGCACCGATGACAGCGAAGGCCTTTCACTCTACGAACTGGCGAGCTTCATGGACCAGCTCGGCGTGCAGACAGCCTACAACCTGGACGGCGGCGGATCCTCCACAATGGTTTTTCAGAATCAGATAATCAATAACCCGACCGGCGGCTTCGGCGACCGTGAGAGGGAGGTGAGTGATATTGTTTACATCGGATAAGAACGAGATAATGCACTATGCTGACAGCGTACTTCATGACGCCTTTATTTTCCTGACAGCTGGAATTGCCTGCGCGTTGTTCGGCCTGATCTACGAGATCTTCAGTCATGAAGTCTATTCTTTTTACATGATCTATGCCTTTCTGATTCTTCTCGTGCCGGGAGCTCTTTTGAATCTGGTGATTGCATGGCTTGCAGTCAGGAAGGAAAAGCATCTGCGGATCAAAGAGGCAGCAGCCCGAAGTGCTCAGAATGTAGCATTTGCGGAGAACTTATCAGCAGACTTGCTGAACATAAGCGATGCAGCAGCCCGAAGCACAGCTAATACAGTATTTAAAGAAGAGGCAGTGACGGAAACTTGTTACGAACTAAGCAATGGAGTAAAGACGCCAGTCAGTACGGGAGTCCTTTTCCCGGGGCGCTTCACCCGACTTGCATGGAATTCAGGACTTGCAGTCCTGACCGTAGGCTCAATTTTCAAGGGCATCCTGGACATTTACGGGACTACAAATAAGCTGATCGTGGTATATCCTGCTGCGGCAGCAATACTGCTCTGTGCTGCGGTATTTTCCTTTTCAATGTCCTGTGCTACAATCAAAAAGATGCAAAAAAACACCGGGATATCAGCGGTATAAGCGTTAATCCTGCAGACTTGTATCTGAAACAACGGGTTGGAGGGAGAACTCAATGGCAGAGTATATTACGCAGATAGATTTTCGGATTTTGGACTGGATACAGGCCAACCTCCGGACAGAGTGGCTGGACTGGTTCATGCCGAAGATCACCTTTCTTTGCAATGGAGGCTGGTTCTGGATCGCCATTGCCCTCCTCTGCCTGATCTGGAAAAAACACCGGCGGTGCGGTTTCAATATGGGTACTGGTCTCATCCTCGCCAGCCTGTTTGGAAGTATTCTTCTGAAAAATCTGGTGGCACGCTCCCGACCATGCTGGATCAACACAGCAATCGATATGTTGATTCAGATACCGACTGACTACTCCTTCCCATCAGGACACTCGATGGCAAGCTTTGCTTCCGCAGTTGTCCTGCTGCAATACGACAAGCGCGTCGGCATACCCGCGATCATCCTCGCGGCATTGATCGCGTTCTCGCGCCTGTATCTGTATGTACACTTCCCTTCGGACGTTATCGTCGGCACCCTGCTGGGAATCCTGTTCGGGATTCTCGCACCGCGGATTGTAGACTATATCTACAACAAGATAAAACATGAAAACTAAACTAACTGAAAAATAATAAGTCACGAAAAACGGTTTCTTTGCGAAACAAAAGACTCACAAATATCCAGAGCGAAAAATCTTGTAAAGGCAAGATTTTTCGCTCTTTTCTCTTGACGCGGACTCAAGGAAGGAGTATCCTATAAACAAACATATGAATAAATGCTCATATGTTTGGAAAAAACACTTAAAATGCTTGAAAAATATACTGGAAATTAAGTAAACATGGACGGGATTCAAGTGGAGTCGAAGATGGAAAAAGAAAGCACGAAAATGATGCATGACGTCGAATGTTGTGAGATAGAAGAAGTCCACGCGGACAAGGTGCAGATGGTGAGTGAGCAGATGCCTCCCGAAAACAGGCTTTATGACCTGGCGGAGCTGTTCAAGGCCTTTGGAGACACCACCCGCATCCGGATTCTGTTTGCACTTTTTGAGGCGGATATCTGTGTCTGTGATCTTGCAGCCTCTCTGGGAATGACACAGTCCGCGATTTCGCATCAGCTCCGGCTTCTGAAACAGGCCCGCCTGGTAAGCGGGCGCAGGGAGGGCAAACAGATTATCTATTTCCTGGCCGACGAACATGTACGTACAATCATTCAGCAGGGCATGAACCACATTATGGAATGATATGGTAAGAGCCGGAATGAGCCGCAATAAGCCGGAATGAGATGAAAGAAGACCAAAAATCTCAGGATTTTTGTGCGGAAAACAGAGCATAGCGGAGTTTTCTGTGCGAAAGCCTGATAATAAGGGCAATATCCAACATTTCAATCAAAGATCTCAGGAGGAGAAAAATCATGAAAAAGACCTACAAGATTGACGTCGACTGCGCAAACTGTGCCAACAAGATGGAAGAAGCGGCAAAGAAGACTCCCGGCGTCAAGGACGCGGCTGTCAACTTTATGGCCCTCAAGATGAAAGTCGAGTTTGAAGACGGTGCGGATGTCGACAGCGTCATGCAGAAGGTCATCGAAAACTGCAAGATTGTTGAGGATGACTGCGAAATTTACCTGTAATAAACTGCATTCGTTTATGTCTGCAGTTAAGGGTATTCGTCCCGCTGTCACATAGGAGGCAGCATTATGATGAAATCTATGACAAAAAAGCAAAAGAATCTATTGATTCGGATCATTGCCGCGGCGGTCATGATGGCAGTATTTTCCTTTCTCCCGCTGGAAAAATACCCTTTCCTCCGCTTTGTGCTGTTTCTCATTCCCTATTTTACAGTCGGGCATGACATTCTTCGCAAGGCAGTCAAGGGAATCCGGAACAGACAGGTATTTGACGAGAACTTCCTCATGGCGGCAGCGACCATAGGCGCCATGGCACTCGGCGAGTATACCGAAGGCGTCGCGGTCATGCTCTTTTATCAGATTGGCGAGCTTTTCCAGAGCTACGCCGTAGGAAAGAGCAGAAAAAATATCAGCGAACTGATGGATATCCGGCCTGACTACGCCAATCTGGAGACAGAGGACGGCGTGGAAGAAGCTGATCCCGATGACGTCGAAATCGGCAGCATCATTGTGATCAAACCCGGCGAACGGGTACCAATCGACGGCCTGATCGTGGAGGGTACTTCTTCCATTGATACCGCGGCTCTTACAGGTGAGTCCCTCCCCCGGGATGTCGCGGCCGGCCAGGAGATCCTCAGCGGATCCATCAACCTGTCCGGTCTCCTGCGCGTACAGACAACCAAAGAGTTCGAGGAATCCACAGCATCCCGCATTCTGGACCTGGTTGAGAACGCAGGCACACGCAAGGCAAAGTCCGAACAGTTTATCTCAAAATTTGCCCGCTGGTACACCCCGGCGGTCTGCTACAGCGCTCTGGCGCTGGCAGTCCTTGGCCCCATCATCAGTATGCTTGTTTTCCGCATCCCGAACGGATGGGAGCTCTGGTCCGACTGGATCTACAGAGCACTGACATTCCTGGTCATCAGCTGCCCCTGCGCCATCGTTGTCAGTATTCCGCTCACATTTTTCGGCGGAATCGGCGGCGCCGGAAGCAAGGGAATCCTGATCAAGGGCTCCAATTTCATGGAGACCCTGGCCAATGTCCGGACTGTGGTCTTCGACAAGACCGGTACCCTGACAAAGGGAAATTTCGTGGTCACCAGGATCTGCCCGGCCATGTGCGGCGGAGCTGCAGAAGAAGCTCTTTTTGCTTCTTGTGAAAACACGGAGAATAAGGCTGCGGCAGCTGTCATAGCTGATGTTACGGATGATCACGCTAACGCAGCAGCCGACAGGCTTCTGGAGTACGCAGCTCTCGCGGAGAGCTATTCCTCGCACCCAATCAGCCGCAGCCTCAAAGAAGCCTGGCACAAAAGCCTGGAAAAACGCGGACAGGAGTCCGCGGAAGATCCCGCCCGGGTCGGGGACACGGAGGAGATCAGCGGAAAAGGCGTCATCACGGAAGTGGACGGACGCCGCATCGGAGCAGGCAACCTGCAGCTGATGCATGACCTGGGAGTCACGATCACGGAGGAAAATGATCATTCCGATGTGGAGATTGGAACGATTGTCCATGTCTGTGCCGGAGACCAATACCTTGGCCACATCGTGATTGCGGATGAGATCAAGCCGAACGCGGCGGAGGCCATCAGGGACCTGCGCAAATCCGGTGTCGACAGGACTGTTATGCTCACCGGCGACGCAGAGGCCATAGCTTCCCGCGTTGCGAAAAAGCTGGGGATCGACGAATACCACGCTGGCCTTCTGCCGGCGGACAAGGTCACCCTTCTGGAGCAGCTTCTTGATGATTCAAATGCCGCAGGCCATGCCAATAAGGTCAATACGGACGGTAATGAGAATTCAGACAGTTCCTGTCAAAACGGCAATGAAGAAACAGACAGTTCCTCCAAAAACAGCAGTGCAGGCAAAAAGGGAACCCTTGCCTTTGTAGGCGACGGTATCAACGACGCCCCCGTTCTCTCCCGCGCGGACATCGGAATCGCAATGGGAGCCCTGGGATCCGACGCGGCGATCGAGGCGGCCGATGTGGTCCTCATGGACGACGACCCCATGAAGATTTCCCGCGCCATCCGTCTTGCCCGCAAATGCATCCGGATCGTCAATGAAAACATCTGGTTTGCCATCGGCATCAAACTGGCCTGCCTCATCCTGGGTGCTTTGGGCATCGCCAACATGTGGCTCGCTATTTTTGCCGACGTAGGTGTCATGGTCCTCTGCGTCCTCAACGCCATCCGAGCCCTGATCTGAAATGCAGGGCTTGCGATTGAACGATCGAGCTTTGCACGCGTTCCCTGCGCCTAAGGTCAAAAGGGCGCGATCCGAAACAATGAAAAGCATCAAAAAATACCGCCAAAATGCCTTTTCCTGGTCGATTTTTGATTTGATTCTTGATTGGAAAGCGTTTTGATGGTATTTTTTCGTTAATCAAATAGTCAGTCATGAACATTGATGAGCATAGAAAAAGGATTTTTTTCGATAGCGCATTAAGGTTCCGTTTTTATTGGAGGATGATATCACCATGATGCTTCAGGACATTTACCCGCATTCGTTTCACAACCAGTATACAGAAAAATCGGATCCACTCCCGGATAGTCCGGTCTATGTCTTCCGCAGGGCGGATCTCCTGGTCGTGGAGAGCCAGGAGGATGCTACACTCGAAGACATCGACCAGAGCGGTGAGCACGGCAAGATCAGCATGCCGGGCAAAGATGAGAATGAAAAAGGCTTCTATAAAGAGAGAGGACGCTATCTGCGCCTTCCGAAGGTAAAAGAGCTCGGCATGGAGATGGAGTACACCTTCCTCTTTACCATGGATGGGAGCGCTTTTTTCCTGCTGAGCGAAGACCTCGCCGATGAGGACATTCCCCAGGGATATGTGTTTAAAAATATACGCACCATGCGCGCCGAGGCATACGGCCCCCAGCACCGCCTCTTTGCGGCGATCACAGCTTACCAGCTCGCCAACTGGTATCGGGACAACCGCTACTGCGGCACCTGCGGCAGCCGGACTGTGCATTCCAAGACAGAGCGCGCCGTCAGATGTTCCAACTGCGGAAGGACCATCTATCCCCGCATCATTCCCGCTGTCATCGTGGGCGTTATCAATGGAGACAAGATTCTTCTTACCAAATATGCGGGCCGCGATGTCCCCTTCTATGCCCTGATCGCCGGATTTACCGAGATTGGAGAGACCTTCGAGGAGACCGTCCAGCGCGAAGTCATGGAAGAGGCGGGCATCCGCGTCAAGAACATCCGCTACTACAAGTCCCAGCCCTGGGGCATCGTTGATGACCTCCTGGCCGGATTCTACTGCGATGTTGACGGCGATCCTACCATCCACATGGACAAAAACGAGCTCAAGGAGGCCGGCTGGCACACCCGCGACGAGATCGTCCTGCAGCCCACCGACCACAGCCTCACCAACGAGATGATGACCCGTTTCAAAAAAGGCCTCGAGTGCTGAACAAAATGAGTCACCAAAGACGGATCTGCCTGCTTCCCTGCCGGAGGCCCGTTCTTCCGAAAATAAAAAAACCGCCAGCCGATCGGTTGACCGGCAGGCGGTTTTTTGCTCTTCAAAGGTATTGCTTAAAAGGCATTTTAAAAAAGGCATATCTTAAAAGCTGCTTTGTAAAGGGTATTTCTTAAAAGATATTGGTTATTGATTATTCATAGGAAACGGGTGTTAACGGAGCGCCCTGGGTCATATAGGAGACACCGTCGATCGCGAAGGTATCCAGATGGTCGCGGATGATGAAGATCATGGTCTTACCGGTGTTCATATGCACGCGTTCGTCACCCTTGTAGTAAGTCGTGTGGTGGTGGATTCCGTTACGTCTCCAGTTGCAGGGAACGCAGCGGCCCTGGGTGATCACGTAGGCGTTGCGCCCGTGCGCGACGGTATCCAGATCAACATAGCCGTGGTTGCCGACATATTTGAAACGGGCTTCCTGGATGACGACATTGTCAAATGCCATCTGCTCGCCGGTCACGGCATCACACTGCGGCTCGCCATAGAGATATTTGTAGTACTTGTGGTCCTCTTCATTGTAGACCAGGCTGGACTGGGTTACAGGGAAGGCGCCGCTCATGTCGATCGATTTCGCAGAGATGGAATCATCATACTGCTTGAGAGTGTTGATATCATCCGGAGCGTTGAAGTAGAACTGACGCTTCTCGTAGTATTCCGGACGGATATCCAGAGAGTAGCCGGCCATTGCACAGGCATTGATGATGTAGTCCGCGCTGGTGTATGCGGTGTGCTCCATGGCTTTGCCGTTGTCGACGCGGAAGAAGGCGCCGTAGTCGCCGCCCAGGATACCGCCGACACCGTTGAGGTTGTCGAAATCATCACGGTCGGTGACCCATTTCAGCCAGTCGATCGGTCCGCCGAAGTGGATCATGATTGGATCATAGCGCATTGCCTCGACGCAGAAATAAGCGCGGGTACTGCGGATATTGCCGATCATATTGAGGTTCTTCCAGTCCTGGATGATACCCATCTGCCGGCTCATGTTGCCTTCCTCGATCATCTCGTAGAAGACATCCACATTGCTCAGGCCATACTGAGGCTGTGCCTCATAGTTGATGGGATACATGACTGCAAGAGGTCTCTGGTTTAAGAGCGCAGGGTCGATCTCTTCGTTGGTCAGGACGCTGCGGGGGGTAGTGTCTACCGGTTCTGCCGGCTCAGCAGCGGTGGAAGGAGTTGCTTCGTTTTCCGCAGCAGCTTCTGCATCGGTTTCTTCCTTGGCTTCTGCATCTGCAGCGGGAGCTGTCTGTTCCTGAGCCAGCTTTTCGCTGACTTCAGAAGGGTCCGCAGTTACGGTCTTATAGCCGCCGCATCCGGATAGGGAAAAACAGAGCGCAGCGGACAGGGCAAGTAGGATGGTTCTTTTTTTCATTTGATTGTTCCTCTTTTTGGAGTCGCTGATTGTGAATGATTTCTAAAGTCCTGGTGTAATGCCGTCAGATATGGACCAACAGAGGATTCATTGAGAAAACGCCAGGTAAGATATGGGGCAGGAAATTCGACATGATGAAGCCACCGAAACAGCCTGCAGCAAAATGCGTAGACTCTGTTCTGGAATCCAGACTGAATATAGTCATTAACCATTATACCCGAATAAGCGCCAAATGGCAAACCGGGCAGGATTCATCTCCGGTAACTCCGGTAACCTTTCTCTCTGTATTCCGTCTTATTAAATAGAGGAAAAGAAATCCGAAAAACAGCAAATGAGATTTTCTAAAAAACAAATGAAATATTTTAGAAGAGGCAATAGGGAAATAGACAGTTTTTTTGGAACAGAGAATGAGTTTTTTTACAGACGAAAGGCAATGACAAGCTCGCAGTGCTGATTTCTGCCCTGCGGAAGGGAGCGGTTATGATGAAAAAAACAGACAGAGGAAGGACCAGAACCATGCGAAAAACAGCGGCCTTTGCCCTGGCGGTGGTTTTCCTGCTCAGTGCCTGCGGTATGGCAAAGAGTGACAATGCGGCCTCGCAGAGTGCCTACAGCCCGGAGGAATCTAGAGAAGAAGCCTATAACTATAAAGAAGAGGGCTATGCCTACGGAGCCGCCGCGGAGGACAGCGTGGAAGCAGAGGCGGCTATGGACTATGCCGTCGAGGCCGGCGGGGCGGACTCCGGATACACGACGGAGACCGGCGCGGCCTCAGGGCAAAGTGAAGAAGGTTCGGATGCCGGCGGCGGACAGACGGATTCCCAGTCCTCCAACCGCAAGATCGTTTACACCGGAAATGTTTCTCTGCAGACACTGGAGTACGACGACTCCGCTCAGAGCATCCATGACAAGATCACAAAGTACGGCGGATTTGTTGAGAGCGAGAATACCAGCAATGAGGACCCCTACTGGTATTACAGGGAGAGGACCGGATCGAGCGCAAGGCGCGTCCGCCGCAGCCTCAGCATCACAGCCCGCATTCCCGCCGAAAAGTTTGATGCCTTTATGAAGGATCTGGAAAAAGACGGACAGGTGATCAACACTTCCGTCAACGCCCAGAATATCAGTGTTTCCTATGCCAACCACGACGCGTCCCGGAAAGCACTGGAGATCGAGCAGGACCGTCTGCTCAAAATGATGGAGAAAGCGGAGACCATCGAGGAGATGATCGCTGTCGAGGAGCGCCTGACCCAGGTGGAGCGCGAGCTCGGGAATGAGAAGACCACTCTTTCTGCCATGGACCGCGACGTCAATTTCTCTACGATCTACATCAGCCTCGAGGAAGTATTCGAGTATTCGGAGACAGTCGTGGAGACCACCTACGGAGAGCGCCTGAAACGTGCCTTTGGCAATGCGATCGATGGATTTGTGGAGTTCTGGGAGGATGTACTCCTGTTCATAGTGGGCACCTTCCCCTTCCTGATCATGCTGGCAGTCATCATCTTTGCGGCCGTTAAGCTGGTCCGCCGCGCAAACAGACGCAGAGCGGAGAGAAAGGCGGCCTGGAGAGCATCCGGCGGGGCTGCAGCATCCGGCAAAGCGGATGGAGCGGCGGATGCGGGATCCCGCTGGAGATTTCGGAAACGGCCCCAGGCCCCGGCCGGACCGGAGCCTCAGGATTCCCCGGCACAGCCGGACGGGCAGGAGGTCCGGACGGATTCCCCCGCTCAGCCGGAAAATTCTGATCAGGAAAGCAAGCATTGATCATAGGCAGGTCCGGACGGATCCGGACTGGTGTAGAGACAGGGAGACAGGAGACGGAGAACCGTCCCCTGTCTCCGTTTCGTCAGGGAAGCCGTTAGGGAATTTTTATAAAATCAGCGCTCATTCGCCGGTCAACATGTGGTATAATCCTCTTACACTTCAAGACGACAAGACAGCAAGACAAGGAGAGGAGGCCGGGGATGATCAAGATTGTTTCAAAAAACCTGATCAAAGAAGATAAGGTAGAGGAATTCAAGAGCCTGATGAAGGAGCTGGTGGAGAAGTCTTCCGCGGAGGAGGGAAATATCCATTATTCCCTCAACGTGAGCATAAACAACCCCAGAATGTTTACCTTTATCGAATTCTGGCGTGATCAGGAAGCGATTGACACACACAATGCTACAGAGCATTTCCAGAGGCTTGTGCCTATGATGCGTGACATGAGAGAGGATTCCGCGCTGGATCTTTACACAGAAGTGGAATTCTGATCCGTAAAGTTCAGCTGAAAATGCTTCGGCGGGAAATGATTCAGCGGAAAGAGATTTTTATATGAATAATAATATGAATCCGGATCAGGATCTGCAGAGCAGGGAGGAAGACCTGCGGCAGGCTGAGCGCCGGAGGCGCCGTGCCAGGATGCGCGAGGAGCGGGCCAGGGCCATCCGGAAGCAGAAGATCCTGGCGGTATCCGCATTGGCCGCTTTGATCATTCTCCTGGCAGGCGGAAGACTTCTGATGCAGAAAGCATGGGCGCAGAGCTCCCTGTCCGAAAAGGTACTTGACTACAAGAGCACAGTCAAAAAGTACGCGAAGAAGGAAAAGATCGAAAAATATACAGATACCCTTCTCGCGATCATGATGGCCGAGTCAAAGGGCGAAGGCAGCGATGTCATGCAGTCCAGCGAATCCAAGGGACTTGAAAGAAACTCTCTTGAGCCGGAGGAATCCATCGAGCAGGCCTGCATCTATTTTGCCGCTCTCATTGACATCGCCCACAATCTGGAGATCAAGGATGACAAGGCCCTGATCCAGTCCTACAATTTCGGCCCGGGTTATCTGGTTTACATCTCCAAGCATGGCAAGAAGCACAAAGAGTCCCTGGCGATCGAATACGCCAAGGAGCATTCGGGCGGCGAGAAGGTCCGCTACATGCATATCTATGCCATCAAAAAGAACGGAGGATGGATCTATAAATTCGGGAACATGTTCTATGAGAAGATTGTAGAAGAGTATATGTAGTAAAGACGATTCATGCAAAACAAGCGATTTATGCAAAAGTACCAGTGTGTACATTGCATAGATCGCTTTTTATTGTGTGTTCTTTGAAACACTCGTTGTTTACAAGCCTTTTTTTCAGTATAATTTACTATAGGCATGGAACCGGAAGGTGCAGAACCTTCGTGAGGTTTTACAGGACAGCGTCGTTTTATACAAGTGCTCATTTGTATCCTGCCATCTATTTTGCGCAGGCCGCGGACAGAGGCTTGACGGATCGTAAACAATGAAAATTTACAAAGGAGAGAAAAGCATGAGTTATCAGGATCAGTACAGACAGAAGCTCGTGAGCGCAGCGGATGCGGCTGCGGTCGTCAAATCCGGTGACTGGGTCGACTACGCGTGGACAGCCACGACTCCCAGGGCAGTGGACAGGGAGCTCGCAAAGCGCCTTCCGGATCTCTATGATGTCAACTTTTACGGCGGCATTCTTCTGCGTGAGCCTGAGATCTTCAAGATCGAGGATCCGGCAGCACATATGACCTGGAACAGCTGGCATATGGCCGGTTTCGAGCGCAAGGCGATCGCAAAGGGGTTCAGCTTCTATTGCCATCTGAAGTATTCCGAGCTTCCCCGCTACTATTTTGAGAATGTGAAATCTGTCGATGTGGCGATCATGCAGGTCGGTCCCATGGATGACAAGGGCTACTTCAACCTGGGTCCCAGCGCCAGCCATGCGTACGCTGCCATTGGGGTGGCAAAGAAGGTTATTGTAGAAGTCAACGAGAGTATGCCCATCTGTCTCGGTGACCGCAGCGCTTATATCCATATTGATGATATTGATATGATCGTTGAGACAGATAATGAGCCCATCTATACATTACCGCCTGCAGCACCCGCCACAGAGGTCGATCAGGCTGTTGCCAAACTTGTTGTTGATCGCATCCCGGACGGCGCATGCCTCCAGCTCGGCATCGGCGGTATGCCCAATGCCATCGGCAAGATGATCGCGGAGTCCGACCTCAAGGATCTGGGCATCCACACAGAGATGTATGTCGATGCATTTGTCGACATGGCAGAGGCCGGCAGGATCACCGGTGCCAGAAAGAACTTCGACCGCGGTCTGCAGACCTTCGCATTCGCCGCAGGCACAAAGAAGATGTACGACTATCTCGACAATAACCCCGAGATCAAGTCCGCTTCCGTCGACTATGTCAACCACTATGACAGAGTCGCCAGTCTCGATAAATTTATTTCCATCAACAATGCGATCGATATCGACCTTTACGGGCAGGTCAACGCAGAGAGCGCAGGCACAAGACAGATTTCCGGTGCCGGCGGCCAGCTTGACTTCGTCCTGGGCGCATACGGTTCCAAGGGCGGCAAGACCTTCATCTGCATGTCCTCCACCTTCAAGAACAAAGACGGCAGCCTTGCCAGCCGCATCCGTCCCACCCTTGCTCCCGGCAGCATCGTGACCGACGCCCGTCCCAACACCATGTATGTCGTGACCGAGTACGGCGCAGTCAACCTCAAGGGACTCAGTTCCTGGCAGACCGCCGAGGCTCTGATCAGCATCGCGCATCCGGATTTCCGCGACGAGCTGATCGCCGAGGCAGAGAAGATGCACATCTGGAAGCGCAGCAACAAGCGCTGATCCCGGATGGGCTGACTGCCGGAATCCTTTGCCGGCATACTGCTGATATTGAAACTGCCGCCTGATCAATCGGTTATCTATGTAATCTATGTAATCTAATGGAAAAGCCTCTCCTTTCTGATGAAGGGAGGGGCTTTTTTCGGCCAACTTGACGAAAACAGGGGCTTTTGCAGCCATACTGACGAAAGGAAAGGCTCTTTGCGCCTGCTTATTGTGTTTCCTGTTGGTTTTAAGAATATAAAACACGATACAGAATTTCTGTATACCGATGGTTCCGGCAGCGATGTACTTTGACAAGTATTGATATTGGCTCTATAATGGCGATACAAAATAGAGGAAACACTGCGACAAGCGGTTGACCTCGGAAGTTAATATTTATCTATACAGACAACCGTCACTTGGCCGAGTGGCGGTTGTTTCTTTTTCTATCAAACAAATTCGAAATCAATTCATTCTTGCTCTGTTTTCAAATCCGTCCTTAATCTCTTAAGCATACAATCCAGACCGGACAGTCCGCAGAAGGGTACAAAAAAATCCCTGTCTGAGTATGAGGACAGAGATGGGCGGATTGAAATGTTTGCCGAAATAGGAAAGCAAAGGATGGACCGGAAATACCGTGAAGAGCGGGAAAGCGGTCTGTTCCTGTTTTTTTTGACCTAAAATAGTCGCAAAGCAAACGAGATACCAAATATATATGTATATATATAGAAATATGTCTGTATTGTATGATATATATATTTGAATAATTTAAAAAATATACCTATTGTGAAAACGTTCCTGAAAAAGTATAATTACTCCATCAGAATACAACAGTAAATATTTTGCATAGGCGCATCTACAACACAGTTATATTCCACTCCACATATCTGCGCATTTTCATATTCTGATTGTCTTTTCAGGGGTCTTTCCCAAAGGGTATATCAAGCAACGCAAATAACCTGATACGGAACCTTATTGAGGCAGTCTGACTCTGGCCAAAGTCTGTCAGATGCCCAGTAGAAGAGGTACAGACCTTATGAAAAATACCAGAAATATTATTTTCAGCGTACCGTGCCTGTCTGTAGGTGGAACGTGGAGGAAATTATGGAATATACAATTGATGACCGTACTATAGCTGTCTTCTCTCAAAAACTGCTTGAGCTGGAAAAGAGCCCTTCTACGATCACGAAATATATTCGGGATGTCAGAACATTCCGGAGATGGCTTGGTCCGCGAAGATCTGTAGACAAAAACAATGTGATCCGCTTTAAGCAGATGCTTCGGGAAAAATACCGGCTTACCAGCGCAAATTCGATCCTGTCCGCCCTGAATATGTTCTTCCGGACATTGGAATGGGATGAATGCTGCATTCGAACCTTCAAAATGCAGCGCGCGGTGTTCAGAAGCAAGGAGCGTGAGCTGTCTGTTGAGGAATATCGCAGACTGCTTCGTGCAGCAAAGGAGAAAGGCGATCTGCAGATTCACAGGATCATGGAAACCATTGCTTCAACCGGCATCCGGATCAGTGAGCTGCCTTTTATCACAGTTGCGGCGATCAGCACCCGCCGGGCTCTTGTTTCCCTGAAGGGAAAAACCCGGGAAGTCCTCATTCCCGCAGAGCTCTGCAGAAACCTGCGGCAGTACTGCCGTGAACGGAAGATCACATCCGGCAGCATTTTTGTGACCAGGAGCGGCAAACCCATTGACCGCAGCAACATCCTGCATCGTATGAAAGCTCTCAGCACCGCTGCCGATGTAAGCCGGGAAAAAATCTTCCCTCACAACCTGCGTCACTTCTTTGCAGTGAACTATTACAAGGTGGAAAAAGACATCGTCCGCCTTGCCGACCTGCTGGGGCATTCCAGCATTAACACAACACGGATCTACACCCTGATCAGCTGTGAGACTCAGCTGAATATCCTGGACAAAATCGAACAAAGTCTGCATGCTGTTTAGTCAGACATCTCATACAGCACAATGCGGATGTTTTGGACAAAAAAATATACCTCATAATGGCTATTATGATGTATTGCTTGATTCGCAGCATGTGCGTATGAGAGGCTTTTGACTAAAACGTGCGGCGGATTCTCGAGAAAAAATGTCCAGGAATTGCCTGTTTTCAGGCAAAAATACAGGGAGATATGGATAAATACCTCAAAACGTCTTCACAAATCAGTCCCGGCCGCCTTCCGGATCAATTGGGGGAAGGAGATCGGTGGGGACTATTAAGTATGTCTGTGGGTCTGAGATCGAAGCCTCTGTCTAAAAGTAAGAAAGGCAATTATGAGGTAATTGAAAGCGCAGGCCAGCCGGAAATAACGTTTTGCGGTAAGAAAGGAAAGACAATGAGGACCTTGAGGACCTGGAACAAGGTTTTGCGGTAAGCAGGATGAGAGCAAGAGAGCGTAGAATGGTGTTTTGAGGTAAAAAGGGTGGATAACACGAGAATGAAGAATAGTGTTTTGAGGTATATATGAAAAGGGCATAGGGCACATAAGAGTATTTTGAAGTAAAAGCCCATGACAGGATTAGCTCAGGATGGCAAAATGATGGCAAAATGGGCATAAAAAAAGCCCTGGCGGGCACGGATCGGGAGGCAAAATGAACTGATCAGAAAGGTATAGGAAGAGAACCTGGGACAAAACAGGTCAAAAAGCAGTCGAAGTATACTATAATATAAGAAAATACAGGAAAAAAAGGCATGAAAAAGAGCTAAAATCGATAGAATCCGCGCTCAAATGTCATAAAATATTCGTCAGATGTTGCAAAAAAGCAGAATGATTCCAATTTAGCTTCTGCATTTTGACGGATATTGTGACACGGATGGCTTTATAATAGGCTCACGATACGAAAATTGGACATAGAATGCAAGATTTCCGATTTTCTAAGGAAATCTTCCTTATTTTATGTCCGGGGCAGGGGTAAACCTGCCGGGATGAGTATTTTCAATATACCGCATAATAGCCAATTTGCGGTAAATGCATAGGCAACGATAACAGGCGATCGCTCGCCAGAGGAACCATTGGAACATCTGCGCCGCCAGGCGCGGGTCAACGATCGGTATAAGAAGAGGAATGGTAAATTGAAACATTCAGATTATCTCAAAAAGAAAAAAACCAGAGAGACCAGAAAAAAGATTATTTCCATCATTTCGGCGATCGTTGTATTCATTACAACGTATGCCCTGGTGCTTCCTGCCATTACGCTGGATGTTTCCAAAGCCAGTCAGGAACCGGGCATTGCCTATGAGCAGATGCAGTTCAGGGCGACAGCCGCTGCCGCATCTGTGACCGCCGCGGACAGCACGGAGGAAGAAGCCCAGGTGGAAGAGCCTGCTGCCGAAGAACCCGAAGAGGAACCGGCAGAAGAGATCAAAGAGGAAGAACCCGCTGAGACTCCCGAAGAGGAGGTCTCGGCTGTTTCTGATGAGGAAGAAGAGGAAGAGGAGCCTGAAGAAGAGGCTCCTGCCGAACCTGAGAAGGAAGAAGCTCCCGAAGTCCAGGAGGACAAGAGCGAAGCTGACAGCGCTGAAGAAAAATCTTCCGAGTCCGCTCCCGCAGAGGCCGAGGCTGCCGACACAGAGAAGGCGGCAGAGGATACAGCCGTTGACCAGACCGGTACCGATTCGGCAGACGCAGCAGCTGCAGCCACAACAGCGGAAACAGCTGCCGAGTTCAAAGTCCCTGAGCTTGACGCCCTCGACTTCGACGAGATCCTGACCGGCAAGACCAATTTCTACTATTACCATGTCGAGAATGCGGAAGAGGCTGAAGAGCTTTCCTCCGATTCTATTGATGACTGGAAGAAGGTTGGCTCCGATACTGTCCTCGCTCCCGAAGATTTTGTCCGCGTCTACCTTTCCTATGAGATCCCTGCAGGCGCCCTTAACGAGACCAACGCGGTGGCACGTTATAAACTGCCCGCAGGCCTGGAGCTGAGCGACAAGCAGATCAAGGCCATCAATAAATATGAGAACGGCATCGCAGCCTCCAAGTCCGGCAGCGAAAAGGATAAATATCTCGGCGCGGAAGCCATCGAAGGCAGTCGCACCCCTGACCAGGATGCAGATGATGAGTACATCGCCGCGACTGTCAAGGTTGAGGAAAAGCACAATGGCAGGCAGGAGCTTGTCTTCACCTTCATCCCTTACACCGTTGAGAAGAACCAGATCTCCTATGACGAAAAGGGAGAAGTGAAATCCAAGGGCAAAGAAGTCAAGGGCTTCTTCACTTTTGATCTGAAGACTTCCCAGATCGACTTCGAGAAGACCAGTATCGAGACCGTCGACAAGGAAGACGGCACAACCGAAGAGATCCAGTACAGCCAGGCAAAGGTTGATTTCACAAAGGACATCGACCGCACGCTCAAACTGGCTGGCCCTGTAACAAAAGAAGAAGCACAGACTGCAGAGCCGAAGACACTGACCAGTGAGGGCGCAGACTACACAGTCACTGTATCCTATACCGATGAGGCACAGATCCCGGACAACGCAGAGCTTACTGTCCGTGAGATCGAGAAAGATACTGAAGAATACGCATCCTACCTCGAGCAGGCCAAGGGTGCTGTTGAGAATACAAAATCTGTTAACGAGGCAAGATTCTTTGATATCACCATTGTGGCAGATGGTGAGAAGGTTGAGCCCCAGGCACCCGTAAGCGTACAGATCAACTTTGCGGGAATTGAGCAGACCAGTACCGATGATACACAGCTCCTTCACTATAAAGAGAGTGATGAAGTTGAGGTTATGGACCAGGCTGAGTTCAGTAAGTCTGAAGAGCAGACTGTTGATACTGTCCAGTTCGAGACCGACGGATTCTCCGTCTATGGCATTGTCAGCACAGAGCTGGTGACCGAATTCACAATCTCCAACCCTGACGGTAAGGATGTCACATATCTGGTCACTGTTACCTATGGACCGGAAGCGAACATTCCCGAAGGCTCTACACTGAGAGTGGTTCCTTTTGCAGAAGGATCTGAGGACTACGTGAATGCCCGTAATGCAGTTCTGGCAGACAAGAAGGCAAAAGACGAGCCCGTAGATATTGACGACTTTAACCTGGCTGCCCTGGATATCTCCATCATTGATCCCAATGGACAGGAGATTGAGCCGGAAGCGGCTGTCACAGTTGACATTAAGATCAAGGACCTCCCTGGTGTGGAGAACCTTGACGAAGTGAAAGATACACTGGAGATCCAGCACCATGTAGAAGTACCCGACGGTGTTGTTGTCGAGAAAGTTTTTGATGGCAGCGTAGAAGGCTCCTACAAGATGGATACGGATGAGAACATTGCAAAAGAAGGTACTGCAGTTGATCCGAGTTCTGTGAGCGATGATGATTTCCGCAATATAGAGACAACGGAGGATGACTCTGTTGATGCATCTTTTGATACAGAGGTTTTCTCAACGTTTACCATTACATGGAGAACCGGTTATAACGCACGTACTGTAACGGTGCACTATGTGGATGAGAGCGGGAATGAACTGCCAATTGCCAATCCGGATAGTACTCATCCGAACATGACAGCCAACTCATCTTCACCAGCTTTCCTGATTTATGACATTGACGGGTATGAGTATTCTTATACATATAGAAATACAAATACGAATGCCAATAGGATTGCTCCTTTATTAAGTAAAAATAATAATAACTACTGGAGGTATACGGGAACAGGAAATGTAAACTGGCAGGAGATGTCCAACGGTGACAACATCTATGTTGTCTACAAGAAGAAAACAGATCCTACTACAGGTGGGACAGCAGTAATTGATGATGCACAAGAGAGCGATTGGCCGCAGGGTTCGGCTACACCGCAGTTTGGAAAGTCCTCAACGAATAACGGAAATAAAACCAATACTGTGTCTCTGAGCATCAGCGGCGGCGAAGCACCTTACGAAAGATCAACAAAAGCCAATGTTATTGTTGTTTTTGACCGATCGGGTTCCATGGGAGGAAACAATATCTGGCGATTGAATACTGCCAAATCTGCAGTAAATACAATGGCCGAAACACTCCTGGATGGAGATATTACCGGCGTGAAAATGGCACTTGTCGCCTTCTCAACTACGGCAAGTACAGTTCAGGAATTTACGGATGACTACGATACATATAGAAGTACAGTTGACGGATTAACAGCAAGTGGCGGTACGAACTGGGAGCAGGCACTTGCCGTTGCGAACAGAATGGCTGTCGATAGTGATGCGGCGACCTTTGTCGTATTCGTAACGGATGGTGATCCGACATTCCGTGTCAGCCGTGGTGATGTTAATAACCCTCTTTCTAATGATATTTATACGGGTGAGACATATCAGTACTATAGAAATAATCAGGTGTTTGGCACTGGCAGCAGCGATAATGCTGGGCGAAACTTTGACTATGCCGCAAAGGAAGTCGAATCGATCCTTGCTAGCAACAAGACTTTCTATGCCATCGGCGTTTCTACGGATGTTACGAAGGTACAGAATCTTGTAAACGAAGCAGGCGGCGGCACAGCTTACCTTGCAACGGATGAAGATGCACTTAAAGAAGCTTTTGCAAACATCACCCAGTCCATCCGGACAAATCTTGGCTTCGGCGATGTGGAGATTACCGATGGTATTACATCCATGTCCAGCGCTGAAATCAAGGCTGTAAATGTCGATCCGGAAAGTTTCAAATATTACCGTATCGTTGATGGGGTTAAAACCGAGTGGACCACTCGTGAAACGGATGGCTGCGCAGCAGCTACATATACTGAAAGCGATGGTGCAGTCCATTGGGATATGGGCGAAAATTTCCAGTTGGAGAATGGCGTCACATATGTGGTTGAGTTCATCGTATGGCCTAGCCAGGAAGCATATGACTTAGTGGCTGACCTGAACAACGGCATCAGACAGTTTGACGAGCTGACCGAAGCTGAGAAGGCCCAAGTCGTGGAAGTCACCGCTCCGACAGAGACTTCTACCGGTACTTATGCCCTGAGGACGAATACAGACAAGGTCGAGGCGACTTACAATAGAACATCCAAGACTGGCGAGACGGTGACAATTTCCGACACAAAGGATGTTACTGCGACATATCATGAAGGTACGATTCAGAACATGTCTCTGGATTCTGACTTCATTACTGTTAAGAAAGAGTGGCACAACGCACTGGATAGTCGTGTAGTGGACGGAATCACCTTGACGGTAACGAAGGATGATGCTGCATACCTCGATGATGTAGCTCTTGACAACAGCAACAATTGGACGTCAGATGAGCAGTACATATCTTCTGGTTTCATTACCACGACTTCCGATGGAAGATATAATGTTCGCGAGACCGGCCATGAGTATACCGTAACTGAGCCTGCAGAATTCAGCTATTATTGGGATCTGTCAGCAGATACCTATCGTCCTATGGTTATCGATGGTACGCTGCGTATGCTCATTAAGACTGACAATCCTACCGGAACCGAAGGTGTGGATTATTATGTCATCGGAGGGAATAAATATCAGGTTTCAAATACTACCACGCCACAATTGACTGCGAGCAACGATCGTCGAAGCAACCTGAACCTGAAGAAGATTGTCACTGCGGAGACGCAGGCTGTAGATAAGGTACCGAATCCGGATGATGTGTTTACATACACTATCACTGTTACTGATGCGAATGGTGATGATGTATGGTTCTCTGCTATGGATGAGTCCGGAACAACTGTTCCTATCGAGTCATATTCCTCTAATGTGACAGCTGCAGTTGATGAAGACGGTAACCCTACTGGAAGCTACTCGGTTCCTTCCGGAGCACAGTTCACCATCAGCATCAAGGCGGGTTGGAACGTGCGTTTCTTCAACCTCCCGAGAGGCACAACCTATTCCATTCAGGAAACTGGTATGGAAGATGGATATGAGTTCATCATAGCGGAGACTTCTGCGGAAGTTACAAAACCTGAATATGCAGAAGATTTCAAGGCGACACCTGGTACTGTAAACGGTAATACAGTAACCGGTACTATCGATCAGCCCAACAATGTTTATAGTACCGATTACACCAACAATTGGAATCCGAATAACGAAATCGTAATTATCAAGACTGATGAGAAAGATGCCAAGCTGGCTGGAGCCACCTTCAAACTGTCCAAGTTGGCAGGTGAAGAGTGGGAAGAAATTACAACCTTCACATCAAAAGAAACTGCTGGCGAAACTCTGAAGGTTGGCCGCGGCCAGTACAAGCTGGAGGAGACAACTGCTCCAACAGATTATTACACAAGAGTAGATACAGTCTATTTCAGGGTCGTGACAAGCGGTAATTCCACAACGGTAGTACTGACCGACGAAGATGGCGAAGAGATTGAAGACGAATCTTTGCCTACTGAGTATCCGGATGTTACCGCAAGTGGAAATGAAGTTACTGTAAAGAACTGGCCGTTCACTACAGATACAGCTCTGAAAGCCTGGAAGAATGCAGATGGAAGCACGACTGCTCCGGCAGGTGCGTCTGTAGTATTCACACTGTATGCAGATGATGAAGAAACCGCTTATACGGTAACGCTGGACGGTACTGCTGATTCTGAACCGACAGGCACTGGAATAGCCGGATATGAGAGTGAAGGCTGGAAAGCAGAGTTTGTGAATCTGCCCAAGTATAATCTGGAAGGCGATGAACCAAAAGAGATTGAATACACGATCGCAGAGACCACAACCTATCCTGGATATACACCTTCAACAACCGATCCTGTAGCTGATGGGAAAACTATTACTAACACACAGGAAGCTACGACTGCAAATGCCTTCAAGGCATGGAAGAATGCAGACGGTACAACAACTGCACCTGATGGCGCAACTGTTACTTATACTCTTTATGCGGATGGAGCCGCAACGACCTATACAGTGACGCTGGATGGAAATGTGGATACTGCACCTACAGGTACAGCTGGTTATGAGAGCGAAGCCTGGAAGGCTGAGTTTGTAAACCTGCCGAAGTATAAAATCGTAGAAGGTGCAGCAGTAGAAATTGTTTACACGATTGCAGAAACTACAACTTATCCCGGATATACTGCATCCACTACAGATCCTGTAGCGAGTGGCGAAACAATTACAAATAGTCAGGGTTCTACAGAGACATTTGCTGTTAAGGCATGGAAGAATGCAGATGGAAGCACAGATGCTCCGGATGGTGCGACTGTCGTATTTACTTTGTATTCTGACGATGAAGCTACTGATTATATGGTAACACTCGATGGGGAAGCTGATCAGAAACCGACGGGAACTGCAGGATACGAGAGTGAGGCATGGAAAGCTACATTTGTAAATCTTCCACAGTCCAAGATCGTAGATGGTGAAGCAGTAGATATTGTTTACACCATTGCAGAAACAACCGGTTATCCCGGCTATACTGCTTCTACAACAGAGCCGGTTGCTTCCGGAAGTACAATTACTAACTCACAGGATCCTACAACAGCCAATGCGCTTAAAGCCTGGGTGAATGCGGATGGTACAACAGAAGCACCTCAGGGCGGACAGGTTACGTACACCCTGTATGCGGATGGGACAGCAACCGAATATACCGTAACTCTGGATGGCACTGTTGAAACAGCTCCTGAAGGAACTGGAGGCTATGAGAGTGAAGCCTGGAAGGCTGAGTTTGTAAATCTGCCCAAGTACCAGCCTGGAACAACAACAGAAATCGTTTATACAATTGCAGAAACCACGACATATCCTGGATATGCAGCATCGACTACAGCGCCTGTAGCAAGTGGTGAGACAATTACAAATACACAGGAGCCTACAAATGCTGATGCATTGAAGGCCTGGAAGAACGCTGACGGGACGACAACACCTCCGGAAGGCGCAACAGTTGTCTTTAAACTGTATGCCGATGGAGAGGCAACAGAGTATACCGTCACTCTGGACGGAACTCCTGATACAGCTCCTGCTTCAGGAACAGCCGGCTATGAGAGTGAAGCCTGGAAGGCTGTCTTTGTAAATCTGCCCAAGTATAAGATTGTAGAGGGCGCTGCTGTCGAAATTGAGTACACGATCGCTGAGACAACTACTTATGCCGGCTACACACCATCGACAACAGATCCAATCGCTAGCGGCGGAACGATTATCAATGAACAGGTTCCGACAGAAGCAAATGCTTTCAAGGCATGGGTGAATGCCGATGGAACTACTAAAGCACCTGAAGGCGCGACAGTAGAATTTACACTCTACGTTGATGGAGAAAAATCCAACTACGCAGTTACTCTGGATGGCGAGGTGGATTCCGTTCCCGAAGGAACTGCCGGCTATGAGAGCGAACCTTGGAAGGCTTCCTTCATAGGACTCGCAATGTATAAAGCTGACGGAATCACAGAAATTGAATATACAATTGCTGAGACTCAGGGATATCCCGGCTACAAGGCTTCCACAACAGATCCTGTAGCAAGTGGAGAAACAATTACCAACAGCCAGTTGAGCGCAGAAATCAAACTGCTGAAGATTGGCGATGGCCAGTCCGATACCAAATTGGATGATGCCAAGTTCGAACTGTATTCTGTCTGGAATGGACCTGATGCAACTGACAATGTAAAGGCGAAAGATGCTGTCAGTGGAACGGAAATTGGGACAATAACCACTGCAAATGGTGGAACTGCAGCGATCGGAAAACTGCTTCCCGGTACCTATTATCTGGTAGAGACAAAGGCTCCCGACGGATATAAGATTCTGACTGATCCTGTTGAGATCAAGATTGAACTGATTGATGCTGATCCAGGCTACAAGGTATCCTACATCCAGAAAGATTACAATGACTCCACAGGAGCTGGCGGTCTTTCTCCTGAGGAGGATGGAACTTACCTGATCACTGTCAGCGATCCTTCTGGAAAACAACTTCCAATGACGGGCGGTTCCGGCACATTCCTTTATACATTGAGCGGTATTGCACTGATCTTTGCATCCGCTTTGATGTACGGCTTCAGGATGAGGCGTAGAGAAAGGAGGTTAAATTAACAGCCTCTGATCTCGACGAATAACTGGCGCCGAAATCTGAAACCGCGATATTAAGAACGAATAAATGACTGCCTCGATTGTTTCAGTCGAGAGATAAACGAGGCAGTCGATCAACCTGCTTCACAGGATTATTGTGAAGACCAACTGTGGTTTAAACAGTACAATGAAAGTCCTTTTAGGACTTAAACGACAAGATAAGCCCTAGAAGGGACGGATTTACAAGAAAGGAAGAAATTATCATGAATAAAATGAAAAAGTTCTTCGCTCTGCTGATTGCCATGATCATGGTTCTTGGTATGAGCACAAGCGTTTTTGCTGCAGGCACAGGCAGCATCACAATCACTCCTCCCGATGATGTTGATGATTCTGTTGCAATTACCTATAACATTTACAAAGTCTTTGACGCAGATGCAAGCGCTGATGGATCCAAAATCAGTTATACACTTGTTGATGGAAAGAGCACTGCCCCGGCAGGTTTTACAGTAGATGATGCCGGAAACGTTACATATGCTGGAGGCGAAAGCGTCACAGAGCTTACTGCAGCTGATATTGCAGCAATTGCCGCTTATGTTGAAGGCGATACTCCGGTTGCTACAGTTACTTCTACCGGCGGAGCTGATGCAGTAGCAGATGGCCTTCCGAACGGATACTATTACATCACGACAACAACTGGTACTGTTGTTACCATTGATTCTACAAAACCGAATGCAACTGTTGAGGACAAGAATATTGTCCCCGGTGTTGAAAAGGTGATCTCTGCTACAGATCCTGATTATGGCAGCTATGATGCGGACGGAAAGAAAGCGCTCGCACAGGTTGGCACAAAGGTTACTTATGAAGCAACAGTCACTGTCGGAAAAGGACAGATTGGATATGTCTTCAAGGATACTCTTGGAACAGGCCTTGAGTATGTGGCAGACAGCCTTACTGTTACAGATATGACCGCTGGCACAGATTATACTCTCACTGTTTCCGGTCAGAACATCACTGTTACATTCAATAATGATTCTATTAAGACTCTGGCTGAAGGTGCTGAAATCGTTGTTTCGTATCAGGCAACTGTAACAAGCGATGCGCTTCAGGATAATCCTGCAAAGAACACTGCTACCATTTCTTATGGAAATAACAGTCAGTATACCAGCGAGCCGTCCGAAGCAGAAGTTTACAATGCAAAGATTTCTGTTGTTAAGCAGGATGATCAGGAACAGCCTCTTGAAGGAGCAGGATTTGTTCTTAAAAATGCAGATGGTAAGTACTACAAGATCGCTGACGGTGTTGTTTCCTGGGTAGATGCAGAAGCGGATGCAACCGAGTATACATCCGGAGCTGACGGAAAGCTTGACGGCGAGTTCACAGGTCTTGCAAACGGAACATATACTCTGGTTGAGAAAACTGTTCCGTCTGGATATAACAAAGCTGAAGATTTGGAAATCACAATTGCTGAGAATGATTATACAGCTGATAACCTTAAGCAGGAAGCGACAGTTACCAACCGTTCTGGATCACTCCTTCCCGCAACCGGCGGCATCGGCACAACCATCTTCTATGTTGTTGGTGCTCTGCTTGTGATCGGTGCAGGCGTTGTTCTTGTAACCCGCCGCCGCATGGATGTGCAGTAAATCACAGCAATGTATAAAGAGGAGAATGCCGGAATCGGCATCGAGCCTTTATAGATCAAAGCATTAATACTTATTAGGCTTTTTACCAGGGGCCTGGCCGTCAGGCCAGGCTCTTGGTTATTACAAATGTCTGATATTAGAGCATAACACGCGATACAGAATCACTGCATAGTGTGCGCTCTGAAAGAGGTCGGCAGGAAGGAAGACATAGACATGAGCAGAAAGAGCGATCTCACAGGCAGGCGGTTCGGGAAGCTGACCGCTGTCGAACCTACAAAGGAGAGAAAAAACGGCTATACCGTGTGGATTTGCAGGTGTGACTGCGGTAATACCGTGCACGCTGCGTCGCGTTTTCTTAAAAACGGATGGATGACTTCCTGCGGATGCGAAGAGAAGAAGCCCCGCTATGAAGACCTGACCGGCAGAAGATTCGGAAAACTGCAGGTTCTTTCTGTTGCACAGGAGAGGGATTCCTATGGTCGGATACAGTGGAATTGCCTTTGCGACTGCGGCAAAACGGTTATCGCGCCGGCGGGACAGCTGGTGAATGGCTATCGCCGCAGCTGCGGGTGCCTGAGCCGCCCGCCCCTCAAGGACTGGGTCGGAAAACAGTTCGGAGATCTGACTGTCATCGCCTATGAAGGTAAGCGGGACAAAAAACACTATTGGAAATGCAAATGCAGCTGCGGGAATGAGACCTCTGTCTGCCAGTCCAGCCTCATGAGCGGACATACGACCAGCTGCGGCTGCCGCAATACTCCCTATACAGCGAAGCACTTTGTAGATGGCACCTGTGTGGAAAATATCCGTAGCCGGCGCGTTGCCAAAAATAACTCCAGCGGTGTCCGGGGCGTATACAAATCCGAGCGCTCCGGCAAGTGGTGTGCCCAGATCACTTTCCAGGGCAAGACCCGCTATCTGGGCAGCTTCTCCACTCTGGAGGAAGCGGCGGAAGCACGCAAAAAAGGGGAGGCACTCTTCGACGAGTTCCTGGCAAGATATGATTTGGCCCACCCCGAAAAAAAGGCGGAGCCCATTTCACAGGACGAGATCCGGGCGGAAACGGAGCGCATCGTGAATACGCTTCATTCGGAAAATACGCTTAAAAAGATTCCGGTGTAAGACGGATTTGAATGCATATACGATTTAGCATTTGCTTATATTGGATAAAAATGTAAATAATTTTAAACAAATACCAAAATAATGCACATTGTTCAAAATCCCATGATTCATATATAATGTATTTATCATTTTATATATCATGGACTATACGGTTATAGCACCTTATAAGCGCAGTCATAACTTAATTTATTTATACAGCAAGCAGGAGGATGATAATCCGGATGCTATGACAGTGTCCTGCCGATATGAAATCGTACATTATACTGCCTTCAGGTTGGAATGGAGGGTATCATGGAACACTATATCGATGGACAGATCATTACAGTTTTTACGGAAAAACTGATGGAGCTCGAGAGGAGCTCTTTGACAATCAAAAAATACATTCGGGACGTCATGACTTTCCGGAGATGGCTTGGTGCGAGCGGGCTTGTTGATAAAAACAAGGTGATCCGCTTCAAACAGATGCTCCGGGACAAATACAGGCTGACCAGCGCAAACTCCATGCTCTCAGCTCTGAACAAACTTTTCGAGCTGATGGGATGGGAGGACTGTCATATAAGGACTTTCAAAACGCAGAGAACTTCTTTCAGGAATTCCGAGCGGGAACTTTCTATGGAGGAATACCGGAGACTTCTGCGCGCTGCCAGGGAAAAGGGCGATATGCAGATCCACCGTATCATGGAAACCATCGCTTCGACCGGGATCCGCATCAGTGAACTTCCTTTTATCACTGTCGCCTCGCTCAATACCCGCCGGGCTCTTGTATCCCTGAAAGGAAAGACAAGGCAGGTGCTGATCCCTGCGGAACTGTGCAAAAAGCTTCGCGCGTACTGCCGGGAAAATAAGATCACTTCTGGCAGCATCTTTGTCACAAGGACCGGACGTCCCATGGACCGCAGCAATATACTTCATCGTATGAAAGCTCTCAGTACCGCTGCGAATGTTGATCGCGGGAAGATTTTCCCCCACAACCTGCGGCATTTCTTTGCTGTCAATTACTACAAGACGGAAAAGGATATCGTCCGTCTTGCGGACCTGCTCGGTCATGCCAGCGTTAATACAACACGGATCTACACCTTGATCAGCTGCGAGAGTCAGCTGGATATTTTGGATAAAGTGGAAAAAAGCCTGGAAGTAGTGTAGCTGCCTTGCAGACTATACGCAGATAGGGATTTTGAACAAAAAAAATACCCCATAATGACTATTATGCGGTAGTTCAAAACTCTTAATCAGTATTGCCTGCCTGATCACGGCTGATCCGATGCTGCCAAAACATCTATTTATGACATATCTACTCGTTATAAACAGGTATCTATGATAACAAAAAAGGCACAGACACGCAATCTACATCCAATTTTCGTATCATGAGCCAATTATAAAGCCATTCGTGTCACAATAACCGTCAAAATGCAGAATCCAAATTGGAATCATTCTGCTTTTTTGCAACATCTGACGAATGTTTTATGACATTTGTGCGCAGATTCTATCTATTTTATCTCTTTTTCATGCTCTGTATTCTTTTTCATCGCGCTATAATCCTTTTCATTACATATTAATACATATTAATATAGAAGAAACTTTGCCCGAAAGGGCTTTTTTTATGGATCAAACCTCTCTGTATCCCATTTCGGCCATCCTGATTTACCACATAATTCTTCTTCCAGAATCTTTCAATCAGGTTTCCCCAGATCAGTCTACCGCATAATCCTTTTTACAGGTTCTCTTAATCAACTCCCTCTAGCTCGGTCTACCGCATAATCCGTTCCCTGGATCCCTTGATCAGGACTCTCCGGCGCATCCCACATCATCTTTTCTTCATGTTCTTTTAAACACCCCCCTCCGGCTCAGTTTACCTCATAATTACCTTTCTATACCCTTTCCAGTGCAGGTAATAAACACTACAAATAGTCCCCGCCTTTCCATCATCCACAACATTTGCGCGGTTGAAGGCCGGGACTGTTTTTATTGCTCTCTATTGAATGGGGTTCAATCTGCTGCTTTAAAAGCAGATTTTACAAAAATCGTCTTCCTCTAACTACTTGCAATCTGTCTGTATAAAGCAAAAAAGAAGGTATCGGTCTACTGCATAATAGTCATTTTGAGGTAAATGTCAGGACTCGGTCAAGGGATCCGGGCGGTCAGGTAAACCATAGGACTGTCCCTGTGAGCATTCTGTGTGGCAACCGGGACTCAACCACAAGTGTGTGAGAAGAGGAAGTGGCGAAATTGAAACATTCAGATTATCTCAAAAAGAAAAAAACCAGAGAGACCAGAAAAAAGATTATTTCCGTCATCTCGGCGATCGTTGTGTTCATAACAACGTATGCCCTGGTGCTTCCTGCCATCACGCTGGATGTTTCCAAAGCCAGTCAGGAACCGGGCATTGCTTATGAGCAGATGCAGTTCAAGGCGACAGCCGCTGCAGCATCTGTGACTGCCGCGGACAGCACGGTGGAAGAAGCCCAGGTGGAAGAGCCTGCTGCCGAAGAACCGGAAGAGGAACCGGCAGAAGAGATCAAAGAGGAAGAACCCGCTGAGACTCCCGAAGAGGAGGCCTCGGCTGTTTCT
Organism: Lachnospiraceae bacterium; assembly: GCA_045130475.1. Taxonomy (GTDB): domain Bacteria; phylum Bacillota; class Clostridia; order Lachnospirales; family Lachnospiraceae; genus CAG-791. Next base: position 44,940 of record JBGUPU010000053.1, read on the forward strand.
GCTGAGGAAGAAGAGGAAGAAGAGCCTGCAGAAGAGGCTCCCGCCGAGCCTGAGCAGGAAGAAGCTCCCGCTCAGGAGGCTCCCGAAGCCCAGGAGGACAAGGGCCAAGCTGACAGCGCCGATGAAAAATCTTCCGAGTCCGCTCCCGCAGAGGCAGAGGCTGCCGACACACAGAAGGCGGCAGAGGATACAGCCGTTGACCAGTCCGGTACCGATACAGCAGAGGCAGCAGCTGCCGCAACAACGGAAGCAGCGCCCGAGTTCAAAGTCCCTGAGCTTGATGCCCTCGACTTCGACGAGATCCTGACCGGCAAGACCAATTTCTACTATTACCATGTTGAGGATGCGGAAGAGGCAGAAGAGATCTCCTCCGATTCTATTGATGACTGGAAGAAGGTTAACTCTGACACTGTCCTCGCTCCCGAAGACTTTGTCCGCGTCTACCTTTCCTATGAGATCCCTGCAGGCGCCCTTAATGAGACCAACGCAGTGGCACGCTACACACTGCCCGCAGGTCTGGAGCTGAGCGACAAGCAGATCAAGGCCATCAACAAATACGAGAACGGCATCGCAGCCTCCAAGTCCGGCAGCGAGCGGGATAAATATCTCGGCGCGGAAGCCATCGAAGGCAGCCGTACTCCCGATGAGAAGGCGGACGACGAATATATCTCTGCAACTGTCAAGCTTAAGAAAACCGACAATGACAGGCAGGAGCTTGTCTTCACATTCATCCCCTACACTGTCGAGAAGAACCAGATCTCCTATGATGAGAAGGGTGAAGTGAAATCCAAAGGCAAAGAGGTCAGGGGCTTCTTTACCTTCGATCTGAAGCCTTCCCAGATCGACTTTGATAACACCAATATCGAGACAGTTGAAAAGGAAGACGGCACAACTGAGGAAATCCAGTACAGCGAGGCAAAGGTTGTTTTTGCAGATGAGGACAGCAACTGGATTGAGCGTGCTCTGACTCTGGCTGCACCTGTAGAAAAAGAAGAGGCGCAGGAGCCTAAGACACTGACCAGCGAAGGTCCTGACTACACCGTCACTGTCTCTTATACTGATGACGCGCAGATCCCGGATAACGCAACGCTGGAAGTTTCTGAAATCGGAAAAGGCACCCCTGAATATGCAGCCTACCTCGATCAGGCAAAGGGTGCTGTTAATGACGAAACAAAATCTGTCAACGAGGCGAGATTCTTTGACATTACCATTGTTGCCGATGGTCAGAAGGTTGAGCCCAAGGCTCCTGTAAATGTACAGATCAACTTCACAGGCATTGAGCAGACCAATACGGATGACACACAGCTTCTTCATTATAAGGACGATAAAGACGTTGAGGTCATGGACCAGGCTGAATTCAGCAAGTCCGAGGAGAAGGCGGTTGATACCGTTCAGTTCGAGACAGAGGGATTCTCTGTGTACGGAATTGTTGGAACGGAGACAATCACCGTAGATTACCTGACAGACGAAGGAAGTACATATGAAATCACAATCGACCTCAGTGATGTGACAAACATTCCAAACGATTCGTACATTGATATCCGCGAGTTGACAGGTGATGAGTACGATCGGTATCTTTCCGCAACAGCAGAAGCACTTGGCACTAATGTAGACAGTATTGCAAGAACTAAGCTTTTTGATATCGGTATTAAGAGTGGCGAAGATGAAATTGAACCAAACGGAAAAGTCAGTGTCGATTTCAAGCTGAAGAAAGAATTGTTTGGCGATGCAGCGGTCGTCCATTTTGGCGAAGATACTGAAGTGCTAGATACCACAACAGAAGGCAATGTGGTTTCATTTGAAACAGTAGGATTCTCTGTATACGCAATAGTACCTTATGACGGAATTCCTCAGCCTGCACGTGTGACGTTTGAATTTGAGGATCCTAATAATGCAGATTTCACATTTATAGATAGGGCTGGAAATCCTCAAACGACACAGATTATCAAGAACGGTGAGGATCTCCAGGATGTTGGGCTTCCGACTATTCCTGAAGGCGAGACATTTGGCGGTTGGTTTATCTATGATGGTGACGAGATAGTTGAGGCAGTTAGTTTTGAATCTGCTATCTCCGTAGCATATGGAGAGGATGGAGCAGGAAGTACTGTCAGCGCAAGTTCAATCACCATTGATCCAGCAGACTTGGGCGAGGATGGAACCTACCATGTTAAAGTCAAGGCTTTCTTTGGAGAAGTTGTTTACCTGACTTTCTATGAAGATGCAGGCGGAAACAATATTTTAAATAAAATTCAGATTGCAAAGGGATCAAACTACGATATTAGTAATGTAACCGTAAATGCACCTGAATCAGAACTTTTATTTGGCGGATGGGCTTCAACAGCAGGTGAGAATGATGATGATCGTGAGGTTATTTCGCCTACTGCCCTGACAAATATTCAGAATGACAGACCGTTTTATCCAACCTTCAAATCTGGTCATTGGTTAACATTTTATGCTGGAGCAACTGGAAGTGGAGCAACGTACACTGCACCTGCATTTGTGATTGCAGGTGGCACAGCAGCTGGAGCTCAGCCATCCAACCCGACATGGAAAGGATATGCATTCCAGTATTGGACTGAAACAAATCTGTACACTGGAGAGGACGGGGCATATGTGCAGCCTTCAACTGCTCCGGCAAGATTTAACTTCAATAGTGAGATAAATGAGAGCAAAACCCTGTATGCATATTGGACACCTGCAGATACCACGTACACGGTTGTTTTCTGGCAGCAGGATTTAAGCAATAGTAAAAATGCTACAGATGCACAGAAAACATATTCGTTTGCAGAGCAAATTACTGAACATGGAACATCAGGAACAACCGTATATGCTTCCAATTATGCGGGGAGATATACTGGATTCTCACTAAACACAAACCGTAGCCAGACGAGTGTAGTTGTAAATGCGGATGGTACAAGTATCATCAATATCTATTTCGATCGAAATTTAATCACAATGAATTTTACTCGAAATTATAACACAACAACTTACACAGGATTATATGGTCAGACTCTGGCACAAAATAATTATTCATGGCCTTCTGGCTATGTGTGGCAGTATAGGGACGGGAATCAAACCATTCAGATGTCTTATCTGGGACAGTTTGTACTTCCTATAAGTGGAAACACGATTAATTTCACCAGTGCCGGTCAGGCAGGTAAGACCTTCTATTTCTTCCTGCAGAATGTCGATGGGTCATATCCTACAACGTATTCTGACAGAGGATACGGTACAAGTACAACGGGGACTTTCTATCTGTCTGAAAAATACGATGGCTTCGAAGTTGTAAGTTATCAGCGTGGTAATAGAGGGAATGGACAAACGGGGACTTGGACAGCAGGTGCTAGTGGTGGAAGTGTTAATATTTCTAACTATACTACCCTGGGAGTTCGTTATCAAAGAAAGCATTTTACACTTAAGTATCTTGACTCTGTAGATAACACAGAACTTTCTGGAATCAGTAACCAGGACGTTGTATACGGCGCTAGTCTATCTGGATACAGACCCGCAGCCTCGTTTACTCCGGTTTCCCAGTATCCCGGAAAGGTCTGGGACGGTAAGTGGTATAAGGACCAGGCTTGTACAGAAGAATTTGATTGGTCCGTGACAATGCCGAATGCAGATATGGTTGTTTACGCTGGATGGGAGGATGTCTACTACAAAGTTGATGTTGATCCTAATGGAGGCGTACTGACAAGTTCAGAATCGACTTTTACATGGTTGACTTATGGACAATCAATACAGAGGTACGATGACGTAGTTCGTGACTATGCTGAAGATCCTAATGGAACCTATAAGTATGAGAGCTTCCTCCGTACAGTCTATACAGACAGAGGATATGATCCGTGGGATTATACCGGATATTTGAGAACTGCCGGATATGTTTCAAATGATACAAGTACTACAACGACTATGACCCCTTACAGCGGTCAAGGAGGTTCTGTTTCAATTACATATCCTTACGATTCTACAAGATATAAATATGAAAAGGGTGCCTATGCTCTTATTGGCTGGTATGAGATCACATTCGCTGATGGCCATTATGGAGATATGAATTATAAGACGGGTGAAAGTCTGTATACGTTTGGAACAGGTGTTACACACGATACATATATCCAGGCTAAGTGGCGTAGAGTTGGTGAGTATCACGTTGATTACAAGACAGATGTTTACTTGATGGACGAGGATGGAAATATCAGTACATCTGACAGCGGCATCGAAACTACAAATGTTCCGACGGATTCTAATAGTTATGCCGACCAGTCTCAGTCCGCAATTATGCGTTCGCCGGATTCACCGATCATAGTTGGAACGGGAGCGGATGCAAAACAATACGTCTTCCAAGGCTGGTACTACAATGGACAGCTTTATACACCGGGTGAAGTATTCACGGTGCTGTCCTCTATTGCTGAAGATAAAGTCATAGGTACGGATCCGGATACAGGTGAAGATATTATTCAGAAAACTGTTAATGTCTATCCCGTATACCAGTCAGTCGATGATGTTCCGGTAGATGTCACACATATCTGGTGGTATTCAAACTGGAAGGACAAAGATGGTAATCAGATCAGCAATCTGAGTGTATCAACTCAGCTGAAAGATGAGACAAATAATGAACTGCAGCCGAATGAAGCAATTGATATTCTTGCCATAGATGATCTTGTGGGTGATAGTACTGATTTTGAAGGATATACATTCAAAGGTTGGGCGAGAGTTCCGGTAGATGTTGATGTGACAGCAGATACATTCAATGCAAATGCTTATATGTATCTTTACTGGGATGGTGAGAACTTCCATGTTGATTCTGAAACTGGAACTGTTGTAACTGAAGTGGCAGCAGATGAAAACTTACCATATCACGATATGTATGCTGTATGGGAAATCAACAAGTATACAGTCACGATAACGAAAACAGTAGTTGGTACCGATGCAGACCAGCACAAAGGATTTACCTTCGCTCCTGTGTTCACAAAGTACACGGGAGGATCAAACTTCATCTTGGCCGGACAGGAAACTACCGTAACGGATGAAGATACTGGAACTGCCTATACTTATTACACAAGTAAGGAATTTTCAGAGGTACCTTATGGCGCCGCACTGACATTGACAGAAAATGACGAAGATGAGTTCGATACAACTGTCAAATACACCGTTACTACTAACGCAGACGGCACGAATATTGACAGCCCGACGGCAGTTGAAAGCGCTGATGGAGAAACATACACGATTCAAGGCGATATCACAATTGCTTATACAAACTCCAGAAATAAACAGAATGTGAAAATTGTGAAAGCCGGAGATAATACAACGGGTGCAAGTATTGAAGGTGCGGCATTCACTCTTTCGGAAACAGAGTACGGCACATTGACATCGGATGCTGATGGAAATGTAACAGATTCAGAAGGCAATGGAATTTTCCCGCTTGATGTTGGTAATACATATGCTTTATCAGAAACGGCAGCACCTCAGTACTTCGAGGGGTTGACCGGAGACATACACATTGCAGCCACTGCAAGTGAGCTGACAGTTACTCCAACTGAAGCGGATACAGCAAATGTTTCGACAAGTGTGGATGATGACGGAGTCACTGTTATAACGATTACTAACATCAGGAAAACTGTAGATCTTACCGTTACCAAGATGGTTGAAGGCTTTGATTCCGATAAGAGTATGGAATTTGCTTTTACCATTACAGGAGTAGGAGAAGAGCCGAATAGTGTGAATCTTGTTGGAGATACAACAAGTGAGCAGCACTCGGTAACCTATGAGGGAGTACCATATGGTTCTTCAATCACAGTAGCTGAAACTGCAAATGATGACTTTGATACAGAATACTCTCTGAATGGAGCGGATGCTGTATCTGGAACATCGTATTCATTTACTGTGAACGATGAAGTTGTTTCCGGTGATTCTGTGACGCTTTTGTTTACCAATAAACGGAACAAACAACTAATCAAGGTATTCAAGGTTGAAACCGGAACAACTAAAGGACTGGAAGGGGCTGTATTCAGTCTTACAGGACCAGGAGGATCAGATATTTCCTATACCGGCTTAGAAACAAATGAAGATGGATGGCTGGTATTAGACGGAGAAACTACATTGGTTCTTCCAGTAAATGATTCTGCTTATGTGTTAGAAGAAACCAAAGCACCAGATGGTTACAAGAAGATAGGAGAGAATACAACATTTACTGTTTCGCCTGGTACAGTTGCCGGAGCGACAGAAGATCCAGATAATCCGGGCACATTCATTATAACTGTGCAAAATTCAGCCGGCACGGAGCTGCCGATGACCGGCGGTCCCGGCACATTCCTTTATACATTAGGCGGTATTGCCCTTATCATGGCATCCGCTTTAATGTACGGCTTCAGGATGAGGCGTAGAGAAAGGAGGTTAAATTGACAGCCTCTGATCTCGACGAATAACTGACGCCGAAATCTGAAACCGCGATATTACAACCGATTATAATGGCTGCCTCGATTGTTTCAGTCGAGAGACAAAAGAGGCAGTCGATTGACCTACTTCGCAGGGTTAATTGTGAAGACCGGCTGTGGTTTAAACAGTGCAACAGAATGTTCTTCATGGAAAAACATAAGCCATTGAAGGCACAGATTTACAAGAAAGGATGAATGATCATGAAGAAAATGAAAAAGTTCTTCGCTCTGCTGATTGCCATGGTAATGGTTATGAGTATGGGCATGACAGCTTTTGCTGCAGCAACTGCTGACTCTGGAAAGGGTGGAAATGCTTCGATTACTATTAAGCTTCCTACAAATCCTAATACAACAGAAGATCCTGAAATCACCTATACCGTTTACAAAGTATTTAATGCTACAAGTAACGGTACAAGCAGTGCAATCGCTTATCAGATCGATACCGTAAATGGCAATCTGACAACCGATATGATTGATGCTGGATTTGCTGTTGACGATGCCGGTAACGTAAGTGGCCCGACATCTCTGGACGCTGATGCTATTGCAGCTATTGCAGCTTATGCAAAGGATAGTATCGGAACTTTCAAGGCTAAGCCTTCTGACGGAACTCTTACGATCACCGGCCTTGAGTACGGCTACTACTACATTACAACCACTACTGGTGCGGCTGTTACAGTAAACAGCACAAATCCTAACGCTTCAGTAGATGACAAAAATGCTATTCCTGGACCTCCCGATAAGAAGATCACAGGTGTAACTGATGGCAGCCTGGATGAAGCAGGCGCGAATGCTATCGCACAGGTTGGCACAAAAGTTGAGTTTTCTGCAACTATTACAAAAGTTAAAGGTGCTGCTAACTATGTGTTCCATGATACTATGAGCCAAGGCCTTAAGTACAATGATGATGTTGCAGTAACACCTGCTGGCGCTGTTTATGATGACACAGTTGATGGTTCTGATACTATTACCCTGACGTTCGATAACGAGTGGCTCGCTGGTCTTGATGATAACACAACGATTACGATTACTTACTCTGCAACAGTTACTTCTGATGCTCTGAGTATTGATGCTGCTAACAACACCGCTTCTCTTGATTATGGTGATGGAAACACAACTGATACTGATACAGTTAAGATTTACAACGCGAAGTTTACAGTAACAAAAAAGATTGATACTGAAGATGGCGATCCTCTTGCAGGCGCTGGATTTGTAATTGCTAATACTGATAAGAAGTATTACAAACTTGCAAATAATGTTGTGACCTGGGTTGACAGTATTGATGATGCTACCGAGTACACCTCTGATGCACAGGGCGCTGTCCCTGCATTTACCGGTCTTGCAGATGGAACTTATACCCTGATTGAGAAAACCGTTCCGGAAGGCTATAACAAAGCTGCTGATTCTACATTCACAATTAAAGATGGTGACTACACAGCAGCAAACCTTGAGCAGGCATCAACCGTCCCTAACAAGACTGGTACAGCGCTTCCTTCCACCGGCGGTATCGGCACAACCATCTTCTACGTTGTTGGTGCTATGCTCGTGATCGGCGCTGGTGTTGTTCTTGTAACCCGCCGCCGCATGGATGCTTAATCCGGATCTGAGAAGATAGATAGGATCAGAGATTAGGCTATAGAAGCAATACTGAGTTTACGGCTGAGGTAAATGCTTTAGCTGGAACCTACCCAAACGAATGATTATCCGCCCCGGTGCACCGGTTTTTACCGGAGTACCGGGGCGGAAGTGAATAAAGAGGAAGACAATGAGCAGAAAGAGCGATCTTACTGGCATGCGATACGGAAAATTGATCGCTGTAGAACCTACAAAGGAGAGAAAAAACGGCTATACCGTTTGGATTTGTAAATGTGATTGCGGTAATACCGTGCACGTTGCGTCGCGTTTTCTCAAAAACGGATGGGCGACTTCCTGCGGATGTGAAGAGAGGAAGCCCCGCTATGAAGATCTGACCGGGAAACGGTTCGGCAAGCTGCAGGTTCTTTCCCGGGCAGAAGAGCGGGATTCCTATGGCCGCGTGCAGTGGAAATGTCTCTGTGACTGCGGCAATACAGTTGTTGCGCCGTCAGGCCAGCTGACCAACGGATATCGCCGCAGCTGCGGGTGCCTGAGCCGTCCGCCGCTCAAGGACTGGGTCGGCAAACAGTTCGGGGATCTGACGGTCACTGCCTACGATGGAAAGCGAGACAAAAAGCATTATTGGAAATGCAGGTGTGTATGCGGCAATGAAACCTCTGTCTGCCAGTCCAGCCTCATGAGCGGACATACCACCAGCTGCGGCTGCCGCAATACGCCCTATGCAGCTAAGCACTTTGTCGAGGGCACCTGTGTGGAGAACATCCGCAGCCGCAGGATTGCAAAAAACAATTCCAGCGGTGTCCGCGGAGTCTACAAATCCGAGCGCTCCGGCAAGTGGTGCGCCCAGATCACTTTTCAGGGAAAGACCCGCTACCTGGGAAGTTTTGCTACACTTGAGGAGGCGGCCGAAGCCCGCAAAAAGGGCGAGGAGCTCTTCGATGAATTCCTGACAAGATATGACCAGGAGCATCCGGAAAAGAAACAGGAGACGATCGCCCAGGACGAGGTCCGGGCGGAGACAGAACGCATCGTCCATACGATCCATTTGGAAAATGCGCCCAGGAAAATCTCAGGATGATTAAAAACAAGGCATCCGGCTGTAACATACATACTTTGTATGGGATAAAAGAATCATTAAAAAACAAATTGTGTTATAACGTCAAATAGTCTATATAAAAGAACCAATTGTTCATTGTTCAAAATTCCATGATTCAATACAATGTACGTAAATTATTATATAACAGATAAAGTTGTCTGTTACACGGCAATAACACTGTCGTGCTGTACGTCTTCTTACTGAAAAAAGGATGACTGTCATGGCAGTGCTCTGTCCGATACTCCTACGTACTTTATACTGCTTTCAGATTATAAGTGGAGGGTATCATGGAACATTATATCGACGAATGAGCAGAAAAAGCGATCTTACGGGCATGCGATTTGGCAAGCTGACCGCAATAGAGCCTACGATGGAAAGGAAAAACGGATATACTGTCTGGATTTGCAGGTGTGACTGCGGTAATACCGTGCATGCCGCGTCGCGTTTTCTAAAAAACGGCTGGTTGATGTCCTGCGGCTGCCGAAATATGCCTTTTGCTGCCAAGCATTTTGTAGAAGGGACCTGCCTGGAGAATATCCGCAGCCGCCGCGTTGCCCGAAACAACACCAGCGGTGTCCGCGGTGTCTACAAATCCGAACGCTCCGGCAAGTGGTGTGCCCAGATCACTTTTCAGGGAAAGACCCGCTTTCTGGGAAGCTTTGCCACCCTTGAGGAAGCAGCCCAAGCACGCAAAAAGGGGGAACAGCTCTTTGATGAGTTTCTGGCCAGATATGATCTGGAACATCCCGACCGGAAGGAGCAGACAGGCAGAATCCCCCAGGAGGAAGTCTGCGCCCGGACCAGACAAATCGTGCAGGCGCTGCATGCGGACGCAGAGGAGGTTACTGCGAAGATCCCTGTATGATCGGATTGGTGCAGCACATCTCTTTACCTTTTGCCCCGCAACAAGGTTTGCTATGCGGTAACTTTAGGTTCTCCGTATTCCCGTTTCATGGCATCAGATGAGATGACCCATTGCTTGCCAAACTTGCATACATCGATACCGTTGATAAGTTTTCCGTATGCGATTGCTTTCCTTAGGGTGCTTTCATTAAGTCCCCAGAGCTGTGTCGCATCGCTGAAAGCGATCAAGCCGTCAAAAGGAGTTTGAATAGTTTCTCCGTTATAGAAAAGTTCGTCACAGGCAATATCGATATCATCATTCCAGATGATGCCATAGCCTCCGACGTCAACTTCAACGGAAGAATACAGCGCTGGATCCTCCTTCAGGGGGAGAAACATTGTATATTTATCAAACAAAGGTTTTACATCGTAACGCTTGGTCACACCTTCCGAAAACTGTATGCTGAGCACATGATCCGCAAGGGGAGTTACACTTTTTATTTTATGAAACATTATAAACCTCCTTCTCAAGAAAGAAAATATCACGGTATCGTGATTTTGCCAAGAAAAGATCTCCATGGCATCGCTGACAACAAAAAAAGAGATCCGAGGATCATTTTCCACGGATCTCTTTTTGCTGTCTGCGTTTTTATGCCCTCTTTTGTGCAGGACTGGGGTTTTAATGGTATAATTGTCAATGATTTATATTATAACGTTATGAATATACAGAAAAGCGAGAGGGGATTCCATGGATTTTGCAACATTATTGGTACAGATTGACGATGTCTTATATACCTGGCTGCTGATCTATCTGCTGGCAGGCAGCGGCATCTATTTTTCCATCCGCACGCGCTTTGTGCAGATCCGGCGTTTCAAGGATGCCATGAACTGCATGATGGAAAAGAAAGAGGGCGATAAAGGTGTTTCCTCCTTCCAGGCGCTGATGATCGCCACAGCCTCCCGCGTCGGCACGGGCAATATGGCGGGCGTTGCCACCGCCATCATTCTGGGCGGCCCCGGTGCCGCATTCTGGATGTGGCTCATGGCAGTTCTGGGTTCGGCTTCCGCATTCGTAGAGAGTACACTTGCCCAGATATATAAAAAGAAAGAGGGCGATTCCTTTAAGGGCGGCCCCGCCTACTATATCGAGCGTGCACTCCATGCGCGCTGGCTTGGCATTATCTTTGCCATTTCCCTGATCGCCACCTTTGCCTTTGGATTCAATGGACTGCAGGCCTACAATATTGTCTCTGCTTTCGACGTCTACGTGGGAGATCTGGAGGCCAGTATTCTTCCCACTGTGATCGGTGTAATCCTCGCGATTTGTGCGCTGGTGATCTTTTTTATGGGCGACGTCATCGGCAAGATTTCCTCTGTCCTGGTTCCGGTCATGGCCGGTCTCTATATTCTGATCGGTATTTTTGTCATTATCACCAATATCACACGTATTCCCGCTGTGCTGGGAATCATCCTGGCAGATGCCTTCGACTTCAAGGCGATTTTTGGCGGCTTTACCGGATCCTGCATGGTGCTCGGAATCAAGCGAGGCCTCTTCTCCAATGAGGCCGGTATGGGCTCGGCCCCCAATGCCAGTGCCTCCGCAACAGTCTCGCACCCCGCAAAGCAGGGCCTCGCCCAGATCATCTCGGTCTACATCGACACTCTGCTGATCTGCTCCACGACCGTTTTCCTGATCCTCCTTACCGGAGACTGGGCTTTCAGCGGTTACTCGGGAATCCCGCTCCTGCAGCAGTGCGTTGCCAGAGTCATCGGCCCCGCCGGCATCCACTTTGTCACCGTCATTGTCTGCCTCTTTGCCTTTACCTCTATCATCGGCAACTACTTCTACGCAGAGGCAAATATCCTCTTTATCACGAAGAACAAGACCGTCATGACCCTCTTCCGGATCGCCGCCGCCATCATGGTCTTCATCGGCGCCGGCAACAGCCTGGACGTCGCATGGAGCCTGGCAGACATTACCATGGGCCTGGAGGCTGTCGTCAATATCATTGCGATTGTTCTTCTCGGCCGCATCGCCTTCGCAGCCCTCGAAGACTACGAGAAACAGAAGGCAGCCGGCATCGACCCTGTCTTCTATGAAGGCAGCATCGGACTCAACGACACGGATGTCTGGAAAGACAGAAGATAGGACGTGAGTCACGGGGGACGGTTCTGCCTGACTCATATCTCCCCGCATATTGAAGGGGATGCCGCAATGCGGCAGCCCCTTTATCAATTGTCTTTAATCCAGATACATCTCCTGCATAGCAGCCCTATCCTCAGCAGTAATGCCAAGTCCTTTTTCGAAGAAAGTTGGCATATCGCCGTACTCTTTTTCTACAGTGTTGTAGAAGGAGAGCAGGAATTCTTCGTCAACTCCGAAGAGATAGCTGAGGGCTTCATCAGCGAGGGGACTGTCGGTGGAGGCTTTTTTCTTGATGTTGATACAGAGTTTTTGGATTTCATCGCGCAGACATTCTCTGGTGTACAAGTAGTCGGCGAAGATTTCATCGCGGGGGACGCCCAGGGCTTCCTCGACCAGAACTGCCCCTATTCCGGCACGATCCTTCCCAACGGTGCAGTGCCACAGGACTGCCTTGTCGTGAGGCTCTCTCAAAAGCCTGAGGAATTTGGAATAGCCGGCCAGCTGGGTTTTGCCTGTTGCCATGGAGCTGTAGAGCCGGCACATGTAGGTGCGGGCTTCCGCGGGTTTAAAAAGAAGGCGGGTGATGATGCTCACATCAGCCTCCGTTTCACGAGTGATGCCGGGCGTGAGCGAATCTACCAGTGGAATGTGATAATAATCTGTATCTGGGATATCCCTGTCCGGCTGCCTGGTCTTCTCACGGGTTGTTCGGAAATCTGCGATCACACTGAGGAGACCGGTTAGTTTTTTCAGGTCTTTATCGGAAATCGATTCCAGGTGTCCGCTGCGGATCAGGCGCCCGCTCCGGATTGAGCGTCCGCCCTGTGCGGGCATTCCGCCCAGATCCCGGATGTTGGGGAGCTGTTCATAGGTGAGTAAAGTACTAGGCATGCGGGGGTGGCTCCTTTCCAGATGTGCACGAGCATTTGTGCAAATACGCTCTTGTGTCTACATAACTTGCTGTTTTATTATATTGTAGCGGAGCATTCAGGAATGTCAAATGGGATGAAGTTGTCGAAAAAGTCTGAAAAATCCAACAATTTAGCTAATTACGCTAAATTTATTGACAATTTAGGACTAAATGGTATAATAGTTACATCAAACAGATAGACGTTACCCGGGTAAAACAAATACAATCGTCGATTGAAACTGTTGTTAAGTCAAGGAGCAGTTGGTTGTTGTAAACGTCTTGAAGTATTTTATTTCATTAATAAGGTTGATCTCGATTAACCTGGTCGGTAGCGAAGAAATCTGGGTAAAGGAGGTACGGACCGAAGTACAACTAAACTTTTTCCCACCAGACAAACCAGAATCTGAACTGTTGGAATTTATGAAAGGAAGGTACGGACCAATTATCTAACAAGTCTTAGCTCTATAAAGTTCGTATCGGAAATCATCTGATCACTGCAGATAGTTCGTGAAGGGGCAGAATTGCAATAGTAACGTGATATTTGCACAGAAATGTGGCTTATGTATTTTTCAAAAACGAATCTCACTGACGGGATGTAAACCCCGCAATGAAATTTGTATAATAACATCAGAGAATCACAAATGGTATTTGTGAAGAAGTGATTAGTCTTAGACAAATCCACTGGTGTGAGTTCGGAAGATGAAGAAGATAGATAATCTGCAAGATCTGGATGGTTTTCAAGAGAGTAACTGAATAATATGTCAGTAATAAGAGAACAAGAACATCCCATTGAGTGATGAAATTAGTTCCGGGTACCTTCTGCAGACGAGAAATGCAGGGGAGAAATGAAACTGATACAGTATCCAGACTCTCAAAAAATAACTGAATACGGAGGTATGCACCATTGGACAAGAATTCCTGAGAAGGGATGTTGATCGCAGGCAGGACAAGCCGGACAGCATCCCTTCTCTGTTGCTGTTTTTTTCTAAATGACCTTCTGTGGTGTTCACAGAAGTTTCTTTTAATTTACACCTTTGTTTGGTTTTCACAGGGGACCAAATCTGTTATATTAACCACAATAGTGCTTCGGCACTGATTGAAATTGTTTTAACCAGGAGAGATTTTTTATGTGTGGAATATGCGGATTTACCGGTGATCTTACCGGATGGAACCCTGAAAAGAACACAAAGAACACAAAGAATACAAAGAATTCAGCTGCAGATGCGGCACTGCGCAGTAGGTCGGAGCAGAATACAAAAGTGACAGTTGTCGGTGCACCGGAGAATGCGGAAGGCCGCAGGCAGGTACTGACCGGTATGATGAACAGGATCATTCACCGCGGACCTGACGGGGCGGGCCAGTATATCGACAGCGGGATCGCCATGGGATTCCGGCGTCTGTCGATCATTGACCTCAAGGGCGGCGACCAGCCCATGGCGACAGCTGACGGGAGCAGGATCATCACCTTCAACGGCGAGATCTACAACTATCGTGAGCTCCGGGAAGATCTGAAGATCAAGGGGCATACCTTCCTGACCAATTCCGACACGGAAGTCCTGCTGCACGGCTATACCGAGTACGGACCCAGGATCCTGAACAGGCTCCGCGGCATGTTCGCCTTCGTGATCTGGGACGCCCGCAAAAAGGAGCTGTTCGGCGCGAGGGACATGTTCGGGATCAAGCCCTTCTACTATGCGGAGATTGACGGGAACTTCGTCTACGGCTCCGAGATCAAGAGCATTCTGGAGTATCCCGGATATGACCGCCAGGTCAATCTGCAGGCGCTGGAGCAGTATATGTCCTTCCAGTATTCTGTGCTGCCGGAGTCTTTTTTCAAAGGCATTTACAGGCTGCCCGCTGGCCACTACCTGGTCTGGAAAAACGGGAAGCTCAGAACACGCAGATACTTTGAGCCCATGCTGACGCCCCGCCCGGTAAAGGGAAAAGCAAACCCGGAAGCCGCGCACAAGAAACTGGTCAACGAGATCGACCGCGCAGTGCAGGAATCCATCAAGTACCATATGGTGAGCGATGTAGAGGTCGCCTCCCTCCTGTCCAGCGGCGTGGATTCTTCTTATGTTGCGGCCAATTTCGGCGGCGCAAAGACCTTTACGGTCGGTTTTGATTACGAGACCTATAACGAGATCCCCTACGCCGAAGCTCTCTCAAAAGAGGTCGGGATCGAAAACTACAGCAAGATCATCACAACCAAGGAATACTGGGAGGAATTCCCCAGGATCCAGTATTTCATGGATGAGCCCCTGGCTGATGCCTCCGCAGCGGCCCTCTATTTTGTCGACCGCGAGGCGTCGAAGCACGTCAAGGTCATCCTCTCCGGTGAAGGATCCGATGAGCTGTTCGGCGGCTATGTGATCTACCATGAGCCTCTGTCCCTCGATGCCTACCAGAGGATTCCGCAGGGTCTGCGCAAGGCGGCGGCAAAAGCCGTCTCGAAGATCCCCGGCCATCCCAAGGGCAAGGGTTTCATTATGCGCGGTTCCAAGTCCGTCGAGGAACGTTTCATCGGAAATGCCAATGTTTTTACGGTGAAGCAGAGGAACAAGGTGCTCCGTCACACATCTCCCCACTCCGATCCCAAATTCGTGACCGCACCCTTCTACAAGAGGGTGAAGGACCTGACGGATACGGAAAAAATGCAGTACATCGACCTCAACTTCTGGCTGCAGGGCGATATCCTGCTCAAGGCGGACAAGATGAGTATGGCCCATGGCCTGGAGAGCCGCGTGCCCTTCCTTGACCGCGGTGTATATATGGTCGCCAAGGACCTTCCCCTGGAGGAGAAGATCAGCGAGACCAACACCAAGACTGCTTTCCGCGAGGCAGCCCACCGCTACATGCCCGCCGCCGCGGCCGAGAAAAAGAAACTGGGATTCCCGGTGCCGATCCGCATCTGGCTGCGGCAGGACAAATATTACAATATTGTGAAAAAGGCCTTCTGCAGCAAGGAGGCGGAGATCTTCTTCCACACAGATGAGCTCATGAAGCTGCTCGATGCCCACCGCGCCGGAAAAGAAGATTACAGCCGCCACATCTGGAATGTCTACACCTTCCTGGTCTGGTACCGCCAGTACTTCGTGCCGGGTGCCTGCGCCGTCACCATTGAGGACGAACTGGCCATGGAGCACATGCATGAGGACAAGAACCGCGAAGCCCTGAACGCGTAAAATCTGCAGAACTTTTAACCTGTTAGACCATGAATGCATATAATCGCATACGTTTTATAACCACAAAGTTCTGAAAGTATGAATCTCAGCCGCTTCTTCAGCTGCTCCCTCCCGCCGAAAAACGGGGTTGCCTTTTGAGAAATTGTGTGGGAAAATTGAAAGGCAGTATTGAATGATACTCTTCAACAGCTTGCAGAGGCGGGGAGGAAAGATATGGAATTTGGAGCTATTATCGGTCTTGCGGCATTCGGTGTGATGGCACTGATTGCAGTTCTTGTGGGAATTATCGCGGCGGTTTCGACCGTTTCCGGTATTGATACACGGGACAATGAAGGAGACTGATGCCATAGAAAAGCAGCAGAGTTGACAGA
Source organism: Lachnospiraceae bacterium (assembly GCA_045130475.1). Lineage (GTDB taxonomy): Bacteria > Bacillota > Clostridia > Lachnospirales > Lachnospiraceae > CAG-791. Next base: position 61,518 of record JBGUPU010000053.1, read on the forward strand.
GCGGGTTTTTTGCCTTGTTTACAACGGACCGGTTTCCCCGACGAAATGGGGAAGCCGGTCTTTTTCCTTGCTCTTTATGACATACGGGTGTCCATGGTATAATAATTAATCGTACATCCAATGTTTTTTTCGGGCACAGAAAATGCAAGATAAAGGCATGATATATGAAAGTGTATAAGAGCGTGATCTGCCGACTGCTGCCGGTGCTGATGGCAGTCTTTCTTACTGCCGGCTGCGGATCTTTATCAAATCCGGGACAGCCCGGAACGGCAGAAGCTGCGGGAACGGCAGAGATGGAAGCGGCTGAAACAGAAGGCGCAGAGCAGGCCGCAGAGGACAAAAAAGCTGAGATAGGAAAAGGTACCGAAGACGCAGAAGCTGCGGAACTCCCCGCCCCGGGGCTTCCGGGAGCCTTTTCCCTGTCCATGGTGCCGGACTACAGCGGGGATATCTGGACAGATATAAACGGGGATGTTCCTTTTTTTGAAGAGAGCCAGATGGAGGCGGCCCGCCGGATGGTAAAAATCTTGTCTCTTCAAAACGGACAGGAAGAGGCAGAGGAAGCGGAAGAAGAGATAGAAAAAGATACAGATACAGATAAAGTGATAACAGAAAACCAGGATCAGTCGGACACTTCGTCAGACCGGCTCAGGAACGGTTCTTACCAGGTCTATGGTGATCTGGACAGGCTGGGGCGCTGTACGGGTGCCTGTGCCCTTGTGGGGCCTGAGACACTGCCGCAGGAAGCGCGCGGGCAGATCGGCATGATTAAGCCCACCGGATGGCATACTGTAAAATACGAATGGATTGACGGCAATTTTCTGTACAACCGCTGTCATCTGATCGGTTTTCAGCTCACCGGCCAGGACGCCAACGAAAAGAATCTGATCACAGGAACGCGCGCAATGAATGTCGAAGGCATGCTGCCCTATGAGGATTCGGTCCTGGCCTATGTGAGGGGAACCGGCAAACATGTCCTCTATCGTGTGACCCCTGTTTTCCGGCAGGACAACCTGCTTGCCGACGGCGTCCTGATGGAGGCCTGCTCGGTCGAGGATCCTCTGGTCCGGTTCTGTGCTTTCTGCTACAACGTGCAGCCCGGTATACAGATAGATTATGCAACGGGAGAGAGCACGGGGCCTGCATTTTCCGGAAATGATCTTCCTGAAAAAAATCTTTCAGAAAAAGACATTTCGGAAAAAGGCTCTTCAGAAAAAGATCTTTCGGAGAACGGACTTTTGGAGAAGGGCTCTGCTGCCCAGGCCGGTGACCCGGACAAGGAATCCGGGCAGATGGGAAAGGATGAGACGGCAGAGGACAAAAAAGTCCGGGACAACAGTGTCCCGGACAGGTCTTTGGAAGGAGAGCAGGGCGGATCGGCGATCGGGGAGTGGAAGTACATAGTCAATGTAAGTTCCATGAAGTTCCATCGGCCCGGCTGCGAATCCGTGCAGAAAATGAGCAGGAAAAACACCCAGGGATTCAACGGTTCCCGCGAAGAGCTGATTGAAATGGGCTATACGCCCTGTAAAAACTGCGATCCATAAAACAACATCGACGAAGGAGAAATCAAATGAACGAACAGATGCTGGAAACTTTTTTAAACAGGCGCAGTATCCGCAGTTACTCTGGAGAAGCTGTTCCTATGGAAAAACTCAATCAGATCATCATGGCGGGACTTTCCTCGGCATCCAGCCGGGCAATTCGCCCCTGGGAGCTGATCGTTGTGAGAGACAAGGACAAATTGATCGATATGTCCGGATGCCGTCTGAAGGGGTCCTCCCGTATGCTGGCAGGCGCGGACGCGGCGATCGTTGTCGTGGGTGACGAGGAGCGCTCCGATGTCTGGATCGAGGACTGCAGTGTCGTTATGGCCAACATGCATCTGATGGCCTCTGCGCTTGGCGTGGGCAGCTGCTGGATCCAGGGACGCGGACGCGAGGCGATTGACGGGGAGACCACAGAGGACTTCCTGCGAAGGATCCTCCAGTTCCCTTCAGAGTGCCGCCTCGAGGCCATCCTTGCACTGGGAATACCGGATGAAGAACTGCCGGCAAGAGTCCCGGAGAGCCTGCCTTTTTACAAGGTTCATATCAACAAATATTGAAAACAAGCGTGCCCAAGGCGTTTGGGCACGCTTGATGAGACGGTTCTCTCTTAACCACCTTTTGACCTCAACATCATGGAGATCAATCAGGAAATTATTTCAGGGCGGCGTCGAGGGCATGCGCCAGGGCTTCCCAGTTTGCAAGGGAGTCTTTGTTCTGAGAGATCTCCTTTGCGGCTTCGGCGCAGCCGGCGTCTTCCAGGATCGGGCTGACTTCATCAAAGGAGTCCAGGATCATGCTCGCGTCAAAGGAGACAGAGGACCAGTTGGCCTTCAGGTTCTCCTGCTGTTCATCGGAGAGGCCTTTGACTTCCTTTTTGACTGTGTCTGCAAGGAGGGCAGGGTCTGCCTTGGCGGCATCGGCCTCATTTGCCCACTGAAGGAGCAGGACAGAGGCAGCGGCAGCGCGGAGAGAACTGCCTGCGGACTGGCCCCAGCCGGTGCATTCTTCCAGAGCGCGGGAGAGCACGGATTCCTTCAGAGCCGTGTCGGCGGCAGCTGTTTCCGCGGCGGTCGCGGATGCTGCGGAGGAATCTGCGGTTTCAGCGGCGGCAGCTGTAGCTGCG
>JBGUPU010000054.1:0-5854 GCA_045130475.1 Lachnospiraceae bacterium
CCCTTTTTCCGTCATAGTACATCTTGATGACGAACTCCTGACCGAGCAGAGAGGTGCAGCCGCAGACCCGTCCCTCCTCGACAAACCCGTATTTTGATCAAGAAAGGAGGCACTACATGGCAGCATTCGAACGAATCCAATCCGGTATTCCGGCGATGGATGCCGCGTTGGACAATATCCGTCTGGGGGACAATGTCGTCTGGCAGGTGTCTTCTTTGGACGAATTCCGTCTGTTTGCAAGACCCTTTGCAGAACAGGCAATCCGGGACGGGCGAAATCTCCTATATATACGATTTGCGGAGCACGCCCCAATCCTTCCGGAGATGGAAGGGCTGCGGATAGTGCATGTCCCCCTATCTCACCGCTTCGAGACCTTTACGGTGGAGATCCACAATATCATCGAAAAAGAGGGATATGACGCCTTTTATGTCTTTGACTGTCTCTCCGAACTGGAGGCTGCCTGGGCGACAGACCTTCTGATGGGGGATTTTTTCCATCTGACCTGCCCTTTTCTGTTCATCCTGGACACTGTCGCTTATTTTCCGGTGCTGCGCGGCCGGCACTCAAATGACGCTGTCAGTAAAATCCGGAATACGACACAGCTCTTTCTGGATGTCTTTGCGGAGGAAAAAGAAGAAAACCTGATCCGGAGTATGTATGTGCGTCCTCTGAAGGTATGGGAGCGGTCATCGGAGACCATGTTCCGCCCGCATCTCTACGATCTGCGTGCAGGAACATTTTTGCCGGAGACGGAGAGTGTGCACCGCAGTCATTTATATCGGCAGATGAACCTGACCGGAGCGAACATCAACCAGAGCATGGACAGCTGGGAGCGGTTTTTTCAGAGTGCCAGGGTCAAGTATGAGAGCGGGCTGGACATTACGCAGGAATGCAGCCGTATGTGCAATATCATGCTGACGCGGGATGAGCGTCTGCGTGTCCTGATCAAGGAGCATTTCAAACCGGAAGACTATTTCGAAGTGCATGACCGCATGGTCGGCACCGGGATGATCGGCGGAAAGGCGACCGGTATGCTGCTGGCCAGGAAGCTGACGGAAAACCTTCGGCCGGACATCTATGAGCGGATCGAGCCGCATGATTCTTTCTACATCGGCTCGGATGTTTTCTACACCTATATTGTTGACAACGGACTCTGGGACCTGCGCGTGCGCCAGCGCACGGAGGAGGGCTATTTTACACTTGCTGAGGAAGTGGAGGAACGTCTGCTGCAGGGAGTGTTTTCAAACGCGATGGAAGAAGAATTCCGGCGTCTTCTGGAATACTATGGTGATGATCCGGTCATCGTGCGCTCCAGTTCCATTCTGGAGGATGGTTTCGGAAATGCCTTTGCGGGAAAATATGAATCCGTGTTCTGCACCGGCACCGGGTCGCCGCAGGAGAGGCTGGAGACCTTCGAACAGGCAATCCGGACAGTCTATGCCAGCACCATGGGCCTTTCGGCCCTCGACTACCGCAAGCGCAGGGGTCTGGACAAGCGGGATGAACAGATGGCGATCCTGGTCCAGCGGGTCTCCGGCTCCCGATACAAAGATTTCTACATGCCCTGTGCGGCCGGCGTGGGCTATTCTGTCAGTCCCTACCGGTTCAGTCCGGAGCACCCGAGCGAAGGAATGCTGCGCCTTGTCATGGGCCTGGGGACAGCTGCGGTGGACCGGCGTACCGGCTCTTATCCGCGGATGGTGATGATGGAGGATCCCACCAAAGTGACTTTGACATCATCCTCGGACAAGCATCAGTTTTCCCAGCGCCTGGTTGATGCTGTGAGCTTTGCGTCCGGAGAGGTGGAAGGGCTGGATCCGGACTTTGTCCGCAGAGAAATTCCGTCCTATATGACACGCCTTCTTTTGTCCCATGACTGGGACGCGGAGCGGATTTTTACGGACCGCGGCGAGGACCGGCAGATTTTCTATGTCTCCTGCGACGGCCTGGTTAAAAACAGACAGCTCATGGACGACATGCGGGGCATCCTTAAGCTTCTGAAGGAAGCCTATGTTTATCCCGTGGATATTGAGTACACGATCAACATCGCTCCCTCGGGGGATTATGTGATTGACCTTCTCCAGTGCCGGCCCCTTCAGCAGTCGAAAGAGGGAGATACTGTCATCGTGCCTCAGGTGTCCCCGGAATGGATTCTTCTGGAGACAAAGGGCGTTTCTATGGGATTTTCCCGGACCTTCCCCGTAGATCTGGTCATCTACATCGACCCCATCCTTTATTATGAGATGCCTTACAGGGACAAATTCCGGGTGAGGGATCTTTTGTCCGCCATCAACTGGAAACTCCGCGGGCAGGGCAAGCGGATGCTGCTCCTTACGCCTGGCCGGATCTGTACATCCTCGGCGGAGCTGGGGGTGCCTTCCACCTTCGCTGATATCAGTGAATTTGACATGATCGCAGAGATCTCCGAGACCAGGGCGGGATATGTCCCTGAGCTGAGCTATGGCAGCCACATCTTCCAGGATCTGGTGGAGGCAGAAATTCTGTACACAGCAGTTTTTGAGACGCAGACCACTTTGCATTTCGCACCGTCCCTGCTGGAACCCTATATTGCTTCTCTGTCCGACTATGCCGGGAAGGCAGATGGACTGGAGGGAATCCTGCAGGCCTATGACACGGGACAAAGCGGCCTGACCCTGTACTACGACATGTCTCAGGAGCACCTGCAGATTTCTTTTCCGCCTGAAAAGTGATGCTAGAGAGTGTGTTTGTGCAGGATTAAACAGGATTGTGCTGGATGTCCAGGATGATCAAGATTTCCAGGAAGAACAAGCATTTCGAAAAAAAGCGAAGCGACATAGCCGCCGCAGGAGAAAAAAATCACTACTGTGGGCGGGGGATGACAGCGACTGAAGAATATGCAGAATTAAATTTTGTATAATTGTATACAAAAGTGTTGACAGACATATTTTCATGTGTATAATAAGAGTTCATAAAGCAAAGGCGCTTGAAGAAACGGTATGAGCCCGTCTCTTCAGGCGCCTTTTCTATTGCCTGGAAACAGCATACGTATCTGTCACGGCGCAAGTCACTTCAGGATGGTTCCAGACAGACCCGGACAGATCCAGACAGATACAGATGGTTCCAGACAGACCTGGACAGATTCAGACAGATCCGGGACAGATACAGGTATAATCAGGAGGAAAATGAGATGATGGAAAGCAATGCAAAAGTTCCCGAAATATATGCCGGCATGGTCTTTAACGACAAGGTCATGCGGGAGCGCCTGCCCAAGGACGTCTATAAGGCAGTCCGCAAGACCAGCAAGAACGGCACACACCTGGAACTGGATGTAGCAAATACAGTTGCCGCAGCAATGAAGGAATGGGCAATTGAGAAGGGCGCGACCCACTTCACACACTGGTTCCAGCCCATGACAGGACTGACAGCAGAGAAGCATGATGGTTTCATTTCTCCGACCTCCGACGGAAGTGTCATCATGGAGTTCTCCGGCAAGGAACTGGTCAAGGGTGAACCGGATGCCTCCAGCTTCCCTTCGGGCGGCCTGCGCGCCACCTTCGAGGCACGCGGATATACTGCCTGGGACCCCAGCTCTCCCGCCTTCATCAAAGACGGCTCCCTCTATATCCCGACAGCCTTCTGCTCCTACGGCGGCGAGGCTCTGGATAAAAAGACTCCCCTCCTTCGTTCCATGGAGGCCCTGTCCGCGGCAGCCGTCAAGGTCCTGCACCTTCTGGGCAACACGGATGTGACCCACGTAGATACCACAGTTGGTTCTGAGCAGGAATATTTCCTGATCGACAAGGAACTCTATAAAAAGAGAAAGGATCTCCTTCTCACCGGCCGCACCCTGATGGGAGCACCGGCGCCCAAGGGGCAGGAGATGGAAGATCATTACTTCGGCGTCCTCAAGCCCAAGGTATCCGAGTATATGCACGCCCTTGACCGCGAACTCTGGGAACTGGGCGTGCCGACCAAGACCAAACACAATGAGGTCGCTCCCTCCCAGCATGAGCTGGCGCCGGTCTTTGAGACCGCCAACATCGCAGTCGACCACAACCAGCTGACCATGGAGGTCATGAAAAAGGTCGCCGACCGCTTCGGCTATGCCTGCCTCCTGCATGAGAAGCCCTTTGAGGGAATCAACGGATCCGGTAAGCACAACAACTGGTCTATAAGCACGGATACCGGCGAGAACCTCCTCAACCCCGGAAAGACACCGGCAGAGAACCAGCAGTTCCTTGTATTCCTTCTGGCTGTGATCGCGGCTGTGGATGAGTATCAGGAGGTCCTGCGTGTTTCCGTCGCCACTGCGGGCAATGACCATCGTCTGGGCGGCAACGAGGCTCCGCCCGCAATCATCTCTATTTTCGTCGGTGACGAGCTGGCACAGGTCCTGGAGTCGATTGAGAACGATACCGTTTTTGCCGGCGGCGGCAAGACCCAGATGGGTATGGGTGCCCACGTCCTTCCCCATATTATGAGGGATACGACAGACCGCAACAGGACATCTCCCTTTGCCTTCACCGGCAACAAGTTTGAATTCCGTATGCCGGGCAGCGCCCTTTCCGTGGCAAACCCCAACATCGTCCTCAATACAGCCGTCGCCGAGACTCTGTCACAGATTTACGATGAGCTCAAAGATGTCTCTCCTGACCAGATAGACGATGCCGTTCACAACCTTCTCAAAAAGATGCTTGCAGAGCACAAACGCATTCTGTTTAACGGCAACGGATATACGGACGAGTGGGTCGAAGAGGCACACAGAAGAGGCCTTGCGGATCTCAAATCCCTGCCCGATGCAATGCCTTCCTTTATTGCCGACAAGAGCATCGAGCTCTTCACAAAGCACGGGATTTTCACCAGGGAAGAGCTTGAATCCCGCTACGAGATCCTGCTTGAAAACTACGCCAAGACCATCCACATCGAGTCTCTGACCCTGCAGGAAATGGTGCGCAAAGACTTCACTGCCGGCCTCGTCCAGTATATGAAGGATGTCACCAATGAAGCCTTGAAGAAGAGAGATCTTCTCCCTGACAGCCGCTGCAGCTACGAAGGCCGCATCCTGCAGAAGCTGGATGAGACCAGTGAGCAGATTCTGGATGCCCTCGATGCTCTCGAGGCAGACACAAAGAAGGCGGAAGCCATCGATGACATTCTGGCCCAGGCTGCCTTCTACCAGAAGACTATCCTGGCCGAGATGGAGACACTGCGAAGCTGGACCGATAAGGCCGAAGCGATCATTCCTGATCAGTATCTTCCCTATCCCACCTACGAGCAGATGCTGTTCTCCCTGAGATAAATACAGGTTTGTCGCGCCCTCAGGAAGTCGCCTTCAAGGTATACCTCCTGCGTCGATCAGATTTTTTTGCAGAGTTGTACTAAATCTCGCTTATGCTCAGAACGGATCGGACCAAACTTGTCTCCCGTGTTCAAGGCACGGGAGACTCAGACAGGTGGTCCTAAAATGCCCAGCCATGAGGGCTGTGCATTTTATCCGTTCTTCCCTATAAGCTTCGATAAGTACAACTGACTGCTCAAAAAATTCACTCCGCCAGGAGGTATAACTTGAAGGCTCCAATTTCCTGCCGGGCTGTGGGATGGATGATATTACAGCACTCTCGAATAATTCTGCCGATAGTTGAGGAAGCAGGATCCCTGCGCAGATTATGATTCATTGTGGATATGCAGAGCAGCCATTTATCCGCTGAGCTATATAAATGCACCCATGGAATATATTTATTCCATTTCCCGCAGGAAATGGGGACCTAAGCGGGATGTTTCCTCCGGCGGTTTTTATTTCTTCCCCCTTGGTCGACGGAGTGACAATCAGGGTCGAGGACTGCACCTCTCTCGCGAGGGAATAGTTCGGAGT
>JBGUPU010000055.1:0-3883 GCA_045130475.1 Lachnospiraceae bacterium
TGCAGTCAGTACTTTCCGCCTGTATTTGGTACACCAGACGATATGGTACTGGAGCGAATATACATATCCTCGACCATATGATAATCCGTTTTCATTGATATTATAAATACTCTTTTCCATATATCTACTATATCATATGTATTTAGAAACCGCAAGAAAAATCGAATATATGTTCTGTTTGTGACGATATGCTGCCGCCCTGCTTTTCTAATTGAGTACTCTGATCGTATCAGCTCCTGTCAGGGATCACCTGCTCCGGAACATTATGACTGACAATGGATCCGTCTTTCTCATTCCGGGATCCTTACGGAGAAAAAATGGCAGCCGGTTACGGCAGTTCGAACATTCCCTTATATGGGGAAATAAAAGCCAGCTAACTCATGACTGAATTCACAAGAATGCGCTGGCTAGTCTTTCAATCACAGTGCATCCATACAGAATTCACGATGCATGAATACTTCATTCATAGACCGGATCAAATTCCCGGTCCTGCGTGATCTCCGTGTACTCCTGCAGCAGTTCCCCGTTTTCGGGATCCTGCCAGCCAATGATCAATCCATTGGCCGCACTCTGGCTGGTTGACTGTTTTTCCCCGTATGCAGAAGTCGGAAGGAAACCCATGGACTGGCCTTTTTTCACATAATAGGAATAATCCCCCCATGCAAAATGGAAAAGCAGCCGGCAGTAGCTGTCAGGACTGGAATAGTAATCGTGCATAAACTCAAGGCGGTTTTTGATCAGCGTACGGACCAGGCCGATGCGCTCCCGGTAGTCCAGGTTTTTCCCCCAGCGCAAGTAATTGAGATTGGTATCTTTTTCCAGCATGTCTGCGTTCTGCTCGAACTCATTCTCCATAATGTCCCGGATGATGGGCTCGAATTCCTCCAGAAAAAGCCGGGCGACACGCTCACGGAACTCCGGGAACTGCTCCATCCTGTGGAGCCAGCGCTTGCGGCCGTCCCGCAGCCACAGGGTCTGGGCGGATGTCTTGTAATAATCGCCGCAGTTCATGTTTCCCAGACACAGGTCAAAGTCCCAGACGGGACCGCAGTAGAGAAGGGGGTCCCCGGCCTTTTTGTAGAAATAGAAGCTGTAGTACTCGTCATCCGACTGTACGGTAAAGTCCTGTACCAGATACATGCGGGCCCAGGAATCCATGTCAAAATAGTCCCAGAGGTTTTTCCCTGTATCGGGATTGACGCCGTCCAGATCGTCGATCCGGTCCTCTGCAGCCTCTCCTTTGTCATTGACCACGGCACCCGCAAAGAGGGCTTTTTCCGCCTCCCGCAGATAATCAGCCATGTACTCATATTCCCCTACGGAAGGCTCCTTGGGGGATTTGAAAACCAGGTATCTCGTCTCTGTCCTGAACCAGGTATCCTCCTTTTCATAGCGATTGTCAAACTCTATGACATAGCCGCCCGTTATATCTTTCGGTTCTCTCCCGAAGGCATAAGCCAGGGCCTCGTTCCCGTCCTCATCGCTATCCATGACGACCGTTTCCGGATCATTTTTTCCCATATTGGCCTTTTCGTTTTCTTCATCCAGATCCGTGATGCGCACCGACCCGCCGTCCACATTGATCCGCTGTGTGAGAAGGCACAGACTGTGGTAACGGCCGTTGAGATAAACATTCACCAGACGTGTCTGCGGCGTATATTCCAGCCCCAGCCTCTCCGCCATCTCGAAAGCATAGTATTGCCGTGTCTGGGAAGAATCCCAGAAATTCGCAATCAGCGCGAGCTTGGAGCAGCTGTCCATTCCCAGAAGGGAGTTTTTGTCCTCCAGCTTCAGGTTATAGGGCTTCTTGGCCAGCGACCAGGTACTGTTGCCGCGTCCCTTGACCGTACACATTCCGCTGGCATCCTGCGCCCCGTCCGTCTGAAAGATCCGATAGGATGCCATCTCTTCCGTCTGGTGCTTTTTATCTCCGTCGACTGCCTCCATGGAGCCGCTCTCCGTATCAATGTACATGGACGGCACGTTCTCCGTGTATAAAAAGACGACCGTCCCGCTCTCCTCTTCTCCGTCGGGAGCGCCGTCAAAGGAGAAGTCATATTCTTTTCCTTCCGCAAAAACAGGCAGCAGGTCTCCGGACGAAAAGGTGTCCGACACGCCTTTCCCCTCAATGTGAAGACCCTTTCTTTTCTCAAAAAACACGTGCAGGGGTCCGTTCATTTCGGCGGGCACATAGGCATAAAAAATACCGGATTCCTTCTCCTGTACCAGCCCGAACCAGCCCCCGTCGGTCTTCAGGGTTTCTTCAGAAGAAAACAAAAGTCCCGATAAACCGTCCGCTCTGTTCAGAACAGCCTCTTCAGACACAAGCTGCCAGGGATCCGTTTCCTCCTCCGGCACGCTCCTTTGCACGGGGTGCAGCAATACTGCGCAGATGAGCAGGGCCAGTGTCATCCACAGGACCACCGGCAGCACCGAATATTCTTTTTTTCTCCTATAGTTTCTGCGCATTTTTCAGATTCCTTCAATGTAAAAACGATACTAAGATTCCCTCCGCTTCGTCACTCCGTTATGAAAAGCCGCTCATGTCCAGGGGAACCTGACGGAAGATAACCTTCCCGTCCGCCGCATGTTCGAGGTAGTTGGTGTGTGTGAAGCCGCAGTCCAGGGCTGTCCGCACTGCCTGGTCAAATCCTCCGTTCAGAAGTTCTTTCTGATGGGCATCTGAATTGATCAGAATCTCACCGCCCAACTCCTGCAGCTTTTTCAGGAGGAAGCGGTTGGGATACAGCTCCGCTTTCCGGCCGCGGTTAAAGGCCCCGCAGTTGACCTCAAAGGGGACGCCCTTTGAAACGAGATACTCCATGGCCTCCAGCGCGGGTCCGTAATAGCGGGGATCCGACTCGTCCAGATAATGGAAGTCATCATTGAAGCGTGTGATGAGATCAAAATGGCCGATGAAAGTGCATTGAAGCCTGTCATAAACCTGTGCTTCCAGGTCAAAATATGCCCTGGCCAGCCGGTAATAATCGCCTCCGAAGTGCTCCCTGCAGCCCTCTGCAAGACGCTCCGCTGTGTCATCCACTGCAAAAATGGCCCCGCCCGCGCCCTTCACAAAATGCACGGAGCCGATCAGGAATTCCATCTGCCTCAGCAGCCCTGCCTCCTCTTCATCCCGCGGCTGAAAGAGGATATCCAGTTCCACTCCCCGCAGAATATCCATCCGCCCGCGGTACACCTCCTGCAGGCGGCAGATCTGCGCATTATAGTCCTTCAGCTCCATCCGGATATCCGGGTCCATATGCCCGGAAAAGCCCAGATGGGTAAAGCCGATCTCAAGGGCCTTCTCCGCCATCTCCTGCGCTGTATTTCTGCCGTCGCAGAACACCGTATGTGTATGAAAATTTCCTCTGAGCATGTGATGATCTCTCCCGCAGACGCTGCCGGCGGCTGCATCCAGTGTCATAAAAACAACATCAATTTAACACACAATTCGCATAGACAACCCGCAAAACTGTGCTATTATGAAACATAATCTTTGAAAATCCGGGTTTTACATTGCAAATCCCGCAAAATCATCCCGCTATTTCAAGGCAGAACAAAAAGAAATGCCAAACAGCAGCATCAAACAATAACGCCAACAAATAACCAGAAACTTTACTGATTAACAGATCATTTTAACAGATCATTCAGCTGAAATGCAGAAAGGATACTATTTTGTTTAAATACGGACATATTCTTCTTCGCAGATCTTTTTCTCTGGCTCTTGCCGCCGCCATCGCAGTTACCGCTGCAGGATGTGCGGGCAAAAATACATCTTCCGCCCCCTCGGACGCACCGCAGGCCGCCACAGAAGCCGCCGCGGCTCCCGCTGACACAGCTGCCGCCCAGAGCACTTCCGCTGCCGCTGCCGACGACGCCTCAA
>JBGUPU010000056.1:0-4055 GCA_045130475.1 Lachnospiraceae bacterium
CAGAGCAGTACTTGCAAAACTTACTGAGCAGAAGGAACGCGATCTAGACCTTCTCATCTGTGATCTGGGAGACTATGCCTCCATCAGGAACTTTGTCAGGCGTGTGAAGGAAAAATACCCGCGGATAGATATTCTTGTTAATAATGCGGGATTTATATCCCTCGACCGGCAGGAGACGAAGGAAGGGATAGAAAGGCAGTTTGGCGTGAATTATCTCGGACATTTCCTGCTGACAATGCAGCTTCTTGATTGGATGGGCGCCGGCGCGAGGATCGTGAATGTCGCTTCGGGAGCCCATAAGGTGGGGAAGATCCATTTTGAGGATATCAATCTGACCAAGGGCTACAATGTGGTAAAAGCCTATTCTCAGAGCAAGCTCGCCAATGTCCTTTTTACAAGAGAACTTGCCCGGCGTTTGAAGAAAAGGAAGATAACCGTGAACTGTTGCCACCCGGGGGCAGTGGCGACCAATATGGGAATCGACAGAGAAACGGGATTTGGAAAAACGGTAACAGGCAAGCTGAAACCGTTTTTCCAGACACCTGCAGAAGGCGCAGAGACAGCTGTTTTTCTTGCGTCAGACCCATCGGTCAAAAATGTGACCGGAGGATATTTTTACAGATGTAAACCTGCCAGATCGTCAAAGCGGTCAAAAGACAGGAAACTGGCAAAGAGGCTGTTTGCATTCAGCGAAGCTCTGCTGCCAATGAAAATCAAACGCATCCGCAGCGGAGGGCAGACCGGAGTGGACAGGGCTGCCCTGGATCTTGCAAGAAAATACCATGTAGAAATCTGCGGCTGGTGTCCAAAGGGGGGATGGGCAGAGGATTTTCCTTTCCCTCCGGGACTTCTGGCAGGGTATCCGGAACTAAAGGAAACGCCTTCTTCCGAAACGGCGCAGAGAACCCGCTGGAATATGCGGGATGCAGATGCCATTTTGACCATCATGCCAGAGAGCTCTGCTGAGTCAAAGGGCACTCTGGTCGGTCTGGAAGAGGGAACTCTGCTGCAGAAGCCCCTGTTTACGGCGCGGGGACCGGAAGACATTCCCGGGATCATAGCATGGCTGGAGACACTGCCGTATGGTCTGGATCTCTGCGTGGGAGGCCCCAGAGCAAGTGAGTGCCCGGGGGCATATCAGATCACGACAGAGATATTGTCTGCTGTTTTACAGGATTTTTTATGGACAGGTTCATTGGATCTGGAGGGAGCCGGAAAGAATCATGGATTGGACAGTTAAGAGAATACAGGAAGATGATTATGGCTGTGAGGACCGTCCCTATTTCTCACATCAAGGAGGATAAGCAAAGGTTATGAAAAAGGTATCACTGGGAACATGGATTTCCGTAATTCTAATGGCAATGGTATTGATCCTGGCAGGATGCAGTTCCGGAAGCGGGGGAGATCCCAAAAGCGAAACCGCCAAAGGCGAAACAGTTGAAAGCGAAACCACCGAAAGCGAACCGGCAGGCCAGGCCGTAACTGCAGAGGGCGAAATCGCCGAAAGCGAGCCTGCAGGTGAAACTGTAAAGATTACCTGTGAAAACGGAGTCATGTTGGGAAAGACTGTGGATGGGGTCACTTCCTTTAAAGGAGTGCCTTATGCGAAGGCACCGACAGGAGACCTCAGATGGCGCGCACCGCAGTCTCCTGATCCGAGTGAGGAAGAAATTGAGTGTTTTGATTTCGGCTACACGGCTTTGCAGTATGAGTGGCCGACTGAGCCGGCTTCATCATTTCCCAAAAGTGAGGATTGCCTCACTCTGAATATCTGGGAAGCTCAAGGGGCGGATGAAAGCGGGGAAGCAAGACCGGTAATGGTTTTTTTCCACGGAGGAGCCTATGGATGGGGCGGCACGACAGATCCCATGTATGACGGACAGAATTTTGCTGCAGCCCACGAAGATGTGATCCTGATCACCTGCAATTATAGACTGGGACTCATGTCCTGGGCGGATTTTTCGCAGATTGAGGGGGGCGAGGATTACACAGATATTAACCTGGGTATCCGTGACCACATTGCGGCACTGCAATGGATTCAGAAGAACATAGCGGCATTTGGAGGTGACCCGGATAACGTGACGATCTTTGGTGAGTCTGCCGGCGGATGGTCCACAACGGCACTGACAATATCACCTGCGGCGAAGGGGCTGTTTAAAAGAGCGATTGCCCAGAGCGGCGGCATGCCTGTCAGGGAGAGAGAAGCGGCGCAGGAATTTGCGAATGTTATCATGGAAGCTTCCGGTGCGGAAAGCATGGAAGACCTGCTGGCTATATCCGGCGATGAGTGGATGAAGCTGGACATGGAAAACTGGATCGCTGACGAGTGCTGCGGGATCGTTGCGGATGGTGAGATCATTCCGGAAGAGGCTGATATGGAGCAGGCTATTGCTGAAGCAGCCCGGAGCGGCATTCAGATGATCGTAGGAACCAACAATGACGAGTGGAACTACTTCCAGGAGGATTCGGAGGGGGATACAGAGGAAGAGAAGTTTGCTTCCTGGGTCGAAGGCATGGACGCCATGTATGAGGAGGCATCTGAAGAACTGGATCAGGACGGCAAGGAAGCCCTGGAAGAAATCATCCGTTATGAAGAAAGCATTGTTCCGGAGGAATACGCTGAGGATCCGGAGGTAAAAGCTGCGCTGGCCAAGTCCGGATTTGTCACAGAATCCTGGAGATATGACATTCTGCATTTCGCAGACCGGTTTGCGGATGCCGGAGGCCAGATTTACACATATTTATGGAAGGTGCCGTCTACACTGGACAGCATGTACAGGAGTTCTGTTCATGCTGTTGAGCTGGCCTATATTTTTAATAACTTGGATGTGGACATTTATGCCGGCCAAGTGGATATGGATACTGCTGTGAAGGCACAGGAGGCCTGGACGAATTTTGCCAAAACCGGTGATCCGTCCATTGAAGGCGTGACATGGCAGGCATATAAGACAGAGGACCGCCAGACGATGGTGATCGAAAAAGACGGCTGGAAGTGCCTATCAGACCCATCAAAAACAGCGCGTGAGCTGTTATCCAGAGCCTATGGAGATAAACCTTATCAAGTATGGTGATCAGCGCCTTATATGCGCCAGCCGGAGAGCAGGGGGACGGTCTTTTTGTTTCCGTCCCCCTTCAAATGAACAAGGGGATAGAAACCCCTCTTTTTCGGTGAAGCGATCACTTCAAATATTTCTTCCTGTTTGAAGCTGTATTCCTGCGGAAGTAATATTGTGTAAACTTTGTCTTTCCGACATAGGCCTTTAGCTTCTTGTTAAAAGCCTTTTTGGAAATTTTTTTATAAGTGCCGTCGCTCTTAGCAATATAATTTTCTACCGGTGCATTTTTTGTATCTTTACCGGTGGAAAATAATTCCTTTGCCTTCCCGTTTGATATTTTATAGAAAGTCCTGTTGTACCCTCCTCTGGGATTAACATAATATTCTGTGATTATTCCTTTTTTTCGGTAAAATCCTACAGCTGTGTTGTGATATCCAGGTTCCTGAAAATTGATTACAAATTTCAGATTCACAACCTTTCCGTTTTTGTATGTCCAGATTCCATAATAATCCCTTGCTAAATCCACAAGGATTAGTTCAGGAACAGAGTCGTTATTAATGTATGCAAGGGTGAAACAGACATTTTTTGCATTTGCAGGCTTATAGGTTTTGCTGCCTCTTCGACGCGGGACCGTTTTTGGTACGACGGTTACAGTACTCTTGCTGAGCATCTTTTTATATGCTGCGATCGCCTTTGATTTCTTTGACGCAGCTTCACTGGGCATTGCAGGGATCAAGGCGATGATCAGTGCAAGGATCAACAGGTGTCCAAGAATCCTTGATAGAATGTGTTTCTGTGTCGGCTTCATCTCATTCCCCTCCTTGTAATAGATAATGTGTCTTGTGAGAATGCCATTATACTGAAAATAGTATACTATAAATATCATCGCAGGGCATTAGGAATTCTATGGTGATCGGTTAATTGCATTTTTAAATGCAAGTTTTCCCCCACAACTACTCTTGAAATCTGGCAGTTACTTTTGCAAACCTTTATAGTAAA
>JBGUPU010000057.1:0-2654 GCA_045130475.1 Lachnospiraceae bacterium
TAGGGCATGCTGAACAGTTCCTTTCAGTCAGCCGCCAGCACAAACAAGAACATATATTTGGAATCGTGTAGGCTTCCCGCCCGGACAGTAAAGGCATGCTCGAAAAATGCGTACAAGAACAACACCTTCTGACGGAGGAGTCGTTCCATGTTCAATATAAAAATGTCCATTCCAATCATGGAGCCGGCTGTTTCTTTCAGCTTCGCCATGATAAGGGATAAGCCGAGCTTGCGTTTGCCGTTACCGAATTTTCCTTCGACCGCGTTGCGTTCGCCGATTTCCTTCAGCTCCTGACGGACATCGCCTGAATGTTCCTTCCTGGGACGGCCCAGTCTTGGCCCGGAAATATGTATGCCATGGTCCTTGCAGAAGTCCCTGTTTGTCCTGCTTCGGTAGATCTTATCTGCAAGAACCCTTTCAGGATACCTGCCGAAGCGCCTTCTGTATTCCTCTATAACGGTTACGAATTCATTTGCCTCGCCTTCGTTGTAGGCATCAAAGCTCAAGTGGTCGATAAACGTGTATCCGTTTACAACGCTGACGGAAATTTTGGCACCGAACTCTGTCGGAGCCTTGGATTTCCCGCGGACGATCGGCCTGATCCACGGTTGTGAGAGGCTGACAATCCGGTCTGCAACAGAGTGCGATTTTGTATCGAGCATCTCCTTCTGCTGTCCGTAGAAAGTAACGATGGTGATCAATCGATCTTTCTCAATGCAGTGCAGACCTTCAAACCCATACTCAAGCGCGTAGGCTTCGATATAATCCAGATTCCTGCGGATGCAGCCCAGCTGATAGCGGAGTTCCTTGCGGATCTTTTTAGCTGTCTTCCTGCGGCGCTTGTTGAGTTTGAGAAAGCGGCGGTGTGCGACCTCTCTGTATGTCCGCGGTTTCTCATTCCTGCCATTCACTGATCCGTACAGGCCCCAGTAATGGTCCAGGATGACTTCTGTCCATCTGCGTGCCTTGTCGCACAGTTCAAGATCCGTGGGATATGCAATGTCTGCAGGCGCACAGGTCGCATCAATGATCAAGGTTCCTTTGTTTGGCAGTTCCGTTGGTTTTTGGGTTCCTCCATCCGAAGATGTATCATTCCCGCTGCTCCCACCGCTGCTATGATCATCGTCATCGTTTTTCGGATCTGCCGCTTCAAGGAACATGTTTTCTGTGATCCTGTTCATTACTTCGTCCGGAAACCGCTTCCGGAATGATACAAGAAGACTTGGATCGAACGGTTTTTCATTCTGGTATTCTTTATACCCGATGAAGTACTGAAGATATGGGTTTTCCGCAATCTGCTCAACCAGCTCGCGGTCTGTAAAACCAAGGCGCCTTTGTATATACAGAGAGCCAAAAGCTATGTCCGAAGAATAAGCCTCCTGGCCGGTTATCCTGTTATCGAAATGTTCCCGGTATTCTTTATCGATCATCTCCCAGTCAATCATCTGACGGAGCACTACCCATCGGTTGTCCTCTTTGAGATGTCCGCCGAACGGGAGAATAAAATCATAGATATCGACCTGGCCGTCATACTTATTCCGATACATAATGGCTCCTTAGATGCAAAGAATTGGGGATCCGGATTCCAAAAACCCTGCATCTATTATACCGTTTATCAACGTTGAATGAGTGATTATCATTGATTTTATGCTGATTTTGAACGGCGCATGCC
Organism: Lachnospiraceae bacterium; assembly: GCA_045130475.1. Taxonomy (GTDB): domain Bacteria; phylum Bacillota; class Clostridia; order Lachnospirales; family Lachnospiraceae; genus CAG-791. The sequence goes on from JBGUPU010000057.1 coordinate 1,673, forward strand.
CCGTTCAGCAAACACTAAGTATGTTACAATAGAGGAAAAGGAGGTGCCCATGAAAGAGAATACAATTACCGGATCCGCCCGCCGGTCCGGAAAAAAACGGATCCGCTGGATCGATCTGGCAAGGGCTTTCGGAATCCTGACCGTCGTACTCTGTCACTGTGTGCATGAAATCTACCGGCTGCAGCTGACCTACATGTCTTCTCTGCATCGTACGGGAAGGCTGTTCGGCTTTGCCGCTTTTACGGCCGGCCGCCTGGGCGTTCCGCTCTTCCTGATGATCAGCGGATACCTTCTTCTGAACAGGTCCTATACAGCAGACCGCTGCCGGCATTTTTTCCGCCATAATTTCCTGCGGCTGCTGGCCTGTACGGAGATCTGGTTCCTCTTCTACCATATATTCCTGTCCGTGACCAATCTGCAGGACTTCTCCCTGCGGGATATGCTGCTGGAAATGCTGTTCATCAAGAACGGCAGCATCGGCCATATGTGGTATATGCCGGTTATCCTGGGCGTATACCTGCTGCTGCCCGCGGCCGCCAATGCCCTGCATTCTCTGGAACTGTCCAGCCTCAGGATTCCCTATATCATTGTCATGGCATACGCTTTTGCCTGTCCCGTCCTGGTGGTACTGGCCCAGACGGCCGGATGGCCTCCACTGAGCCGGAAGTTCGAACTGGGCTTCTCCGGCGGAATTTACGGTCTGTACCTGGTGACCGGCTGGCTGATCCGCAGGGGCTTATTGAAAAAGATTGAAACACCTGTCCTGTGCTTTACGTCCCTGTGCGGCTTTGTGCTGACTGTCGGTCTCCAGTATTACGCCTACAGAAATCTGGTGGAGTACAATGTCTGGTATGACTGCGGCCTTCTGATGATCTGCGCTGTCTGCCTGTTCGAACTGTTCTCCCGGATCCGCCGGGTACCGCTCTATACCGGGATCCGCTTTCTGTCCGGGCACGCTTTCGGTATTTATCTGATCCACTAT
>JBGUPU010000058.1:0-4323 GCA_045130475.1 Lachnospiraceae bacterium
CAAACAGATTCTGTTCCGACGTTTTGAACAAATAGATTACGCACAGGCAAAAGGTGATGTTCTTCCTTTTATTCGAAATCCGGCTTCGTTGGATATGTGGAGCAAAGAGTTCTTCCAATCCATAACGGAAACTCTTGCCGGCCAATGATATCCTGCTCACTTAAGAGAGTCTGTTGAATGCTCCAGCATAAAACAATACTCTCCCTGACATCAAATAGAAAAACAGCCCTCCACCCGCAGGTGAAGGGCCGCCGCAAAACAAACCGGTGCACCTCCGTCCTGGAGACCATTCCAATCATGGAGACAGCACCGGTTTGCTTTATAGAATCAGCAGTCTGATCTTTGTTATTGTAGGGTCAGAACTTTGTCCAGACGGAGCCATTATCGGCAGAATCTGCACAGGCGTTGATCCAGCGGATCCCGTCGATGCCCGCATCGATATCGGGATAGATCGTGTTCTTCACGGTCTCTTCATCTCCCCTGTCTTTGGCATCCATGACGATGGCAAAGCGGGTATAGAGGTTTGCCCAGGACTCCGGGAGACCTTCGAAGTGGAGTGCGCCCAGACGCTCATCTTCTTTTGCAAGGTCATCGAGATAATCCATTCCTCTGGTCAGGACCTGCTGGGGTTTTCCCTGCTCCTCGAAGATCAGTCTGTCTGCCGTGGAATCGTTCCACTCCAGGGAAGCCTTGGAGCCGACGATGCGGATATGCTGGGAGGTCATATCACCTGCGTTGACAGCGGATGTCCACATGCGTCCGACTGCGCCGCCTTCGTATTTCATCATGACATAGGCATTGTCCTCCAGAGGATAGCGGCTTCCTACAAAGGCCTGGCGGAAGCAGAGGACTTCGTCGAGCTTAAGCTCGGGGCAGATCAGTTCGCTCATGTAGAAGGTGTGTGTGGAGAGATCTCCGAGGACAAAGCCTCTGCCGACCTTCCTGGGATCGACTCTCCATTTCTGGCCTTCTGCCTTCACATCGGCAGTCGCGTCACAGCCAAAGCCGTGTGTGTAGCGGAGTTCGACCATATTGACCTTGCCGACAGCGCCGTCGCGGATCATGGCGCGCATCTGCTTGAGCATCGGGAAGCCGGAGAAACCGTAGGTAACTGCTACAATCTTGCCTTTCTCTTCCGCGAGCTTTTTGATCTCCTCACCCTGCTCCCTCTCGAAGAAGAGGGGCTTCTCGCAGATGACGTGCAGGCCTGCCTCAAGGGCTGCCTTTGTCACTTCATAGTGCTGGAAGTTGGGGGTGGCTACATCTACGACCTCGATACCGTCCTCGCGCTTTGCCTCCTCTTCGAAGAGGGTCTTGTAATCAGGATAGCAGCGTGCGGGGTCCATGTTCAGTTCTCTGCCGAAGTCTACGCAGCGCTCCGGATCAATGTCAAATGCCGCAGCCACAAGCTGAAAATTGGTGTTGTCCATCAGTGCGCCGAGCCTGTGCTTGTAGCCAACCTGGCTGGTACGTCCGCCGCCTACGATTCCCCAACGAAAAGGCCTTGCAATCTTCTTTTCTCCGTTGATCATCTCTTTGTCTCCTTTTTCTCCTTAAATATTCCTTTTCCGGATGTTTTGTCCCAGATGTTTTCAGGTGTTCTTTTTTAATCCTTCTTTCCTGAAGTTCTTTTTTCAGATATCCTTTTTCCTATTAGTTTTCCTGTGCATTACGATTACTCTTGTGTCTCTCAAGTGATACGCACTCTCTTACAAACACGCCTGAGGCTTCCGGTACCTGAATCCCCTGCTGTTCTTTGTTCTGTGTTTCCCTTGATGGTTATAGTATAGATTCGGATCCGGTCTCCTTCCATCCTTTTGCTTGCTCTAAAGTTCGCCAATATTGCTCTTCATCATTTACATGCCGCATTGGAAGGACTATAATAAAAAACAGGAGATTACCAAACACAAGTCAGGTATTGCCATGACGATATCTGTACACTGACAAAGCCTGCGCACTGAATATATCTGCGCACTGACAAAGCCTGCGCACTGAAGTACACCGGCATGGAGGATGAATATGAAACTGGATTTCAGGGTTTTGAAAGAACCGGGCGTGCTGGAAAAATCCTCCAGCTATCTCTTCACACCGCTTCCGACCGCAGAAAAGCTGTACTTTTATATCACGCAGATCGGGCACTACTACTGCACACATGCCTATTCGATCCGAAGGGATTATTTTTCTCCGGTCCTTATCCTCTGTGTCCGGGCAGGCTGCCTGCGTGTAGACTACAGAGGCGGCTCCTACCGGCTTCTGGCAGGGGACGCTATGCTTGTGGACTGCCGGGAGCCTCACTATTATTATTCCGACATGGACGGCCTGGAGTTTTACTACCTGCATTTCGAAGGATCCAATGCACATGAAATATGCCAGCATATCCTGGCTCATCAGGGACCGCTTGTAGAAAAGCAGCGCGCAGCCGCACTCGGAGAATTTTTAAAAAAGACCTTGCAGTTTTACGATGAGGGAAAGACGGAGACGGAGTTCGACGAATCACTCCGGGTATATGAAATATTCCGCTATCTCCACAGCGGAACAGGAACAGATGCAGCAGCTGCATCGTACATAGATGTGATCACAGGATATATCAATGACCATATCGATCAGCGCATCACGCTGGAAGAACTTGCGGATGCTGTGTCTCTGAGCAGCTTTCATTTTTCGCGCAGGTTCAAAAGGGACACGGGATACTCCCCTGTCGAATACGCAAACCGCAAGAAACTTGATTATGCAAAAACTCTTCTCATCCGCACTGAATGGTCCATAACTGAAATCGCTGAAAAAACAGGTTTTTCCTTTAAAGGGTTCATCAAGCTCTTTACCAACGCAGAAGGATGTTCACCCCGCACCTGGAGAAATCAGCATCGGGTAAGGACAGCTGATCCGGACGGACCTGTTCTTCCGTCTCAAAGCCAGGGCGTGGATACAACTCATCACTAAAACCATTCTTTTCCAGCCGAACAGAAAACAGCCGGTGCAAGCTCCTTCATCAGGAGCCGGTACCGGCTGTTCTGAGCTATATCACAATCTTCATTTGTCCCAAAAGTGTCCCAATTTCCCGCTCATATTCCCTGGAAGTCCAGTAAATACAAGGGTCTCAGGCAAAAGGGAATACCCTGCCGTGGCAGAACGGCTATGCAGCGGCTTGTGGTGCCGCCTCATGCGGGTTCAAATCCCGTCAGTCACCCTGATGACTCTGGTTCAGGAATATAGATTTCTCTCCTATTCCTGATTCTATATCAATGGTTTTTAATGGAGCTTCGTCCAATGGCAGGGCAGCTGTCTTATACACAGTCGATGTGGGTTCGATTCCCGCAGCTCCGATCTTGCTTCTCTTGCGTAACGGTAGCGCAGCTGATTTGTAATCAGCCGGTTGTTGGTTCGAATCCGACGGGAAGCTCTTATATGCAGGTATCGCGTAATCGGCTAACGCACCGCTTTGCCTGAGCGGGGTTACGGGTTCGAGTCCCGTTACTTGCTTTAAAAAGGATTATCATCTATATTTCGTCCGTGTGGTGTAATGGACAACACATCTGTCTTCCAAACAGATGATCCGGGTTCAATTCCCGGTACGGGCTCTGCGGGTTGCGTTGGAAAGGTTTCACGATGGCCTCATAAGCCATGTATTCATTATTACAGAAAACGAGGCTGTACCATGTATACATGGTCAGCCTCGCACAAGATTATAATAATCCTCCGAATTTTTTATCTAATACCATATAGAACGGTAAGCATACCTCCAGGATAAAAGCGCACCGTATTGAATTAACTAACGTAAAATCGCGCCACTCCTGTAAAGAAATGGAAGTCTGTTTGCTTAATATATAGGATCCGAATAGATGATAAACCATAAACATACTCGCAAAAATTGCAAGAGAACTTAATAGAAATCTAAAGATCACATTCTTTTGTCTATTTGTTAGCCAGAAAAGAAGCTTAAGTGCTAAAAGCGTGACCAGTATTTGGATAGACAGTGAGATTATCGGACCTTTTGCACCGTATTTATAGAAATACAGAGCTACGCCTGCAGTCCCTACAAGAGGACCAATTATTCCTTTAGCTACATAACAGTAAAGTCCTGCCACAGCTATCCCTATATACAGTCCTCTCATTTCACCGTATTAGCGCAGTGTTCATAAAACAGTAACACTGAAAAATGAGCACTGTCGTTAACAGATTGGCGAAAAAAGTAAGATGCACTGTTGTGAACTATCATTCACAACAGTGCATCTATTTATTGTGCCGCAGCCAAAAATAAACCCCCTGCTCTGCAGGGGGAGGGCAGATCTTCAGATATAAGCAAACTCCCGTGATAAGATAAAT
>JBGUPU010000059.1:0-60500 GCA_045130475.1 Lachnospiraceae bacterium
TTCTTAGCTTCCTCAGCCTTCTTGGCCTCTTCAGCCTTCTTGGCTTCCTCAGCCTTCTTTGCTTCTTCGGCTTTCTTAGCTTCCTCAGCCTTCTTGGCCTCTTCAGCCTTCTTGGCTTCCTCAGCCTTCTTGGCCTCTTCAGCCTTCTTGGCCTCTTCAGCCTGCTTAGCTTCCTCAGCCTTCTTGGCTTCCTCAGCCTGCTTTGCTTCCTCAGCCTTCTTGGCCTCTTCAGCCTTCTTAGCTTCCTCAGCCTTCTTGGCTTCTTCAGCCTTCTTAGCTTCCTCAGCCTTCTTGGCTTCTTCTTCAGCTTTCTTAGCTTCTTCCGCCTTCTTGGTCTCTTCCTCAGCTTTCTGTTTATCCTCGTCGGTCTTGGTTTCCTCAGAGGTCTGCTGCTCTTCTTCGGCCTTCTTGGTTTCCGGAGTCCATGTATTGGTGATCGTCGTTCCGTCAACCGTCACGGTGAAGCCTTCCGGTGCGGTTTCCTGAACTGTATAGACGATTGCTGCGCCGTTTTCATCTGTCAAAGGAAGATCCTTGAAAGTGAAAGCCCATTTTGTCTCGGAAGTGACGACGGCACTTTGAGCGAGGACGTTGTTTGCCAGAAGATTTACGGTGACTTTTTCAGGGAAGGTCTCTGTACCTGCGAAAACAATCTGGCCGGTGACGCTTGCTGTCTGTGCCTCGGCAGGAGCCTCGTTTTCGCTTGTTTCCGGGGAAGCAGTTTCTTCCTGTGCCGGTGTCTGCTCTTCTGCATACACTGTCAGCGGCTGCAGTACAGGCGCTGCTGCAAGGGGAGCGGTGCAGCCCAGTACCAGCATTGTGCTCAGGATCCTGCTGCGCATGATCAGTCCGATTCCTTTCCCAGTGTCCTTCCAGTTATTCTTGTTCATAGTTTATGAACACCTCCTGATAATAAAAAGTGTTTTGCCTCAAATGTTTTTGGCATGGGCGAATTCCCGTGATCTGCCTCATGGCGGGAGAGAAGTCCTGCCTGAGCAGTCAGAGTATCCGCAAGTGATCCGGCCTTATGCGAGCGAGTCTTGAAAAAACGACGCAGATGGCCGGACACGACGTCATATATTATATACATTGATTGAGCAGATGCAAGAGGTTCAGAGCTTTTTCACATTTTCTTGACATGTGCCCTCAGAAGCGGAAGCCGGAGGGCTTCCGGTGGGTAGAGAAAGATGAAAAATCACAGAATCTTCGGGGGAAGAGAGTACCTCTTTTCAAGCCGGCCCATCATATAGCGGTAGGCAGACAGAGTAAACAGGCCTGCTGTCAGCCAGGCGGCTCCGTCGCAGCCGGCAGAGAGCAGGTAACTGTGAAAACGGATGCCTGCGAGAGCGCAGAGGACGCGCGCGGCCATCTCCACCACACCGCCCATCAGGGGAAGGAAGGAGTAGCTGCACCCCTGCATGGCATTGCGGAAAATAAAGATCATGCTCAGGGGGATAAAAAAGACCGCGCACTCGACCGTATAGGTCATGGCCCAGGGCATGAGAGCTCCAATGTCGGTATTTGATGAAAAAAACAGATTCATGAAAACAGGGAGAAGGACAATAGAACCAATACCTGCAGCAAGCGAGTAGATGATTTCGAGTCGGACAGCAGTGCCGACTCCCTCCCGGATGCGATTGATATCTTTGTTTCCGAAATTCTGTCCGCAGAAAGCGGCCATGGTCAGTCCCATGGCGATCATTCCCTGCGTCAGGATATTCTGGATGCGCCAGGCAGCGGTGAAAGCGGCGACGGCAGCAGAGCCGAACTGGTTGATGGCGGCCTGCATCACGATTGTGCCGAAGGCGGTGACAGAAAACTGAAGCGCCATGGGCACTCCCATCCGCAGCTGGTGGATGGTTGCTTCACGATGGAGTCCCCAGTGCCGGCGCGCAGGGACCAGCACATGCACCCGCAGGAGAATATATAGAAGACACAGGGCGGCAGAGAGTCCCTGTGCCAGGACTGTCGCAAAAGCGGCGCCCTCAACGCCCATACCCAGACGGACAATAAAAAAGAGATCCAGAAAAATATTAGTAAAGGAAGAAAAGATCAGGAAAAACAAGGGTGCCCGGCTGTTTCCGACAGAGCGCAGAAAAGCGGAAAACAGGTTGTAAAACATAGACGCGGCAAGACCTTTGCAGATGATGAGCATGTAACGGGTCGCATCTTCCACGATGTCCGCCGGTGTCTGCATGAGGATCAGAAGGCGGGGGACCGCCAGCAGACCGAGTACGGTCAGGGCGGCAGAAAGCAGGACCGTCAGCTGGATTCCGTTCGAGACGCTGATCCGGACATTTTCGTCATCTTTGGCACCGAACCGCTGTGCAGTCAGGATGGCGAAACCGGACGCCAGCCCCATTGCGAAACCGAGCAGCAAAAAAGAGACCGTGCTCGTTGCGCCGACAGCGGCCAGAGCAGCAGCCCCGAGAAAACGTCCCACAATGACAGTGTCTGCCATACTGTAGAACTGCTGGAAGATATTTCCGATAAACAGGGGAAAAGTAAATCGGAGGATTGCCGGCAGGATTCTGCCGGAGGTCATGTCCTGCTGCATGAATTTGCCTGTGGCCGGACGCGCCCGGTTTTACTCGTCCCAGCCGTCAGTGAGCCGGATGGTTACTGCGATATTGCGTACGAATTCACCTTCCTTGAGAACAAGATCTTCCGGGTGGGTGACGGAGGGGAGTTCAAAGGTGTCTTCGAGTTCCACCTGGATCCAGGTCCGGGCTTCTTCGATCGCACTGTTGAGAACCTCATCCAGGGTATCGCCCTTTGCAAAACACTGCTCCAGGTCCGGGAAATAACCCTGATAAGTGCCGTCTTCTTTCTGACAAAAAACTGCGGGATAAATAAACTGCATCTCTCACTCCTCTGTATGTTGAATGATGATTTAAGGGGCTTTCTTTCGGTCGGTCGTGATTTTAGTAAGCCAGGACTTTTCAGTAAGCCGTGATTTTTCTTTCAGTGAATCATCATTATTATAGTCTTTTGGGATTCTATCGCGCAACCTCCTGATTGAATCTTCCCCGCGTGTGATTGACGCGGTGCTGCAGAGGCTGCCCTTATGGGCAGCCTTCATCCGGCACGCAGGACTCGCAAGCGAGTCTTGAACGGGATGTTGTGCTAAAGCAGTGCTTTTTTGAAGAGGATGCGTTATAATGTTGTGAGCATAAAAATGATCTGAAGATTCGGGGTATAGAAAGATATGAGCAATAATGATATTAACGGGATCGGCAGCGGCATCAGGGATGCTGTAGACGATGCTGTCAACAGAGGCGATTTTTCCGGATTAAATGATGCGATCCAGAAGACCGTCCGTGATATGACAGGATCAGCGGCGGGCACTGCGGCGGATGCACTGTACAGCTTTCAGGGCTACATGCAGGGTACGCCCGGTCAGAAGGGCAGTGCACCGGCAGGCGGACAGAACCAGGGACGCAGCTACGGACATGCCGGCTACAGCTCGGAAAATATGACAGAGCAGTACAGGCAGCGCGCTTCGGGACCGCGCCACCACACGACCTTTTCCAGTAAATTCACCCCCTTCCTGCAGAGAAAGATCAGCCGCTCGAGCGGCACGGGCAGTATTGTCGGCGGAGTTATCCTGCTGGTGATGGCCGGCTTTTCCTTTGTGGACAGTCTGTTTTCCGGGCTGATGAGCATTTTCAGTACATATGGGAGCGGTTTTTTCTCGGCTGTTGGCATCACTTCCCTTGTCATTACACTGGGGCTTGCGGTTCTGGGCGGAATTCTTGTCAAGAAGGGCAGGGAGCGGAAACAGCTGGTAAAAGATTATTACGAATACGGGAAGATTGCCGGGACAAGTGAATATCTGGAGATCAATAAGATCGCGCGCGCGACCGGTCAGAGCAGGGAGACCGTTCTCAAAAACCTGGAAAAAATGATCAGTGAGGACATGATCCCTGCGGCGTGGTTTGACAAGCAGAAGACGACTTTGATGCTCTCCGAGCGGATGTACAATGAATATCTGCGGCTCGAGAGAGAGCGTCAGGAACAGGAGGCAGAGGAAGCCAAGGCCAAGATGAAGGAACGCACGGAAGCCAACGGAGGAGTGGTTGCCGATGAGGAAGCCTTTGCGAAAGCGGACGCCGATCTCAGACCCCTGCCTGAGGATGCAAAGCTTCCGGCGGATGCGCGCAGGATCGTGGAGGAAGGCCTTCTATATACGGGACGGATCCGCGATGCAAACCGCGCGATCGACGATGAGGAGATTTCGGAGGAGCTGCTGCATCTGGAGACTACCATGAGCCGCATCATCGGGCAGATCCGAAAAGACCCCTCCAGCGCCCCCAATCTCCGGCGGCTGATGGTCTATTACCTGCCTACGACGATGAAACTGCTGCAGGCCTACATCGAGCTGGACAGTCAGAATTCTGACGGCGAGAATATTGTCACGACAAAGCAGGAGATCAGGGAGGCGCTTGGAACGATCAACGTTGCCTTCGAAAACCTCTTTGACAGCCTTTTCCAGGATATGGCCTGGGATATCTCCTCGGATATTAATGTCATGAAGACCATGATGGCACAGGACGGCCTTACCGGAGACCAGATCCGAAAGACCGCTGCGGCACAGCAGCCGCAGGCACAGTCGTCCGAAGAATATACGGACGGATATACGGATGAATTATCCGGAGAAGGACAGGCCGCGCAGGCGGTTTCCGGGGAAGAGACGGAGTCCGAAGAGGGGATCAGGCTTACATTCGGAGAATGAGAAGACGGCGGTTCCCGGTAAAATCTATGACAGCGCTTTCGATCCATACGAGAATCGGCTGTTATTCATTTGATATTTAATTATAGAAGAAACGTGTAATTGAAGCGGGGCGGCAATAACCCGCAGACAGGAAAAGAAGCATCGTAAAATCATCCCCGGACTGAGAGAAATCGCCGGAGTGACTTGAAGGAGGAAAATATGGCAGACGAAATCAGAAACGAAGAAACAGCCGCAACTGCAGCAGCGACAGCCGCAGATCCCTTTGCAGGTCTTGAGGCGCCTGCAGCCCCTTCCCTTTCCTTTGGAGAACCTGAGGCGGCAGCAGCTGTGCAGGAGGCACCGGTCCAGGCTGCTGTCCAGGAGAAAGAGCCGGAGGAATACTCCCTCAGCCCCGAGGAAATCAAGATGGTTGATGCTTTCGTCAAACAGATTGATGTCACCAATACACAGGCGGTGATGACCTACGGTGTCGGCACACAGAAGAAGATGGCTGATTTCTCCGAAAAGACCCTGGAGAGCGTCAAGACAAAAGATCTGGGCGAAGTCGGCGGAATGATCACTTCTCTGGTGACAGAGCTCAAGAATTTTGATGTGGAGGAAGAGGACAAGGGACTCTTCGGCTTCTTGAAAAAGGGCGGCAACCGGATGCAGGAGATGAAGACCAAGTACAGCAAGGTCGAGACAAATGTTGATGCCATCACCAAGGAGCTGGAGAAACATCAGATCACTCTGATGAAGGATATAGACCTGCTCGACAAAATGTACGAACTGAATCTCAGTTATTACAAAGAACTGTCCATGTATATCCTTGCCGGCAAGAAGAAACTGAAAGAAGCCCGCGAAGTGGATCTGGCAGAGCTGCAGGCAAAAGCACAGCGCACCGGACTTCCCGAAGATGCACAGGCGGCCAAGGACTATGCAGAGATGTGCGACCGGTTCGAGAAGAAGCTCCATGATCTGCAGCTCACCAGAACAGTTGCAATGCAGACAGGCCCCCAGATCAGGATGATTCAGTCCTCCGACTCTGTTATGGCGGAGAAGATTCAATCCACCATCGTCAATACCATTCCGCTCTGGAAGAGCCAGATGGTGATCGCGATCGGCGTAGAGCATGCAAACAAGGCGGCCCGCGCCCAGAGAGAGGTCACCGATATGACCAATGAGCTGCTCAAAAAGAACGCTGAGGCACTTAAGACAGCCACAGTCGAGACAGCCAAGGAGGCTGAGCGCGGACTCGTGGATATTGAGACGCTCAAACACACCAATGAGATGCTCATTTCCACCATGGATGAAGTGCTGGCAATCCAGACAGAGGGCAAGCAGAAGCGTCAGGAGGCCGAGGCGGAGCTCGCCGGGATCGAGCAGCAGCTCCGGGAGAAAATGCTCGAGGCATCCAGGCTGTAAAGCCCCGGAAAGCCCTGGCACTGCGGCTGTGAGAGAAGCGAAAGTGCCGGCGGAGCGCACTGCTCTGCCGGCACTTTACTGTTTATTTACACTGTTTCTATGGAAAATTACCAAAACTTTACCCGGGATTTGATGAAATCGACGGCAAAATATGAGATACTTATTCATGAAAATGTGAAAAAATTGTGTAGAAAAAATGAGTATTCCGTAGTATTATATAAAATGCCCCATGAATCGTAACTAAATTGTAGAAGATACAATTAACTGTACTACAGTACGGTAGCAACTTTACCAGCAGACCAACACAAAGCAAGGAGGTAATTTATGAAGAAAAGACTCGCGTTGCTGTTTGTCGTAATCATGATTTTATCATGTATGCCGGTTATGGCAGTGACTGTCCCGGCAGGTGCGGATACGGCAGCAGCAACTACCAGTGCTGATACACAGGCGGCATCCACAGGCTGGAAAAAAGTCGGAAAGTACTATTATTTCTATTATGCACCCGGCAAGTACTATAAGAACTGCGTTCAGAAGATCGACAATAAACTGTATGGCTTCAACAATAAGGGAAGACTTTGCTGCAAGTGGTTTACGATCAACAACGCGACCTACTATGGAAGCATTTTGCAGGGAGCACCCGGCGTCGGTGTAGGCCGGATCCTGACAGGCCACAGAAAGATCGGCAAGGACTACTATTACCTCAACCCCAACAAGAACGGCGCACGCACCGGCGGTTTTGTTACTATTAAGGGTAAAAAGTATTATTTCAACCCCTCTGACGGCAAGCAGCAGCGCACCAAGGGCTGGTTTACTGTCGGAAAGTATATGTATTATGTACAGGCTGATGGCTCGATCGCGACCAATACTACCATTGAAGGCCACAAGATCGGTGCCAGCGGTGCAGTGAAAGATCCTTACGGCTACGACAAGAAGGTACAGCGCTACAGCAGTGAGACCCGTTATCTGGTCCTTGTTGACAAGACACATCACTATGTCAACTTCTACAAGGGATCCAAAGGCAAATGGGTCAACATCAGGAGAAATATTCTCTGCACAGTCGGCAAGAAGTCCACACCTACAAAATCCGGCAGCTTCAAGCTTTCTCTGAAAGTTACCAAGAACGGACCTTATGGACGTAAGGATTTCAAGGGTTCGACCGCATTCTATGCCTTCAGAATCAATGCAGGAAACTTCTTCCACTCTGTTCTTTACAAACTGTACTGCAACAATCCCTACACGAATTCTCCCAAGGATGCGTCACTGGGCAAGAATGTATCCAACAGCTGCATCCGTCTGCCTCTTGCAGATGCGAAGTTCATCTGGGATAACATGAAGCGCGGCACTCGCGTTGTTGTATATTAATCATTATGACCGGGACGGAGGTTATATGAAGAAAAGACTTACAATGCTGCTCACTATGTTCATGATTCTGATCCTGACCTGCATGCCTGCAATGGCAATGACAGTGCAGGGGGAAGCGGACACAGCGGCGGCGACATCTAACGAGACAACACAGGCTCAGTCAACCGGCTGGGTAAAAACCGGTACGCATTACAGATTCTATTATGCTCCGGGCAAGTATTATAAGAGCTGCGTTCAGAAGATCGATAATAAACTCTTCGGCTTTAACAAGAACGGCTACCTCTGCTGCAAATGGTTTTCGATCAACAAGCAGAAGTACTATGGAAGCGTTTTAAAGGGAGCTGAGGGAATCGGTGTAGGTCAGATTCTGACTGGATACAGAAAGATCGGCAAGGATTTCTATTATCTCAATCCTGCAAAGAACGGCGCAATGCATAAGGGCTTCGTCACACTGAAGGGCAAGCTGTATTACTTTGATGCGACTACCGGCAAGCAGCGCCGCTCAAAAGGCTGGTTCTTTGTGAACAACAAGATGTATTATGTCCTGGCAGACGGTTCCATCGCAACCAATATGACAGTTGACGGCTACAAGATCGGCGCAAATGGTGCGGTTTCTGACGTTCACGGTATGGACAAGAAGGCCCAGGGCTACAGCAGCAGCACACGTTACCTGATCCTTGTGAATAAGAAATACCACGAGATCAACTGCTACAAAGGCTCCAAAGGACACTGGACAATCGTCCGCAGAGGAATGCCCTGCACTATCGGCAAGAGCTCCACACCTTCTCCTTCCGGAAGCTTCAAGCTTGACCACAAGAGTTCCAGAGCATACGGCTATAAGGATTTCAAGGCTTCGACAGTTTTCTATGCAACCAGGATTACAGCAGGCAACTATTTCCACTCGGTCCTGTATAAGCTTGGATGCAGAAATCCCTATACACATTCACCCAAGGATGCTACTCTCGGCAAGAACAAGTCCAACAGCTGCATTCGTATGAAGCTGGAAGATGCGAAGCTGATCCACCAGGTAACACCTAAAAAGACTCGCGTTGTTGTGTATTGATTTCATAAAGGCGATTCAAAGGATCGCAATGAAAAGAAGAGTATACTGAAACGGAAAAATGCCCTGCGGCGGTCGGCCGCAGGGCATTTTTTTGTCTCAGTATAGGAACATGGGAGAGGTGGGAGAGATGCTTTTACCCATCCAGCCTGCCGAGACAGATGAGAAGGTAATCGCCGCAGTCCTCTATATCGAAGGTTTTCATGCCGAGCTCCAGGGCTTTCTGGTTATAGGGCTCCAGGTCGGTACGGGAGAGAGCCATAACGTCGAAATCATAGCCATAGTAGGCGAGGAAATCGCCCATGAGCTGTCCGTCAAACTCCCAGTGGTACCAGTCAATAGCGGAGGAAACTGTGGTCTGGACCAGCATGGGGGCCTTCCAGTCCTCTGTGCCGTCGATCTTTTTACGGATTCTCCGGAAGAGACGGCCGTTCCAGGTTTCTGCCATATCGTGTGTTGCCGCATAGGATGCGTCGCCGTTGGAAAAATCTCCCACGAAGACCATGGGCTTGGAGGTATCGAATTCATCGGTCAGTTTGAAGCAGAGCTGCTGTATGACAGCTGCCTCATTGTCATAGCGCTGATTGTTGAGCGCGAGATAACGATGAAGGTGGGCAGCCTGTCTCCAGGTGATGAACAGGAGCAGGATCAGTCCGAAGCGGCCGGCGTATACACGGAAGCGGCGGTTTTGCAGGACTCCGCTGTTGATCAGGTCATAAAAATCTCCGGCATGAAGATAGAAGATAAAGGCACAGAACACCATCAGCGTGATGGCTGTCCGATAGTACATCACGGATCCCTGAATGATCGTGATCAGAAACAGGGAAAATCCGATGAAAATTCCCAGAATGATCGGGAGAGCGGACTTGTTTCGGAAAGCCAGGATAAAACACCGGACGGTAAAGAGCAATGTGCAGATGATAAAGATCGTGATGGGGAGATTTACCAGGGAGGCAGCGCCGTAGTCAACCAAAACTCCCTTGAACAAGGCCGCGATTTCCTCTCCGGTCAGAGGCCAGGCAATCGTTGTGGCGCCTGTGTGCTTGTGTTTCAGGTGCAGGATGGCCATGATTCCGTAGCCGATGATGAGACGAAGGATAAATGCGATCACCAGGGGGACCGCGAAGCGCACACCTTCAAAGAACCAGGCGCTCTTCCGGTCAGGAGAGACCCGCTTGATACAATGCCTGTAAAAGAGCACGATCAGTACAGTGGTGATATAGACCGGTGCAATGGACTCCGCACTGGAAATAACCGGCGCAAGCAGCACACCTGCTGTCAGGAATGTCTGAGCCTGCCCGGGAAAGGAATCTGCGCGGCAGGTGAGGAGCCACAGGATGATCATGAAACAGCAGAAGTAGTCTCCCGGTACTATGATGGTTCCTCCGCAGGTAAACTCCCAGATTTCACAGATGATCGGAAATGTGATAAAGGAGCATGCAGCGATCGTATAGAGCCAGACGCGCTCCCGCTTTCCGTTGATCAGGTACAGGATGCCCGCAAAAGCCGTTCCCGCCAGCATAAGGAAGCAGACAGAAAGGAACTTATCCAGGAAGGGAACACATGCGCCGAAGGAAAACAGTTTTTTCCAAAGGACAGCGCCCCAGCGCAGCTCGGCAAGCCATACGGTGCCGTCCACATAGAGCGGGGTGGCCAGGTCGTCTGCGCCGACCGTGCGGTTAAGCATGGAAAAGCCGTAAGCCCCGAACGTATAAAAGAGCAGGGGGATCCAATAGGATTTCCTGCTCGTAATTTTATCGGAGAATTCTTTTAAGAGAGCATACATGTTGTGTTTCCTTTCGGAGAATGCGGTCTGCCTTGCTTGTTCCCGGCAGGCAGAAAATCAAAGCCTGGAAATAACGACACCCGCAATGATGATCGCCACACCGAGCACTTTTCTCGGGGACACTTTTTCCTTCAGGATCAGGGCGCCCATCACAAAGACCCAGATGAAGCTGGTGGATGTGATGCAGGGCATTACTGAGAGGGGAACGTAACGCAGCGCGATCTGGTTGATGGCGAGTGTCAGAAACAGCAGACCGTAGGAAACAATGACGCGGATATTGAGAAATTTGCTGAAAAAGCCCTTTTCACCGGTTGTGTTTGCCTGTGTCTTGAGAAGGATCTGGCTCAGTGCCGTGATAAACGCGCCGATGATGGCGGCTGCATAGCAGACCTGTGGAGTGAGAAAATCGGACATCTGGTTGATACCTCGTTGAGGGGGAAGGTTCCGGTACGCCTTGTCAGGCAGCTGCAGTATCCCGGGTATCCGGCGCTTTTTGCTTCGGGGTTTTCGGGCTGCCGTGTTCATCTGAGACGCTGACGATCATTCCAAGTGAGATCACAGCAATACCTATGATCTGCTTGATGGATATCGTCTCGTGAAAGATCAGGGTGGACCATATGAAGAGCAGGATATAGCTGAAGCCGCGCCTCAGGTAGGCCGTGGTCAGAGGGATGCGCTCCAGAATGAGCTGCCAGCAGACCGCGTAGATACCCAGAATGACGACGGCCAGGCCAAACCAGAAAAAGTATCCCAGGGAAAAGGTCTCATAGTTTTTCGAGCCGATCTTGAGGCAGGGAGAAGTGAGACTTTCCATGAAAACAGCAAAAGCGGCGAGAAGAAAAACATTGCGCCGTTTATCGAGAAAACGAGTGAGCAATATAAATACCTCCTGGATTCTACTCCCAGATCGGACCGAGGATGGAGCCGTCCGGGCTCTTGATTTCAATCTTCAGAATAGAGCGGACCTGAGCCATATGATCCATGAGCTCCTCACGTGTGTCTCCGGAGACAATGAGGGCAAGGCGGGAGGTCTTATCGGTGGCTCCCTCGTGGTTCTCCATTCCGATATGCAGCTTTCCGAGCTGGTTGCGGTGGATAAAAGGAAGTGCGAGGACTTCATCGATTCCGTCGGCGCGGACGACACGCCCCACTGGAAGATAAAAAGCCATATAGCCGCAGAAGCATTGCTGAGGCAGGATGACGGGCATTTCCTTCTGCTGTCCGAGTGCGATATCGATCAGAAACTGTTCTGTGTGCAGTCCGCTGGAAAGGCTGATGAGATCAGAGGAAATAAAGACACCGCCGCCGCGCGCCGCTGTCTCGATGAGATAGATCTCGTCTCCATCCATGATATATTCGCTGTGGGTAACACCCTGGGCCAGGCCGAAACCTGTGATGATCTTTTCGTCCAGAGCCAGGACTCTTTCTCGGAGGGCATCGTCCGCCATGGTGGGAAAGATGCGGCTCTTCGCGGCAAAAGCATCGGGGATATCAAAATAGAGCGTGTCACCGATGCAGAGTGTGCGGTATTCGTGATTGAGGGCAAGGGCCTCCACAACGAACTCACGGCCGGTTGCGAAGTGCTCGACAATGACCTCGTGGCTGCTGGACCAGCGGGCAGCCTCGTCATATTTGTCCCGAAGTTCCTGTTCGTTGGAGCAGACCTGAACACCGCGGCTGCCCTGGGTGTCCAGAGGTTTAATGATTACGCGGACAGGTCCTGCGTGATCCGGAGCAGAATTGCTCAGTTCCCTGAAAAAGGCGATCGCCTCCTCGACAGAGGCGACGGTCCTGTTTATGAGCACGGGAAGACCGAGTTCGCGGAGACGTGCCCGCATACGGCTCTTGTCGGTAAAGAGAAGGCCGGTCTCGTAGCCGATACCGGGCAGACCCATTTTTTCCGCAACGTAGGCAACACTGCGGACTGCAATGTCGGTCTGGTCAGTGATAACACCGTCTATTCCATGTTCCTTTGCGAAGGCAAGAATCCTTTCTTCATCGCGGACATCGACGATCAGGCGGTCGGAGACGTAGGGGTCAAAGACTGCCGAGATCACCGGTGCAGCAAGAAAGACTTCACAGGTCT
Source organism: Lachnospiraceae bacterium (assembly GCA_045130475.1). Lineage (GTDB taxonomy): Bacteria > Bacillota > Clostridia > Lachnospirales > Lachnospiraceae > CAG-791. The sequence continues at coordinate 12,434 of JBGUPU010000059.1, forward strand.
TTGCGGCCTGCTGGACCAGTGGGAGCTGGAAATCACCTGCTCCGATGATGAGGAGCTTCTTTTTCGGAAGAGCCTGTTCCGGTGATGATTGTTTCAAAAGAGTATCTGTCATAAATTGAATTACTCCTTGTATAGATACCCGCAAGTCCTTCAGTCAGAGTCCGGCAGATTGATTTTGTCCCTGATGACAAACTGTGGCGAGTTGTTCAGCGATATGTAGATGCGTCCAATATATTCTCCGATCAGGCCGAGCATAAACATGATCATGCCGGTGGAAAAGAGCAGGATAGCCATTGTGGAACTGTATCCCAACGGAATGATGGGGTTCAGGAGTTTACGGATCACCGTATGGATACCCATAAGAATTCCGAGGACAGCCCAGAGCACACCGATCGCTGTCGCGATGCGCAGAGGCTTGACGGAAAAGGCTGTAAAGCTGTTCATCCAGAGGGCGAAAGACTTTTTAAAGCTGTAGTGTCCTACGCCGATTGTTCGTACACGCTCCTCCATATCCACGTTGATGACGCGGCGTGTCGCACGCAGCATCAGACCGGAGAGATAGGGGTAAGGATTCGTATATTTGATTACTTCATCCTTGACGAATTTTTTCATCACGGAGAAATTGGAAAATTTCAGATTGGGATCTTTGCCCAGAAGCCATGTGGCGACGCGGTCATTGACAGCAGATCCGAAATTTTTGAAACGGGACTGGGTTTTTTTGCGATAGCGGGCGATCGACACGTCGTAATTGCCGTTAATGAGCGGATCGATCAGATCCCAGAGCCGGTCGGCGGGGCACTGCTGGTCGTCGTCAATAAATACGACATAATCTCCGTCGGCAAAGTGACAGCCGCACATGAGAGCATTGTGCCGTCCGCCGTTTTTGGCCAGGTCGATGACAGCAACCTTGGGATCTTGCGCCGCGATTTCGCGCAGAACTTCCAGAACATTATCGGGAGAGCAGTCATTGACGGCGATAATCTGATAATCAAAATCAGGCTTCTGTGCCACGACTTCCCGGATTTCGTCAATGACGAGACCTACGGAACCCTCGCTGGCATAGCAGGGAATAATGAAGCTTATGAGACGTTTTTTCTCTGCTGCAGGCATAGCTATCCTCTCGGGTAATGGAAAAGTACAAGACTCGCGGACGAGTCTTGTCTCAGAGAATCCGGTACATCGATAATGACAAACAGCCGGTTTCAGGGCATTATTTTTCGCTCAGGTAATCCAATGCTGTGCGGATGACATGCTGCTGATCTTCGGGTGTCAGTCCGAAATAGAGCGGCAGACGGACCAGACGGTCACTTTCGCTGGTCGTATAGCGGTCCTCTCCGTGGAAACGCCCGAATTTCAGTCCTGCGGGCGCGCTGTGGAGCGGGATATAATGGAAGACGGCGATGATGTCATTGTCTCTCAGATGCTTGATGAAGGCAGTGCGGTCATCAAGGTCGCGGAGCTTAATGTAGTACATGTGGGCATTGTGGACACATCCCTCCGGTACGGTCGGAACTTCTATGCGTCCGGATGCCGCGAACGGCGCGAAGGCCTCCGCATAGGCGTTCCAGATGGCGAGACGGTTTTCGTTGATGCGGTCTGCCTCCTGGAGCTGAGCCCAGAGATAGGCGGCGTTCATATCGCTGGGAAGGTAACTGCTGCCGTAGTCAACCCATGTATATTTATCCACCTGGCCGCGGAAAAAGCGCGCCCTGTTGGTGCCCTTCTCGCGCAGGATCTCGGCTGCGTCGTTATCTTCGGGATTGCGGATAAGCAGTGCCCCGCCCTCGCCCATGGAATAGTTTTTGGTCTCATGGAAAGAATAGCAGCCAAAATCGCCGATGGTGCCCAGCGCACGTCCTTTATAAGAGGACATGACACCCTGTGCCGCGTCCTCGATCACCTTGAGATTGTGCCGTGCGGCGATGTCCATGATCGTGTCCATCTCACAGGCGATGCCTGCATAGTGCACAGCCATGATCGCGCGGGTCTTATCCGTGATCGCTTCTTCGATTTTAGTCTCATCGATGTTCATGGTGTCCGGACGGACATCCACGAAGACAGGAGTCGCACCGGTCAGAACGATGGCGGTGGCTGTGCTGGAGAAGGTGAAACTGGGAACGATGACCTCGTCTCCCTTTTTCAGTCCGCAGAGTATAGCTGCCATCTCGAGGGCGGTGGTTCCGCTGGTTGTCAGCAGGACCTTCTGTGCGCCGAAACGCTCCTGCAGGTAAGCGTGACATTTTTTTGTGAATTGACCGTCACCGCAGATCTTATGTGCGTCAATTGCCTGTTTTACGTAATCCAGTTCTGTCCCGATAAAGGGAGGGACATTGAAAACAATCATAACTTTACCTCTTGCCGTAAACGTAGTATCTGGAAGAAAAAAGCGACACTTAAAACATATATTTCGTCTATTTATATAAATTTATTCTTCATCGCGCAATACCCGTGACTTCAGTCGTGGGATACGCGCGCAAGACTCGCGGGCGAGTCTTGAAATAAGATATACAAATAAACTGCCTATTACCGGCGTTTACAGTATAACACGAGTTGAACGCGAAAGAAACATTTCTGTTTGGCGGGCTGCGATTTGGCACATGATTTGGCACATAATACGGCAGACAGAGCAGAAGAATCTGCTGTTTGACAGATCAGAAGTCCTTATTTTTTCTTTAAAATACACTTTTTGACGCTTTACCGGTTTTTAGTTGTGGTATACTGGTTCTATGTATAGACTGCCGCGAAAAAGCGGCCGGAAGGAGATGAATCATACTTTGGCAAAAAAGGATAATCTGATCCTGATCGGGATGCCGGCTTCCGGCAAGAGCACCGTCGGCGTCATCCTGGCTAAGGTCATTGGATACGATTTTATTGATTCGGACCTGCTCATCCAGAAAAAAGAAGGTAAGCGCCTTTCGGAGATCATCAAAGAGAAAGGGATTGACGGTTTTCTCGCAGTCGAGAACGAAGTCAACGCTTCGATCCAGGCGTCGAAGTGCGTCATTGCGACAGGCGGCAGTGCTGTCTACGGAGAAGAAGCGATGAAGCATCTGCGCGAGATCGGCGCTGTCATTTATCTTCAGGTGGATTTCGGCGTGATACAGAAACGCCTTGGGAATATCCGCCAGAGGGGTGTCGTACTCCGCGAAGGGCAGACGCTGCAGGATCTCTATGATGAGCGGACAGTTCTGTACGAAAAATATGCCGACCTGATCGTGCGGGAGGGAAGCGGCGAGATTGAAGAGGTCGTCGCCAGGATCATCCGTACCCTGCGCGCGGGGGCGAGGAAATCATCGGAATCTCCATAACAGACTTCATCATGTATCCGGCGGACCGGGGAGCGGTCCGGGGAAGGAATCTATGAAAATTGAGAAGATTAAAAAAAGTGAGCAGCCTGGCTGTGTAGTCGGTATCGGATCCTCAGCCGGGGGTCTCGAGGCACTTCAGCAGTTTTTTACCTTTCTTCCGGCGGATACGGGGATGGCCTTTGTAGTCATTCAGCATTTATCGCCCGACCACCGCAGTCTCCTCGCAGACATATTGGGAAAATATACCACGATGCCCGTGATGGAGGCGCAGGACGGAATGCATGTGCGCAAAAACACGGTTTATATGCTTCCGCCGAAATATAATATGGAGATCGAGGGCGGTGTCCTGCATCTGCATGAATATAATCATCAGCACATCAACCATCCGATCGATATATTCTTCCGTTCACTTGCAAAATCCTATGAGAACCGCGCGGTCGCAATGATCCTTTCCGGGACCGGATCGGACGGCACCAACGGAATCCGTTCGATCAAAGAGCGCAACGGCATGATCATTGCGCAGTCGCCGGAGAGCGCCAAGTTTGACGGAATGCCGCGCAGCGCGATCGCGACCGGTTTTGTGGATCTGATCCTCAATCCGGACAGTATCGCCCGTGAAATGGCCCATATTTCCCGCTCCATGGCGGACGCGGGGCAGCGGCTGCAGCTCTCGGACGGCGATCTCCTGTCACAGGTTTTTTCCATTCTGAAAAACGTCACCAACGTCAACTATTCCTATTATAAGCAGACCACCGTACTGCGCCGTATCGAGCGCAGGATCGTCGTCACGCACAACCGCAACCTCCGCGAGTACGTGAATTATATGTCCAACAATCCGGAGGAGGCACGTCTGCTTGCAAAAGAGGTCCTGATCGGCGTCACCAGTTTTTTCCGCGATCAGGATTATTTCGATATCCTCAAGGAGCGCGTTGTCAAGGACCTTCTGCGCAATGCCCGCCCGTCGGACCAGATCCGGATCTGGGTTGCCGGATGCTCCACAGGTGAGGAAGCCTATTCGATCGCCATTCTTTTTGCGGAGGCCATGGAGGAAATGGGGATCCGCCGCGATATAAAGATCTTTGCCACAGATCTGGACGGGGATTCCATTGCGGTCGCAGGCCGCGGCGTCTACGGCGACAGTATCCAGGAGGATGTCTCGGTCACCCGGCTTTCCCGCTTTTTTACCAAAAAGGGAAACCGCTACACGGTAAATCACGATATCCGCAAGATGATTGTTTTCGCCCAGCACAATGTATTTCAGGATCCGCCCTTCGGCCGCCTGGATCTGGTCAGCTGCAGGAATCTGCTCATTTATTTCCAGAGTATCCTGCAGAGAAATCTGTTCGCCATTTTCCACATGGCACTCAATGACGGCGGATATCTGTTCCTGGGCCGTTCGGAGTCTGTCATAGATTATGACGATGTATTCCGTGTTCTCTGCCCCAATGAAAAGATCTTCATTCACAACAGTTCAGGACGAACACCGTCCCATGAGCATATCACCTACTCTCTGCAGGGAATCGAAAGCCAGCTCATGCCACCGCATTTCAAAGGGGACAACTATGAGAACGACACCCATTTCCCCGCAGGAGAGATCGACACCCGCGTGCTGGAGCTTCTGATGCCGGCCTGCGTTCTGGTCAATGAGAAAAATGAACTCTGCCACTCCTATGGAAAATGCGGAGACTTTATCACGATCCCGGTTGGAAATGTCACGCTGGACATTTTCTCCCTGATCAGGGAAGATCTGCGGATCGCGGTTTCCAAGGCGCTCAAGGAGTCCAGGGAGGGGCGCGGACGTGTCGCCTATGACAAGATTCCCGTGCAGATCGGGGAGAAACCTGAATATATTTCCCTCGTCGCTCAGCCCATCAGCGACAAGATCGGCGCTGATACCGGCGTGACAGCCATTGCTTTCCTGCGCTCTTCCCAGGAGCAGGAAAAGCCCGTGGACATGGAGCATTACAATATCGATACCGCTGCCGCCCAGCGCATCGCGGACCTGGAGAAAGACCTCCATGTCACCCAGGATAACCTCAGCCACACGGTCACAGAGCTGGAGTCCGTCAACGCGGAGCTTCAGGCGGCAAACGAGGAACTTCTGACGGCCAATGAAGAGCTGCAGAGCTCCAACGAAGAGCTGCAGTCCGTCAACGAGGAGCTCTATACGGTCAACTCCGAATATCAGACCAAGGTGGGCGAGCTGGCCTCCGTCAATGATGATATGGCGAACTTCCTCGCCACGACCATGGTCGGAATTGTCATGGTTGACCGCAAGCTCAATGTGCGCAAATTTACAGAATATATCGCAGATGAATTCAGCGTGGCAGAGCACGATGTGGGACGCTCGCTCCGCTACATTGCCTATCATTTTGCCACGGTGGACCTAATCGCACTCTGCCATCAGGTCCTGCAGACCATGCAGCCTGTGGAACTGGGCTGTGCATCGGTGGCCGGCAAGACCTACCTGGTCCGCATTGCCCCTTACCGCACGCATGAGAAAAAGTCTATGGACGACGACCAGGCGGAAGAAATGCCGGCTGGTTTCCGCCAGGTCACAGGTACCGGCGCCGGCAATACAGCCGTTAAAAACGGGAGCGGGATCAGACCGCTTGCCTCCTCTGCCGGCAATACGGGGGTTGAGAGAGGCGGTCCTGAATGGAAAGAGCCTCTGAAGAGAAAGAGAGGCGAATATGTCAGCGGCCTGGTGCTGACTTTCATTGACACCACACAGCAGATCGGGGATCAGGAGCAGATCGAGGAGATGGCCAAGGCACTCCGTGCTGCGGTCAAATCCGGACAGGAGAAGGAGGCTTTCCTCTCCCACATGAGTCATGATATGCGCACGCCTCTGACCGCGATCAAGGGTCTGGCCCAGCTTTCGCTCCGTGAAGAGAATCTGCCGGAAAATGCACGTGACAACATGGAGAAGGTGCTCTCTTCGACCCATTATCTGACAAGCCTCATCGACGAGGTGCTGGAGACCAGCCGCATCAATGCCGGCAAAGTAGTCAGTGTGAGTACGGCAGTCCGGGAACAGGATGTTCTGGACGAGGCAGTGGCGATTGTCGCGCAGAGGGCAAAGTCGGCAGGACTGAATCTGCAGACCAGGATAGACGGATGTGAAAACCGCGTGGTCATGATGGATACGGAGCATGTGACCCGCATCATCGTGAATCTGCTCGGCAATGCGATCAAATTTACTCCGGCAGGAGGCAGGGTAGCGTTTGAGGCGAACGTTTTCTATACGGATCGTCATGCAAGCCACACTTACACGATCCGCGATACAGGACGGGGGATCAGCGACGCTTTCCAGCAGAAAATGTTCCTGCCTTTTGAACAGGAAATTGCAACGGACAGCAGTCTGCGGGACGGGACAGGTCTTGGCCTTTATATCTGCCGGAACCTGATCGACCTGCTGGGCGGCACCATCACCTGCCACAGCAAGCTGGGGCGGGGGACAACATTTATTGTGACACTTGAATATGACCTCGCGTCACCGGAGCAGATCCGCACCAGAAACCGGCGCAGTTCTACTATCGAGGGGCGCCTTCTGTACGGAAAAAACATTCTTGTCGCAGAGGATAATACTCTCAATGCAGAAGTCGTTATGAAGATTCTGGAGACCAGGGGCATCCACGCGGAACTTGCCAGGGACGGGGAGGAGGCGCTGGAAATTTTCGAAAACAGCGGCCCCTACCATTTCCAGGCGATCCTGATGGATGTCATGATGCCCATCATGGACGGACTGGAGGCGGCGAAGGCCATCCGCGCCTGCTCTCTGCAGGACGCTGCCATCATTCCGATCGTGGCATTGACCGCGGATACAGATCCTGCGAACGAGCAAAAATGTCTGGATGCCGGTATGAGTGCCTGCCTGAGCAAACCGATCGATACCGCGCAGCTGTTCTCGACTCTCTACAGGGAGATAGAGAAGACACAGGAAATGACGGAAGAAATGGAAGAAGAGGAAGGAGTCTCCGAAGAGGATTCTCTTTGATTAATCAGAGTCGCAAAAGGGCGGTTCAGGCGGGTCACAAAGGGATTTTTTCCCGACTCACCGGAACCGTCCTTTTGCTGTGCACCTGCCTTGAACCCTTGTTTCATGTTTTTTTAACAAATTTTTAATGGGAATATAGTTTGGCTTGTGCTATTATCCTTAGAACAGACGCGGCAATACAGATCAGACCTGCCTGAAAAAGGAAAGGCCGGTCTTGCCTTTGCAGACTGCCGCGGCGGCGCATTGCCGCTTTCTGTCAGGTATTTAAAGGAGGAAACAATAGCAATGAAGGAAGTAAAACCTCCCCGGAGGTCAATGTTGTACTATAGTATGCTCGTCATTCTGATCATGATGATCTTTAACGCATTTGTCATGCCGTCTCTTCAGCGCGCTTCCATCAAGGAAGTGGGCTATGAGACCTTCATGCAGATGACAGAAGACAAAAAGATTGAATCTGTCGAGCTGAGGAACAATGATATCCTGTTTACGGACAAGGAAGGTACCGTCTATTGCACCGGTTATGTGAACGATGACGGCCTGACACAGCGCCTGTATGAGGCGGGCGCGACCTTCCGCAGAGATATCATTCAGGAAGCCTCGCCGATGGCGGCTTTCCTGCTGAACTGGGTGCTGCCCATCGCGATTTTCGGCGGACTCGGTTATTATCTGAACAAAAAGATGATAGACCGGGCAAACGGCGGCGCATCGTCAATGATGTTCGGCATGGGCAAGAGCAACGCCAAGGTCTATGTGAAGTCGACAGAGGGAATCCGCTTTGCCGATGTCGCCGGCGAAGAAGAAGCCAAGGAAAACCTGATGGAGATTGTAGAATACCTGCATGATCCTGGAAAATACAAGGAGATCGGCGCAACCATGCCCAAGGGAATCCTGCTTGTGGGCCCTCCCGGAACCGGCAAGACCATGCTGGCCAAGGCGGTCGCGGGCGAGTCCAATGTTCCTTTCTTCTCCATGTCGGGTTCGGAATTCGTCGAAATGTTCGTCGGCATGGGCGCGTCCAAGGTGCGTGACCTCTTTAAACAGGCCAAGGAAAAGGCACCCTGCATCGTCTTCATCGATGAGATCGATGCTATCGGCAAAAAGCGAGACGGAAGTGCTCTGGGCGGAAATGATGAGCGCGAGCAGACCCTGAACCAGCTGCTGACCGAAATGGACGGCTTTGAGGAGAACCTGGGCGTTGTTATTCTGGCGGCAACAAACCGCCCGGAAGCACTGGATCCCGCACTCACAAGACCCGGCCGTTTCGACCGCCGTGTGCCGGTTGAGCTCCCCGATCTGCAGGGACGTATCGATATCCTGAAGGTACACGCAAAGAAGATCAAGATAGGCGGCGACGTCGATTTCGCCAAGATCGCGCGCATGGCGGCAGGTGCCTCCGGTGCCGAGCTTGCCAATATCGTCAATGAGGCGGCGCTGCGGGCGGTACGCGACGGGCGGAAATTCGCCACGCAGGCTGATATGGAGGAGAGCATTGAGGTCGTCATCGCAGGCTACCAGAAAAAGAATGCGATCCTCACAGACAAGGAGAAACTGATCGTCTCCTACCACGAGGTGGGACACGCCCTGGTGGCGGCTATGCAGACGAACAGCGCACCGGTACAGAAGATCACCATCATTCCCCGCACCTCCGGTGCCCTCGGGTACACCATGCAGGTTGAGGAGGAAGGCAACCATTATCTGATGAGCAAGGAGGAGATCGAGAACAAGATCGCAACCCTTACCGGCGGCCGCGCCGCGGAGGAAGTGGAGTTCGGCTCTGTCACAACAGGCGCGTCCAATGATATTGAGCAGGCGACCAGGCTCGCCCGTGCCATGATCACCCGATACGGCATGAGCGACGAATTTGATATGGTTGCCATGGAGACTGTCACCAACCAGTATCTGGGCGGAGACACTTCCCTTGCCTGCTCTGCAGAGACACAGGCCCTCATCGACCGAAAAGTTGTGGAACTTGTGCGCAGGCAGCACGAAAAAGCCCTGAAGATTCTGCGCGATAATAAACGAAAACTTGACGAGATTGCAGAATACCTGTATTTTAAAGAGACAATCACCGGCGACGAGTTCATGGCGATCCTGAACAGGAAACCGGAGCCCAGGCTCATCGCTGCGGCGGGAGAAGCTGTGTCTGAAGAGACAGAGCAGACCGTTTCCGAAGAGCAGGCTGCATCGGAAGGACAGGATATTCCCGGGGAGCAGGCCGTATCGGAAGGAAAGGACAGTCCTGCCGCGGAGGGCTGACCCTGAGGAAAGCAGTTGATTCATAACAGCATCGGCGGCAGACAAAGCCGGCGGAATCGTTATTGGAGGGAAGAGTATGATACCGGAACAGACAATTGAATTCAGATATGACACACAGCTTCTGATCGACGGATATGAAGATCTTGATGAGGATGAAGTCTTTGATTATATTGCTGAGAATTTTAAGGGTGACAGCCTGCTGGCAGTCGGCGGCGACGGAGACCCGATCAAGATCCACTATCACACTAATGAGCCCTGGCTGGTTCTCGCCTACTGCCGCTCTCTGGGAGAGATCTATGACATCGTCGTAGAAGATATGGACCGTCAGGCAAGAGGCCTGCATGGCTGACCGGCCGGTTCCGGACCGCTGGAATCAACAGATATAAATACTGCCCGCAGCAGATCAACAGCTGATCTGCTGCGGGCTTTTTGTCTTTATCGTTGCGGCGGCAGGTAATGACCGGTATAATGGTCATGGCAGGGCGGGACAAATAATCCGTCCCCTTCATGCCGGATACAGGAGGGAAAAACATGCAGATTACGAAAATCGTCATTACCGGCGGGCCCTGCGCGGGAAAGACAACCGGAATGGGCATGATCCACAAGGAGTTTTCCAAGCTTGGATACAAGGTCCTGTTTGTGCCGGAGACAGCGACGGAACTGATCACCGGAGGTGTTGCTCCCTGGACGCTGGTAACGAATGAGGAATATCAGAAATGCCAGGTCTCGCTGCAGAAGCGCAAAGAGGAGATCTTTGAACAGGCAGCAACGAAGCTGGGGGCAGATAAAGTACTGATTGTCTGTGACCGGGGGGTGATGGACAACAGGGCCTATATGAATGATGTCGAGTTCGAGAATGTCATGCGTGCATTGGGGCTGAATGAGGTAGAGGAACGTGACCAGTATGATGCGGTTTTTCATCTCACGACAGCGGCGAAGGGAGCTCTGGAGGCCTACACCCTTTCAAACAACGGGGCAAGGACCGAGACTCCGGAGGAAGCCATCGAGGTAGACGACCGCCTCATTGCGGCCTGGACAGGACATCCTCATCTGCGTGTGATCGACAATTCCAGTTCTTTTGAGGATAAGCTGAACAGGCTGGTCGCGGAGATCGCTTCTTTCCTCGGAGAACCGGTACCGCTGGAGATTGAACGTAAGTTCCTGATCCGCTATCCGGATCTTACGGCGCTGGAGAGCATGCCCAACTGTGAGAAGGTCGAGATCTTACAGACTTATCTTTTGAGCAGTGACGGCACGGAAGTGCGTGTGCGGAAGAGGGGCAGAGACGGAAAATACATGTACTACAGGACGGAAAAGAGCCGTGTTTCCGAGACGGAGAGAACGGAGATCGAGAGAAGGATTTCGCATAAGGAGTACGTGGGATATCTGAAGGAAGCCGATCCTGCCAGAAGGCCTATCCGCAAGACCCGTTACTGCCTGACGGAAAACAACTGCTACTATGAAATCGATGTTTATCCGGAGTGGAAAAAGCAGGCCATCCTGGAAATGGAGCTGCTTACCAGGGATCAGGAAGTACTCTTTCCGAAGGATATCCGGATACTGCGTGAAGTGACGGCGGATAAAAGATATGGAAATCATTCCCTTGCGGCGGATATGCCGGAAGAGGACTGATCAAAAAGGGGGAGTTATGTCGAAAGAGAAGAAACAGCTGTGGAGAAGGATCCTGTCGTCATTGTTGATCGCAGTCATCATGATCACTGCCGCATCCGTTCATCCCGCACTGGGCAGGGCGGCCGGTACAGTGACAGCGGATGCTGCGACGGGTACCAAAGTCGTAGTACTGGATCCGGGACACGGCGGCGGGGAAAAGGGCGCGTGTTACTTCGGGATGCAGGAAAAAACGCTCAACCTGAAAATTGCCAATTACTGCCGGGAAGAACTGCTGAAGTATGCAAATGTCAAAGTGATCATGACGAGGACTTCGGACACGTCAATTAATAAAAGCGGGACCTCCGCTGATCTTCTTGCCCGCAGCCTGGTCGCAAAGAGGAACAATGCGTCCATTTTTGTCTGCCTGCACAACAATGCTTTCGGGGAAGGCGAGAGTGCGGCGACCAACGGCGTGCGGGTCTATCACCAGAACAACAGCTTTTATGCCTCTGTCGGGGCCCAGTCCAAGAAACTTGCCCAGATCATGGCCAGACGCATCGCGGCCTTAGGTCTTGCCAATGGCGGCGCCCGCACCAAATACAGTGACGATAAAGCCCGCCGTGATCCGGGCGGAAAAAAGGGCGATTACTACGCTGTCCTCTATTACAACAAAACATACAAGATTCCCGCAGTCATCGTAGAACATGCCTTTATGTCCAATAAGAGCGACGCCGCGAAGCTCAAAAAAGAGGCTTTCCTCAAGCAGCTCGGCGTGGCGGATGCGGCTGCGATCGCGGAATATCTGGGACTGAAAAAGACCGGGAAGTACACCACAGGCTGGTACAAAGTCTCAGGGAAGACCTATTATTATGACAGCAACGGCTACAAAGTGACCGGCTGGAAGGTCATCAACAATAAAAAGTATTATTTCAGGATCAAGGACGGCCTTATGCTGAAAGGGCTTAATCCCATCGGAAAGAAAAAATACTATTTCAGCCCCAAAGACGGCCATATGCTGACCGGTTTCCAGACCATCAAAAAGTATAAATATTATTTCAGTGTCAAAAACGGCAGTATGCTGAAGGGATGGCAGAAGATCGGCGGCAGGAAATATTATTTCAGACCCAAGGACGGCCGCATGCTGACCGGCCGCCATACGATCGGCGGCAAAAAATATACCTTTGCGAAGAACGGCGTTCTGAAAAAATAAGAACTTTACCGAATTTGACGGAAGAGGGAGTTTGATATGCAGTATCTGATCAGTAACGAAGAAATTGATTCCCGCGCAGCTCTGATCGTGGATATCCTCACAGCGAAAGGCTGGACCATTTCCTTTGCCGAGTCCTGTACCGCGGGCCTTGCGGCAGCGCATCTGGTGGATATTCCTTCCGCATCCAATGTTTTCAATGCTTCCTTCGTGACTTATGCCAATGAGGCCAAAGTCAGATACTGCGGAGTTTCCGAAGAGACCATCGCCGAAAAAGGCGTCGTCAGCGAGGAAGTCGCCATCCAGATGGCGGTCGGAACAGCCCGCACCAACGGGGCCCAAGTCGGCGTCGGGATATCCGGAATAGCAGGGCCGACCGGCGGCACGCCGGAAAAACCCGTGGGCATGGTGTGTTTCGGCTTTTACATCGATGGAAAGACCATGAGCGCCACAAAACAGTTCGGAGATGTTGGAAGGGATGGCGTGCGTATTGCCAGTGTGGAATACGTCTACAGTTTCCTGGCCGCCATGCTCCCCCGCCTTACAGGCATGAAGTTTGAAATGTAAACACAGAGCTTTATTCTTCATCGCGCAAGACTCGCGAGCGGGTCTTGAACTTATGAGATGCAGGGGAGGGTCCCGATTGTCTCATTTCGCACAGCAAAGGGAATCGGAAAGGAGAATCATGGGCAAGAATCTTGAGAATGCAAAAGTGATCAGAAACAATCCGGATGTGCATTATAACTGCGCACAGGCAATGCTCTGTGCTTTCGCGGAGGACTGCGGACTCACAGAGGAGCAGGCGTGCGGCATTGGCGCCAACTTCGGCAACGGCATGAAGATGGCCGGAACCTGCGGGGCAGTGACCGGCGGCCTTATGGTGCTCGGTCTGCTGGGCATTGATGACACCCCGACGATCGGCACCTATCTGCGCACGATCCGTGAAAATCACAGTGGATGTCTCGACTGCGGTGATCTCCTCCGCATGAATAAGGAGAAGGGCGGCAAGAGAAAGCCCCACTGCGACGGAATGGTCTATGAGTCCGTAGAACTGATTGAAAAGATCCTTGCGGAGAGAAAGGAAAATGCCTGAGTCCTTATCGGAACGATGAAAAGGAAGTCAACAGCGCTGAAGACAGGCTGCGCCGCGCAGAAGTCTTCGGCGCTGTTTATGCTTTACCGCGCACTGCACACTGGGGAGTTTTCATGCGGCAGAAAATGTTATCGGAGATGCTGAAGGACCGCTTCGGCACAAAAGTATACAAGCTGTCTATGACAAGCGGCTGCACCTGTCCCAACCGGGACGGAACGATCGGCTATGGGGGCTGTACCTTCTGCTCTGAGGGAGGGTCGGGAGAATTCGCCGCCCCCTTTCTGCCTCCGCGGGAACAGATCCGGCTTGCCAGACAAAGGGTGGATGCCAAGTTCCCCTCGAGTATCCCGCTGTCGGAGCACAAATATATCGCCTATTTTCAGTCTTTCACGAATACCTATGCAAGAGGACCGGAGGAGCTGGAACGTCTGCGCAGCCTCTACATGGAAACAATACAGCAGCCGGAAATCATTGCCCTGTCCATCGGGACACGCCCCGACTGCCTTCCTCCGGAAATCCTGGATCTGCTCCGGGAACTAAAGGCGGTCCGGCCTGCCAAACCGGTCTGGGTGGAACTGGGACTGCAGACCATCCATGAGCGGACAGCGGAGAGAATCCGACGCGGCTACCGGCTTCCGGTCTTTGAAAAGGCTGTCCGGGACCTGAAGGAAATCGGAATTGAAGTCATCGTCCATGTCATCCTGGGGCTTCCCGGGGAGAGCCGTGAAGAGATGATAGAGACGGTCTGTTATCTCGGGCAGATGGAGCCGGCTGTCGATGGGATCAAACTTCAGCAGCTGCAGATCCTGCGCGGAACGCAGATGGCTGCCCGATATAAAGAAGATCCTTTTCCCGTTATGACGCTGGAGGAATACTGTGCTCTTATAAAGGACTGCCTGCGGATCCTGCCTGACCGCATCGTCGTCCACCGCCTCACCGGAGACGGTCCAAAGTCCCTGCTGATCGCCCCCGCCTGGTCCGCAGACAAAAAACGTGTCCTGAATACCATGAGAAGAGCAGTCTCCGATATTTAGAGATTCGGTTTTTCTCACTCCGGCAGAAAGTCCTGCACGGCATCCTGCGTACTAAGTGTGCGTACAGGAGTGTGCTGTAAATCGAAAATAGTAGAAACGGCAGGTTTGAGCGAGTATAATGGGAGTGCCGGTATAATATTCCTTAGACAGACCAGTGGAAAGAGACACATAGAGGAAAGGAACAACAAAATGAAAAAGTATTTATCTGAGATGATTGGAACATGTGTGCTGGTGTTCATGGGCTGCGGAACCGCCATGCTCGTGGGCTGTGATGCGGCTTCCGGAAGCGGTTACCTTCTCACAGCGCTCGCATTCGGACTTTCTGTTGTCGCCATGGCATATTGCGTGGGCAATATCTCCGGCGGCCACTTCAATACGGCTGTCACACTGACAATGCTGATGCGTCAGGCTATTTCTGTAAAAGACGCCATTATGTACTGGATCTTCCAGGTCATCGGTGCCTTTTTCGGCACAGCTCTGCTGGCACTTATCTTTTCCACAGGAAAAGTGACTGACATGACCGGCGGCTTTGGCAGCAACGGTCTGGCAGGTGTGAACGGGAGTGTTATAGCGGGACTTCTGGTTGAGATTATCCTCACCTTTATCTTCCTGATGGTGATCCAGGGTGTCACTTCCCCGAAATTTAAACATGGATCCTTCGCAGGTCTGATCATCGGTCTTTCTCTTACCTTTGTCCACATCTTCGGCATCGGACTGACAGGAACCAGTGTCAACCCCGCCCGTTCCATTGCTCCCGCCTTCATCGCGGGAATGACCGGAAACACAGCGCCGCTCGGAGTCCTCTGGGTCTTCATCGCAGGTCCCCTGATCGGTGCAGCGCTTGCGGCAGTGGCATATCCCCTTCTGGAGAAGGACTGATAACTGATACCGTCTGGGGCTGAAGAGATTTAAAGCGGCAGAGGTTTTTGCCCGAAAGGGCGGTTTTGGTATTGGCCTGAACCAAATGGAGAATAAAGAAGGCGCAGCTGCGAAAAAATGCAGCTGCGCTATTTTTCGAATCTTTCCTAGTAAAGCTGCGGTTGTTTCACCTGAAAAATGGTGATACAATTGCGTGCACGACATGCCAATGATTACCGGGAGACATAATGAACGGAGAGAAAACACAGAAAACAAAGAGTGCACAGAAGGCACAGGTAAAAACTTTCACCGAAGGACAGATACTGCTGCCCCTGGTGCAGTTTGCGCTGCCGGTCCTGGCGGCGCTGTTCCTGCAGGCTATGTACGGCGCTGTCGACCTGATGATTGTCGGCAGGTTTACGGATGCCGGGAACGTGTCGGCCCATGTCTCCGCTGTCACGACGGGATCGCAGATCATGATAACGCTGACCAATCTGGTGGCGAGCTTTGCCATGGGCGCTACGATCCTTCTGGGACAGCAGATCGGGCGGGGACAGGCCCAGAAGGGCGGAGAGACCATCGGCGCCTGCATTGTGCTGTTTTCCTGTATCGGTCTGGTATTTACGGCGCTCTTAGTGCCCGGAGCGGGCGTGATCGCGAAGATCATGCATGCGCCTGCGGAGGCTTTTGAACTGACCACCGCCTATGTGCGGATCTGCGGGGCGGGCATGCTGGTCATCATCGCATACAACCTGATCGGCAGTATTTTCCGCGGAATCGGCGACTCCGTCACACCCCTGATCACGGTGGCAATCGCCTGTGTCTGCAATATTGCGGGAGACCTGCTGCTCGTCGCGGGCTTCCACATGGGGACGATCGGCGCTGCCATCGCAACGGTCGGAGCCCAGGCTGTGAGTGTCGTGATCTCTTTCTTTCTCATGCGCCGCAGGATGCGCAGGAATGAAATGCCCTTTACGCTGACAAGAGATCAGGTCCGCTTCCGGGGAGATATCATTTCACGTATCACCCGGCTGGGTCTGCCCATAGCGACACAGGATCTGCTGGTCGGTATTTCCTTCCTGATCATTCAGGCAATTGTCAATGCCCTGGGTGTCATTCCGTCCGCGGGTGTCGGCGTCGCGGAAAAAGTCTGCGCCTTTATCATGCTGGTCCCCTCGGCCTTTATGCAGTCCATGTCTGCCTTTGTGGCCCAGAATGCCGGCGCTGGCCGCTTTGACCGCGCGGAAAAAGCTCTGCGCTACGGGATCCTGCTTTCTCTGTCGGTCGGAATCATCATGTTCTACCTGTCCTTCTTCCATGGCACGGAGATGGCGCTTCTGTTTGCCAAGGACATGGAGGTTGCGGCAGCCGGTGCGGACTATCTTAAGGCCTATGCCATTGACTGTATGCTGACGCCAATCTTCTTCTGCTTCATCGGCTTCTTTAACGGGATCGGTATGACGCGCTTTGTCATGGCCCAGGGTATCATCAGTGCCTTCTGTGTGCGTGTGCCGGTGTCCTTCTTCATGAGTAAACTTGTTCCGGTCTCTCTCTTCAGGATCGGACTGGCGACGCCCTTCTCCTCTGCGCTGCAGATCATCATGGGACTGGTCTGTCTGTATTATGTGAAGAGGAAGGTGAAGAGGACAGGCATGTTTTGAGATAAGGGCAGGAGAATTATGGCAAGTTACATCAGAACTTATAGTGGCGTGCGGTTTGTGCCGACAGAGCCCGAGAAAGAGAAAATAAAGATCGAGGATATTGCGCATGCGCTTCCTATGCTCTGCAGGGGAAACGGGCATGTGAAGACTTTCTGGTCAGTGGGGGAACACTGTATCTGCTGTGCCAGGGAGGCGCTGGCGCGCGGGCTTGGTGCCCGGCTGGCCCTGGCCTGTCTGCTGCATGATGCCAGCGAGTGCTATCTGTCTGACATTCCGCGTCCTTTCAAGGAGTCATTACCGGCTTATCAGAAGCTGGAGGATCATTTGCTGGATCTGGTGTTTGAGCGTTTTCTGGGCAGTACTCTGACAGAGGGGGAGCAGCGGGAACTGAAAAAAATCGACGATGACCTGCTCTGGTATGATCTGGAGGTTCTGCTGCAGGAGCCCCAGCCCCGGCCGGCGCCGGAAATACATATCGATCTCGATTATGCCGTGCGGCCTTTTTCGCAGGTGGAAGAGGAATATCTGAAGCTTTTTTCAGAGCTCTGTAAAGAGGCGGATTCCGGAGTGAGTTGATTTCAACTCACTCTTTTTTGTGCGATAAGCCGCCAGGCGCATCTCGTGCCTGCACGAAGATGCACCCCATGGCCAACGGTCAATCGAGTCTGCAAATAAAAAATCAAGTCTGCAAATAAAAATTCAAGCAGTAAGAGCATCCTGCTCGATTCCTGTTTTCTCCGGGGTTATTTTGAGGGATTTTTTCCCTTGAAAATGCATTGTTCATGCAAAAAGTATTCTTTACGATAGCATTCAGATACAGTACTGCTGTAAATGTCAGTAAAAAGAGGAGGTGGGCAGATGAATGCTGTAATAGAAGACCCTATGGGGCTGGAGTCGGGGATCCGGATCGACATGGTGAAGACGGTGACGGACCGCAAGGCCGGCAGGATCACGATCCGCGGGAGAATGACTGCCTGCACCAGGTCGCCTGCTGTGCCTGATATTGAGCCGGAAATCGAATGTGCTATAATTGACGAAAATGAGGCTATTGCGGAGATTGCCCTGAGCCGCCACAACGGGTGTTTCTGGACCAATCGGCAGGCGCTCTGGTCGATTGAGATCGAGGATGTCGACGCGAAGATTCTGTGGGATGAGATTTCCATGATACATTTGCGTCTGATATATTGTAATGCCGATCGGGCAGCGAACTGAGAGGATTGAATCTTAACTATGAGCAGTGACTATATTCTCACGCTGGAGGCGATTGACCGCCGGCTGTATTCCAAGGACAAGAGCCGTCCGCTGATGCGGTTTTCGGCCTCCGATCTTGCCTTGCCCGCAGGAAATCACACGGAGAAGGGTCTTTCCGAGGAGTGCCTGACCTATATGACGGAGATCCTGACAAAACACGGTCGTCCCAATGTACAGATGAACCATTTCCTCTTTCTGCATTTCGGAGGCTGGGATGCTCTGATGGACTATATTCAGGCGGACGCCAAGCGCCGCAGTTTTCTGCTGCGCTGTGAAGAGAAGGGGTATTCCGTTTCTTCCGGGAGAGCGCAGTTTGACAGGATGCTGGTCGACGGAGACCCGGAAGAGGGAGAGGTAAAGGCGTCGGCTTCCATGCGGTGCATTCTGGAAGCAAACACGCTGATCGTAGAAAAATACTGCGGTATCTACAGCGGGAAAAGCAAAAAAGATCTCCGCGATGAGATCGAGGGGTTTCTTCGCAATTCGCCGGAGGAAGAGAGGAAGCTGGTCCCGCAGATGAAGACTTCGGACAGGTATGCGGTTTTCCGCTATATCCGGTCGCTTCTGGATATTTTTGACACATCCGCTGCGAGCGGGGAGGTGGAGAGCGCGGACAAAGCGCTGGGCAAAGCGCTGGCCTGGCTGATGCTGGCGGCCCTTCTGCGCGACAGCTGCCGCTGCCTCTGCAGTCTACTGCCGCAGAATATACAGATCCTGCAGGTGGAGGAGAGGGAGTCGCGGATGAGCGGACTTCCCGCCATTGCGCCTGTTTCACAGCCGCCCCGGACCGGGCGGATCTTCAAGGGCAGGAGCAGAGAGCTGGAGTGGATCGGCGAACAGTTCCGGCACAGGAAAAGCCCTGTCTGGATCACCGGAGACGGCGGCTGCGGCAAGACTTCCCTTGCCCTGCAGTATGCCTCCGAAGCAGCGGACGGATGCTGCATCTATGTGCCCTTCCAGGAAGACCTTATGGGCACCATTGCCGGGATCCGGTTTCAGGACAGGCTCTGCTGGGAGGAGATTTCTCCGGAGGATCTGTTTGCCTTTCATCTCTCCCGGATCACCCGCTTTGGGGGGCGCCTTCTTCTGATCATAGACAATTTCGACGCGGAGGAGTATGACCGCACCTTTTTTGAAATGATGGGTGAGGTCTGTGAGGAGGATCCGGAAGAGAGGACCAACGGAGATATTCTGGATATGCTCTGCCGGACCGGGGCCAATATTCTCTTTACGACAAGGCTCCTGGTGCCGCCCCAGTATCCGTCGGTCTGTCTGTCCGCTGAGGACCACCTTCTGTCCCGGGCGGAACTGACGGAGCTTGCAAAAGAAATCTACGACGGCCACATCTGGACGGAGGCAGAGGAAGTGATGATGGAAGAAATCATCCTCTCCGTGGGAAAGCATGTCATGATCGTTGAGCTGATCGCGGCAGCCCTGAAATACGATGCCGGATTCAGCACCATCGAAGAGGTTCTGGGAAAGGTGCGCAGCGGAAGATATTCGCAGATCGGGGGCCAGGGCACCGGACTTTACCGGGGGGCTCCCGATGTCTACAGTCAGATGCTGCGGCTGTTTTCCTTTTCTGTTTTTTCTAAAGAACAGCAGCTTCTGCTCCGCATCCTGTCCCTGCTTCCTGTAAGCGGGATCGAGCGCGGATTGTTCATGGAACTCTGCGAAGGGACTTTCCGCCCGGAGGTCCTGCGGGGTATGCTCCTGCGCTTCCGCGACCTGCATCTGGTCAGCGCCGGCAGAATGATTTCCATGCACCCGGTGACTGCGGATCTCGCCGCGGACAGACTCCTTCCGGATGCAGACAACTGCGGGGATTTTATCCGCCGTGCCCTGTCTTACTACGAGCAGTACACGGAAAAGAAACAGGATTACAGTCTCCTTGCACAGATTTCCCGCCTGCTCATGCGCTTTTATAAAAAGCTGGGAAGTCATGAGCGGCCGCCGGAAGACGGACACAGCATTGAAGAACAGAAGGGACAAGGCCGGACGAAAATATCGGGCGGTGCCGAGCGGGCGCAGGCGGCATGGAAGGCGTCCCTGATCGAGTATGAGACAGGACATCCGCAGGCTGCGCTGCAGTGGGCATATGAGGCGGAAGAAGCAGCTCAAAATCTGCCGGCGTCGGCTTCATCACCTATTTTCAGCGCATCCGTGTGCAAAGCCTGTGCGCAGGCGGAAAGCGCGATGGGCCGTTTCGAGGATGCCATCGCCCACTATCATAGAGCGATCGGCCTGCAGGAATCCATGGAGGGAGGAGGCATCCCAGATGTCGTGATCACCTACAACGATCTTGCGGTGACCCTGTATGAGATGGAGGAGTACGGGGAGGCGGAAGAGCTTCTGAAAAAGGCTCTTCAGATCCAGACAGACAGCTATGGATCCGACAGCATTCAACTGTCCACGACCTGCAGCAATCTCGGTCTGGTGTATTCCGGATGGGGAGAGCACGGGAAGGCAGTGGAATATTATGAAAAAGCACTGGAGCTGCAGAGGGACTGTTACGGGGAACTGCACCCGGGAACCGCTGTCATCTGCTGCAACCTGGGACAGGAATTCAGTGAGATGTCCGAGATGGAAAAAGCCCGTGCATATTTTGACCGCGCGCTGAAGATCAATACCGGGCTCTTCGGAGAGGATTTTGCCGGGAATGCCGGGATCTGCAATAATGTCGGCCTGCTCTGCGATGAGCTCTGCCGGCGGGCCTGTGACGAGGGGCGCGGGGAGGAGGCGGATACTTTGCTCGAGGAGGCTTTCCGCTGGTACTGGAAGGCACTCTCCATTCTGGAAAAGCAGTATGGGACAGAAAACCCCCACAGGGCGGATCTGTATAACAATCTTGCAGAGGCGTATCTGCTCAGAGGAGATTTCAAAAAGGCCTCGCGCTGCTTTGAAACAGCCATTGCGATCCTGGAAAAAATATTCGGCCCGGATCATCCCCGCACACAGGCGGTGATGGAGGACTATGCCGCCGCCGGGGAGTGGATGAACCGGAAGGAATGACCGTCGGATTTTCAACGGAAAATAGGAGATGCATGCTCAGCTCAAGCACCGGAGAAGGTGCTGTTTAAATGTAAATACGGACAATGAAAAAGGCCATCCGCCGGTGAATCCGGCCGGATGGCTCTGTTTTTCATCGCGCAAGACTTACTGGCGGGTCTTAATGATGCGGCGGGGGGGAGAAGATCTGTACAATGATTACTGCAAAGTCTTGGCCAGTTTTGTGTTGATCCTGCCCATGACTTCCGTGTAGTAGACCAGCTCTTCATTGGAGAGGTCTTCATCATCTTCGATTTTTTCGAGAGCTTCCATGGCATCCGTGTAATCCTGCATGTATTTGCCGTAATCCGCCATCATAGAGAGAGAGTCTGCAGGGTCTGCGTCCATGTATTTTTCCATGAATTCAACGTAGGAGTCAAAGAAAGCTTCGTACTCGTCCATTGCCTCCTTGAAGGAAGGACGGATTCCGTTGACAGGGGCATCGTCTCCTGCATCTTCTTCCGCGTCTGTCTCTTCAGCATCCGCCATGGTCACTTCGGCATCGCCGGTTTCCTCATCGGCCTCTTCCTCGTCGTGTTCCGGAGCCTGAGCTTCTGCCTCCTCTTCCTCCTCTTCTTCCGGAGCATCTTCCTGCTCTTTCTCCTCTTCTTCCGGCTCAGACTCTGCCGTCTGAGTCACGGAGGGAGCTGCCTCCTCTCCGCTTTCTGACTTGGATCCATTGCCTCTCATCATGGAAAAAGCGATGATCAGCACAATGATCAGAATGATTAAGGGCAGCCTTTTCTTCTTCTTTTTCATGTTATCCTCCAGTAAAAAACAGTTGAAAACGGGTTTCGGACTGCTTCTCCGGCAAAAAATGACCTGGCAGAGGTGTCTGTGCCGCACGGGAAAAGGATTATAATCCGTGACCTTCGGTGCGTACGGCCTCTGCATAATTTTTACACTCAGAAGCAGGTATATAAAATATATCCTCAGCGCAGGCCTGCCTCTATGCAAAAAACGGGGATTGAAGCCCCCAAAATTGCGCTCCGGACGCAAAAAAACTCCTGTCTGCCGCTTGGGAAAGAAGCGGCAGACAGGAGGCGGATTGTCTTGTCCGGGACACCGGGCCGGCGGGAAGGCCGGGCCCGGGTAAATTTTCAAATCAAAAAACGGATGCTGTTGGATGCAAGCGCAGCCGGGGGATCAGAGCTTTGAGGCGACGTCCAGGGCGACTTCCATCATGTTGGTGAATTTGTTCTGGCGTTCTTCGGGGGTCGTCGACTCGCCGGTGACCAGGGAGTCGGAAACAGTGAAGATTCCCAGCGCTTTGACATCCGCGTTGGGATTGACCAGGCTCTTTGCATCCTCGTCGGCACCCTCTGCAGCATAGGCGGCGCGAACGGCGTTGCAATAGAGGGCGTAGGTCTCCATTTCGACACCCAGACAGCCCATTTTTGCCCAGTCTTTCCAAAGAGGTTTCTCCTTGTAAAAAATATCCGTGGAGAAGATATTGCCTACGGCATAGGGAAAACCGTGCTTCTCGACCGAGAGGATCGCCTTGCGGAGCAGGTCGAAGGAAGCAATTGCCGAGAAGGTCCCGTGAAGACCGTACTGGTAGGCGTAGTTGGAATCTGTGCAGGCGCCCTGCGCGATAATAATGTCGCCGATCTTGACCTTTCGGATGATGGCGCCGCAGGAGCCGATACGGATCAGGTTTTTGACTCCGTACTCGTGGATCAGCTCATGGGTGTAAATGCCGATGGAGGGCATGCCCATACCGGTTCCCATGACGGAGATTCTCTTACCGTTATAGAAGCCGGTGTAGCCGTGCATATTGCGGACGGAGTTGAACTGGACCGGTTCCTTGAGATAGGTCTCAGCAAGCGTCCTGGCGCGGAGCGGGTCTCCGGGAAGAAGGATGGTTTTGGCGATGTCTCCGGGGTTCGCGGTATTATGCGGTGTTGACATTCTTACCTCCTTTTCTGCAACGATGATCGCTGTATTATTCAGATATGTTTGCGGGTACTGTGTCACACGGATGCGCCCTTGGAAGGGGCGTGTACCGTTACGTATATATAAGACTAATATAAATTGTATTATACCATAGATTCGTGACCGGTAACGCTTGTCTTTTTAATTGCTTTGGATTACACTGATTCGCTGAAGAGACACATCAGCCCGAAGAAGTGTAAAAGCGTACGCAGACCTTTCGCGCGGGCTTTCGGAACAAATTGGCTGGGAGAGTGAAGACAGCAATGGAAAAGAAAAACAGAAGCATATGGTTGATCACCGGTGTCCTGATCATGCTGGTGGCGGGTACGGTCTACACCTGGACCATCATTTCGAGGTCGATCGCGGCGACCTTCCCGGACTGGAGCGCGCAGACGCTGTCCATGACTTTTACGATCACTATGATGGGATATGCGGCCGGAGGTATGGTGAGCGGAGTTCTCATGAAAAAGACCGGGCCCAAAGTCATTCTTGCCCTGGGTGCAGTGTTGTTCTCGGGAGGCATGCTGATCTCCTCCTTTGCGCAGACGCCGGGACTTTTGTATATAGGCTTCGGCGCCATGTGCGGTCTGGCCACGGGCCTCTGCTACAATTCGACTGTCAGCACGGTGTCCGCCTGGTTTCCGGATAAGCAGGGCGTCGCTTCCGGCACGCTGCTTGCGGGATTCGGAATGAGCAGTTTTATCGCGGGGAAGCTCTTTGCGGCCTTTGCCCCGGCGGACGGGAGCCGTCTGTGGGCCGTTGGTCTGCGTGTGCTCGCGGTCCTGGCCCTGGCAGTACTGCTTCTGGGAATCATCGTCATGCGTACACCCAAAGCCGGCGAAGCCGCTGCGGCGGCGGGCGGTTCGGGCAGCAATGCATCCGCGAAAAAGAAAGCAGTTCGGGAGCCGGCAAGCGATATTCCCACAACAGAGATGATCAAAAAGAGCACTTTCTGGCTCTTCTATATCTGGATCGCGCTTCTGACCGCTTCGGGACTCATGCTGGTTTCCCAGGCGAGCGGAATCGCGGCAGAGGTCGGGACGACTCTTTCCGGCAATACCATTGCGACAGCAGTCGGCATGATCTCCATTTTGAATGCTGTCGGACGGATCTGCACAGGGACGGTCTATGACCGGTTCGGCTACCGGATCACCATGCTCATGGTCATGGTTTTCTTCGGTTTTTCCGCGGTGATGATGCTCTTCGCGATCAGGACAGGCATCTTTGCTCTGGTCGTGATCGGATTTGCTGCCGGCGGATTTGCTTACGGCGGAAACGCTTCCATCAGTCCGCCCATGATCGCGGACTTTTACGGCAGGACCTGGTATGCCACAAACTTTGCCCTGATTCCGACCAACGCTTTGTTTACCTCCTTCGCGTCCGTCCTGGCGGGCAGGATTTATGACCAGACACACTCCTACCTCTATCCTCTGCTTCTGCTGCTCGGCGCAATCGTGCTTTCAGTGCTGATCTCCTTTATGATCCGCAGGCCGGGAGAGGGTGAAAAGAGTCGGAAAGCGGGTGCTTAAGGCCGCGGACAGATCTTTACCCGCATAGGACACGTCGATTGTGCCGCAGAGACATGGAGTCAAAATATGCAGGATCTTCAGGAAAAGCCCGACAGGAAATGGGACGAAAAATTAGGGATTATTACGGCGGGAACGGGAGAGGATTCCGATGATGGAGTTAATTTCCGCTATGAGCCGACTCCCTATGCGGTGCTGGAGCGCCTTGCCGGAAGCGGCCTGATCGGACCGGACAATATCCTGATCGATTACGGCTGCGGAAGAGGACGCTGTTCGCTGTTCCTGCATGCAAAAACAGGCTGCCGTGCGATCGGGATCGATCATAATCCCGTGCTGGTCGGAGAGGCGAAAGCCAACCAGGCGCGCATGAAAGCGGAGGTCACCTTCCGCAGGATGAGGGCACAGGACTACAGGGTGACAGAGGAGGATTCCTTTTATTTTTTCAACCCTTTCTCCGAGGTGATCCTGCAGGCGGTCCTGCAGGAGATCATCGGCTCCTGGTATGACAATCCCAGACAGATGTACTTGTTTTTTTACTATCCCAAAGATGAGGATGTTGCTCTTCTGTCCATGTATGACGAGATCCTGTTTTACGATGAAATCGATTGCACAGATCTGTACGGAGGACAGGATGGCCGTGAGAGAATTCTGATTTACGAACTTCCTGCGCTGAGCAATGAGCTGTAAGCAGCAAATTGAGTATGAGCACTTACGAGAGCCGGTTCTTGTAGGTGCTCTTTTTTGATCTGATGCGGCAGATGCTGCCCTTATGGGCAACCCGCAATTTGTTGTTGCAATATACCCCATGAGGGTATATAATCTGCTTGATAAATACCTGCAGGGGGTATCTGCAGGCTTTTCCAGTCGGTTATAGGAGAGCACTATGAATCTGTTGCTGGCCAGCATTTTATTTTCTGCGATTGTTCTGATCTACTGGATCATTTTGGAGATGTTCACTGTCATGTTCCGCATTACCGGACTGCCGGATGACAAGGCCCGCTTTCAGGTTCTTTCGATCCTGACGGGAGCCGGGTATACGACGAAGGAAAGCGAGAGCTTTGTATCTTCCAAAATGCGCCGCAAGCTCGCGCAGGTGACCATGCTGTTCGGCTATGTCTTCAATGTGTCGATCGTTTCTGCCCTGGTAAACGTCTTCTTCTCACTGAAAGAAGCGCAGGTTGATACCTTTTTTGTAGGTTTTGTCATGCCGCTTCTGATCGCCGCCCTTGTGATCCGTCTGATCCGTACTCGTTTTATACGGAAAAGGATCGACCGGGTTTTCAGCCGGATCGCGGGAAAGATCATGAAGCAGGACAAGGTCAACACGGTCCTTCTGATGGACTATATCGGAAATGACTCCATTGCAAATGTGATCCTCAGAAAAGTCCCGGAACCTCTTGTCGGCAAGACACTTGCGGAGAGCAGACTCAAGCAGGAGCACGGCATTCAGGTCCTGTTGGTTGAGCGGGACGAGATCAGGATTGAAAGGGCAAAAGCGGAAACGATCTTCAAGCCCGGTGACCGGCTGACGGTTTTCGGCACTTATAAGGAGATCAGCCAGGTTTTCCAGGCGGAGGAACGCTTCTTCTAAAGGGAAAGCTCCGCCGGGTTCAAGAGGGAACCGGAAGCCTGCATTCATGAGAAGGCATGTTCCGGAAGACAGAAAAGGAAGGTGTTTCATGAGAGATCAGAAACAGGAGATTCTGAACAGTATTACAGAGCAGAAGACAGAGAGCGCTTTGTCTGCTGCGGAACAGGGAATGGATAGTAATCCGGAGTCTGACGCAGGGACCTGCTGCTGCGGGGAACGAAGAAAACTGCGCTCCGAGAAGGAATATAAGGATCTGATCAACCGTCTCAGCCGGATCGAGGGACAGATCCGCGGGATCAAGGGAATGGTCGAGCGGGATGCCTACTGCATAGATATTCTCAACCAGGCATCTGCCGCGAGCAGTGCGCTTTCCAGTTTCTGCAAGGTCATTCTTTCCAGCCACATACGCACCTGTGTGACCGAGGATGTCCGGGAAGGACATGAGGAAAAGGTGGACGAGCTGGTAAAAACCCTGCAGAAGATGATGCGGTGAAGTTTTTGGAAGAGGGAATAACATGGATCAATATACAGTCACAGGAATGAGCTGCGCGGCATGCCAGGCCCGCGTGGAAAAAGCAGTTTCCAAACTGGACGGCGTGACCGGCTGCAATGTAAGCCTTCTCACAAACACCCTGGCGGTGGAGGGGGATGCTTCGCCTGAGGCCGTCATGCAGGCCGTGGAAAACGCGGGGTACGGTGCCTCTCCCAAGGGTACCGGAGAAGGCGCGGGAGCTGCGGGACGGCCAGCCGGGAGTCTTTCCGCAAAGCTGGCCGCGGAGGAGGACGCGCTGAAGGACCGGGAGACGCCGGTCCTGAAAAGACGCCTTTTGGCATCGCTGGGATTTTTGCTCGTGCTCATGTATTTTTCCATGGGGCACATGATGCTGGGATTCCCGCTTCCGGCCTTCTTCCACGATAATCATATCGCGATGGGACTTCTGCAGCTGCTGCTGGCAGGCATCGTCATGGTGATCAACCAGAAGTTTTTTATCAGCGGTTTCAAGAGCCTCTTTCACGGGGCCCCCAATATGGACACGCTGATCGCCCTTGGATCGGGTGCTGCCTTTGTCTACAGCACGGCCATGCTCTTCGCCATGACAAGGGCTCAGGTCGACGGAAATACAGCAGCGGTCTCGCAGTACATGATGGAATTTTACTTTGAGTCCGCGGCAATGATCCTGACCCTGATCACCGTCGGCAAGATGCTTGAGGCCAGGTCCAAAGGCAGGACGACAGATGCGCTCAAAAGCCTGATGAAGCTTGCTCCGAAAACAGCGACCGTCGTCCGTGACGTGCAGGAGCAGGAGGTCGGCATCGATGATGTCAGAAAGGGCGATATCTTCGTGGTCCGCCCGGGCGAAAATATCCCCGTGGACGGCATTGTTCTGGAGGGGACGAGTGCGGTCAATGAGGCGGCGCTGACAGGTGAAAGTATTCCCGTGGATAAGAATCCCGGCGATGAGGTGTCCTCCGCGACCCTGAACCAGTCGGGCTTTCTGCGCTGTGAGGCGACCAGGGTCGGCGAGGACAGTACCCTTGCCCAGATTATTCAGATGGTCAGCGACGCGGCGGCCACCAAGGCGCCGATTGCGAAGCTGGCGGATACGATCTCCGGCGTTTTCGTGCCGGCGGTCATCGCAATTGCCCTGCTTGTGACCTTTGTCTGGCTTGTGATCCTGCACAAGCCCATCGGCTTTGCTCTGGCGCGGGGCATTTCCGTGCTGGTTGTCAGCTGCCCCTGTGCCCTGGGGCTTGCGACACCCGTTGCCATCATGGTAGGTAACGGCATGGGCGCCAAAAACGGGATTCTCTATAAGACAGCGGAAGCCCTGCAGGAAACCGGCAATGTGCAGATCGTGGCCCTCGACAAGACCGGCACCATCACCAAAGGCGAGCCGGTGGTCACAGACATACTTCCCGCAGAGGGTGTGACAGAGGAGGAGCTCCTGCGCACGGCTGCGGCGCTGGAATCCCGCAGCGAACATCCCCTGGCAAAGGCCATCATCGTTTTTGCGCAGCAGAGAGGGGAACGGAATGAGGATCAGAATGCACAGGAAGTGAATCTTGGACAGGAGGAACCTGAGATATCGGATTTCCGGGCACTTCCCGGAAACGGCCTGAGCGCAGTGGTCGACGGCCGGAAGACAGCGGGCGGGAACCTGTCCTTTATCACCGGTCAGATTTCCGGCATGCAGCAGGAGGCGGACACGATCCGCCAAACTGCTGAAAAGCTGGCTGAAGAGGGAAAAACACCTCTGTTTTTTGCCCGGGGCGGACAGTACCTGGGTACGATCGCCGTCGCGGATACCATGAAGGAGGACAGCGCCCAGGCCATCGCGGAGCTGCGCGGAATGGGCATCCACGTGGTCATGCTGACCGGCGACAACCGCCGTACCGCCGAGGCCATCGGCCGCCAGGCAGGTGTCAATGAGGTCGTGGCCGGCGTCCTGCCTGCGGGCAAGGAGGAGGTCATCCGCCTGCTGCAGGAGAAGGGAAAGACCGCCATGGTCGGCGACGGCATCAACGATGCGCCCGCCCTGACCCGCGCGGACATCGGCATTGCCATCGGCGCCGGAACGGACGTCGCCATAGATGCGGCGGATGTCGTGCTGATGAAGAGCCGGCTGACGGACGTCAGCGCCGCTGTGCGCCTGAGCCGGCAGACTTACAGGACCATCCTGTGGGGCCTCTTCTGGGCACTGATCTACAACTCCATCCTGATCCCTGTTGCCGCGGGCCTTCTGGTCCCGCTGGGTATTACTATGGATCCCATGTTCGGCGCGCTTGCCATGAGTCTCTCGAGCTTCTGCGTGGTCACCAATGCGCTCAGGCTCAACCTCATCCAGGTGCACAGCGCCGCAAAGGATACAGACAACTGGAAAAACCGCAAAAAGAATCCGCTCCCGCTTGACGCGGACGGAAAGCTCCTGGGAGAGTACAGCCGTCAGAAGGAACTGGAACAGCAAAGAGCGCTGGAAGCGCAGAGAAAGGAGAATATGATGACAAAGACAATGGAAATCAAAGGAATGATGTGCCCTCACTGCGAGGCAACTGTAAAGAAAGCCCTCGAGGCAGTCGCGGGAGTAAGCGGAGCGGAAGTCAGCCATGAGAAAGGCACTGCTGTTGTGTCTATGAACACCGAGGTTGCAGACGACGTTCTCAAAAAGGCTGTCGAAGAAAAGGACTACGAGGTACTCGGTATCGCTTAAGACAGGCAGGGCAGAGGCGGTACGCAGGCTCAAAGAAGAATCATAATGGGAGACAGGAAACGGTCAATCGCTTCCTGTCTCCTTTTGTTTTCCTGCCGTGCATATACGAAAAATCCCATAGTCTGTTATAATGGTAGACAGGAACTGAGAGCCTTAAATCAGAAAAAACAGGAAAGGGGAAAGATATGGCAGACGGACTTTCTTTATACAGATCCTGGCTGGAAAAGCTGCCCGCGGACGATCCGCTGCATGCGGAGCTCCTGGCAATTGAAGGGGATGAAAAAGAGATCGGGGACCGGTTTTATCAGGAAATCGTGTTCGGCACGGCTGGCCTCAGAGGCATCTGCGGGGCAGGCACAAACCGGATGAACCGGCTGACGGTGGGACGCGCCACGAAGGGAATCGCGGACTTCATTCTGGACTCCGGAGAGGATCCCAAGGCCGGTGTGGCGATTGCCTATGACTGCCGGTATTTCTCCAAAGAGTTTTCTGAACTGGCGGCATCGATCCTGATGGGAAGCGGGATCCATGTCTATCTGTTTCCGTCCATGCGCCCTACGCCGGAGCTCTCTTTTGCCATCCGAAAATACGGGACTGTGTCCGGCATCAATATGACCGCCAGCCACAATCCCAAGGAATACAATGGTTATAAGGTCTATTGGAAGGACGGCGCCCAGATCTCCGGCAGTGTCTCGGACGGGATCCTCGAGCGGATCCGGAAGCTGGATCTGTTTGACGATTTCGGCGGGATCTCCCTGGAGGAAGGAAAGGAGAAGGGACTTCTGACCATGCTGGGAGAGGAGACGGACCGCGCCTACCTCGACTATGTCTATTCCATGCGGCAGCGGACTGACTGCGAGCTGGACAAGAGCGTCTGTGTGGTCTACACACCCCTGAACGGCGCCGGCAGCATTCCCATGGCGACGGTGGCTGAGGAGCTCGGGTATGACCATTTTTATATTGTTCCGGAACAGAAAGATCCCGACCCGGAATTCACTACCGTGGGGTATCCCAACCCCGAGGACCCCAAGGGCTTTGAGTTGGCAGAAAAGCTGGGCAGAGAGGTCGGCGCGGAGGTTCTGATCGCGACTGACCCCGACAGCGACCGCATGGCGATCGAGATTCCGGATGGAAACGGAGGTTATGTGCCCCTCAACGGCAATCAGACCGGCGCTCTGCTCATCGCCTATATGGCGCAGAGCCAGAAGGAGGCGGGAACTCTTCCCAAAAAGGCCGGCATGATCAAGTCGATCGTGACAGGAGATCTGGGAAAGGCAATCTGCAAGGCCAACGGGATCAGTGTCTATGAGGCGCTGACAGGCTTTAAAAATATCTGCGGTGTGATCCCTCGTCTGGAGAAAGAGGGATACAGCTACTTCTTCGGTTACGAGGAGAGCATCGGATGCGCCCCGGGAGAGGCGGTCCGCGACAAGGACGGCGTCTGCGCAGCCATGTTGGTAATGGAACTGGCGGCCTGGTGCAAAAAGCGCGGGGAGACCATCGCTGATGCTCTGGAGGCGCTCTACCGGAAATACGGTTATTACGCAGAAGACCAGGTATCGGTCGTTCTGAAGGGACAGGAGGGTGCCGCCAGGATCGGGCGCATCATGGATGCTTTTCGCGGCAATCCCCCGAAGGAGTACGGCTCCCTGAAGGCTGCGGAGATCATCGATTATATCAACGGCTATGAGGATATTCCTGCTTCCAACGTCCTGAAATTTATCATGGACGACGGCAGCTGGTTTGCCATGCGCCCCTCCGGCACAGAGCCCAAGATCAAGTTCTACTATTACGCAGTCGCAAAAACACACGAGGATTCCGAAGCCCGCGTCGAAGAGATGAGGAATGCGGTAAATGCCATCATCGATACTATCGCGTGACGCTGCAGAGATTCGGGGAGCGGATCGACGCACAGTAAATGGTTCTAATTGAAAAAATACCGGCAGCAGCTGCTTTGCAATGAGCAGCTGCTGCCGGTTTCTTTGCATATCTGGATGCCTGCACTCGATGGTATGTGCAGGACTGTCAGCAATCAAATCCTGTTAAGTCGTAGAAATATCTACATCGGGCGCGATTACGATCTTGTAATCGGGGCAGGCTTCTCCCACCTCCCTGTAGAGAATCTCCAGAGCTTCTTTCGGGCTGATCTCAAAGCTCATGACGACGTCGAATGTCATCTCTTTTTTCTCAACATCCACGTAAAAGCCGTGGAACTGGACGGCCCAGTCATGGGACATGACGATCTTGCAGACATTATTCTGTATCTTTGCAGCCTCATCGTTTCCGGTGTTGTAGGAATAAACGCCGACACCGGTCAGGATGACGCCGGTCTCCCGGTAGACTTTTGCTTCTGCTTTTCTGGTCAGCCGGTCAACTTCCCTTACGGTCATGGTATCCGGAAGCTCGAGATGGACGGAAGCCAGGTTTTTATCCGGTCCGTAATTGTGCAGGATGAGGTCGAAGGCACCCCGGACTTCCGGCTCTTCAGAGAGAAGCTTTTTGATCTCCTGTGTAGTCTCCTGGTCTGCCCGCCTGCCCAGGATCTCGTCCAGGGTTTCCATCATCATTTCGATACCGGACTTGATAATGATGACGGAGATGACGGCCCCTACGTAGGCCTCCAGTGAGATTCCGCTGATCGTGAAGATGATTGCGGAGGCTAGTACGGAGAGAGAAAGGACAGCGTCAAAAGCCGCATCGGAACCGGAGGCGACCAGGGAGCCGGAATTCACCTTTTTGCCCTGTGCTTTCACATACCGTCCCAGAACCAGTTTGACGACGACCGCCACAGCGATAATGAAAAGAGAGACCATGCTGTAGTCCGCCTTCTCGGGGTGGATGATCTTCTTGACGGACTCAACCGCGGAAGTGATGCCTGCGTAGAGGACGATGGCGGAAACGATCATGGCGCTCAGATACTCGATCCTGCCGTATCCCAGGGGATGCTTTTTGTCCGGCAGTCTGCCTGCCAGCTTTGTTCCTACGATCGTGATGATGGAGGACAGGGCGTCAGAGAGATTATTGACGGCGTCCAGGGTGACGGCAATCGAATTGGAGAGAATGCCGATCGCGGCTTTAAAGGCTGCGAGAAATACATTAGTGATGATACCGATGATACTGGTCCTGATGATGACAGAGTCACGGCTGGCTTCTGCCTGATTTGTTTTTGTGCAGTTTGTTTCCATAATTCTGTTTTTCCTGTCGTGTAAAAGATATTGATGAATCGTCGGAAAGCAGGCCCTTCGCTCCTGTCCGGCGTCCTTTGCATCCGTTAATGATAACAGTTTGAAATATAGAGCGCAAGTTGAGCAAACAGGCGATATTAGGAAAGAGTTTCACTGTTGTAAGAGGAAGGGCGGCAAATTTGCATATATGGTGTTTTATGCTGGAATAATAACCATTTTAACCATATCAGGAAAGAAGAGAAAGATAGAATTTCCTACAGGGCAAAAATAGAACATTTTCAGGCAAGCGTGTGTATTCACAAGAGGGTCTTTATTTTATAATATCTTATTGTAAACAAAAACATCGCGGACACAAAAGCACATGCAGGAGTGACAGGATGGAACACGATACCAGAGAAAGAATAAAAATCTTAAACGAAAAAGGTATCATGGACATCAGCGGAGCAGGATTCCACACGCCGACGGAATTTGCGGCGGAACATCTCTTCTATGTCGCCTGGAGCAGCTGCTACGAATGCAGCAGACTCTACTCGGTCAAGAGAGAATTCCTGGATTTCTACTCAGTGATCTGCGTGCTGGACGGACAGATGGAGGTCTGCTACGAAGGAAAAAAGATTCTCGTAAAGAAAGATGAACTCGTCCTTCTGGATTTCAGAAAGCCCCATTCCTACACTTGTACCTCGGACCGCCTGGTAAAATGGGAGGCGGTCTTCAAAGGGAATGAATCGGAAGCCTTCTACAATCTGATCACTGAGAGGTGGGGACACAAGTTCAGGATGACCGGCAGGCTGAAAGGAACAATTCAGAGGCTTCGGCAGGAACTCGACTCCTCCTTCCCGCAGGATCACACCATTTCCATGATAATCCACGCCATGTTCTGCAACATGATCAGCCAGAATGAAGTTTCTGTTTCACCGCCTGTCAGAGAGGCCATGACTTACATCTACAACCACTACAGCGAGCAGGTGCAGATCAGCGAGATCGCGGAACAGGTTTCCCTGAGCCGGTATTACTTCACAAGGCTGTTCCGCAAGGAGACGGGACGGACGCCCAATGAATACCTGGCAGAAATCCGGGTCAACTTTGCCAGGGAGATGCTGATAGAGAAGATCCTGTCGGTGTCGGAAATCGCAGAGCGCTGCGGATTCGCCAACACCTCACACTTTACAAGGTTTTTCAGAGAGAAAACAGGACAGACGCCTGCAGCCTTCCGGAAATCCTTCAACCTGATGGAATAAGATGGAAATTGAAGTGTGAAGGAAAATCACCAAGTGAACAGAAAGACCTTCTCCTCCGGCAGAGAAAAGCCGAAGAGACAGCTCTTTCCAAAATAAATAAAAAATCAAAACCACACAAAAATAAAAGTCAAAAAACAAAAAAACAAGGAGGAAAAAGCAATGATTAACGGTTCCAAGGTTCTCGATCACAGTATTCGCTGGGCAATGGTAGGCGGCGGCAAGGGCAGCCAGATCGGCTACATCCACAGATCTGCCGCACAGCGCGACAACAACTTCAAGCTGGTAGCAGGCGCATTCGATATCAATCCCGAGCGCGGCATCGAATTCGGCAAAGAGCTGGGCGTGGAACCCGACCGCTGCTATCCCGATTATCAGACTATGTTTGCTGAGGAGCAGAAGCGCGGCGAAGACAGGATCGAAGCTGTCTCCATCGCAACTCCCAACGGCACTCACTACGCCATCTCCAAGGCAGCCCTGGAAGCAGGCTTCCATGTTGTCTGCGAGAAGCCCGTCTGCTTCACCAGCAAAGAAGCTGAGGAGCTGGTCGCAATCGCCAAGGAAAAGAACCTGGTCGTCGGTGTGACCTACGGCTACTCCGGACACCAGATGATCCAGCAGGCCCGCCAGATGATCAAGAACGGCGACCTGGGTCCCATCCGCCTGATCAACATGAGCTTCGCTTTCGGCGGCTACAACACCAAGATTGAGGAGACCAACGCAGCAGCAAGATGGCGTTTCGATCCCGCCAAGGCAGGCATCTCCTTCGCCATGGGTGATGTCGGCACACATCCCCTCTACCTCATCGAGGCCATGATCCCGGATATGAAGATCAGAGACGTCATGTGCACCAAGCAGGCCTTTGTCGAGGGACGTCAGCTCGAGGACAACGCCTTTACAATCATGAACCTGGACGGCAGCGAGAATGTCCAGGACGGCGCACAGGTTTACTGCTGGTCCAGCTCCATCAACTGCGGCGCCCGCCACGGCCACAAGATTCGTGTCATCGGCTCCAAGGCTTCCATCGAGTGGGATGACGAGCGTCCCAACCAGATGACCTATGAGATCGACGGCGAGCCCGTCCGCATCCTGGAGCGCGGCGCAGGCTACCTGTATCCCGAAGCACGCGTCGAGGACCGCATCGGCGGCGGCCATGCAGAGGGCCTGTTCGAGGCATGGAGTAATCTCTACAGAAGGTTTGCAATTGCCATGTCCGGTGCGGACAGCTCCGAGTACGGCGACTTCTGGTATCCCGATGTCGAGGCAGGCGCAAACGGCATCAAGTGGCTCGAGAAGTGTGTCGAGTCCGCCGACAAGGGCAGCATCTGGATCAAGTGGTAATCCCCTTCGGGGATGGGCGTTCGCCGTTTAACTCGGGTTTTCACGCAAAGAACGCGTGAAAACCCTCGAGTCTGGTGCAGGTGTGACTTGTAACCAAAACCATCATTCTGAATGAGAAATCCTTCCGGATAATCTCCGGGTTCTACTTTTTAAAATAATGGAGGTACTTTCCATGGCTATGCAGATCTGTGGTGCTCCGGCGAGCTGGGGCGTAGACAATCCCGAAAATCCTTACCTTCCTTCCTGGACCAAGGTCCTCTCCGAGGCACATCAGGCAGGCTACACTGCGATTGAGCTGGGACCTTATGGCTATATGCCGATTGATCCGGCAATCGTCGCCGAAGAGCTGGAAAAGAACCAGCTGGCCATTGTTGCGGGCACCATCTTCCACGACCTGGTCGATCCCGCCAACCAGCCTTCTGTCCTGGAGGCAGTTGACAACATCTGCAAACTGATCACTGATGACAGAATGCCCAAGCTTCCCGTTATGGAAGGCCAGAAGTTCCCCACCCCTTACATGACTGTTATGGACTGGGGCCACGACGAGCGTGATTTCAACGCCGGCCACTATGACCGCGCACCCCGCATGAACGATGAAGAGTGGAAGCAGTTCCTGAGCCACGTCCGCGCTGTATGTGAGCGCGCCAACAGCTGGGGCGTCCGTCCTGTGATTCACCCTCACTCCGGCACCTACATCGAGTTCTCCGATGAGATCGCCCGCTACGTGCAGGATATGCCCTATGAGATCGCAGGCCTCTGCCTCGACACCGGCCACCTCTACTACTGCGACATGGATCCAGTGGAGTATCTCAAGAAGTACGCTGACGTTCTGGATTATGTCCACTTCAAGGACGTCGACCAGAAGGTCTACGAGCAGGTCATGAGCGAGCACATCCGTTTCTTCGACGGCTGCGGCAAAGGAACCATGTGCCCCGTCGGCACAGGCGCCCTGGACTATCCCGCCATCAAGACTGCCCTCGAGGAGATCGGCTACAGCGGCTACATCACCATCGAGCAGGAGCGCGACCCCAGGAACCAGGAGACCTCCCTGCGTGACATCAAGGCCAGCGTCGACTACCTCAAGAGCGTCGGCTATCAGATCTGATCGGAGCATCATTAACAACCGGACTAAATGAAAATCAGAGCGGATTCCCTGCTTGCAAGGGAGTCCGCTCTTTGTCATAATAGAAAGGTTCCATTCGGTAACCGACACTGCACCTGGCAGGAAGGGAGACCGGGATAGTTACTATTTTTACAGTTCGGTAAGGAGAGAGAGACTATGTGGAAAAAAACGGCAGCGGTATTGTGCCTGGTGCTCGTGATGGTCTGCGGATGCGGAGGAACATCAAAAGAAGCAGAGAGCGGCGCTGCAAAGACAGAAGAAACGAAGACGCAGGACAAGACCGGAGATACATCGGCAGCGGGCAGCACAGATCAGGCAGCTGCGGATAAGACTGCCGGATCCGGAAATACGCAGGCAGCTGCGGGAGCGGAAACGGAAAATACAGGCAGTACTTCGGCGGAAGCGGCGTCTGCCGGAGAGACTGCCGCGGCGGGTCGTACAGGAAGCAGTGCCGCAGAGTATGCTGCCGAATCCAGAGGACTGATCGTCATCGATCCCGGACACCAGCAGTACGGGAATCCGGAACAGGAACCTGTGGGCCCGGGCGCCTCGGAGACCAAGGCAAAAGTCAGCGGGGGCACGAGCGGCGTCACGACCGGTGTTCCCGAGTATCAGCTGACACTGGACATCGGTCTGCAGCTTCGCGACGAGCTGGAAGCCCGCGGATATAAGGTGATCATGGTACGCGAGACCAATGAAGTGGATATCAGCAATTCCGAGCGGGCAGCTGTGGCAAACGAGGCGGACGCGGATGCATTTATACGGATCCATGCCAACGGTTCTGAAAACCGCGGAGTGACCGGAGCGATGACGATCTGCCAGACCCCCGGCAACATATATAACGGAGATCTCTACGAAGAGTCCCGCAGACTGGCCGATTGCATTCTCAATTCCTATACCGAGAAGACCGGTATTGACTACGAATACGTCTGGGAGACCGACTCCATGAGCGGGATCAACTGGGCGCAGGTCCCCGTGACGATCATCGAGATGGGATATATGACAAACTCTGATGAAGACCTTCTGATGCAGAATCCGCAGTTTCAGGAAAAGATGACTGACGGAATCGCTGACGGAATCGACGCATACATGACAGATCAGACACCTGAGGAGGAGTGAGTTTTCAATGAGTACAGAGAACAGGAATGACAAAGAAGAGCTTGAACAGCTAAGCGGTCAAAGCGGGGAAAGCCCGGAAAGTGCACAGTATGAAGATTCCCGGAAAAGCAAGGATCCCGGAGTTGAATGGGCTGCCGAAAACGCGGAAGCCACCGGTGCGCACAATGCGGAAAATATGCGGAGCGCGGGGATCCCGGGCCATGTTGTCATGATCATTGCCGCCTGTCTTGTGATTGCGATTGCACTCTGGTTTTATCTGGCAAAGAGGCCGGCACCGCCTTCTGAAGAAGCACAGAGCGGCGTTTCGGGAACGCAGGAGCAGGCACAGACAGCAGAGACGGCAGAGACGGCAGGTACAGGGGAGACCGCGGGTATCAGCGGTACAGCCGGTACAACAAGTGAAAACGCTATTCCCCTCAGTCCCAAAATGGAGGCCCTGGAAAAGTCCCTGCGCAAAGAGCTTGCGGAGAAGGCCGGAGACTGGTCGCTCTACCTGTATCGTCTGGACACCGGGGAGGAAATCGGCATCAATGCAAATGATCCCATGATCTCCGCGAGCCTGATCAAGCTCTATGTTGCAGGATGCTATCTGGAAGAAGTGGAGAAGGGAACGGTCGAGGACAATTATCAGCAGCAGCTTTTTGCCATGATTTCCGCAAGCGATAACGGCGCGACCAACCAGCTGATCGACCTTCTGGGCAAGGACCGGATCAATGCGTTTATTCAGGATCACCATTACCCTGCAGGAGAGCTGAACCGCAAAATGCTTGAAAGCAACGGCACAGAGAACTACACATCCACAAAAGACTGTGGCCGCGTCCTTAAAAAAGTTTATGAGGGGACCTATGTCAACAAAGAGGCCTCGGAGAGGATCCTCGATGCCATGCGCGCACAGATCGCCCGCAACCGCTACAAGATCCCCGCAGGGGTTCCGGAAGGTGTTGAGACGGCCAATAAGACCGGAGAGCTCTTTACAAAAGATAAAAAAGGCGTCAACGTAAGTGTTCAGAACGATGCGGCGATTATTTTTGCGGAAGGTCATCCCTATGTGCTCACTGTGATGACAGCAGTTCCCGGCGCGGGAGAGGAAGAGCTCCACGTGCAGATCGCGGATCTGTCCAGAGAAGTCTATGAGGCTGTCTGCGGGACAGAGAACCCGGCAGAGGAGAGCAGTACGGGAGAAACGAGCGCAGAGAACAGCCGGACGGGAGATACGCAGGAAGATAAAAAGTCAGAGTAAGCCTGCCATAGGTAAGGATAGAAATCTGACAGGATCCGGACCGGTTCCGGTCAGTGAGGAAAAAATATGCACATCGAGGAGAAGCAGAAAAAACTCTCTTTCGCAAGCGATTATATGAAAGGGGCCTATCCGGCGATCATGGAGCGGCTCGCCGCGACAAACATGATGGAGACCGGCGGTTATGGACTCGATCCATTTTCGGACTCTGCGCGGGACAAGATCCGGATGGTCTGTGAATGTCCTCGTGCAAGGGTGGAGTTTCTGGTCGGTGGGACGCAGACCAATGCAACTGTCATTGATGCACTCCTGCGCAGTCATCAGGGCGTTGTCGCCGCCCATACCGGTCATATCGCGACCCACGAAGCGGGCGCCGTCGAGGCGGGCGGCCACAAGGTGCTGACGGTACCTCACAAAAACGGCAAGATCAGTCCGGAAACCGTGCGCGTCTTTCTGGAGGAGTATTATGACGACGACAACCATGAGCACATGGTCATGCCGGGTATGGTCTATATTTCCCATCCGACCGAGTACGGCACGCTGTATTCCAGAGAAGAGCTGCAGGAGCTCCACGAGATCTGCAGACAATACCGCATTCCCCTGTATCTGGACGGTGCCCGTCTGGCCTATGCCCTTGCCTGCCCCGCAAACGATATTTCCCTTTCGGATCTTGCAGCCTTCTGCGATGTCTTTTATATCGGCGGTACAAAGTGCGGGGCGCTCCTGGGAGAGGCTGTCGTTGTGCCGGATCCGGAACTGATTCCCGGATTTTTCTCCATCATCAAGCAGCATGGAGCCCTTCTTGCCAAGGGGCGGATCCTGGGAATCCAGTTCGACACGCTGTTTTCAGACGGTCTCTATGAGAAGGTCGGTGTGCCCGCCATCTCGGCGGCGGATAAGATCCGCACAAATATGGAGAAAAATGATTTCCGCCTCTGCTTCGATTCCCCTACCAATCAGATCTTCTGCATCATGGACAACGAAAAACTGCAGAAACTGGGCGAAAAGGTTGAGTACAGCTTCTGGGAAAAATACGATGACGCAAACACCGTCATCCGGCTGGCGACGGACTGGAGCATCACCCAGGAGAAGACAGATGCCCTGATCGAAATTCTGGAAGATCTCTCATAACACCTGTTTTCTTCATCGCGCAATACCCGTGACGTCAGCCGCGGGATACCCGCGTAAAAAGAAAAAAGCAATCCGCGAGGATGCGCCTATACCCCCTGCTGCTTTCCGGGGTTTCCCCGGAAGCGCAGGGGGTTATTGTTGCACCCGGAAATCTATGCTATGATTATATCACCGTTCGGTTTTGAAAAACGGAACGATGGACGTTTCGCTGTTTCTGTCACATCCCCATTGGGCGAGGGCAGGAAGCGGAGAGTGTCCTGAGAAAAACCAGACACAGAAAAGCAGACTGGGAACGGGGGAAAACTGCACAATGGAAAATATTGAAAATACGGATGCAAATGCGCAGGAAGAGGTGAAGCTTCACACATCTGTACAGGTAAGGATTGCAAAATACGATATTTTTTTCGGCCCCGGAAAGGCCAGGCTGATGGAATATATAGACAAGACCGGTTCCCTGCAGGAGGCCTGTCTTGAAATGGAGCTTTCTTACTCCAAGGGAGCACGGATGATCAAGATGGCCGAAAAACAGCTCGGATTCAATCTTCTGGAGCGCAGGATCGGAGGCAGCGGGGGCGGCGGCTCGCGGCTGACCGAGGAAGGACGGGAACTTCTGAAAAAGTACAGGCAGCTGACTCTTCGTATCCGGGAGGATGCCGACCGGGCATTTGAAGAGATTTTCGGAAATTCATGACAGGCATAGATACTGTATACATGATGTTGAGGTCGAAAGTATCTGACGAGATGGCCTTCCCTTAACCGCCTTTTGATCTTAACATCATATGCATAAAAGCTTTATAGAAGGGGCGGAAATGAAACTCATCCGTACTATTGACGCAGAGGGCGCGGTCCTCTGCCATGACATCACACAGATTATCCGCGGCGTCACCAAGGACGCCGTTTTCCGCAAGGGACATATCGTGACAAAGGAGGACATTCCGGTGCTTCTCTCGGTGGGCAAGGACCAGCTCTATGTGTGGGAAAAGCAGGAGGGAATGCTGCACGAAGATGAGGCGGCCGAATACCTGTGCCGCATGTGTCTGGGTAAAAACATGAACCGTTCGCAGGCCAAAGAGGGAAAGATCGAGATCAGTGCCGCCTGCAGCGGCCTTCTCAAAGTCAACAGTGCAGGCCTGAAGGCGGTCAACAGCTTCGGACAGATGATGATCGCCTCCCGCCACGGCGGCTTTGGTGTGAAAACAGGTGATAAGCTCGCCGGCACCCGTATTATTCCCCTTTTGATCGAGGAGGAAAAAATGGCGGCTGCCGAAAAAGCCTGCATGGAGGCGACCGGAGGAAGTCCCATTCTGGAGCTTTTGCCCTTCGCGCGGAAAAAAGTCGGCATTGTGACCACAGGAAACGAAGTTTTCTACGGGAGGATCGAGGACACGTTCACGCCGGTGATCGAGTCCAAATTCGCGGAGTATGACACACAGATCATCGACCATGAAATCTGGAACGACGATGATACCAAAGTGACGGCTTCCATCCTGAAGATGATCGACGAGGGCGCGGACATCGTCTGCTGTACCGGCGGCATGAGCGTGGATCCTGATGACAAGACGCCTCTCGCCATCAAAAACACCGGGGCGCACATCGTTTCCTACGGGGCACCCGTTCTGCCCGGCGCCATGTTCCTCCTCGCCTATTATGATGTGAAAGAGGGACCGGATCCCCGCACTGTCGTCATCATGGGCCTGCCCGGATGTGTCATGTACGCAAAGCGCACGATTTTTGACCTGATTCTGCCGCATGTCATGGCGGATGATAAAGTCACGGCACAGGACCTTGCGGGCCTTGGAGAAGGCGGACTCTGTCTCAACTGCCCTGTCTGCACCTTCCCCAACTGCGGCTTCGGCAAAGGACATTAAGAAGATGTTTTGACCGCGGCGGGTTCTTCCTGACCACTAAGTACAATACAGATCGTGGAGAATCGGATGTTAGACCAAAAAGGAAGAGAAATAGATTATCTGCGGATTTCTGTCACGGACAGATGCAATCTGCGGTGCAAATATTGCATGCCGCACGGAATCAAGTGCCTTCCCATGCCGGAGATTCTGACCTATGAAGAGTTTTGCACTATTGCGGAGACCGCGGCGGAGCTGGGGATCCGGCACATCAAACTGACCGGCGGCGAGCCCTTGGTGAGGCGCGGACTTATCTCTTTTGTCGAAAAGCTTAAGGCGGTCCCGGGGATCGAAACGGTGACCATGACGACCAATGGAATCCTTTTGGAAAAAGAGCTCCCCTCCCTGATCGACGCCGGACTTGATGCTGTCAATATCAGCCTCGACACCCTGAATCCTGAAAAATACCGGGAGATCACCGGGACAGACGGACTGGATACAGTTCTGCGTGCCATCCGGTTCGCCATCACAGCAGCAGGCAGGACTGCTGCCTTCGGACCCGGGGACTCCGGGGGGGATGCAGACCGGCGCGGACTGCGCGTCAAGATAAATGCGGTTTCTCTGGATCTGGGAGAGGACAATCTCCGCGCTCTCATAGACCTTGCAAAGGACATGCCTGCGGACGTCAGGTTCATCGAAATGATGCCCATCGGATATGGCAAAAACTTCCCGTCCCTCAGCCATGCGGATCTTCTTGATAAGCTGAAGACCATGTACCCCGGCATGCAGAAAGACGACCGGCAGCACGGATGCGGTCCGGCGGTTTACTACACAATCCCCGGATATCGGGGGAGCGTAGGGCTGATCAGCGCCATCCACGGCAAATTCTGCGGCACTTGCAACCGTGTCCGCCTCACATCCCAGGGCTTCCTCAAGACCTGCCTCTGCTACAACGACGGAGCAGACCTTCGCGCTGTACTCCGCGCCGGCCTGCCGGAAACGGAAATGCGCAAAGATCTTTTGGAGGCAATGCGGGAAGCAATTTTCCGTAAACCCGATGCGCACTGTTTTGATATACCCGCAGGGATCACCGAAAACGCCGGCATGAACGCCATCGGCGGATGAAAGGGATTAGATGACCGATGAAATGACCTGGGACACGGGACGGTTCTGATTGTCCCGCTTGGTCCCGTCAGAGAAGTCAGGGAAGAAACTTTTGCGGCGGCTCGCCTTGACAGGAGGAAACAATATGTCACAGGAAATCATTATGAAAGGCACTGTCCGGGCGGTCTGCACCAGCCCTGCCAAAGGAACGGAAAAAAGACCGGTCGGGGAGGGCGTTTTTATCAAGGGCTTCGGAATTGAAGGGGATGCCCATGCAGGAAGGTGGCACCGCCAGGTCAGTCTCCTGTCCTATGACAAAGTGAAGGAATTCAACGCCCGCGGCGCACAGGTTGTGGACGGGGATTTCGGCGAAAATCTTCTGGTGGAAGGGATTGATTTTAAAAAGCTGCCTGTCGGGGCAATCATCCGCAGCGGTTCTGTTGTCCTCCGTATGACACAGATCGGCAAGGAATGCCACCAGGGCTGTGCGATCCGGAACCGCGTGGGCGACTGCATCATGCCCAGAGAAGGTGTTTTTGCGGAGGTCCTTGAAGAAGGAATGATCCGTCCGGGCGATGAGATCACCGCAGAGCTGCCCGACCCCGAACGGCCTTTTACCGCCGCTGTCATCACCCTCAGCGACAAGGGGGCGAAGGGCGAGCGGGAGGACAAGAGCGGACCTATGGCAGTAAAGATGCTGGAAGAAGCAGGCTACGAGGTCGTTGAGACAATGATCCTTCCCGACGAGCCGGCCCTGCTCAAGGCCGAGCTCATGCGCCTTGCAGACCAGCGCCAGGTGGAACTCATCCTGACCAGCGGGGGCACCGGATTCTCCCTCCGGGATCAGACACCCGAAGCCACCATGGCTGTCGCCGACCGCAACGCCCCCGGCATCTCTGAATACATCCGCATGCGGTCCGCCCAGATCACGGACCGTGCCATGCTCAGCCGCGGTGTCTCTGTGATCCGCAAAGGAACCCTCATCATCAATCTTCCCGGCAGCCCCAAGGCAGTCCGCGAAAGCCTGGAGTTCATCCTGCATGCCCTCGACCACGGCCTGCGCATTCTGCGCGGCAGTGTGACTGACTGCGCCAGACAGTGAGCGAAGGAGACAGGGGACGGTTCTCTGTCTTTTATTGGAAATCCCCAGGCGGACTGCGGTTATTTGCGCGTAAGCAATGAGCCATGCACAGACAAAGCAACAGTGAGGCGCGTCGAGTTCGCTCGAAAGCGCCGATCTATTGATTTGGATGTAAACGGTGAATGCCGCGACAGTTCGAAAAACTGTAATTTAGTTGTATTTACGGAACACCTGAAACCTATACATCTGCAGGTGTTCCCGTTTTTACAAAAGCGTTCGCTTTTCAAAAACCGAACGGCATAGAGAAACGACACACTGACTTTACTTAAGAGGAGGAAAACATGAAAAAGAAAGTTCTTGCAGCATTGTTTGCAGCCGCAATGGCCTGTTC
Source organism: Lachnospiraceae bacterium (assembly GCA_045130475.1). Taxonomy (GTDB): domain Bacteria; phylum Bacillota; class Clostridia; order Lachnospirales; family Lachnospiraceae; genus CAG-791. Next base: position 56,813 of record JBGUPU010000059.1, read on the forward strand.
GCTCATGGCGGGGTGCGGAGGCGCTTCTTCAGCGCCGGCTGCCACGGAAGAGAAAACAGAGGAAGTGACCGAAGAGGCGCAGACAAAGGAAGAAGAAAGCGGTGCAGAAACAGTACAGAGCGAGGCGGCAGCGACGGAGACTGCGGCAGAAGAAACAGCTCCTGCAGCAGAGGCAGAGGAAGTGGAACTGCAGGTTTTCATCGCAGCCTCTCTGAACACCTGCATGCAGGAAGTTGCGGCCAAATATAATGAAGAGCACCCCGATGTAAAGATCGTCTATAACGCCGATTCCTCCGGGAAGCTGCTCACTCAGATTGAAGAGGGCTATACCTGTGACGTCTTTTTCTCTGCCGCTCAGAAGCAGATGAATACCCTGGAAGAGGATGGACTGGTCGTGGAGGGCACCCGTGCGGATGTCGTCAACAATCAGGTCGTCGTGATCAAACGCAAAGATACCGAGAGCGAAGTGACCGGCCTTGAGACCCTGGGAAAAGCTTCCAGCATCGCCATGGCGGACGGCTCCGTGCCGGTCGGCAGATATACCCGTACAGCCCTGATGAACCTCGGACTTCTTCCCGAAGTGGAGGACGCATCCGTTTACACTACAGCGGAAGTCTCCGACGCTCTGGGCGGTGTTGAAATCTCCGAGCAAGGCAACGTCTCCCAGGTCCTGACTGCAGTTGCGGAGGGTTCCTGCGAAGTGGGTACGACCTATTACTCCGACACATACGGCTACGAAGACCAGATCGATGTTCTCGAGACCGTCAGCTATGACCTGACCGGCAACGTGATCTATCCTGTCTGCCAGGTCGTCAATGAAGAGGCAACGGACGCGCAGAAGGCCGCAGCGGCGGACTTTGTATCCTTTATCACTTCCGATACCGCAAAGGCAATCTTCGATTCCTACTATTTTGACACCAACCTTCAGTAAAGATTTGGCGCCAGCCTTCAGCAAAGGTTGACACCGGCTTTCATAAAGAATCACCATACATGTTTGCAGGCACCTGCCCATATCACTAAATCTAAATGAGGAAGGATCATATGAAACTCAGTGCAAGAAACCAGCTGCCCGGCCATGTTGTCAAAATCGCAGAGGGAGCTGTAAACGGAATCGTCACGATCGATGTGAACGGCACGCCCGTCAGTGCGACGATCTCCATGAATGCGATCCATGAACTTGGTCTGGAACCGGGCAAAAAGGCATATGCGGTCATCAAGGCGACAGAAGTGATGGTAGGAAAAGGCACGCACCTTCCCCTGAGCGCCCGCAATCAGTTTCCGGGCATCGTAAAGGGGATTGACAAAGGTGCTGTCAACTCTATAGTAAAAATAGATGTGCTCGACGGAAACATTGTCAGCGCGACGATTTCCAACAATGCCGTGGAGGAACTCGGCCTCAAGCCGGGTGACGAGGCACTGGCGGTCATCAAGGCGACTTCCGTCATGGTGGGCATCGACGACTGACAATACTCAATACTCCGGAAAGAGCTGTGCTGCAGGTGCAGAAAGAAAAGCCGCACAACAGAAAAAGCCGTACAACAGAAAAAGCCGCACAGCGGAGACTGCGATCGTTTCCGACAGGAGAAGGGCTATGCAGGATATTCTTCAGATTCTGTCAAAACTGGACTGGAGTCCGCTTTATATATCGATCAAGACAGGCATCGTCGCGACCTTTATTTCCTTTTTTCTGGGAATCTTTGCGGCTCGCAAGGTGCTGAAGGCATCCGGCCGGGTCAGGGCCGTTATCGACGGTATTCTGACCCTGCCCATGGTCCTGCCTCCGACAGTCGCAGGCTTTTTCCTGCTGCTTCTTTTCAGCAGAAGGCGGCCGCTCGGCATACTGCTGTACGAGAATTTCAACATTAAGGTTGTCCAGTCCTGGCTGGGCTGTATTGTGGCGGCCACAGTCATCGCCTTCCCCCTCATGTACAGGAATGCCCGCGCCGCCTTTGAGCAGATCAATCCCAACCTGGTCTATGCCGGCCGCACGCTGGGAATGTCGGAAATGCGCATTTTCTGGACGGTCGTCATTCCGACGGCCGGTCCGGGCATTGCCTCGGGCACGATCCTGACCTTCGCCCGCGCGCTGGGCGAGTACGGGGCGACCAGCATGCTGGCGGGAAACATACCCGGCAAGACAGCGACGGTATCCCAGCGGATCGCCATGGTCATTCAGGACGGCGACTACCTCACCGCCGGTATCTGGACAGTCATAGTGATCCTGATTGCCTTTTTCTTCATTGTCCTGATGAACATTATCTCGGGAAAGGCCCTCCGCTCCGACAAGAAGAGATGGTAGTCCGGAAGATGGGAATCACGAAAAGAGATGTGAATCCTGAAAAGAGATGGGATCGTGAAAAAAGAATGGAAGAGTGTTTGAACACGGGGAAAAGGGAATGCAACTGATATTGGATTTTGAAAAAAAGCTGGAGGATTTCTATCTCCATATTCATCATGAAGGGGAGGCATCCAGGATCGGGATCCTGGGTGCCTCCGGCTGCGGAAAGAGTATGACACTGCGCAGCATTGCGGGAATAGAGACCCCGGACCGCGGCCTGATCAGACTCGGCGGCCGGGATCTTTTTGACTCGGAAAAAAAGATCAATCTCCGTCCGCAGGAGCGCCGCGTGGGATATCTCTTCCAGAATTATGCCCTGTTTCCGACTATGACAGTGGAACAGAACATCATGGCGGGCGTGCGGGGAAGCAAAGAGGAGAAGAAAAGGCGCGCGCAGGAAATGGTGCGCGCCTTTCAGCTTGAGGGGCTTGAGAAGCGCCGCCCTGCAGAGCTTTCCGGCGGACAGCAGCAGCGAGTTGCCCTGGCCCGCATCATGGCCTACCGCCCGCTGGCCCTGCTTCTCGATGAACCCTTTTCTGCCATGGACAATTTCCTGAAGGAAAAACTGCGTCTGGAGATGAAACAGGTCCTTCAGAATTATGAGGGCCTCTCGATTCTGGTCACTCACGACCGCGATGAGGCCTACCAGCTCTGCGACCATCTGCTGCTCATGCATGAGGGCAGTTTTATTGCCGGCGGACCGACAAAGGAGATTTTTGACCATCCTAAGACTGTGGAGGCTGCCCGCCTGACAGGCTGTAAAAATATTTCCCGCATCCGGCCGCTGGGGCCGCACCGCATCTGCGCCCTCGACTGGGACAATCTGGAGCTGACGACGCAGGAGGAGGTCACAGATGAGATCACCCATGCCGGCATTCGCGCCCACGACTTTTTTTCCTGCGCAGACGAAAGTGCCGAAAACCGCATCTATGTTGAAAATCCCGTCCTGACCGAACTCCCATTTGAGTGGTACATTGTCCTGCAGAATAAGATCTGGTGGAAAGTCCCTAAGGATATCAGAAGCCACGATTTTTCCGAAAGCCTTCCCCGGGCGCTCTCTGTCGATCCCTCTGCCATCATGCTGTTGCGTCTGTTGTGAAATCGTTACATTTACACGCCCTTCGAGGGGACATGTACTGTAACGGGAAATCTTTTCGGGTCAATTGTTTAGTGATAAAATGAGAATGGTATGATGTAAAGGTCAAAAGGTATCTGATGGCTCTGAGTCTCGTCCAGCTGGCCAAACAGCCGAAGGGCCTTGGGGAGCGGCCGGTACTTTGCCGCTGTTTTTAAGCGGCCTTAGTTACCCAGCCAGCGAGGGTATACCCACACCGTGCCCAACGCGTTTTT
>JBGUPU010000060.1:0-33709 GCA_045130475.1 Lachnospiraceae bacterium
GCAGTTCGAACATTCCCTTATATGGGGAAATAAAAGCCAGCTAACTCATGACTGAAGTCACAAGAATGCGCTGGCTAGTCTTTCAAAAAAGGAAATAACAATGATCAAAACATCGGGTTTGGAAACAAGTCAGTCCTATATAGCATCTGAAGATCTGATGAAAACTGTCAATATTGCCATGACGCTGGAAAAACCTTTGCTGGTCAAGGGAGAGCCGGGCACCGGCAAGACCATGCTGGCGCAGGCGATCGCGGACGCGCTGGGCAAAAAGCTCCTGATCTGGAATATTAAATCGACGACAAAGGCACAGGACGGTCTGTACACTTATGATGTAGTGCAGCGTCTGTACGACAGCCAGTTCGGCGCAAATGTGGACGATGTCAGTAAATATATCAAGTATGGAAAGATCGGCGAGGCTTTTTTGTCGGAAGAGCAGGTGGTACTGCTGATCGATGAGATCGACAAGGCGGATCTGGAGTTTCCGAATGACCTTCTGTGGGAAATGGACCAGATGGAATTCTATGTGCAGGAGACAAAGGAAACAATCCGGGCAAAGCACCGTCCGATCGTGATCATCACTTCCAATGCGGAAAAAGAGCTGCCGGATGCCTTCCTGCGGCGCTGTATCTTTCACTATATCGAGTTCCCCGCCCTTGCGCAGATGAAGGAAATCATCCACGCGCATTTCGGCGACATCGATCAGGAGATCCTCCAGCAGGCAGTGCTCACTTTTTACAACATCCGCAGGGTACAGAATCTGGCCAAAAAGCCCAGTACATCGGAACTGATCGACTGGCTGCGGGCACTGCTGGCCGCAGGTGTGGATGCGGCTGCCATTTCGTCGGACCTGCCCTATCTGGGTGTCCTCATTAAAAAGGACAAAGACTATGCCCAGGTGCAGAAGTCTATGCGCCATTGATTCCACCGATGATCCATGATTGAACTCATCGAAGAGGTACAAAGCATAAACAGGAGGTCGTGACCGCAGGTAATGTTTATTGATTTCTTTTACTATCTCAGAGGAAGGGGCGTAAAGGTCTCGATCGGGGAATGGATGGTCCTTCTGGAGGGCATGAGAAAAGGGCTGCACGAGTCTACCCTGGAGGGCTTTTATCGTCTGTGCCGCGCAGTGATCCTGAAGGATGAGTCGGAATATGATCTCTTTGATCTGGCCTTCGCGGATTATTTCCGGGATGTGCCCAGGGCGGATGTCCTGCCCGGGGAGTGGACCAAAATACTGGATAAAACGGATCCCGAGCTGGTTCAGGCGCTCACGCGCCGGGACCAGGCTGAGAGCTTTGAAGGAATGCCGAGTGCACCCGGAAAGGGAAAGAACTCGCCGGGACCGGGATCAGGATCCGGGGGCGGGCGCACAGCCATCATCGCGCCGGGAAGCCGCAGGTTCCGGGATTTCCGCAAAGACAACACCCTGGACACGAGGCAGTTCCAGATGGCCTTCCGCGTCCTGCGCAATCTCTCCACGCAGCTGGAGACAAGTGAGCAGGAGTTTGACATCGACGCCACGATCGACGAAACCTGCCGTAAAAACGGTCTTCTGCACATCAAATACCGGAAGCCTCGCAGAAACACCATCCGTGTCCTGCTGCTCATCGACAGCGGCGGATCCATGAGCATTTTTGCCAGACTCTGTTCAGAGCTTTTTCAGGCGGCCTCGGCATCGCGCCACCTCAAGGAGCTGCGCACCTACTATTTCCACAACATCGTCTACTCTCTCCTCTACAAGGATCCTACTCTGGAGATGAAGGAAGGAAACTATATCTCTGTCGATCACCTGATGGATGAGTGTGACGAAAAATATCGTGTGATCTTCGTGGGGGACGCCGAGATGCACCCCTATGAGCTGGATGGGACGGAGTACAACTTTTATGATCACAAAGACGGGCTTCCCGGCTCGCAGACACTGCGCCTGATGAAGCAGCACTTCCCCCATATGATCTGGCTCAATCCCCTGCCCATGCCCGATGAAAACGCACCGGATGACGATACCCACCGTGCAATCGCCGATATCGTAGATATGTATGATCTGACACTGGACGGCCTCGAAAAAGGCTTCCGCTTCCTTCTTTCCGGCAAAAAATAGCGGAATGCATCAAATCTCTGCCGGGATGCAGGATTTCTTTCCTCAGCCTTCCGGGTCTGCGCGTGAGGGGAGCTGGACGACTGCCTGCGCCGTGGTGTGCACAGTGCCGTCCTGACGGACTGCTTCCATGTCAAGCTTTACATAGTGCTTTCCGTCTTTTTCAAATTTTCCTGTCACCCGTCCGCGCTGGATCGACAGGTCACCGTAGTAGAGCGGTTTCCTGCACCGGCAGTCCAGGACACGGAGGAATCCGTCGTCTCCCATCCAGTCGCTGACGGATTTCCCCAGCAGCGCCTGGCTGTGGATGCCGGAGACAATGGCGCGGGGCAGCCCCTGCGCTCTGGCAATGCTGTCGCTGCTGTGGCGGTCGATGGGATGACGGCGGGCACCGGTCTCGGGATCTGTCACCCCCTTCCCTTTTCGGGAACGGATGGCCGCCCATTTGGTCGCAAAGGCATTGGACGCGCCGATGGCCGCCATCAGGGCCTGGCCGTCGGACTCGTCGTAGGGTCCGACAATCTCTTCCGGCATCTCTTGTCCAATCTCCGCATCCTCCCAGAAACGAGGGTCCGCACCCCGGCGGAAGGCGCCGGAGAGCTGGGCGTCCAGGTTCGCGTAGACCCGGTCCAGTTCTTCTTCCGTGTAGTGAGGGCGTCCGGACCGGCGGCTTTCATCCTTTCCGTCTTTTTTATCCTTCTGGACTGCAGCTGTTTCATTGCCTTTTGCCGCAGCTGTTTCATTGTTTTCTGTCTCTTGTATTACAGGCGGAGCACATTTGATCGCAGAGCGGGCAGTCAGGCAGGACACAAGCTCTCCGCGCTGGTTGCTGAGGTCGATCCGATGTTCACGGATGAGGAGTCTGCCGGCGGAACCGGCTTTTGTGATCTCTCTGACTCCCAGGCTTTCTGTCTGCGCTGAAAAAGTGTCTCCGGGGCAGATGGGAAGAAAACGCTCCCACCTGGTTCCGGCATCAAAGACACTGATCCCCCGCAGCCGGGGCAGTTTTCCGCCGATAAAGGTCGAGCAGATGCAGCATTCAAGAAGGGGAGGTGCAAAGGGGACAGACCTGCCGGGACTCTCTGCCCTGCCTATCCCGCCCGGTCTGCTGCCAGCACTGCCTGCGGGATAGCGGGGATCCGAAAAAAGCGGGTTCGAGTCTCCGAGGGCGCGGGCAAAGCGGCCGATGGTATCCACCGTCACCGTCTCATTGTAAATGCCTCCGCCGGAACGATCCGTGTCGTCCTGACAGTAAATTCTGTATACCGGCACCCGAAGGCCTTTTTTTTGGTTTTCTTCCAGGATGAAGGAATCGATCCTCGCGTTCCATTCTTCTATACTGATCATTGATAAGACACTCCGCAGAAATAATTTGCACACTTTATTATCACTCATGATACCACACGCGGACAGGGACGTGAACATTCGTGATTGCTGTTCGTTCTTGCATGATTTCCTTTACACTCTTATAATGGAAACAGCTGTACTGTTGATTAAAACTATGTCTCGACATTTCGGGTCTATGTTCTGTGTTAGCTGATTCTTATTTTCTACATCTATAGTTTTGGCAGCAGCTTTTTTCAGCAATACAAATTTGAAACTATAAGGACCGGATAATGAAAATCATTACAAACACTGCATCCCTGTTTACACAGGAAGAAGGAAAAAAACTTGGCATATCAATTATTCCCGTAACTGTCTCTCTGGGAGGCAGATCATTGCGCGATTACATCGATATCAGTTCTGATGAATATGTGAAACTGCTGCACGGAGATGAAATGCCGGTCTCCTCACAGCCCTCCATCGGCGATATGCTGGAACAGCTGGAGGATATTGACGAAGAGGCGATCATGATCACCGTTGCGGACGGACTCTCCGGAGAATATAACACCGCAATGGGACTTCGCAACAGTCTCCCCAACAAAGATAAGATCTATGTGATCAATTCCCGCTCACTGGCAGGTCCCCTGCGTTACATGGCTGTCAAGGCGGCCTCTCTCAGGGACCGCGGTCTTACGGCAGGTGAAGTGGCCGCGCAGGTCCTGGAGTGCGCACAGTCTACAGTTTCCTATGTGATCCCCGCAGATTTCAACTATCTGCGCAAAAGCGGACGGATCAACAACCTGACCTCGAAGATCGGCAGTGCCCTTCATCTGCTGCCCGTGCTGACACAGTCCGAGGACCGCAGGCGGATCTCTCTCATGACCGTGCGCAGGACCTGGAAAGCAGCTGCCGATATCATCATTAACAGTCTGAAAGAAAAAGGTATCGATGAGCGATGGCTGGTCAGCGTTGCCTATGCGGACAAAAAGGACATCGCCGCAAAGGTATGCCGCCAGATCGGCGAGACCTTCCCCCGGGTGGAAACAGAGCTCCTGCAGCTCTCCCCTTCTCTGATCACACACGGCGGTCCCGGCTGTGTCGTCGTACAGACAGTCCTCAAATAAGGGGCGCAAATGTTCCGGCAGTGATCAGTGTTTAAATCAGATCTAAAGGCTTACAGCAGCCGGTTTTATGTCATAGATCGGGAGGATTGAACATGAAACTTATACTTGTTTTGATTCTGGGCTATCTGATCGGATCGATTCCCTTTGCCCTGGTGATCGGCAAGGGCTTTTACAAGACAGATGTCAGAAAATACGGAAGCGGCAACCTGGGCGGCGGCAATACAGGCCGCGTGCTGGGCAAAAAAGCCGGCCTCTCGACAATGGCTCTGGATCTTCTGAAGGTCACCTTTGTCATGCTGATCGCAAAGCTTCTCGGCTGCAGTGATGATGTGCTGGCCCTGGGCGCTCTGGCAGCCGGAATCGGCCACTGCTTCCCTCTCTATGCGGGATTCAAGGGCGGAAAAGCCGTCGCTGCCATGTACGGCTATCTGTTTGGTCTGTTCGTTGTCGCCGGGCGGAGCCCCCTGTATTTCTTCCTGCCGCTGGTGGTGTTCATGATCGTGATCGTCCTGGGAAGAATCGTCTCCCTCGCCAGCATAGTTTCCACTGTAGTCATCACGATCTACATTTTTACAAGGCCTGAACCCGCCGCGATCAAGATCGTACAGGTCATCTTTGCCGTGCTGATCATTGTCAGACACCGCGCAAACATCGTCCGTATGATGAACCACAATGAAAATACGATTTCCTGGCTGCCCAAGTGACCGGCGTTTAACAGCAGCCCTTTGGAGGCAGGCATGACGGGAGGATTTCCTTCCCGAACATAAAGAATTCAGACAAAAAAGATCCGTCACCTCATACACAGAGGCAGACGGATCTTTTTCATAGATTCAGTTTTTCGTAGACGCAGCTTATAGAAGCGGGTCTGTCCCAGATAGAATATACGGCATTGTCTACATGGGAGGCAGGTAAGCGGCAATCACAGCCAGCACTACTGCCGGCAGCATGTTGGCGACGCGCACTTTTTTACCCCAGACAAGATTGATGCCGACGCAGAAGATCAGGATGGAACCCACCAGAGAGAGGTTTGCGATAGCGGTTTCTGTCATGAGGGGCGCGATCAGCGTTGCCAGGAGGGTGATTCCTCCCTCGAAGAGGAAGATCGGGATTGCAGAGAAAGCGCAGCCCTTACCCATGGAAGAGGTCATGACCATGATGATGATAAAGTCCAGTACAGACTTCACAGCCAGGGTCGAGTAATCTCCCATCACGCCGTCCTGGATGGCGCCGACAATAGCCATGGCGCCGATACAGACGGTCAGAGAACTCGTCACGAAGGCATCCACAAACTTTGCGTCCTTTGCGTTGCCGGTCTTGATCTTGAGCCAGGCGCCGAAGCGCTCAAAGCCGTCCTCGATCCGGATCAGCTCTCCGATCACCGTCCCGAAGGCAAGACAAAGGACGATAAACATGGAGCGGCCGCTGACAATGGCAGCTCCCTTCCCCGCCTCATCCATGGTGATCTGCAGCATGCCCTCCATGGCACCCGCGATTGCTATAAAGAGAACGCTGATGCCGCAGACCCTGCAGATCGCGTCCTGCTGTTCTTCTTTAAAAAGACGGCCTGCAAAGTGGCCGGCAACTCCGCCGCCGACCACGGCCGCAGTATTGATCAAAGTTCCTAATCCAGGCATTTCTTTTCTATCCTCTTTCCTCAAAAACGCTGTCGGGTTTTATTCTTCATCACAAAAGACCCGAAGGCGGCTCTTGAAGTCCCTTTTCTTCTTACATCAAAGCACAGATATTTAGTATAGCATTATCATCAAAAGAATCCAGTGTTTTCTCCCGCAGCCAATGAAGGGATATAAATGTGAACAAATGATGGATTTTTAGAATCTTCCGGATTTTTTTCTGTTTTTCTAAGTTTCAGCTAGGGTTCATGTAGTATAACAATCGTATAAACTGATAAAAACAAATGTTTGAAAAAGCAAAACATCTGCCGATCCTGAAATTACTGCCGGATTGCAGAGAGGATTCCGGAAAGGAGTTAAATAAAAATATGAGAAACAAAAAGCTTATGACCGCTTCTGTCTGTGCCGTGCTGCTCAGCGCAATGACTGCCTTTCATGTATATTGCGATACATCTGTCGCATCCGCGGCAGAGCCCGCTTCTGCCGCAGAAACATATGTTTCCGAAGAAGCCGCAGAGGTCACGGCAGGCTCTGAGACCGAAGGCGGCTCCGCCGCCTCAGACACAGCTTCCACTATTACAGCCGGAACCAGCGCACTGGATACCGCCGATCTGTTTTCGGACCGGGACCTGGAACAGACCGCTGACCTGACCGGCGCGGAAAACATCACTGTAAGCGACGGGCAGACATACACGATCAGCAAAGAGGGTGTCTATGTGATCTCAGGCACCGCCTCCAATGCCCAGATCATTGTTTCCGCCGGCGACGAAGACAAGGTTCAGCTGGTACTGGACAGTGTTTCCATCACCAATGAGAGCACACCCTGTATCTATGTCAAGAACGCAGACAAGGTATTTGTCACGACGACAGATTCCGAAAATACACTGACTGTCTCGGACACTTTCACAGCAGACGGCGACACCAATACGGACGCAGTAATCTTCTCCAGAGATGATGTTATTATCAACGGCAAAGGCACACTGAACATCGTCTCCTCTGAAAACGGCGTCAGCAGCAAGGATGATCTCAAGGTCACGGGCAGCACACTCAACATCAGCTGCACCGCGGACGCACTCGAGGCAAATGAAGCCATCCTGATCGCGGACGGCACGATCAATATCAAGACTGACAAAGACGGCCTGCACGCCGAAAATGATGAAGATAATACAGTCGGATCCGTCTATATCGCAGGCGGCACGATCACGATCGAGGCGGGCGACGACGCCATCCATGCGACAACCATTGCCCAGGTGGACGGCGGCACGGTCAGCCTTACAGCCGCGGAGGGCATCGAGGGAACCTATATCCAGCTCAATGACGGCCAGATCACCATTTCGGCTTCCGACGACGGCATCAATGCCGGCAAGAAGTCCACGATCTCGACTCCCACTGTGGAAGTCAACGGAGGCACGGTTACAATTACAATGGGTTCCGGAGATACTGACGCCGTCGATTCCAACGGAAATCTCATCCTGAACGGCGGTACCCTCGATATTACAGCCCAGAGTCCTTTTGACTATGACGGCAGCGCACAGAACAACGGCACAAGGCTCATTGTCAACGGAACCGAAACCGATACCATCACCAACCAGATGATGGGCGGACATGGCGGTATGGGCGGCGATATGGGCGGCCAGGACGGTATGGGCGGCGGTCACGGAGGCCACATGGGCGGCGGCCGGGGAGGTATGTCCGGCGGTTTCTGATATAAAGCTGACTTACATCTACTTCCACAAAAATACATTTCCTGAAAAAATATTTCCTGAGTAAACATTTCCTGATAAACCAGAAAAGCACCTGCGTGGGCGCGGATTGGTCAGTCACAATCCGGTCACGCAGGTGCTTTTCGTTTTATGAATCTTTCAGCAGGCTGTGATCTTACTCTTCTGTCTGCTTCAGGGAAACCTCTGCGTCTTCGCTGACCTTCTCAAAGGAAAGGCCGTCCGCAGGATTCGAGGTTTCACTGTACTTATCATAGAATTCTTCTTCTGTCAGGACTTCTCCGGTCTTGCTGATGTGATCCAGATTGCCTGTCTTGGTTGCGTCATATTCGTATTCCGCAATGATCTTCATGCCGGAGGCATCCTCCTTGATCCGGCAGATGGTGTCACCGCCGGATGCAGCGCCGCCGCTGCTGTGGACAAGGAATTCTTCATCGGGAAGAGAAAAGACATCCACGCGGTAGGCAGGGGTGATGCTCCCTGTAAAGAGCGAAACGGCTTTCTTTCCGTCAAAGGTATACATCGCGCGGAGCGTCTTGTAATCGCCGTCCACCACTGCGATCACCAGTTCCTGTATGCCGTCATTGTTGTAGTCGTGAAGACCGTATGCTGCATCCCCTTCCAGCGTGCCTGTATACAGGTCAAGGTAGAGGTCATAGTTGATCCTCTCGTCAAAATCGGATGCCAGGTCAGGATTGGGTGCCTCTTTGCTGTAGAGTCCCTCGGAATAGGCTTCCATGAATTTATCTTTGTCGATGGAGAAAACCTTTGCATAGGCGCGGACGATGTCAGTGTAGGCCTCCGCCATAGCGGGATCCAGACCCGGATCCGCCGTCTCTTCAGCCGCCTGTGCCGTTGCGGCAGTACCGGCGGTACTGCTGTCGGAAGGATCCGCTGCGGGTTCTGTCTTCGCCTCTGCAGAAGTATCCGCACCCGCTGCAGGTTCAGCCGTATTTCCGGTATCCGTACCCTCTGCGGCCTCTGCAGTATTCCCGGTATCCGCCGTTCCTGCATCCGGAAGAACTGTTCCTGAATCCTTCCCGGCATCATCGGAGGTGCCTGCCGGATCAGCAGGTGCTTCCGCAGCTTTGTCGGAAGGAGTGGTCTGGGCAGGTTTCTGAGCATCTTTGGAAGCATCGGCAGACTGCTTCTTATCCGTATCTGCCGTTTTCTGGCTCTTGCCTGCGGAGTCTTTTTCCGCCTCTATGCCCTTGGAAGCATCATTTTTCGTGGTCTTTGCAGCTTCACCGGCCAGTCCGTTCTCAGACTTTGCCTTGTCTCCGGTGACTGAAGTACTGCCGTCCTGATCCGAAGCGGTCTCGACACCGTCCTGGCTCTCGGGAGCGCGCTTTCCTTTGAGACCTGTTTTTTCGGTTTCTTTTTCTTTTGCGCTGTCTTTGTCACTGTTCTTCGCGGAGGAAGAGGAGGTTTTTGATGTCGAAGCCTGTTCTGTCTGTGCTGTATTGCCGGCAGTCTGCTTTGCCTGGTCCTGACTGTTCATCTCAGCCATCTGCAGTCGTCGCACGGAATTCCAGAGATTATTGCCGCCGGAGACAATATAATTGTCAACGCCCCAGCAGAAAAGCTTCTCTCCCTCAAAGTTGAAAGTGACGTAAGTGTCATTTCTCAGGCGGAATGTGATGTGGTGATAGCTGCCGGTCACTTTTTCACTGCTCTTGTCTCCCACAGTAATATCCGCAAGCTGATCATAGATCTCCCTGATCGTTTCCTGATCCGTCACTGTGATGTCCGGGCGGGCGCCATCCTCATCATAGAGCACGTTGCACTCGATCGGAATATCTCCGTTCTTCATATCTGACTGAAGTCTCGCGAATCCTTTGTCGTTCTGGAAATTCAGGATGGAATCCTCCGGAAGCACTGACCCGGATGTCTGCGATCCGCTGTTCTGCGCCTGGCTGACTGCCTGTGTCTGCTGATTGTTCTGGGTGGGCGATTCTTTTCCGCGCCCGAAGCTGCACGCAGTAAGCATGCAGACAAGGATGGCCGCCGTGACCAGAAGCTTACTGTATTTTCCTCTTCCGTTTAAAAACATTGAAAATCACCTCGCTGCTGTGATCGTATTCACAGTTTTATCTGTAATTTGTTTGCTGTCTCTGTATCTGTCCTTTAAAACGGATCAATGTGTCCTTTTCAATTATACTGTAGAAATCTCTTATTCACCAGTTACAGAAGGCGGAAGTTTTTCTGCAGCAAAAAAGAAGGTCTTCACCGGGACCTTCCGGAGTGAAGAACTTCTTTTTTGTGCTCTTACAAAAATATTTGCTCCTGAAAAAGGCAGGACATCACGAGCAATGTCCTGCCTGCGGTGCAGAAGAAGGGTTCTGCTGCCATGGTTTATGTAGGCGGTAATTTCCGTCTATATGTCGAGGCGCTGATGCGTCGGGACATTCAAAGAATGCATTAAAACGATCCAATTATTATTTTTGAATCTTCATGCCTGCACGGACCATGCGGAACATGCGGATCGCGCCCTTGTAATAGAGGTCTACTGCTTCGTCCAGCGCCTTGGAAAGAGGCATGGGGCCGTCCACAGTCGTTATGATGGAATCAATTCCGTGCTCATAAATCTGGTCGTAGCCCTCTCCGAGTCCGCCGCAGAGTGCAGTCACAGGGATGTCGTGCTTCTTTGCGCGGTCGCCGACGCCCTGCATGACTTTGCCGAAGCAGCTCTGCCAGTCTGTCCTGCCCTCGCCGGTCACGACCAGGTCCGCGCCCTCGATGAGAGAATCGAAGTCGATCAGATCCAGAACAGTCTCGATACCGGACTTCATCTCGGCATTGAGGTAGATCTGGAGGGCTGCACCAAGTCCGCCTGCCGCGCCGGTTCCGGGGGTCTCATCGGGGTTCACGCCGAACTCTTTGATGATGACGTCTCTGTAGTTGCACATGCCCTTTTCCAGGCGGTCCAGAATCTCGGGTGTGCCGCCCTTCTGCTTGCCGAAGGTATAGGTCGCACCGTCTTTGCCGCAGAGAGGATTTGTGACGTCGCACATGACAGTGAAGTGAGCCTTCTTAGCGCGCTCATCCAGGCCGCTCATATCGATATGGGCAACCTTCTCGAGCTCACTGCCCTTGCCCTCCAGGACATTGCCTTCCGCGTCATAGAAACGAACGCCGAGGGCGCTGGCAAAACCCATGCCGCCGTCGTTGGTGGCGGAGCCGCCGATTGCGATGGAAATATCCGTGAAGCCCTGGTCTAGCGCGGCTTTCACCAGCTCGCCGGTTCCGAAAGTTGTTGTATTGAGCGGATTCCTGAGTTCTTCGGGAACCATGGGCAGTCCGGAGGCCTGCGCCATCTCGAGGACCGCTTCGCTGTCGCTCAGTTTTCCGTAGTAGGCATTGGTTCTCTCCATCAGAGGGCCATGCACGTTGACAAAGATCTTCTCGCCTTTCCTGGCCTGAATGACAGCGTCTGTGGTTCCCTCGCCGCCGTCCGCTACCGGTACACCCACGGTCTCACATGCTCCGAACACTTCGTGGGCAGCCTTTGTGAGAAGCTCCACAGTCTGCTCGCTGGAAACAGTCCCCTTAAAAGAATCCGATGCAAATACAAGTTTCATGCCTTACCTCCTCTTTGTTTTTCTGTACCTATCCCCTTTTTACTGTTTTCAGTGCCCCTTTAAATCATTTTTGTTTTTTATCCAAGAATTTTTATGCTCTTTTCTTTACTTGTACTTATTATAGCTCCATTTCCGGGTTTTTAACAGATTCATATCCCATAAAAAAACCGGAACCGACGTGCTCCCGCCGGCTCCGATTCCCAGTATTGTATTGATTATAACAGATAAACAGACTTTCTCAATACGTCTTAAGTTTCATGGCCGCACGCCGGTCAGGGCAGCGGCCATGAAACATGCTTTGCACGGACGCCTGCAGCATCCTGTTCTTCGGCGCCCGTTGATCAGAGGAGGTAAAATCATTCTCCGGGCTCGCAGGCGGGCAGGAGTGTCATGTCGTAGGTAAAGTGCCGGTCGTCAAAGCGGTATTTGGGCAGGAGACGGGGACCGCAGCTGTTGGAGCCGATGCCGTCCTGGCGGGCATCGAGGCAGAGCACGGTGCTTCCGCAGGGCTCGAGTTCGTAGTTGTGCGCTCTGACGGTAAGTTCCTCCTGAGTATAGTCTGACGCGTTGAAGGAAAACGGCACATGGCTGTAGGCTGTGAGCGTGTGGGTATTGTCATAGAGAGTGACGTAATCACAGCCGCAGCGGCTTCCGTTCTCCTGGGGGCGGATGTAGTCTTCGTGGAGGTCCCGCACCGGAGCAGCGAAGAGTCCGTGCCAGGAAGCTCTGTGCTTGTCAGGATAACTCTCAAGGGGTCCCATGCCGTAGTAGACGGTATTCTGCATGCTCTCGGGGAGAAAGAGGCGCAGACCGAAGCGGGGAAGCTCGGGGAATTCCATGCTGCGGGTGACATCCATGTGCACAGAGATCCGCCCGTCGGAAGTAACGGTCCACACTGTATCGATGTCCATCAGCTTCTGCACAGTGACCGCAGTCATGGACATGCGGCAGGAGATGGCAATGCCGCCATCCGCGCTGCGGTACTGTGTAGAATATGCGCGGGAACCGGCGCGGTCGTACATGGCTTTCTCCCACTCTTTGCGGATGTACATATCGTTGTCTGTGGGAGCCCGCCAGATATTGAGTTCCATGGGCCGCTCCAGGAGGTCTCTTCCGGCATAGATCATCTTTTCAAAAATGCCGTATAGCTTGCTGAATGTATAAATGAAGTTTTCACCGCGGAGGATCAGCTGCCGGTCGTTCTCTTCGACACGGATTTTCTGCATTCTGCGGGCGCGCTCCCCGGCTTCCTCCGCAAGCTTCCTGACCGTCTGGTTGGCATACAGGCCGGCGGGATCCGTTCCTTTCGGGTTCCAGGAGGCGGATCCGGATTCTTCGGGTCCGCCAACGAGGGCGATCTCGTCGAAGCCGAGGAGCATGCCTTCCTCGCGGAAGGGATCTGCTTTGCGGAGGATGTAGGACACCTTCAGATATATCCGTCCTTTTTCGGGGAGGGCCGGAAGAGAAAGATATACCTTTCCGGTGTGCCTTGGCGGGATCGCAGGAATCCGGGGAGACGCGATCACGCCGGAAGCTATGCATGCATCGTCACAGGTAAGTTCATATTCCAGCGCCAGATAATCGCACAGGTCAACATAGTTCATCTCATTTTTCAGAGTCAGGATGCAGGCCGTGCTGACGTCGCTTTTCTCTTTTCTGTCAGCCTGACCTCTTTTTCCAGGATGTTTCTCCCTTACCCTTTCCGAAAACTCCGCCCTGTCCCTTGCGAAAATATCCTGCACGGAAGCTCCCCAGGCAAAGGAGATGACACGGGCGGGGCGATGTACATTTTTATATTCGAGCAGACCTGTATGCGGTGTGCGGTCAGGGTATACGAGGCCGTCCATGCAGAAGTTTCCGTCGTTGGGATACTCGCCGTGGTCGCCGCCGTAGTAATAGATGGCTCTCCCGTCCCGTGCTGTTCCCTTGTAGACAGCGTGGTCGCACCACTCCCAGACAAAGGCGCCGCAGATGCAGTCATAGCTGTCGATCAGGCGGAAATAGTCTTCGTAATCGCCGGCGCCGTTTCCCATGGAGTGGGCATACTCGCATAGGATATAGGGCTTGTCCGGCCCGCCGGTTTTTTCTTCTCCCAACATCCCGTCCCCCGCTTTCCCGGAGCCGGTCCGGGCATAGCGGATGACATCGTCGAATTCGGGATACATTCTGCTGTAGAGGTCGATATCGGAGTAGTCGTATTTGCGGGCCCGTCCGCGGTAATAAGCGCTCTCGTAATGCGTCAACCGGGAGGGGTCAAACTCCTTGGTCCAGCGAAGGGCATTTTCAAAAGTACAGCCGTATCCGCACTCGTTGCCCATGGACCAGATGACCACACAGGGGCGGTTTTTGTCACGGTGCACCATTTTGCGGACACGGTCGAGGATCGGCTCATTGAAATCCGGATTATCCGAGATCATCTCATTCCAGCGTCCGGCGCGCTCATCGTCTGTGTCATTTTTGTAACAGAGCATCCAGGGGCCGTGGCTCTCATTGTCGGCCTCATCAATGACGAAAAAGCCGTATTTGTCGCACATCTGGTAAAACATGGGCGCATTGGGATAATGGCTGGTCCGGATGGCATTGAAGTTGTGGCGCTTCATCATTTCCAGATCGTGGCGTATATGCGCAGCATCCACGACCGGTCCTGTCACAGGGTCGGAGTCGTGGCGGTTCACGCCGCGGAATTTGACAGGCTGCCCATTGATCTTAAGCACATTTCCGTCGATTCTCACTTCGCGTATTCCGATCCGGTCCGCAATCACCTCACGGCTTGTCTCAAAAACGATCGTATAGAGATAAGGGTCCTCGCTGTTCCACAGATGGGGATCCCTGATCGTGAAGAATGCGCTGCCGCGCAGGATCAGGCTGGTGACTTCTTTTCCCACTGCGTCCAGAACTCTGACAGAAACAGGGATCTCACAGTCCAGATAGGACGCAGTGATGGATATATCAGCGCGGACAGCCCGGGGGGCAGCCCCGGACTTTTCCGGTTCCGCTGTTTTTTCTGAGGCTCCTGTGATGTAAGCGGCACTTTCTTTTTCCGGTTCACATCCCCCGGCCGTCGCGCTCTCTTTGTCCTGTGCGCTCTCCTCCCAGCAGATCTTTGTGTTGATAAAATAGTCAAAAATACACTGTCTGGGTCTGCGCATCAGGTAGACATCCCGGAAAATTCCCGACATGCGGAATTTGTCCTGGTCCTCCAGGTAACTCCCGTCGCACCATTTGAGGACGAGCACTGCAAGAACATTCTCCCCCTCCCGCAGGGCATCAGTGACTTCAAACTCTACAAGGGCGTGGGAGACCTGGCTGTAGCCGACATAGTATCCGTTCAGCCAGACATAAAAACAGGAATCTACGCCTTCAAATTCAAGAAAGGTGCGCGGAGTGTCCAGGTGTTTTTCAAAATTGAAACGATGCACGTAGGCACCGCAGGGATTATCCAGGGGCACATAGGGCGGATCCGCCGGGAACGGGTACTTGACGTTGGTATACTGATGGCGGTCATATCCGTAATTCTGCCAGACACCGGGTACCGGAATCTCCTCGAAACCCGCACCTTCTCCGTAAACATCAAAGTCCGGCAGGTAAAACGCCTCCTGCAGATCATAGATACTTTTATAGTAGCGGAATGCCCATTTTCCGTTCAGCATCGTGATGCGGTCCGATGCCTCCCTGTTTTCATCAAGGCACTCCATGTGAGCGCCTGCCGGGATATAGTAGGCGCGGTCCGGCATCGTCCCTTCGTGCAGTACGGACAGATCTTCATAATGCCTGGGTATGATCAATTCTTCTCTCCTCCTTACACATGCACAAAAGCGACGTCACCTTGCCTCAGCCATATTTTTCCGGCAGAAAAGTGTATGCCGGAAGCCGTTTTTATGAACAAAATGTGTTTCTCCTGCGCTGTTATCACTTGTCGGGTTCTGCGTCTGCAAAATATCAAAAGCCCAATTATTATCGTTGATTTTTCAATATCTTGTGTAATTTACTGTGTGTTTCACTCTCTGTCGCTATGATACGACAGCCAAATCTCTTTGAACATAAACTGTGATAGACAGAACATGCACAAAATGATACACTAATCGCAGACTCAAACAATCACAAAACAGGAGAAGAAAAGATGTACGTGGACAACGCTTACTGGCGCAATTCCAGGATTGATTTCAAGGATAAAAAGCACCCGCTCTTCGTGGGAAGCTGCGGCACCTACCGGCTGATGACGCTCACCAAACTCCCGACGCACCGGCCCCGCGGGCGGGTTGATTTCCAGCTGCTCTATGTCGCAGCAGGAAAGGGACATTTTTATTTCAACGGGAAGGAACACATCGTTCCCGCCGGGAACATGGTCCTCTACCGTCCGAGGGAAGAACAGCGGTACTATTACTATGGAGCGGACCACACGGAGGTGTACTGGGTCCATTTCACAGGAAATAATGTAACCAACATCCTTCGCCAGTACGGTTTCAAGGACGGAGAGCACATCGTCCACAGCGGTACATCACTGGAGTACTCTCATATCTTTCAGCAGATCATCAGGGAACTCAAGGAATGCAGGCCGCACTATGAAAATGCATGTATCTACCGGCTGCATCTGCTCTTCATCCTGCTCAGCCGTCTGGGCGAAAAAAAAGTGCGGCGAAAAACGCCGCACATGGCCGGACAGATGCACACTGCCGTCAATTATTTTCATGAAAATTACAGCAAACCCATCTCTGTCAGCGATTATGCTCAGGACCTTGGCCTGAGCGTGAGCTGGTTCACCAGGAGCTTCCGGGAGTACACGGGAACATCTCCCGCCCAGTATCTGATCTCCCTGCGGATCTCAGCTGCCCAGAGTCTTCTGGAGACAACAGACCACAACGTGACGGAGATCGCCGAGCTCGTGGGCTATGACAACCCCCTCTATTTCAGTCGCCTCTTCCGCAAGCAGACCGGTATGTCGCCCTCCGATTTCCGCAGACAGCTCCAGGCCTGGAATGAGGAGAACGCGTAAGCTTATCACTGCCCAGTTCCCTGCAGGTGCTCACGATCAGGACCAGGGCAATGGCAAAGGTCAGGATATCGGACAGAGGCATAGAGTAGAGAACACCGTTCAGCCCGAAGAAACGGGGAAGAAGGAGGGCAAAACCTACACCGAAGACGATCTCACGCACCATGGAGAGAACGGTGGATTCCACTGCCTTGCCCATGGCCTGCAGGAAGATAAAGCACGCCTTGTTGACACAGGCAAAGACCATCATGCAAAGATAGATTCGGAAAGCTCTGAGGGCGAATTCCGTATAATAACTGCTCTCATTGGCGGCCCCGAAAATACTGATCAGCTGTCCGGGGAAGAACTCAACGATGATCATGGCGACAGCACCGACGATAGCCTCAGCTGTGAGAAGAGTTGTAAACAGCTCACGAACTCTGGACTTCAGGCCGGCACCCATGTTGAAGCCGACGATGGGGATGCAGCCCGCCGCCATACCGACAACAATGGAGATCACGATCTGGAAGAACTTCATGACGATGCCAACGACTGCCATGGGAATCTGGGCGTACTGTTCCTGCATAAAGACCGGGTCCATGGCGCCGTACTTGCGAATCATGTTGTTGATAGCCGCCATAGCCGCCACCAGGGAGATCTGGGATAGGAAACTGGTGATGCCGAGGATCAGTGTCCTTTTACAGACCTCCGTCTCCAGGGCAAAATCGCTCTTTTCGGGCTTCACGATCTTCATATTCACGATATACCAGACTGCCAGCACTGCCGTCGCGATCTGTCCGATATCGGTGGCCACTGCCGCTCCCATCATGCCCCATCTGAAGACAAAGATGAAAATGGGGTCCAGGACAATATTGATCACAGCGCCCGCCAATGTAGAGGCCATTGCAAACTTCGGACTTCCGTCCGCGCGGATAACGGGGTTCATGGCCTGCCCGAACATGTAGAAGGGGATTCCCAGAGTGATGTAGAAGAAATACTCCCTGGAATGTCTGAAGGTCTCTGCATTGACCGTGCCGCCGAACATGGCGATGATCTGACTGCTGAAGATCAGATAGAGTGCACAGAGAGCAAGACTCCCCGCAATGACCATGACCACGGAATTCCCGACACTTTTCTTCGCCTTGCCTATACGCTTCATGCCCAGATTCAGGCTTACAAAGGCGCAGCAGCCGTCACCAATCATGACCGCGATGGCCAGGGCGATAACCGTCAGCGGGAACACGACCATGTTGGCGGCGTTGCCGTAAGAACCAAGATAGGCCGCATTTGCGATAAAAATCTGGTCCACAATATTATACAGTGCTCCCACAAGCAGGGAAATAATGCAGGGGATGGAGTATTTGCGCATGAGTACGCTGATCTTCTCCTCCCCGAGAAACTGATTTGATTCCTGTTCCATTTTCTGCCTTCCTTTCTGATTCATTTTCCGACATGTCTCCCGATTGCCTCGTTTTCTCCCTTGCAGGGGGTGATCTTTCACTCCCGGGGCGGCTATGTCGCTTTAATTCCTATGTGAGCTTTGAGATCTTTGAGAAAAAAAGAGCGCACGGCCGCAGGAATTTGTTTCTGCGGGCCACACGCTCTTTTGTTTTGTCCGGCTCAGTTCCGGACTGTTTTGCAAATAAAAAACGTGTGGCATGCAACCGGATTTACGCAGTTACGCCACACGTTGTGAAGGTATTTTAAAAAATGATTGCGAGCTTTGTCAAGTCTGTTTTTTACGTTTTTTACAGATTTTTTAGTCGGGAGACAAAGAACCGTCCCCTGTCTCCCTCTCCCATCTTCGGGTTATTTACACCGTTTTTTTTACAGTCTTCCTGATCTGTCCGGCTTCTTCTGCCGGGCTTTTGCCGTTGCTGATCACGATCGCACCCAGTACCAGGACAATTCCGATCACCTCATACAGGCTCAGCATTTCGTGATAGGCCACTGTCCCCAGGATGGTGGCGACAACGGGTTCCACCGAGGCAATGATGGCCGCCCGACCGTTCTCGACACCCTGCAGTCCCCGTGTATAGAGGATGTAGGGAAGGACCGTGGTAAACACGCCGTACAGAATGACCAGTCCCGTCTGGGAGGGAGATGTGCTCACCGCCCGCCAGATATTGTTCATGGAGATAAAGGGAATCGTGCCGATAGAAGCAAATAAAAAGGTATAGAAGGAGATGGTAAAGCTCCTGTACCCCCGCTCAATGGCAAAACGCCCGAAGATCGAGTAGAGGGCGTAGCCCAGGCCAGCCCCAAGTCCAATGATAAATCCCTGCAGTGTCATGGAACTGTCGCCCGAAAGCATTCCGCTGACGCAGATGCATCCCACCAGGGTCAAAACAAGTGCCACCAGCTTTCTGGAAGTGATCTTCTCCCGGAAGAGAATGGCAGAGAGGACAATGACGATCGCAGGTGCTGTATACAGAAGGACCGCCGCCACTGCCAGGGAAGTCAAACGAATGGTTGTAAAATAGCATAGATTGAAGAAAACAATACTGAGAAGGCCCGTTCCCAAAAAGCACCAGAGATCACGCAGGCGCACATGAAAGAGGCTCCTGTCCCGGACTGCCAGGACCAGAAAAAGGCAGATGGCAGTCACTGCGGATCTCAGAAAAACGATTTCAAAAGAGGAACAGCCGATCTCTCCCAGAGCCCGGACAAACAGGCCCATGCTTCCCCACATGGCCCCGGCGGCCAGTATAAAAAGCGGCGCAAAACAATCCGCCGCACTTTTCTGCTGCATGGATACTATCTCCTTGTGTCTATAGTTTTTTGAACTGCTGCGGTTTTGGAACGGACACTGTGATTGATGCCGACCATTTCGCAGCCTTCGTTTTATAGCAAACGTTCAAATACAGGATTCCAATTGTCAAAAGGGGAGCTCATTCAGCCCGTGCGGGCGCGTCTGACGATGCGCTGGAGCTTATCGAGCAGGGTCTCCGGGCGCTGAAAGCCTCCGGAAGGTTTTCCTGAACCCTTCCGGCTGTTATTTTCAGAGCCGCCGGAAGGATTGTCGGCGGAATCGGAAGGATCCGAAGCCTTTGAGGAATCTGCCGTTGACGCTGCGGGAGCGTTTTTCTGCTCTTCCATGGCCAGAAAACTCCGGTAGGCCATGATGCCGGCTACTGTCTTGGCGTCCTGGATCTCGCCCGCGAAAATCCTGTTGCAGAGATCATCCAGAGACATGACGCAGAGCTCAATCTCCTCCGCCTCGTCCAGATGCTGGGAACTGACAAGCTCAAGGTCTCTCGCCAGATAGATATCCGTCGACTCGTTGCACCAGGCGATTGCGGTCAGGATATGGGCAAGCTTTGTCATCCTGCCGGGACGGTACCCTGTCTCCTCTTCCAGCTCACGGGCTGCGGTCACAGCCGGATCCTCGCCGGAGGAATCGCGCGCTCCGGCAGGAAGTTCCAGTGCCTCGCGGTCGATGGCGGGGCGGAACTGGCGGATCAGGAGGATGCGTCCGTCGGGCAGTACCGGGACTGTACAGGCACCGCCGCCTTTTTTATGATGGACATAGTCCCAGGTCTGTACCTGCCCGTCGGGCAGTACCATGGTATCTCTATAGAATTCCAGCACCGCGCCGGCGCTTGCCAGCTGACGGTCTGTTCTGTGGAGTTTGTGTTCCATATCACTTTCTCCCTGTCTGCACATTTGAGAACTTTTCACTCGCCGCCTTATTCCCATTCATGAATAAAGCCAGACACTGGTCCGCTCCGGCCTTCTCTCACCTCAGTGTTTTACCGCGTCAGAGATTCGGCCTTTTTACGGCTGATGGCAGCAAGTTTGTCGAGAGCCATGCTGTGGGACGCCTTGAAGAGCAGGGCGGTTCCAGGTGCGGTGATCTCCTCTACCGCCTGCGCTGCGGATCCCCGGTCGGGATAGGACCGCACATCCAGAAGACCTCTGCGTTTTGCCTCATCCGCCATATCCTCAGAAAGCTCTCCCACCGTGATCAGTGTGTCGAGTCCGGCTTCGGCCGCCGCAGCGCCCACCTCACGGTGAAGCTGCTGGGCAAAGTCACCCTGCTCCAGCATATCGCCCAGAACAGCCGCTTTTTTCTGCGCGGGCAGGCAGGCCAGGACCTGCAGAGAGGATTTCATGGAATCGGGGCTTGCATTGTAGGTATCGTCAAAGAGCAGAATGTCGCCGTATTTTTCACAGGCCATGCGCTGCCCCGTAAAATCTTCGATCCCTGCCCTGATCTCGTCGGGTGTCATGCCGAGCAGATCGCCTACACCTGCCGCGATCGAGGCGGGATAGATCAGATGCATGCCGGCAGCCGGAATGCGGACCTGCAGATTGGCACGTCCGTCGGGCATCCTGATCGTGCAGGCTGTGGACATTTCCGCCGCAAAGGCATTCGAATCCACATTTCCGATCTCAACATGGGCATCCACGACGCGGTAGCTGCAGATGTCTCCCTTTCCGGCATAGAAAATCCTGTGCCTTGCAAGCAGGGCAGGCTCCACGGCGATCCTGGGAAGAAAATCATCGTCGCCGCACAGGATCGCCTGTGATCCCGATGACATTCCCTCGAAAATCTCCTTTTTGGCCCGGAAGATATTCTCGCGGCTGCCCAGGATACCGATGTGGGCTGTCCCGATGTTGGTGATCACGGCGATGTCCGGAGCCGCGATCTGCGAGAGGCGGCGGATCTCCCCGAGGTGGTTCATGCCCATCTCGAGCACCATGACCTCATCTTCAGCCGAGAGCCCGAAGATCGTCATCGGCAGTCCTATATCATTGTTGAAATTCCCCGAGGTCGCATGGACCCGGAAATGTCTGGACAGGACGGAGGCGACCATCTCGCGGCAGGTCGTCTTGCCGACACTGCCGGTGATCCCGACCACCTTCACGTCATATTTCATCCTGTAAAAATGCGCCAGGTCTCCCAGGGCGTGCCTTGTGTCTTCCACAAGGACATAGAATTTTCCCGGGAGCAGACTTTCCGGCTCTTTACTAACCACACATCCGGCGGCGCCCTGTTTCAGGGATGCGTCGACATAAGCATGTCCGTCAAAACGCTCACCGCTGAGCGCAAAAAAGACGCAGTCTTTTGTGATCTTACGGCTGTCCGTGACGACAGACAGGATCTCTGCAGGCGGGACAGAAACTGTTTCCGCTGCCCCCTGCGGTGCCATGAGGAGTTTTCCTCCGGTCGCCTGCAGCAGTTCTTCAAGATATATTTTTTCCATTTCCATCCTCCGTCTCTTTGCGCAGTACCCTGCAGCAGCAGGCTTCATTTGGAAGATCTGCGTTCTCGCAGCAGGAATTCAACCGGGTATCATTTCCGGCCGCGCAGCCTCAGGCCGTCCTCAACGATTTTCTCGCACAGCTTCTCATAGCTTATGCCCACGGCAGCCGCTTCCTGAGGAACCAGACTGGTATTTGTCATACCCGGCAATGTGTTGACCTCGATAAACCAGACCTTGTCCTCTTTGTCGATCATGAAATCGCTTCGTGAATAGGTCGAGAGTCCCATGATCTTGTGCACCTGAAGAGCCATCTGGCCCATTTCCTTTTCAATCTCGGGCTTCACACGTCCGGGACAGATCTCCTCTGTAGCGCCGGCTTTGTATTTGTTCGAATAGTCATAGAAGCTGATCTTGGGGACGATCTCTACAGAAGGAAGTGCCTGCCCGCAGAGAACGCCGCAGGTAAATTCCCGTCCATCGATGAACTGCTCCGTCATGAAAGAATTCCCGAAATAGAGACATTTGCGTACCGCTTCCTCCAGATCCGCCTTGTGCCGGACAATATACACGCCGACAGAAGAGCCGCCGTCCGGGGTCTTGACCACGCAAGGCACATCTGTCTGATGACAGACAGAACGGATAAACTGCTCTTTTTCATCTGCTGTTCCGCCATCGCTGCGGACAAAATCCCAGCGGCGGAAGGCAGGTGTGCGCACACCGCGGGGACCGACGATCATCTTGGTGATCATCTTGTCCATTGCCATGGAAGCGCCCAGATGACCGGAACCGGTATAAGGAATTCCCAGCATGTCAAATGTGGCCTGGACGCGGCCGTCTTCACCGTTTTTGCCGTGCAGTGCGATAAAGACTATGTCAGCTGCTGCACAAAGCTCGAGGACATGTCTGCCGAACAGAGAGGCGCTCTTCCATTTTCTGGACTTTTTCACAGCTCTGAGATCCGGTGCCTGTCCGTCAAAGGAATACTTGGGAATTTCAGGAAGGTTGTTGAAGAGAGCCTCCGGGTCAAACACTTTGGCCCCGTCCTCCTCATCATCAAAGCCCATATACAGGTCTGCGAGGACCGCTTTGTGTCCTCTGGCGCGCAGCGCGCCGCAGACGCGGGATCCTGTCAGGAATGAAATGTTCCGCTCTGTGCTGAGTCCTCCGCACAGAACAACGATTTTTAACTCTTTCAATGTATTGTTATTCAAAAGATTTCCTCCGGTGAGAGCCCGTGTCCGCCGCGCCGGACTCCCGAGAAAAATACTGTTGATATGACTGGTATCTCAATGATAAAACAGCAGGTCCTGCAGTGCAAGCATGGCTTGCAATGACCCATACCTCCGTCGGGGCAAAAGCATGGGGTCCGATCAGCAATGCCTTCGTCAGGGCGAAAGTATGGACTCCAAAGAGCAATGCCTCCATAAGGAAAAAATATGGCTCACTGTTTCGCGCAAAGAAGCCGCAGGGACCGGCTTTGTCCAGCCGGACCTGCGGCCCTTTTACTATTTAGATCGACCCCCTGTCAGGGGTATGTACTGCAGTTTAAACCAGCCTGTTCCGGCTCAATCTTCTGCAGTAGTTGTTGTCGTCTTTTTACGACGGCGTCTTGCGGGAAGTTTTACCTTGTCGAGGTGCCAGATGTCATCGACGTACTCCTGGATGGTTCTGTCGGAAGAGAACTTGCCGACAAAAGCGACGTTGCGGATGGCCATCTGAGCCCAGCGCTTCTGATCCTTATAGGCCTCGCAGATATCATGCTGCGCCTGGATGTAGGAACGGAAGTCCTTGAGGATGAAATAACGGTCTGCGGGGTCCATGCCGTTTCTGTGCAGAAGACTGTTGTACAGGGGGCGGAAACGCTCCGGGTTGTCGGGGGAATAGGTTCCGTTGACAAGCTGTACGAGCACCTGGCGGATCTCCTCGTCTTCATTGAAGATCTGCATGGGATCATAGCCGCCGTTCTTCTCATAGTTCATGACTTCGTCAGAGGAAAGGCCGAAGATGAAAGCATTCTCCCTGCCGACTTCCTCAACGATCTCGACGTTTGCGCCGTCCATGGTTCCCAGAGTGATAGCGCCGTTGAGCATGAACTTCATGTTACCGGTACCGGAAGCTTCCTTACTGGCAGTGGAGATCTGCTCGGAAATATCTGCAGCCGCGATGATGATCTCGGCGTTGGATACCTTGTAGTCCTCAATGAAGACAACCTTGATCTTGTCGTCGATGGACTCGTCGTTGTTGATGACGTCCGCGACGGAGTTGATCAGCTTGATGGTCAGCTTGGCAGTCTTGTAACCTGCAGCGGCCTTGGCGCCGAAGATAAAGGTGTGCTTGGGGATATCCAGAGTGGGATCCTTTTTGATCTGATTGTACAGATACATGACATGCAGGATGTTCAGCAGCTGGCGCTTGTACTCGTGCAGACGCTTGACCTGTACGTCAAAGATGGAGCGGGGATCCACTTCGATGCCGTTGTGCTCGAGGATATACTCCGCAAGGCGGACCTTGTTCTTGTACTTAATGTTCAGGAATTCCTTCCTGGATCTCTTGTCATCCGCATAGACCCTGAGCTCTTTCATACGGGAGAGATCGGTGATCCACTCGTCGCCGATATGGTCTGTGACCCAGTCTGCCAGCAGAGGATTGCCGTGCAGCAGGAAACGGCGCTGCGTAATGCCGTTGGTCTTGTTGTTGAACTTCTCGGGGAACATCTCGTAGAAGTCCTTCAGCTCGCGGTTCTTGAGGATCTCTGTGTGCAGGCGCGCAACACCGTTGACAGAGAAACCTGCAACGATGGCCATATTTGCCATGCGGACCTTGCCGTCATAGATGATGCCCATGCTGCGGATCTTGTCGTGGACATTGACGCCGGTATTGTCATAGGTCTGGTGGATCTGGGCCTCAAAGCGGCGGTTGATCTCCTCGACGATGCTGTAGATACGGGGAAGGAGCTGGGAGAAGAGGTCGATGGGCCATTTCTCCAGAGCTTCCGCCATGATGGTGTGGTTGGTGTAGGCTGTGCACTTGGTGGTCACATCCCATGCTTCATCCCAGGTCAGCTCGTACTCGTCCATGAGCAGACGCATCAGTTCCGGTACGGTCAGTGTCGGATGCGTATCGTTCATCTGGAAGACGATCTTCTCGGGAAGCTTTTTGATATCGTCATGGGTCTGCAGATACTTCTGGATCATAGACTGCAGGGAAGCAGAGACGAAGAAATACTGCTGTTTCAGACGGAGCTCTTTACCCTGATAATTCTCATCATTGGGATAGAGGACGTCACAGATGGTCCTTGCAAGGTATTCCTGCTCAACAGCCTTCTGATAGTCGCCCTTATCAAAGGAATCCAGCTTGAAGGTCTCAACAGGCTGTGCGTCCCAGATACGAAGGGTATCGACAAAGCCATTGCCGTAGCCGATCACGGGAAGGTCATAGGGAACAGCCTTGACTGCGCTGTAGCCTTCCAGTTTGTACATGGTCCTGCCCAGCTTCTCGCTGTAATAGGACTTGACATAACCGCCGAAATGAACTTCCTGGGTATACTCGGGTCTGCGCAGTTCGAGCGGATTGCCGTTCTCAAGCCAGTTGTCCGGTACTTCCTTCTGGTAGCCGTTCTCAATCTTCTGCTTGAACATGCCGTAGTGATAACGGATGCCGCAGCCGTAAGCCGCGTAATTGAGGGTGGCAAGGGAGTCAAGGAAGCATGCTGCGAGACGGCCGAGACCGCCGTTGCCCAGAGCTGCGTCGGGCTCCTGGTCCTCGATGGAGTTCAGCTTGAAACCGAGCTCTTTGAGGGCATCTTTGATAGGCTCATAAGCCATAAGGTTGATCGCGTCATTGCCGAAAGCACGGCCCATCAGGAACTCCATGGACAGATAGACCAGTCTCTTGGGATCCTGATCGTCAAATGCCTTCTGTGTGCGCATCCAACAGTCGATGATCTGGTCCTTGAGAGCCAGAGCGGAGGCCTGGAACACCTGCTGTTCCGTTGCTTCCTTCATTGTGCGGCGGTACATTGTACGTACATTGTACTCAACACTTCTCTTAAAAAGGTCTTTGTCAAATTCGATAGCAGGTCTTTTTAACATATAATATCCTCATTCCGGAGCATTTAATCCTGACAGGACCGGTCAGGTCCTGTCTCCGTGATATCTGCGATGCTCCTCCGCAGGTACCGTGGCTCTGTTTTTTCATCTGCGGTCCTGTCTATACCGGAACCTCTGAAAAAACATATCCGTTTTGTGTTTCATCCCCCTATGCAGCAGAAACTGCTGTCACATATTCACACGGCTGCGGGCTTATACCCGCAACCGCTGTCATCATGAAAATGCGGCCTGATATTTACGCCTTTTCGACAGAGATCACGGCCTTCTCGCCGTTGATATCCCATTCCTTGGCATTGGCAAGGGTCTGGTCGTCGAGAACTTCGACTGCCAGGACCTTGTCGGCAATGGCCTTTTCGTTGCCGCGCAGGACTTTTGTCAGCTTCTCGTTGCCCGAGAGCGCGACACGGATGCGGTCTGTGACCTCGAATCCGGAGTCCTTGCGCATGGTCTGGATCTTGCTGATGAGCTCGTAGACAAAGCCCTCTTCGATCAGTTCGGGTGTCAGGTTGGTGTCCAGAACGACTGTGTATCCTCCGTCTTCCTGAGAAATATAGCCTTCCTTCTGGCTCATCTCGATCAGGAGATCTTCTTTTGTCAGCTCGACCGCGGTGCCGCCGACATCGAAGGAAAGCGTTCCCTTCTCGTTCAGCTCATCCATGGCGGCGTTGCCGTCCAGCTCCGCGAGGTATTTGCGGATGCCGCCCAGCTGCTTGCCGTACTTGGGACCGACAGTGCGGAGCTGAGGCTTGAATGTATAGCTGGTAAACTCGCGGACATCGTCCGTGAAATCCACATCTTTGACATTAAGCTCATTCTCGATGATCTCAACGAAGTAATCCTCCAGCTTTGCATCGTCCTGTGCAGGAGCCTTGACAAACATCCTGGCGATAGGCTGACGGTTCTTGATGCCGGAAAGGTTGCGGCAGGCGCGGCCCATGACGACGACCTTGAGGACTTCCGCCATGGATTTCTCAAGGGCAGGATCGATCATGTTCTCATCCGCTGCGGGGAAATCGCAGAGGTGAATGCTCTCAGGCGCAGTCTTGTCGACGCTGCGGACGATGTTCTGGTAGATTTCCTCCGTCATGAAGGGGATCATGGGGGCAGCGGCCTTGCAGACACCGACCAGGGCAGTGTACAGGGTCATATAAGCGTTGACCTTGTCCTGCTCCATGCCTTTTGCCCAGAAGCGGTCACGGCAGCGGCGGACGTACCAGTTGGACATCTCATCGACGAAATCAGACAGAGCAGTGGCCGCCTCGGGAATCCTGTAGCGGTCCAGGCTGTCGTCCGTCTTCCTGATCATGGTATTCATTCTGGACAGAAGCCATTTGTCCATGACAGGAAGGTTTTCATAATCCAATGTGTACTTTGTGGGATCGAACTGGTCGATCTCCGCGTACAGGGTGTAGAAGGCGTAGGTGTTCCAAAGGGTGCCCAGGAACTTTCTCTGGCCCTCCTGCACAGCCTTGTCGTGGAACTTGTTGGGCAGCCAGGGCGCACTGTTGGAGTAGAAATACCAGCGGATCGCGTCGGCGCCGTGCTTCTGCAGGGCATCAAAGGGATCGACGGCGTTGCCCTTGGATTTGGACATCTTCTCTCCGTCCTTGTCCAGGACGAGTCCCAGTACGACGACGTTCTTATAAGCGGGCTTATTGAAAAGAAGCGTGGAGATCGCATGCAGGGAATAGAACCAGCCGCGGGTCTGGTCTACCGCCTCACTGATGAAAGAAGCGGGGAAGTTCTTTTCAAAGAGCTCTTTGTTTTCAAAAGGATAGTGGTACTGTGCAAAGGGCATGGCACCGGAGTCAAACCAGCAGTCGATGACCTCGGGGACGCGCTTCATCTGTCCGCCGCACTCGGCGCACTTGATGAAGTAGTTGTCCACGTAAGGTCTGTGGAGCTCGGTCTGCTCAGCGGAAGGATCGCCTGTCAGCTCGGCCAGCTCCTTGCGGCTGCCAACACTGATCTGCTTACCGCAGTCCGGGCACTCCCAGATGTTGAGAGGTGTGCCCCAGTAACGGTTTCTGGAGATGCCCCAGTCCTGAATGTTCTCCAGCCAGTTGCCGAAACGACCCTCGCCGATGTTGGCGGGGATCCAGTTGATCTCCTTGTTGTTGCGCACCAGGTCGTCGCGGACCTTGGTCATCTCGATGAACCAGGACTCGCGGGCATAGTACAGAAGGGGTGTATTGCAGCGCCAGCAGTGCGGATAATCATGCTCGAACTTAGGAGCTGCAAAGAGCATGCCTCTGGCCTCAAGCTCCTTGAGGACCTCGGGGTCGGCGCTGACCGCACCCTCATCCATCTCGGCCTGTGTAGGTTTGCAGCGCATTCCGGCAAAAGGAGTCTCGGGCTTCATCACGCCCTTGTCGTCAACCATCTGCACGAAGGGAGCGTCATATTTGCGTCCGATGCGGGCGTCGTCTTCACCGAATGCAGGAGCGATATGGACGATACCTGTGCCGTCTGTCATGGTTACATAGTCGTCACAGTATACAAAGAAGGCTTTCTTGTGCTGCTTTTTGGCGGCATCCGCGGCGCACTGGTAGAGAGGCTCATACTCCCTGTACTCCAGGTCCCTGCCGGTCATTTCCTCGAGGATCTCGTAGGGAGGGACGTTCTTTGCTTCTTCTGCCTTGGCAGCGGCCTCCGCCTCTGCAGCAGCGGATTCAGCGTCCTGCTTCTTATTCTTTTTCTTCTTGCCTTTTTTGCCCTCGGCGCTCTCCTCGGCGGGAGCTGCGGGAGTGAAAACAGCATCCAGAAGCGCCTTGGCCATGTAATAAGTATTGCCGTCGGCGGCCTTGGCCTTTACGTAAGTCTCATCAGGGTTCACACAGAGGCCGATGTTGGAAGCCAGAGTCCAGGGGGTCGTCGTCCATGCAAGGAAATAGGCGTCCTCGTCCTTGACTTTGAAACGGACGATGGCGGAGCGCTCCTTCAGGGACTTGTAGCCCTGGGCGACTTCGTGTGAAGAAAGAGGGGTACCGCAGTGAGGGCAGTAGGGAACGACCTTGAATCCTTTGTAGAGAAGGCCTTTCTTCCAGATCTCCTGCAGAGCCCACCACTCGGACTCAATGTAGTCGTCATAATAAGTGACATAAGGGTTGTCCATATCCGCCCAGAAACCGACGATGCCGGAGAAATCCTCCCACATGCCCTTGTACTGCCAGACACTCTCCTTGCACTTCTTGATGAAGGGCTCAATACCGTAGGCTTCGATCTCGTCTTTGCCTTCGATGCCGATGGCCTTCTCAACTTCCAGTTCGACGGGCAGTCCGTGGGTGTCCCAGCCGGCCTTACGGGGAACCTGATACCCCTTCATGGTGCGGTAGCGGGGAACCATGTCCTTGATGACACGGGTCAGAACATGTCCGATATGGGGCTTGCCGTTTGCAGTCGGCGGACCGTCATAGAACATATACAAGGGGCGGCCTTCGCGCTCCTCGATACTCTTTTCGAAAATATTGTTGTCCTTCCAGAACTTTACGGTCGCGTGTTCGCGGTCCACAAAATTCAGGTCCGGGTTTACCTTTTTGTACATCCTGTCTCGCTTCCTTCCTGTTTTATACAGCATAACAAGAGACCTGCCGTGTTTTCTCCTTTGAAAAACGTGCCGGATCAGTAACAAACAGCCTGATCAGCGGGCAGACACACAGCGCAGGACTCTCTTAAGCATCAAAAAAAAGCCATGGAGTTATATTGCCATAGGCAAAATATATTGTCAAGAAAATATAAAAGGCGTTCTGTCAAAAATAGAACAGGCCAAAACAAATCAGGCCGGATGTCTGGAGGAATCCCCAGTTTTCGTCGGGAACACCCCTGGCGCCCCATTCCAGCGCGTCCAGGATCTGCTGGCCGGTTGCCTCGATGACACACTTTTCGTTCGCAAACGGAAAAACTTCGTAAATGTTCTTCATGGTGACATCACCGGCCGGAATACTGACGCGGACAGCCCCGCCGCCCAGGACTGCGAGGTCCGCTCCCGTCATGATCCGCAGGGCATCTGTACACAGATCCGCCAGATTGGTTTCCGCGCGGCGGACCATGCGGACTTTTTTCCCATTGGAATCCACAGCCGCAGGATCGTAGATGGTCAGTTCCTGTTTAGTGACGGCAATCTTCTCTCCCATGAGTATTTCGGCTTCCGCCCTGACTTTTTTTACTGCTTCGGACATCTCGTTCTCAAACCCGAACACCTCGGCTGCCGGGGCATCCATGGTCCAGGAATAGATTCCGGCAGTCACATCTCCCTCCACGGAAATCCTGCACCAACCGATACACTGCATTTTTGTTCCGCCCGGCAAAGCCGAAGCCCTTGTCAACTCCGCAGTGGATATCACTGGTATAGAGGATCACAATATCCTTTTTTTCTCCCTTCTCATTCTGATCCGCATCCTGTGGCTGAAAAGCTTCTGAAGCGGAAGTCGTATCTTTGGAGCTGCCCTCGGAGGCTGCCGCTCCGTACACCGCTGTAGGGAGCAGCAGTGCGGTAGTCAGCATTACACAGAGTATGGTTTTAAGTAATTTTTTCACCGGTATGTTCTCCTTTCCTTGCGGCCGTTTATTCAGGTCCTCATTCCGATTGTTTTTCACAGTCTGATTGCATGAAAGCAGCTCCGAAAAATGTGTATTGCTTCTTATAATACTTTACCATATTTAGGCATTCCCTTATATGGGGAATTCAAGACTCAACCGCAAGTCTTGTGCGATGAAGAATAAAAAAGCCGGCTGGCTCATGACTGTATGTAATGTCACGAGAATATGCCGGCTCTTTATTTCAGAGGAACGATCAAGCTTCGATGTGGCCTCTGTCCCCTGAATGCTTTTATGACTCTTTTTATAAATAGATGCCCGAAAAATGAATCTAATGAATACGTTTATGAATACATCCTGATGATCCCCGCCGCTACCTCCTTTTTGGGAAGGCCTTCATCCATGGCTCGTTTTTCCAGATAATAATGCGCCTCCTCCTCGGTCATCTGCCGCATCTGGATAAGGAGGCATTTGGCTTTGGTGACAATGCCGACTTCGTTGAGCTTTTTGCGCATGCGCTGCAGCTCCCCTTCCTTATCCAGGATCCTGCCGGACATGAAAAGCTGCATGCGCAGTATCTCTTCCAGAATCTGCCTGCGCAGAGGAAGGGAAAATGCATAGATCGGATATTTTCTGCATCGGAAGGCAATCTTCTCCCGTGCTTCTTTGCCTGTCAGCAGTATGATCTGCAAGTGCGGGTTTCGGCCGGAAATCATCAGCAGGTCGTCAATGCTGAAGGATCCTTTTCCGGTCATACTGCAGAGCAGGATACCCGGGGGCGCAGCTGCGCCGGCAGGCGACACGGCCTGTCTGATCTCTGCCAGCGTATATGCCCTGGTGACTCGCAGCGAAGGGCCGGTCGACTCTGAGGCTTTCTGCACATCACGCAGGACCAGCAGGATCGACTGCATCATCTCCTCAGTGCCGGCTGCTGCCACAATGCCGCAGGAGGCATTCGTCTGTTTCATGTCTATACCTCAATGAATATTCCAATCGTCAGGTTTTTGCCCCTTATCAGAGTTTACCCATTATTATTCCGCCCGCTCTGCATATGCCTTCAGGCATGCGGCAGGGACGTATTCTCTGACCAGGTCGCTGGTACGCGCAGTCTGAACTGCTTCCTGCAGGCTTGCGGGGAGCTGTTCCAGTCCGCGCATGAGAACAGGATCTGCCTTGTACAGGTTGATATCGATGGAAGCAGGCAGAGTCAGATTATGATCGATCCCATACAGGCCGGCGCGGATCAGCAGGGCGAAGGCCAGATAAGGATTCGATGTCGGGTCGGGGGAACGCAGTTCAATGCGCCTGCGGCCGGAGGGGTCCGCGGGGATCCGGATGAGCTGGCTGCGGTTCTGGACCGCCCAGCTGACGTAGCGTGGCGCTTCCATCCTGCCCAGTCTGGCGTAGGACTGTTCACTGGGATTGAGGAAAAGCGTAATGTCGCGGATATGCTTCATGATGCCTGCCATGAAGGCATCTGTGTGGTCACAGCCGTCGTCGCTGTGTACGGAAATATTGAGGTGCATTCCGCTGCCCGGCTCTCCCGGAAGGGGCTTGGGAGAAAAATCCGCTGCCCGGCCGTCTGCTGCACAGATGCTGCGGACCGCCCATTTGACAGTCGAAGTATTGTCCGCGGCCGCGATCGGGTCACTGTAGCGGAAGTCGATCTCCATCTGACCGGGTCCGCGCTCATGGTGAGAGGATTCAGGTGTAATGCCCATCTCCAGAAGGGCAAAACAGATGTCCCGGCGCAGGTTCTCTCCGCCATCCAGGGGTTCCACATCCATATAGCCGCCCCTGTCGATGGGGGTCTTTGTAACTTCCCCCTGTGCGTCCTTTTTGAACACATAAAACTCCATCTCTGAGGCAAATTTCACTTCGATTCCCTTTTTTGCGGCATCCCGCACCGCCTGGCGGAGAATATATCTGGTGTCCCCCTCGAAGGGAGTTCCGTCCGGATAAGCAAGGTCGCAGAAGATCCGGCAGACCCGGCTGTCAGATGGGCGCCAGGGAACGATGGAGATGGTCGACAGATCCGGCTTCAGAAAAAGATCACTCCGCACATCCGCCTCAAAACCTGCCACAGCGGAGCCGTCAATGGATACCCCCCACCGCACGGCACGCTCCAGTTCCCCGGACATGATGGCTATATTTTTCTGATTTCCGAAGACGTCAAAATAGGCCAGACGGATAAACTCCACATTTTCTTCCTCGACAAACTGCATCAGTTCTTCATATCCCTGCATTGTTATTTCCTTTCCGACAGTTATGATTATATTTCCGCATTGCCTCTTTTTCTGCAGGCGGCGCCTACCAGCCCCGCAAACAGAGGATGGGGGCGGTTGGGACGGGACTTAAACTCGGGATGTCCCTGTGTACCAATATAAAACGGATGACCGGCGTATTCAATCATTTCCACGATCTTTCCGTCCGGGGAGATCCCGGACAGAGTGAGCCCCGCCTTCTCCATATCTTCCCGCACTTCATTGTTGACTTCATAGCGGTGGCGGTGACGCTCCGAAATCATATCCTTCCCATAGAGACTATGTGCCAGAGTTCCCGGGCGCAGGGCACAGGGGCAGGCGCCCAGTCGCATTGTGCCGCCCAGATCCGTCACCTTTTTCTGGTCCGGCATCAGATCGATGACCGGATGACCGGTTGCCGGATCCAGTTCCGCGCTGTTGGCGTCTATCCAGCCGACAACATTTCGGGCAAACTCTACAAGTGCCATCTGCATGCCCAGGCAGATTCCCAAAAAAGGAATCCCCTTCTCCCTGGCGTACTGAGCCGCAAGAATCATACCTTCTGTGCCCCGGGTTCCGAAGCCTCCCGGAATGATCATGCCGTCAATGTCTCCCAGCCGGGCCTGCAGGGTCTGGCATCCATCGAATCCTGCGGCCGTTCCATCGAATCCTGCAGCTGTTTTTTCCCCGCAGCTTTTTTCCAGTTCTTCCGAATCCACCCATTGAATTTCCACTTCCGCCCTGTTGGCGATCCCGCCGTGATGCAGCGCCTCCACTACACTGAGGTAGGCGTCATGCAAAGACGTATATTTGCCCACCAGGGCTATAGTCACCTTTCTCTTCGGGTGGTGCATATCGTCCACCATTTCAATCCAGTCCCGCAGAGCGGGCTCCGGGCATGGGATCTGCAGACACTGGCAGGCTGCCTGAGCCAGGCGCTCCTCTTCCATCATCAGGGGCACTTCATAAATGGAATCCACATTCCGGTTCTGGATCACGTGTGAGACGGGCACGTTGCAGAAAAGAGCCACCTTTTCTCTCAGCGAAAGCGGGATCTGCCGTTCGGAACGGCAGACTATGATATCCGCCCGGATCCCCATCCTCTGCAGCTCGCGGACACTGGCCTGGGTCGGCTTTGTCTTGAGTTCCTCTGATCCGTACAGG
>JBGUPU010000061.1:0-8062 GCA_045130475.1 Lachnospiraceae bacterium
ACCTGCACCTTATCCACGTTAATTAACCTTCGTCCGGCGCTCACTGCTGCGGCAGTGTGACCGCTGAACCCAGGCTGTATGGAGGAATGGCAGTCCGAACCCCGAAAGGGGGACCTGCCGCAAGGCAGGCAGTAGGAAGCACGCGACTTAAGTCGTGTGAGGCTTCACAAAAGCAGTATGAATTGTGCAGTAAAACAGGCCGCAGGGAAATCCGGAAAGGATTACCCGCGGCCTTCCCGTGCTGCACAGGGAATATTCATGTTAAACAATGATAGAAAAGGGGAAACATATGAGTAAAAAGATCATTGCCGTCAATGTGGGACCCAGAAAGGGCTGGAATACAGACACACTGATCATCGGATCCCCCAATTATCTCGGAGACCTGACCGCCTCCTTCAGAGCACTCTACGAAAGGCTGATCTTCCAGAATCTCACCTACGCTGTGGAAAAGCCCTGCTGTAATGAGCGCCCAATCCCGGTGATGCTCATCATGACCAGCAATGCGCCCGACACTATGTATCTGGACAAGATGAAAAACTACCAGCAGACCCTGAGCGCCTTTGTCGGTCCTGCCGAGATCCTGATCGCCGGAGATACCCTCCAGCTCAAGGACTACAGCAAAACAGACTGGAAATGGACCCTCTTTGATCCCGACGCAAAACAGAAGAGACATGAAACTGTATTTCCGCAGGAATGTCAGAGAGCTTTTGCCATGGGAGCAGACCTCGCCAAGTGACATAAGCGGATATTGGGGGCTTATCAGAAATGATCCCCTGTAATTTTCCAAGTGCATAAGTCTCTTAAGGCTGCGCTATAGAACTATCTTCCGGAGGCACGAAAAGATGGATCTCAACAGAAAGAAGGTGCTTGTGACAGTCCCTGTCACACAGGAGCAGAAGAACCGGCTGATAGAAAAAGCTGCCGGCAGGTGTGAATTGACATTTCTGCCCGGAGCAGAGGTGTCTGATGAAGTTCTGGCGGACCAGGATGCACTGATAGGCAACCTTTCCCCTGACCGGCTGAAAAACACCCGACTCCAATGGGTACAGCTCAATTCCGCGGGCGCGGATGCCTATACGCCGGAGGGAATCCTGCCCCCGGACTGCATTCTGACATCGGCGGTTGGAGCGTATGGACTGGCGGTCTCCGAGCACATGCTCGCGCTG
This sequence comes from Lachnospiraceae bacterium, assembly GCA_045130475.1. GTDB lineage: Bacteria > Bacillota > Clostridia > Lachnospirales > Lachnospiraceae > CAG-791. The sequence goes on from JBGUPU010000061.1 coordinate 1,167, forward strand.
ACCTTCGCCATGGTGCGCCGTCTGGGACAGTATGCAAGGGGACAGATGCAGCACAGCTGGGCACCCCGGGGACAGATCAGCTCTGTGGAGGGATCCACTGTCCTGATTCTTGGCCCGGGTGATATCGGCGGAAGCTACGCCAGAAAAATGAAGGCACTCGGGGCACGTACCATCGGTCTGCGCCGCCGCAATGCGGACTGTCCCGAATGGCTGGATGTGCAGGATACCATTGACCGCTTGGACGAATATCTCCCGCAGGCAGATATCGTTGCCATGGTCCTTCCGGGCGGAGAAGCTACCTATCATCTGATGGATGAAAGCAGACTCTTCCGCATGAAAAAAGGAGCCTGTCTGCTGAATGCGGGACGGGGAACAGCCATCGACCCCGCCGCGCTTGAAAAGGCACTGCGGCAGGGACATCTGGCCTGTGCCGCACTGGACGTCACGGAACCGGAACCCCTGCCTGCAGACAGCCCTTTTTGGGACATGGACAACCTGATCCTGACTCCTCATGTGGCCGGAGGCTTCTATCTTCCCGAAACTGTCAACCGCATCATCCGGATCGCGGCCGACAACCTGGAAGCCTGGCTGGACAATGCGCCCATGCGCAATGTCACCCCGCACGAATGATCAGAAAAGCGATAAACCATATAAAAACAGGAGCCCTGTGAAAATAAAGCCGGATCGTGCTTTGTTTTCAACAGGGCTCCTGTTTTTATTCTGACTTGTTCTGCAAAAAAGAATTAATGATATGTAATGCGATTCATTGGCGGCAGATATCGCTCAGGTGATTTTCTGCTCAGGAGTTCTTCCCGGAGTGGATCACACTCATGACTTTCTTTTCATCGTATGTTCCCAGTATGACAGCGCCCAGGACACAGAAAGCCACAGCCACGATCGAAACGATCCGGAGGCCTGTGGGAGAAGCCATCAGGTCATTGCTGGTGATATCCTGGGTTGTCCCGAGCACCGCCAGCGAAGTGAACGTGAGCATAGCCAGGGACTGACCGGCTTTCATGGAAAAGGTCCTGGCGGCAAAGAACATTCCTTCCCGCTTTTCGCCGGTCCTTATGCCGTCTTCCTCGGCCACATCCGCAACGATAGACTGGGGAATGATGCCCAAAAGAGCCATGGGGAAGGCGGCGATGAGCACGATCAGAATGCCGAATACCACTCCCGGCAGGGGCAGTATTCCGATCAGGGCGGTGAGGACATAAGCCAGCGCAAGGCCCAGAAAACCGCTTACTACCAGTTTTTTCTTTCCGTATCTTCTGACAAGTATTGAGACAACGGGATAGAAAAAGACGGACAGAATGGTCATTCCTGCAAGGAAGATCAGCGTGTAGGACTCATCCAGTTTCATTGAGACTTTCACAAAAAAGGGAAGGCCTGTCTGGAAAAGGGTCAGACCGATCCAGTAGGAGATATCCGAGCCGGCAAATTTCAGAAATTCTTTGTTTTTGAATGTCGCACCCAGGCTCTTCATGACGTCCGATTCGCTGGCTTTGGAATCTACAAAATCCCTTTCCTTCAAAAGAAAGACCGGCGTCAGCATGCAGACCAGGGCGATCACGGCAAGCACAATGAACCAGACCCTGTAACTCCAGGCATAACTGATATGCGCCTGCAGAGGACCGGCCAGGACGAAAGGCATGTAGGCCAAAAGCGTGCCGATAAAAAAGGTAAAGGAGATTGCCGTCGATATGTACATTCTGTCAAACTGCGTCTTTCCGAATTCGGAGATCAGCGCATTATAAGGCGTACAGTACATTGTCATAAAAAGGTAGAAGATGATGAGAGAGACCAGGATCCAGGCGATGTTGACCCCGCTGATTCGTTCGACCGGCGCGCAGAAGACCAGTACTGTGACGATCGCCAGGGGCAGAGCCGCAATTTTCATGAAAGGGATCCTTCTCCCTGCAGGATTTTTGCTGCGGTCGGAAAGGGTTGCGATCAGAGGATCTGTGACCGCATCGAAGATCCTGCATATGAAAGTGATCAATCCCAGAACCGTTAATAATCCGAAGACAACAAGCCCGGTGGGAATGTAAAATACAGCGCCGGCCTTCACAGACTCTGCGGTCGGAAGATAGAAGGTGACCAGCCAGGTATTGATGATGCCTCCCAGAGTGGACCAGCCGAGCTGGCCTATTGCAAAGATACGCATTTCTTTTTTTGTCAAACGCCTCGTTGCCATCACAAGTCCTTTCTAAGATCGGAATATAATTGGACATCTGTCAGACTATGTTTATATTATCTTATGGATAAACAGCCAGTCAAGCGAGAGGGGGAGCAGCAGCGCAGCAGTGAGCAAACAACAGCGGGCAGCGCAGCAGTGAGCAAGGCAGCGGATGGCAAAACGGCAACGGGCAAAACAAGAGCGGACAAAGCAACAGCGGGTTGCTTGCGGCGGGATCTTTCGTGAAGCATAATATAGATAACAGAAAGGGGGACTATCTTTATGGAAACCAGGACTATCTTGAAACAGCTTCGCGAAAATCACCATATGACACAGGATCAGATGGCAGAACGACTGATGGTCACAAGACAGGCCGTGAGCCGCTGGGAAAACGGGGAGACCCAGCCGAACACAGATACACTGCGTCTGCTTTCAAAGGAATTCAATGTATCGATCAATACGCTCCTCGGCTCTCCCAGGCAGCTGATCTGCCAGTGCTGCGGGATGCCGCTGGAAGATGCAATCATCGGCAGGAATAAAGACGGCTCTCTCAATGAGGATTATTGCCAGTGGTGCTACGCCGACGGGACCTACACATACAGCGACATGGACGACCTGATCCGGGTATGCCTTCCCCACATGGTGAAGCAGGGCTTTACTGAAGACCAGGCCCGCTCTTATATGAAGCAGATGCTTCCCACACTGGATTACTGGAAGAGATACGAAGACCTCAGTGACGGCGGACAATTTGAAGCCTTTAAAAAGCAGCTTATCGAAGAAATCAATGCCCTTGGCATCGAGGGAATGCCGAAAGTGGAAGCACTGAATGCGCTGGTCGGAAAATTTGTGAACCTCGAGTATAAACTGCCCAACGGGATCAAAGTCAGATTCCTTGATGACCAGACCACCTACCTGGGAAACCAGTTGGAATCCGAAATCGTGGAAGGCCTCTGCTTCGGCGTTCTTGCAAATATGGACTTCATCCTTGTCTCGACTTATGAGAAAGACGGGGCAAACCCGGAACTGATTCTCTATAAAAAAAGATGAGAAAAGCGAACAGAAAAGCTTGCTTCCTGAAAACGGAAGCAGAGCTTCAGAAAACAAAAGATTAGATTGATCAGAAGACAAACCGCCGCACTGAACGAAAATCGATCAGTGCGGCGGTTTTGAAATTGGAATGGAAGCAGGGGAGATATACGTCCCCTGTATGCAGCCATTTCTTGCAGCCGCGCCTTAAAGCAAAAGAAATCCGTCACAAATGCAGCCTCTTCAGATCGCGCACGATCCGCTTAAAATCAATCCTGCATTCTCCCTGATAAATACCGACTGGAATCTCGCTGTCAAATCCATAGAGAGAGACTTCAAAATCTTCTTCTTCCCCGAAGATATATACAATGATTTTCTCTTTTTTCGGATCCACGATCCAGTATTCCCGCACTCCTGCTGCCTCGTATTTATACAGCTTGGTAAACATATCCTTCCTGCGGGTGGAGGGAGACAGAACCTCTATGATCAGATCCGGTGCCCCGTTGATATACTTGTCGTTATCCATCCGATCATCATCCGGCTGGCAAATGACGAAGACATCCGGAACGACCATTGTCCGCTCATCTCTGTCTAGACGGACATCCGTCGGAGCAATAAAGGGTGTACAGTTTCCGCCATGTGCGTCTACGTTGTTCCAGAGCTGACGATAGATCGAACCAGAGATCGACTGATGCCGCAGGGCAGGAGAGGTCATATTATAGATCACCCCGTCGATCAGTTCAGACGGATGATCCTCCGGCAGGGTATTGCGGTCCTCTATCGTATACTCCCCCTGTTTCTTACCTTCCGGAAGACCGGTTACATAGGCCGGTGCACCATCCCGCAGATATGCGGGCACATCCACCGGGGGTGTATAGTGATACGGATGCCGGCTTTCCTGCGGTGATTTCACAGAATCGGAAACGGTACTCTTCACAGAATCGGAAGCTATTCCTTTCACAAGATTGGAGACAGCCCCTGAATTTTGCACCTGCTCTATGAACAGATTCTGCTCCGGCAGCAGGATTCCTGCCAGCGCAGCCAGCGTCTTGCGGCGAGGGTTTTTCGTAAATCCCCCCAGGACCTTCTGCACAGTACCCAGAGGAAGACCTGAGCGGTCTGCAATCTCTCCATAGCTGAATCCGTATTCTTTTTTCTTCTCAAGCATTGCTTTGATCAATGCTGATTGATCTGTTGATTTCTGATTGTTCATAGCTGCCTGCCTTTATCCTTGTCTGTCGTGTTCTTACTTTCGAGAAGCTTTACTTTCATGAAGCCTTCAGGAACTTTTCACAAAGCCTTGCTGCGGGGCTGGGGATTTCCTGCATTCTGTATGCATTCTATTTTATATCCAAAGGCAGTGGTTTTCAACCAAAAATATCCGTTTTCTATCTAATGTATTTCCGATATTTATCCTAAATTTATCCTTTTATCCTTTTTTCGGAGAGAGCTGCTGACCTTGCTGAGATGGATGCGGATACCCGCCTGTGAGAGCTCTTTTGAGCGCTGAAAAATAAGGCGCGAAGTTCTTGCCTGCCTGAGGAGACAGCACTGCGCTGAAGCTGTCCATGTTCGTTGCAAGGGACACAGTGTAGGAGAGAGGCGATTTCAGATTCCGGCCGCATGGACTCTCACAAGAACCTGATTTTTATCAGGCACAGGTGTGGGATACTCCGTGAGTACCACATCACCCGGATTTCTCATAAGCAATGCCTTCATAGTACCTCCCCTGTCACAGCATGTTTAGGAGCATGTTTTCCCGGAAAAAGTGTCTGATATCAAGATTTATCTTTTTCCCTGAGAAAAGTCTATCACTCCCTTTTCACCTGCCTGTACAGACATTTTGCGCCATAACCGAAATAGAGAAAACCTGAAAAGCCGCCTGTGCCCTGAAGCAAAAAGAAGGCCGCCGTACTGGACTTATAATGCCCGGTACAGCGGCTTCATCTCATCAAATACTAATTCTAAATACAAAATGATTAAATAACCAATGCTTATAAAAATACTTTGCCTGCCAAAAGAACATCACAGGCTCAGTACTGCCTCCAGGGCAGCTTCTGTCGCTTTGTTGGCGGGGCCTGGCTGTGCGGCATCGCCGATCACAAAGACCTGTTTTCCGAGGGCGCGGGCGGATTCCTCAAGAGGGTTGTTGGCCTTGACGCCGAGGGACAGGACGATCGTGTCATAGCCGGAGCAGGTGTATTCGCTGCCGTTCTGTTCGTAGATGACACCGTCCGGCAGGATCTTCTTGACAGTTGCGTTGACGATCCATTCGACACCGTGCTCCTTGAGACGGGGGATCAGGAAGAAGCGGGGGGCGCTGGCTTCGTCGAGGGCGATATCGGGACGCATCTCGATAATGGTCACGGCCTTGTTGTGCTCCGCCAGGAAGTCCGCGGTCTCGACACCGGTCATGCCGCCGCCGATCATCAGGATCCGGTTTCCTGGAGTCTTTGTTCCGTCCAGAATGTCGATGGCATCCATGACATTCTCCCCGTCGATTCCTTCCAGATTGATGCGCAGGGGAAGACCGCCGGTCGCCAGAATCACTGCGTCAGGATTGATTTCGGAAATGAATTCTGGTGTAACAGGAGTATTCAGGCGGATGTCCACGCCCTCTTTTTTGCAGTGATACATATAGGCGCGCAGCGCTGTCGCTATATCCTGCTTGGTGGGCGGAATTGCGGCCAGGCGGAAGGATCCGCCGATCTCAGAGGACTTCTCGGCAAGGATTACCTCATGACCGGCCCTTGCCGCCAGGAAAGAGGCGACCAGTCCGCCGGGCCCCGCACCGGCAACGAGGACTTTTTTCGGCTTCTCAGTTTTTGTGATCGAGACTTTTCCCTCCAGGCCGGTCAGTGGATTGACCAGGCAGCGGATGTGTCCGCCGAGGTTGAGATAGCCCAGGCAGGACTGGGTGCAGCCGATGCAGGGGAAAATCTCCTCATACTTCTCCGCGGCGACTTTTGCGGGAAGATCAGGGTCAGTGATCGACTCGCGGCCGAAAGCGATGAAATCCGCGCAGCCGTTCATCAGCGCGCTCTCTGCGATGGCGGGCTCATAGCGGCCGACTGAGATGACCGGAATACTGACCGCCTGCTTGATCACCTTTGTAGGGAACTGGTTGAAGCCGTGGGGCATGGCGGGCGGAGCGCTCATATAAGGCGTGGAGGCATAAGTCATGATCGAGACGTCCAGCGCGTCGACACCGCAGCTCTCCGCCATGCGGCCGACCATCACAGACTCCTCAAGTGTACGGCCGCCGTTGACTTTTTCATCATATCCGAAGCGGAACAGAAGAGGATAGTCCTCACCCACCTTTTTGCGAATGTTTTTGAAGATTTCCTGGGGGAACTTCATACGGCCGAAGAAATCGCCGCCGAATTCATCCGTACGCTTATTGGCATGCGGAGACATGAACTGGGCGACCAGATAGCCGTGCGCTCCGTGCACTTCGACACCGTCCGCGCCTGCGATTTTCGCGCGCACTGCGGCGTCACCGTATTCGTCGATGACCTCCCACACACGCTCATTGCTCATGGCCTCCGGAATGAAGTTGAGCACGGGACATGCGACCCTGGAGGGAGCCTCGGGGATCTCATTGATAGGTAGTTGCAAAACTCGTTCCACGAGTGAACGCTCCTGACTAAAAGGATCAAAAAACGATTATATCGACTTTGTCCAGTCAGGA
>JBGUPU010000062.1:0-101110 GCA_045130475.1 Lachnospiraceae bacterium
TACCATGAACCAGTGAGGAGTTGTTTTATATTGTAACCAAAAGAATGCCGTATTTATGCGGCTTCTGGCGTTTCGCAAACGCCTAACAATTGCTAAACCTGAAAGGAGTTCAAGACACAATGAAAGAGTACACCCCCGTCAAAGAAGGCAAGGTCCGTGAGATTTACGATGTGGGCGACAGCCTGATCATGGTCGCAACCGACCGCATCTCCGCCTTTGACGTGATCCTCAAAAACAAGATCACCAAAAAGGGCACTGTCCTGACCCAGATGTCCCGCTTCTGGTTTGATTATACAAAGGATATCCTCCCCAACCACATGATCAGCACCGATGTCTCCGATATGCCTGAGTTTTTCCGTCAGGACCGCTTTGACGGCAACAGCATGATGTGCAAGAAGCTCAATATGCTTCCCATCGAATGTATCGTCCGCGGCTACATCACCGGCAGCGGCTGGGAGAGCTACAAAAAGAACGGCACGGTCTGCGGCATTCAGCTTCCTGAAGGTCTGAAGGAATGCGATCAGCTCCCTGAGCCCATCTATACTCCCAGCACCAAGGCAGAGCTGGGAGAGCACGATGAGAATATCAGTTTTGAGAAGAGCATCGATGTCCTGGAAAAGGTCTTCCCCGGCAAGGGACAGGAATATGCCGAAAAGCTCCGCGACTGCACCATCGCTCTCTACAAGAAGTGTGCAGAGTATGCAAGGACCCGCGGCATCATCATCGCCGACACCAAGTTCGAGTTCGGCCTCGACGAAAAGGGCAATGTAGTCCTGGGCGACGAGATGCTCACTCCCGACAGCAGCCGCTTCTGGCCTGCAGAAGGCTATGAGCCCGGCCATGGCCAGCCTTCCTTCGACAAGCAGTTCGTACGCGACTGGCTCAAGGCCAATCCCGACAGCGATTACAAGCTTCCTCAGGATGTCATCGACAAGACCATCGCAAAATATGAAGAGGCCTATACCCTTCTCACCGGCCTGAAGCTGTAAGCTCCCGGCTGCCCGGACATGCCCGTGTACAGCGCGCGGCAGGGTCTTCCAGATCAATTATTACGCAAAAAAAGCACCTCATCGAGGTGCTTTTTTTACTCTTCTTACCTTATGTCTTATTCTGCCTTATGTCTTATTCTGCGAGGAATTCTTTGACAGTCTTGACGATGTTGGTCTCATCCAGGCCGAATTCGACCATAAGCTGAGCCATGGGTCCGGAGTATCCGAAGACGTCCTGCAGGCCGATGCGGCGCACGCGGGCAGGATAGTTCTCAGCGAGGCCTGCGCAGACAGCCTCTCCGAGACCGCCGACTACGCTGTGCTCTTCCGCGGTGATGATCCTGCCTCCGCACTCCTTAGCAGCTGCCACAACAGCTTCCTTGTCGATGGGCTTGATGGTTCCCATGTTGAGGACGCGGGCGTGGATGCCCTCTTTTTCAAGAGTCTCCGCTGCCTTGAGGGCCTCGTAGGTCAGAACGCCGTTGGAGATGATGCAGATATCGGTACCCTCGTGCAGGATCTCGGCCTTGCCGATCTCAAATTTGTAGTTTGCCTCATCGTGGAATACGGGGATGGCGGCGCGGCCCAGGCGGATGTAGACTGGTCCGTTGTACTCATAGGCAGCCTTGACCATCTGACGGGCTTCGACATCATCCGCAGGAGACATGACCAGCATGCCTGGAATGACGCGCATGAGGGCGAAGTCCTCACAGCACTGGTGGGAAGCACCGTCCTCGCCGACGGAGATGCCGCCGTGGGAGGCACAGATCTTGACATTGAGATTTGTATATCCGATGGAATTGCGGATAATCTCGTAGGCGCGTCCGGTCGCGAACATGGCAAAGCTGGATGCAAAGGGGATCAGACCCATAGCAGCCATACCTGCCGCTGTTCCCATGACATTACATTCCGCGATGCCGCAGTTGAAATGTCTGTCGGGATATGCTTTTTTGAACATGCCTGTCTTGGTGGAACCGGCGAGGTCCGCGTCGATCGCTACGACTCTGGGGTCAATCGCGCCGAGTTCGACAAGAGCTTTTCCGTAGCTTTCTCTGGTTGCGATTTTTTTCACTTCTGCCATGCGATCATTCCTCCTCTTTTCCGGCTTCGATCACGGTCTCCGCTCTGGGGGAAACCTCGGGCCCCTCTGCCTCAAGCTTTCTGCGGGTTGCTTCAAGCTCTTCGAGCGCCTGTGCGCATTCCGCATCGTTGGGTCCCTTGCCGTGCCAGTCTGCCACATTTTCCATGTAGGAAACACCGAGGCCCTTCACGGCCTTCATCAGGATGACAGTGGGCCTGCCGCTGCCCTTTGCAGCGTGGAACGAGGCAAAAGCTCTCTCCAGCTCATTGTAATCATTGCCGTCGCACTTGACGACATTGAAGCCGAAGGATGCAAACTTCTCATCAATGGGCTCCATGTTCATGACATCTTTTGTCCATCCGTCGATCTGCAGACCGTTGACATCCACTGCGATGCAGAGGTTGTCCAGTTTATAGTGGGCGGCGTACTCGGAAGCTTCCCAGACAAGGCCTTCCTCGATCTCGCCGTCGCCCAGAAGGGCGTAGACATTGATATCTTTTTTCAGGACATTCTTGGCAGCATTTGCCATGCCGCAAGACGCGGAATACCCCTGTCCCAGGGAGCCGGTGGAAAACTCCACGCCCGGGGTGGTATTCATATTGGGATGTCCCTGCAGATAAGAACCGATCTTCCTGATCGTCATCAGGTCTTCTTCCGGGAAGAAACCCTTCATTGCCAGGACAGCATACAGACCGGGCGCGCAGTGTCCCTTGGAGAGGACAAAACGGTCGCGGTCGGGATCCTTGGGGTTCTTTGGATCAATCCGCATCTCACAATTGTAGAGATAAGTCATGTAATCCATAGAGGAGAGGCTTCCGCCGGGATGTCCGGACTTGGCCTCATGCGTCTCTTTGACGATGTACATCCGTCCCTTGTTCGCGAAAAGCTTCAGTTCTTTGATTTTCTCAGGTGTCATTCGCTGCGATCCTCCATCCGCCGATCTTCTCTTTTACCGGCATTTTGCAGACAGTACTTTGGTCTTCACAACAATATTGGAAAATGTTTTAAATGTCAATGTTTTCCTGTATGATTGCTTGAATTTACAGATTATTCATTCCATGCTCTCAGGCTCGAGCCTTCGGCTGCTCGCTGTACGGCATTCGCCGTATACTGACAAATCAAAACTTTGTCGCTTACGAGCAAGCTCGACGCTCCCTGTTTTGATTTGTCCGTGCATGGCTCATTGCTTATTACAGGCTGTCGATCAGCTCCAGGCTGTGCTCAGCATTCATCTTCAGGCACATTTCAATGAATGTGTCGAGAGGAATGTTGTTGAGCTGGCGGTTGGAGCCCCGCAGATTGAGGGAAACAGTTCCTTCCTCTGCTTCCTTATCGCCGATGATAACGACATAGGGAGTCTTGAAGTTCTTGTAATATTTGATCTTCTCCTTCATATTTTTGTCGGAGTAGTCTGCCTCAAAACGGATTCTGTTGGCAGCGAGTTTATTTGCCACCTTCTTTGCATAGTCATTGTGCTCTGTGCGGATGGGAACAATACCCACCTGATAAGGAGAGAGCCAGAAAGGGAATGCGCCCTTGAAGTGCTCGATCAGGATACCGATAAAGCGCTCCAGGGAACCGAACAGGGCGCGGTGGATGACAACGGGAACTCTCTCGGAGCCGTCGTTGGCGGTATAGGTCAGTTCGAAGTTTCTGGGCAGCTGGAAGTCAAGCTGCACAGTGCCGCACTGCCACTCGCGTCCCAAGGCGTCCTTGATCTGCAGGTCGATCTTGGGACCGTAGAAAGCACCGTCGCCTTCGTTGATCTCGTAGTTGCCCTCGCCGTACATGCCGTCAAGGATCTTCTTGAGGGAAGCCTCCGCCTCATTCCAGAGCTCGATGTCACCCATAAAGTCCTCAGGGCGAGTGGACAGCTCTGCGCGGTAGGACAGGCCGAAGGTCTGGTAGATCTCGTCGGCAATGCCGAGGACGTCTTTGATCTCATCTTCGATCTGGCTTTCCATCACGAAGGTGTGGTCATCGTCCTGACGGAACATCTGGACGCGGAAGAGGCCGTTGAGCTGGCCGGTCTTCTCTTTTCTGTGTACGACGTCGGTCTCGGAATAGCGGATGGGCAGATCGCGGTAGGAATGCACTCTGCGCTTGTAAGCCATCATGGCATTGGGGCAGTTCATGGGCTTTGCCGCCATGGTGTCATCCGCCTCAATTGTGCCGTCCTTGCCGGGGATGATAAACATGTTGTTCACATAGTGTGCCCAGTGGCCGCTGATCAGCCACAGCTTCTTATTGTTAATGATGGGCGCGGAAATCTCCTGATAACCGTGCAGATCGTGGATGCCTCTCCAGTACTCAAGCAGGGTATTGAAGACTCTCCAGCCGCGGGGAAGCCAGTAAGGCATGCCTTGTGCGGTCTCGTCGAACATGAACAGGTCCAGCTGCGGTCCCAGCTTCTTGTGATCGCGCTCCATAGCCTCTTTGATCAGGGCTTTGTGTGCTTTCAGGGCCTGTTTGTCCGGGAATGCATAGGCATAGATTCTCTGAAGGGAATCACGGTGCTCATCGCCGCGCCAGTATGCGCCGGAGACGCTTCTGATCTCAAAAGCAGCGCCCATGAGTTCCTGGGAATTGGCCACGTGAGGTCCGCGGCAGAGGTCAACAAAATCCTCGCCTGTATAATAGACAGTGATACGCTCGTCCTCGGGCAGGTCTTCGATCAACTCGGTCTTGAACTTCTGCCCCTGGAAGAGGTCCAGAGCCTCTGCGCGGGACATTTCCTTCTCGGTCCAGTCCTCGCGGCGCTTGAGGATCTCACGCATCTTGTTCTCGATCATCTTGAAATCGTCTTTATTCACCTGCCTGGGCAGAATGAAATCATAATAGAAACCGTCCGCGATCTGCGGTCCGATGGCGTACTGCACATTCTCTTTGCCGAAAATTTCAAAAACGGCCTTTGCCAGAATATGGGACAGAGAGTGACGATAAACTTCCAGATACTGTTCGCTTGCCATACTTCCTCCTTTTTCGAAATCACACCTGCGGAAAAAACCGCTTCTGTCATTCCGATTGTGACAATCTCATGACTGTGCATAGAAAAATCCCCCGCACAGCATATACAGTTGCTTGCGAGGGACGTTTGTTCAACGCGGTTCCACCCTGCTTGCGGCAGATTCTCATACCAAAGGCGATCTCTTCGATCTGTTCAGAGATCAGAAATCTCCTGCCGCCACTTTTTTAGGACTGTAACGGAGTCACCGGGCTTGATTGGAGCCTCTCCGAGGTGGTCTTCGGGCAGTTTCCGACGGGGCACTTCCAGAACCGCCGTATGCCGTCACCCCCAATTCTGCTCTTCACTGGATCAAAGCAGCCTCCGGAGCCCAAGTGACACACAGCCGGCACCCCTCTCTGGGACATCCGCTGTCCTACTTTCCTCATCATAGATTTATAGCCGCAGACTTTTATGTCTGCATAGTTTCTGAATATAAACATTAACATTTTAGTACATGAGAAACAAAAAGTAAATAAACAAATTCTATAGATTGGTATTAATTTACCAGGGGTTTTTCGGCAAATAGTCCATGCTGATCATGCCTCCCTGTGGATAAACTCATCTCCGGAGGTATATTTGTAGACAGCGTCAATGAGGATCTCTTCTTCAGCCACCTGCGTGCGGTTGATCTCTGAGACAATCTGCAGAAGTCCCTCGGCATCCTCTCCGTTGTCCGGCAGCAGGATTACTTCATGGACGGAACTGGGCAGGACAAAATAATCCCCTCCTATGAAATCCGACAATTCCCGGAGAATTCCGGGATACAGAATCACCGCAGCTCCGTAAAGCGCGGCCTCATTGGTGAGCAGATACAGTTCTCCCTCCCCTGCAGGCTGCAGGACATCCAGCACATCCGAGAGAGAGCGGAATACCGGCGGAAGCATCCCGGGGCAGATCTCCAGTGCCTCCTGATAGAGCTGTTCCGATGTCATCCCCCAGCGTTCTATGTCCATATTCCGGATTATGATCATACCATTGCCGAAAGCCGGATCCTCCAGCAGATAAAAAAAGACACCTGCCAGGTCCTCAAAATCGATGTGCGGTACATCCTCCAGAAAGGCCTTGTTATGATCTTTATTGATGAGTTTGATCCCCAGTCTCTCGCGGACAGTTGCATAATCTTTGAAGAAATTCTCGGGGAATGTCACTTCCGGTGTCTGGCATTTGCAGTAGCGCAGGATATTTTCGGCCGAATCCGCAACTGCTTCCCCGTGCAGATAATGTTCATAGTACTGGTCCAGATAGACAGTCGGAGCAATCTGGGCGTCGTTGTAGCGCACTGTACAGGCCTTCTTATAGACCCCGTTGTTTTTTCGCACATCCCGGATGGAGATATCCACATTCTCTCCGGCGCGCTTTTCCAGTTCCCCGGTCAAAAGCTCATAATACTCCTTCTCACGGATCCTTGTGTTTCCTGCGTTCTTCTGTTCTGCATTCTTCTGTTCTGCGTTCATCAATTGTTTCCTCCGTTCAAATGTGTTTGGCTGTTTTTACTGTCATGCTCACTGCAAAAAAAAAGAAAAGGCAATGAGCTCTATGTACTCAATGCCTTTTCCTGATTTTACAATTATTATGCAGGGGTTTCATTTGTGCTCCGCGGAATACAAAATACCGTCAGAGACTGTCCCCCTCAGAAACAGCTTACGCTCTGGAAAGATACTCGCCGGATCTGGTGTCGATCTTGATCTTGTCGCCGATGTTGCAGAACAGCGGAACGCTGACCTGTGCGCCGGTCTCAACAATCGCGGGTTTGGTTGCACCGGTTGCAGTGTTGCCCTTGAAGCCGGGCTCGGTATCGGTAATCTCCAGCTCGACAAACATCGGGGGCTCAATTGCAAAGGGATTGTTGTTGTAAGAATTGACCTTGACCATGTCGTTCTCTTTGACGAACTTCATGTTGTCGCCGACAATATCCTTACCAAGCGAAATCTGGTCGAACGTCTCTGTGTCCATGAAGGCATAGAGATCGCCATCCTGATACAGATACTGATACTCCTTGCGGTCGATCCTTGCCTGCGGGAATTTCTCCGTAGGACGGAAAGTAGTCTCTGTAACACCGCCGTTAATAATATCTTTCAGCTTGGTTCTTACGAACGCAGCACCTTTGCCGGGCTTAACATGCTGGAACTCAACGATCTCGAGAACGCTGCCGTCTTTTTCAATCGTAATGCCATTCCTGAAATCACTTGCAGAAATCATATAAAGTACCTCCTGAAATAATCGCGTCAATACAAAAGTATTCTATAACACGAAACCAAGTTTTTCAACATATTTCTTATCATGGCATGACTGCTTGTCATCCCTTGTTCCCACTCCGGATCATGAACTGCTGATCCCGGCCGAATCTTTTCCTGTCTGAAAAAACAGGCCGCTCCCTGTAGGGAGTGACCTGTTTTTCATACACGTATTTTTAAGACTCACCCGCGAACCCTGCGCAATGAAGTTCATAAATCACATACAGTTGAATAGATTTACGGAACCATGGCGCGGATCTCTTTGAGCTTTTCGCCGCAATATGCCTCAACCAGGGAAGGAGAGACATTCTCTTCAATCTTGTCGTAGACCGGGATACATTTCTGGCGGATGACCAGCATGTTCTCTTCTGTCAGACGGTTGATCTGGCTGCCGCTCTCTTCGATCGTGGCGATCCTGGATGCAATACGCTCGTCAGATGCCTGACGTGCTTCCACCTTTGCGGTCTCGGCAGCCTGGCGGATGATGGCCTGCTGATCCTCAGGCAGGCTGTCCATGAACTCGCTGCTGACGACCAGGGAGATCAGGTGAGGCAGGTGGTTGGTCTCGATGACGTAGTCCTGCTGCTCATAGAGTCTGTTGGACACGATGACTTCATAGGGATTCTCCTGCGCATCGATCGTGCCCTGCTGGAGGCCGATGTAAACCTCCGAGAAGGTCATGGGTGTGGGGTTTGCTCCCAGGGATTTCCAGAAGAGCAGATGGTAGGGGTTCTCCATGGTACGGATCTTCTGACCCTTGAGGTCATTGGCTGTGTAGACGTCCTTGTTGGAGGTCATGACACGGAAACCCTGGTCCGCATAGCCGAGCAGCTCATAGCCGCCGTCCTTGTAAACCTGGTTGACCTGTTTCATAAACTCCGGATTGTCGATGTGGTCGCGTACGTCCTGGATGCTGTCAAACAGGCAGGGCATGTCGAACACGGCGATGTCGGGCAGGAAAGTAACCTGAGGAGCTGTGTTCTGTACGACGAAAGGAATATCGCCGTCCTTGCAGGACTCAAGCAGCTCACGGTCACCGCCGACGATACTGTTGGGATAAACCTGAATGCGCATCTTTCCGTCGGAGAGGCGGGACACCTCTTCCGCGAAACGCTCTGCGTAGATCTGTGTGACAGTGTCCTCGGGACTGGATGTTCCCAGAGGCCACGCATAGGTCTGTGTGCCGTCGGATGCAGCGCCGCAGCCGGTCAGTGTGAGAGCAAGGAGGGCTGTAAGCAGGCAAACCGCCATAATACTGTGCTTAAGACTGAATTTTTTCATGCTATCCTCCTTTCTCACAGCAGGCACAGGCTGATTCCCGGAATATAGGTGATCAGCAGCAGTGCTACCAGGAACATGATGATCATGGGCATGGCCTTTTTGGCAATCTCCATGACAGGCACTTCTGTCAGAGAGCTTGCAACAAAGAGGTTGACGCCGATGGGAGGTGTGACGAAACCGATCGCCAGGTTAACAACCATGACAACACCGAAGTGAATCGGGTTCATACCTACTGCCGTGACGATCGGAAGAAGGATAGGCGAAAGGATAAGGATCGCAGGCGTCGTATCCATGACCATACCGACAAGGAGCAGGAAGATATTGATGACGATCAGAAGGATGACCTTGTTGGTGAAGCTCTCCAGGATGAAGGCGCTGACCATCTGGGGCACCTGCATCAGTGTCAGGACACGGGAGAATGCCGTGGATGCCGCAAGGATAAACATGATGGGTGAATAAGTCTTCATCGCTTCCACCAGGATCGCCCAAAGGTCACGGACCTTCAGGGTCTTGTAGATGAACATACTGATGATCAGCGAATAGAAAACGGAGATGACCGCTGCCTCGGTAGGGGAAGCGACACCGGAATAAATGCATCCAAGGACGATCACAGGGCTCAGGATCGCGAAAAAGCTCTCGCGGAAGACCTTGAAGAATCCTTTTTCATGGAGCACATTGATCTGGCTGTCGATCTTCTCGCGGTCTTCACCATTCTTCTTGCAGTAGACAAAAGCATAGGCCATGAGAAGAACGCCGATCAGGACGCCGGGCACGATTCCTGCCAGGAACAGGTCACTGACAGAGGCGCCGGATGCCATCGCGAACATGATGAAAGGAATGCTGGGAGGGATGATGACGCCCAGACCGCCTGCAACGGCGACGATGGCTGTCGAAAATACCTTGTCGTATCCCATATCGATCAGAAGCGGAATCGTCATGGAGCCGACTGCCGCGACGGTCGCAGGTGCGGAACCCGAGATCGCGCCGTAGAACAGGCAGGTGATGATAACCGCACAGGGAATACCTGCGGTACGTTTTCCAAGGAAATAAGAGAAGACATCGAACAGACGCTTGGAGATCTGTCCGCGTGCCATGAGGATGCCCGCAAGGACGAACATCGGAACCGCCAGAAGCGGGAAACTGTCGATACCGCCCACCATGGAACGGATGACATAACTTGCACTCGCCGTAAAGGAAGGATCAAATGCACCCGGAAGCACTGCGACAAGACCCAGTGTAACCGAGACAGGGATCGCAATCAGAAGAAAGAGCGCAAACAGAATAAATACAACAATAGGTGACATACTGGTTCCCCTTTCTCAATTACTTTCCGTCACTGCCCGCGGACTTTTTTTGAATGCGTGAAGGCCATCTCACAAGGTCGTCATCGTATCTCAGATTATGCAGCTCCAGAAGCCAACGCTCCGCAATGCGGATCACACACAGTGCAAAACAGATCAGCGGGGCGGACTGGATATAGTACATGGGAATTCCGCACGCAGGGCTGACCTGACCGCTCTTGATCGTGGTCATCAGATAACGCCATGCGTAAGGAACCAGATAAACAAAAAACACAAACTGGATAGTGAGGTTGATCAGACCGATGATCGCTCTTCCTCTATTGTTGAAGATTTTGACAAACTGATCGATCTTGATCGCGAGGAACTTCTTTGTGCAGAGACTGACACTGATAAATGCAGACCAGATGAACAGGTAGCGTGTCACCTCTTCCGACCAGGATAATGACATACCGAATGCATAGCGGGAAAGAACCTGAATTCCCATGATCACTGCCATCAGGATCAGCAGAATGGTCATTACAAACTCTTCCAGGTATTCATCCACATATAACAGTATTTTTTTCACTTTTTACCGGACCTCCGATAGATTGGCTGCAGAACACAAGGCATCCATGGAACCGCTTCTTCCGCCCCCTTTAATTGCAGAAAAACCGTCACGGCATGCTATGCAGTTTCACTTTGACTGTCCAGAGCCCTGAGGCCTGTTCAGTCACGTCTTTTCAATAATGATTACAGGCGGAAACCCCGGCTCTTTCAAGACATGCTTGAAATGTCTTGCCCCGCGCCACACAGGAGAAAGCTCCCGGCCGGAGATGCACAGGATTTCCGCCGCATTTTCAGTGAACGACAAATGAAAGCCAGTGTGTCGTTCTCAACAAATATCAGATTAGAGGCTGTTGTGAATCAGATTCAGAACTGTGTCCAGATCAGCCGCATTCATCTGTCCGGGAGCAGATGCCTTGCCGACAGCGCCGAATGTGCAGGAGCTGCCGAACACCTCGCCGCAGAGACGGCTGATGAGACCTGTTCCGGCCATGGACATAGTGATGATCGGACGATCGGCATAATCGGTCGCCATCTCCTCAGTTGCGGAGAGCAGGACCAGAACGTCCTTCTTATTCCTGGGCATAACAGCGATCTTGGGAATATCAGCGCCAAGTTCCTGCATCTTGCGGAGTCTGCCTACGATGTCATCCTTGTCGGGAGTCTTTCCGAAATCATGATTGGATGCCACGACCTTGACGCCCGCCGCATGTGCGCCTGCGATGATCTCTTTGACGATCTCGTCACCGGTGAATGCTTCGACGTCGACCAGGTCGATCAGGCCGGTCTGTGCAGCCTGAATGTTGAGCTTTGCGTATGCTTCGGGCTCAATGGCTTTCTCGCCGCCTTCTTTGGAAGTACGGAATGTGAACAGGATCGGGGCATCTCCCAGTGCGGGGCGAAGGTCCTTGAGGACATCCTCGACCTTTGCAAAATCAAAGACGCCTTCGAACCAGTCGACACGCCACTCAACCAGATCCAGACGGACATCCTTAAAGGAAGCTGCTGCCGCCAGAATCTCCTCTTTTGTCACTCCGACGATCGGGACGATAATCTTGGGTGTGCCTTCACCGATCTTCACGCCGCGGACTTCGATCACGTTTGCCATAATATTCTCCTCCTGAAATAAGGTGCTGTGAGAAATGGTAAAACCACTGTCAACGATTCATCAGTCTCCGTAGTGGATTCCCAGAACTTCCTTCATGTGGTCGATGGGCATATCGACGTTGGTCCAGAGCTTGAAAGCAGCCGCGCCCTGGAAGAGCATCATGCCGAATCCGTTCATATGCTTGCAGCCGACTTCCTTTGCGATGCGAAGGAACTCTGTCTCTGCGGGAGCATAGACTGTATCTGTCACGATCAGGTCGGGACGCAGATAGGATTTGTCGGGAAGCCATGTCATGCCCTCGAGAGGCTTCATGCCGCAGCCGGTAGTATTGCAAGAAGGACACTGCTGTCGATCTCTCTCTTGAGAGCTTCGTGGTCTGCCAGGTCAAACAGCTGTGCCTTGCAGTTAGTCTTCTCATTGATCTTTCTGACGGTATTCTCGGCATTCTCCCAGAATTTGTCTTTGATATTGAAGATGGACATCTCTGCCACGCCGTCCAGAGCAGCCTGGATCTCAATGGCAGTACCGGCACCGCCTGCGCCGACAACTGTGATCTTCTTGCCGATGACGTCGATGTCATAGTCTTTCAGGGACTGCATGTATCCGATACCGTCAGTGCAGTGGCCTTCCAGAACGCCGTTCTTGTTGACGATGGTGTTGACCGCTCCGACGAGTTCTGCAGCGGGAGACAGCTTGTCGAGGTACTTTCCGACAACAGTCTTGTTGGGCATGGAAACATTGGAGCCGACCAGCTTCAGGGCACGGATACCCTTGACCGCATCTTCCAGGGTGCTGTTGTCGACTTCAAATGCAAGATATGCATAGTCCAGTCCGAGATATGCGAATGCTTCATTGTGCATTGCAGGCGAGCTGGAGTGCCTGATCGGATAAGCGATCAAACCGACGAGTTCTGTGTGGCCAGTAAGTCTCTCTGCCATTATATTAGTCCTCCTTTATTAAGCCCTTATTGCGTTTTCCAACGCAGTGTGATTTTTGGAAAACCATCTCCCAACGTTTCCCTTTTCCTTTACGTGCCTTTGCGGAAACCTTTCGCTCCGGACGGTCTGATGTCTGAACATGAAAAAACCGCTCACGCCGACAAAATTTGCGCCGAGAGCATACAAAATCCAGCAAACAGTCCCTCAAAAAGCGGTTCCGGTGCTGCAGGCATCCGTTTTACCCATTTGATAATTGTTCATGCTTTAACAATTACTATCTGCTTACAATTATAATTTCTTACATTTAATTCTTCCAATACTTATAATTAATCATATTGATGCACTAAATCTATTAAATTAGTTCGATTTTGGAATAAATACTGAACGAAATATTAATGTATAATATTCACAGACGAAGATTTTTAGACTAAGACGGCATCAGACAGCAAAGATGCAAAACCGACCGGCAGCACCGCAGGATTGCATGTCAGGAAAAGAAAGGATCCGACGTATGACATTAAATCAGCTGCAATATTTTTACCAGGCCGCCAAAACACAGCATTTTAACCATGCAGCGGACAATTTAAGCATTTCACAGCCCTCTCTTTCCAGAGCGATTGCCTCGCTGGAAAACGAACTCGGCGTCATTTTATTCGAGCGAATGGGACGGAATGTATCACTTACAAAAGCCGGGCAGATCTTTCTGGAGCAGACAGAGAAAATACTGGAAGATATCTCCGTCGCAGAAAGGAAAATGCATCAGCTTGCTGCCAGCGGCGGAGAGATTTCCATCGCCTATGTTTTCCCTCTCTCTTCAGGTTTTATCCCTTCCGCCGCACGCGCATTTGTAGAGATGGAAGAAAACCATGGAATCACTTTCAATTTTTTCCAGGGCCTTACTGCCGATAACATCGCGGGACTTAAGAGCGGAAAATACGATATTATTTTCGGGACACGTGATTCCTCTGAAATGTCCATCCGTTTTGTTCCCGTTCTTTCTCAGAACATGGTGGTCCTCATGCGCGAAGGGCACGAGCTCTCGAAGCGGGACTGCATCGCGGCGCAGGACTTCAATCATTACCCCGTTCTCACTTACGACCGCACATCCGGCCTGGGCAAGGAGACGAGGACTTTCTTCCGCCGTTACGGAGTACGTCCGAAGATCATCTGCGAATCCCCCGACGAAAACGGGATCGCCTCTCTGGTCCGCGAGGATTTCGGAATCGCGCTTGTGGCAGATATCGACTACAGCAGTTTCAACGGTATCTGTTCCAGACCGCTTTCTCCCAAATATGAGTTTTCTCATACTGTCTATATGGGCTATCTTGCGGGCAGATATCAGATTCCGGCTGTCTCCCGCTTTATCACATTTATCCAGGATAATTATGTAATAGGTAATATATAGGATCCCGGATACTTCGGATTTGCCTGTCTGTGCACAGACCGCATTACATTTGGAATATAGACATCGCACACATATATGCAAAAAAAGAATAACTCACCTTCAAAAA
The DNA here is from genome assembly GCA_045130475.1 of Lachnospiraceae bacterium. Classification (GTDB taxonomy): domain Bacteria; phylum Bacillota; class Clostridia; order Lachnospirales; family Lachnospiraceae; genus CAG-791. The sequence continues at coordinate 13,994 of JBGUPU010000062.1, forward strand.
TTGCATTAGACCGCATATATAATTTACTATATAATATACATAGTGATTTTTTTCGTTAACCCCCTGGCATTCCGAATACACTGCTCGCAGTTAACTTGGATGCCGGTATCCATTTCATACATGCCTGCTATAAAGTCCGATGGAATCCTCTTCCATCGGACTTTATAGCTTTTCAAAACCTTTCAAAGAAGAATAAAAAACGAAAGGCACAGGATCCGGGTCCTGTGTCTTTCGTTTTTTATCGTCTTCAGTTTTTCAGTTTTTCTTTTTGCCTCGTGAATTTTCCTGCTCCAGGAGCTTTCCCAGTTCATCCATGAAAGTGCCGACATCCTTGAATTCACGGTATACGGAAGCAAAACGGACATAGGCAACGGGATCCAGGCTGTGGACGCGTTCGATCACCAGCTCGCCGATCTCGGAACTGGAGATTTCCTTTTCCTCGCGGTCAAAAATCTCTTTCTCGATTTCATCAACGACACGTTTGATCTGGTTGACGCTGACGGGACGCTTGTGGCAGGCGCGCAGGATCCCTCCTTCGATCTTCTGACGGTCATAGGGCTCGCGGTTATTGTCCTTTTTGACGACGACCATGGGAATCGTCTCAATCTTCTCATAAGTCGTGAACCTGCGTTTGCACGAATCACAGACTCTTCGTCTGCGGATGGAATTGTTCTCCTCCACAGGCCTGGAATCGGAAACTCTGGTATCATCACTTCCGCAATACGGGCACTTCATAGATTTCCCCCATTCTGATAGATAAAGTTAATAATTGCAAAGGAAGAGACAGGCTGTGACCAGGCTGTCATTCCCAAATCCTGCTGTATCAATGTGATCCGCGGTATTTCTCCCCTTCCCGTGCCGAAGCGGCAAGGAAACGGATCACATCCACGGGATATTTTCCGACGGCGGTCTCACCTGTGACCATGACGCCGGATGCGCCGTCCGCCACTGTGTTGAAGATGTCGTTCACCTCGGCCCTGGTAGGAACTGCCCGGTTTTCCATACTGGCAAGCATCTGCGTCGCGACCATAAAATATCTTCCGGCCGCCCTGCATGCGGCGGCAATCTTCTTCTGTGCTGCCGGCAGCTCCCAGAGATTCATATCGTTGCCCAGATCACCGCGGGCGATACAGACAGCGTCGCACACAGGCAGAAGGGCGTCAAGCTGTGCCATACCTTCCCGGTTCTCAATTTTGGCGACGAGCTGCAGGTAACCCGCTCCGCTCTCCTCCAGCGTCTTCCTGACTGTCACAAGATCTTCACGGCTGCGCACAAAGGGCTGCATGATGCCTGTCACACCATATGCGGAAGCGTCACGGATATTCATGCGGTCCGCAGCAGTCATGGTAGGAGGAGAGATCTCTGCCCCGACCACCTTGACACTCTTCCTTCCGGTGAGCATTCCGCCCCGCACAATCTTTGCCTTCGCGAGGCAATCCGTGACCTCCGTGATCCGGAGAAGAAGCCGCCCGTCATCCATGAGGATCTCCTCTCCCTTCTGCAGAGCCTGAAAGACAACCTGCGGAACAGGGATCGCCGTGCCTCCTTTCCTGCGGAGAGAAAGTCTGTCTTCCGCACAGATTTCCTCATCAAAAAGCACTGTGTACTCTTCTTCGCACATCATCAGAGGCGCCGGCAGACGGCCGATCCTGAGTTCAGGCCCCTGCATATCAACCAGCAAAAGCGGTTCCACACCGGCATGCAGAGCGGCTGTATGGAAGATCTCCAGCTGATGCGCGCTCTCCCGGAGACTGATATGTGACAGGTTGAGCCGGATGCCGGTCATTCCGCTGCGGAACATCTCTGTGAGTACCTCCTGAGAATAACAGGACGGCCCCAGTGTTCCATATATATCTATCATCTGCATTCCTCCGGTATGCTATATGTGTAATATTGTTTTTGCAATCGTGAAATAAACTGTCAGAGAAATGGCATCCACGATGGTCGTGATGAAGGGGCTGGCCATGACGGCCGGGTCAAATCCGATATGTTCAGCCGTAAGAGGCAGTACGCAGCCGATCACTTTGGCGATCAGTACGACGACCACCAGTGTCATACAGACAATGGCTGCCACCTGGATGGGAATCCGGTCAATGACGAGAAGCTTGACAAAATTACAGAGCGACAGCGTCACACCGCACATAGCGGCGACCCGGATTTCCTTCCACACCGCCTGCAGCGTCTCCTTGAACTCGATCTCGCCCAGAGAGATGCCTCGGATGACCGAGACGCTGGCCTGGGAGCCGGCATTACCGCCGGTATCCATCAGCATGGGAATATAGGCTGTCAGGATCACATATTTGGCAAGGGCTCCCTCCGCGCGGGTGATGATCGCCCCCGTAAACGTCGCCGAGATCATCAGGAACAGGAGCCAGGGCATCCTGGCCTTGTAGGTCTCCAGGATACTGGTCTTGAAATAAGGTCTGTCCGTAGGCAGGATAGCTGCCATCTTTTCGATATCCTCAGTGGCCTCTTCCTGGATGATATCGACGATATCGTCGATGGTGATGATACCGACCATACGGTCTTCGTTGTCCACGACGGGCATGGCGGTAAAATCGTATTTCTGGAAAGCCATTGCAACTTCTTCCTGGTCGGTCGTGGTGTTGATGCTGATGATATTTTCATTCATCATCTCGCCGATGACCGTGTCGGGATCCGCCATGACCAGGTATCGGAGGGCAACAGTGCCGAGCAGGACGCGCTGGGGATCCAGTACATAGCACACATTGACAGTCTCCTTGTCGAGTCCGATCCTGCGGATGCGCTCGATCGCGTCCCTGACTGTCATGCTTTCCTTGAGATCCACATACTCGACCGTCATGATACTGCCGGCCGAATCCTCGGGGTAACGGAGCAGGTGGTTGATATCCGCCCGGGTATCGGGGCGGGCATTGCTCAGGATCTTCTTGACGACATTGGCAGGCATCTCTTCCAGGAAGTCCGCCGCATCGTCCGCCATCAGGTTGTCGATGACACTGGAAGCTTCTTTATCGGAAAGTGACTGGATAATATACTGCTGATCTTCGAATTCCAGATCAGCGAAGACATCCGCCGCCATGCTCTTGGGAAGGATGCGGAAAATCTTCAGCGACTCCTCGTCCTCCATGTCATCCATGACCGCTGCGATATCAGCTGTCTGCATATCCGCACAGGTCTGCCGCAATCTGGTATACTGCCTTGATTCAAGCAATTCCCGGAGAAGATCTTCATATTCCCTGTTTTTATCTTCCATGATGCCCCTTTCCTTATATATTCCATATATTCCGCTCAGATCCGGAAGCAGGCTGCGTTTTATTGTTTCCCGCCGCTGCTGCCGATCGGATAAAAACCTGCGGATTCCGTCTCGATCTCTGCCGTGCCGCTGGTGAGAGCCGTGATCGTGGTCAGAAGATTGTCTGCCCGCTCTTCCTCTACAGTCAGATGAAGCGTGACTTTGGCGCCGTATTCCGTCTCCCCCATCTCCGTTTCCCCGCGGCGGAGTTCATAAAGAAGCCTGTCCAATGCCCCGTACTCCACGGTTACTGCAAGTTTCCGGCACAGACACATGCGGACAGTCTGCGCGTCTTCGAGGGCCGCGCGGGCAGCCTGTGTATAGGAGCGCACCAGGCCGCCGGTTCCCAGCAGAGTGCCTCCGAAATATCTTGTAACTACCACAAGGATGTTGGTGCAGCCGCTCCCCTCGATCACTTTGAGGATCGGCTGGCCTGCTGTTCCGGAAGGCTCCCCGTCATCAGAGGATTTTCTGCGCTCCGATCCCTCTCCGAGCACCCATGCATAACAGTGATGCCGGGCATCATAATACTGCTTTCGGATCCGCGTCAGATGGGCAGAAGCCTCTTCCTCCGATTCCACATGGATCGCCTCCCCCAGAAAACGGGACTTTTTTTCTTCGTATTCACCTTTTCCGGTCTCCCTGATCGTAAGGTATTCGGCTGCCATTCCCGTCCTCCTCCTTGTTTTTACACAGACATCGCCTTGTATAGTATATCATCAAAACAACACTTTGGGGAAATCTGTAACTTATGTTTTCCTTTTTTCGTGTTTATTAGCATGGGTGTTTTTGTTATAATGTAGAAATAATGGTCGTCTGCGGCCATTTTCGGACTCGGTCTGTCCTGTTTCTGCCTTTTGCGCACTATTGAGATACAGACCGTTTATTCTCCGCTGAGAAAAAGAAATGGAAGAAGGTATCATCTATGGTATTTGACAAGAAAACAGTTACCGGAAGACGAAAGGCTCTCGATGCAAAATCCGCCAAGCGTTTTTCGCGTCTCCGCATCCTGGTGATCACGATGCTGATCGTTGTGATCGCCGGAACCGGTCTCATCGGGGCCAGTGCCGTCTACGGCACTTACAGGGGGATCCTGGAAGTATCGCCCGATATCGGCACAATCGATGTAAGCCCCAAGGGATTCTCCACCTTTGTCTACGACAACAAGGGCACGGAGATTGCCAAGCTGGTCTCGACAGACTCCAACCGTATTCCCGTTGACCAGAGCGGCATCTCGGAAAACCTCGCCCACGCATTTGTTGCCATTGAAGATGAGCGTTTTTATCAGCACAGAGGAATCGATATCCCCGGCATTTTCCGCGCAATCTATGTCGGCATCCGGGGCGGTCTGGATTTCTCTGAGGGCGCAAGTACGATCACACAGCAGCTGATCAAGAACAACGTCTTCACAGACTGGACAAACGAGACGACCCAGGATCGTGTCAAGAGAAAGATTCAGGAACAGTACCTGGCCTATGAGCTCGAAAAGAGCATGCCCAAATCCGAGATCCTCCTGAACTATCTCAATACGATCAACCTCGGCCACAACACACTCGGTGTCGAAGCTGCCGCACAGCGCTACTTCAACAAGTCCGCCGTGGATCTGTCGCTGGCGGAATGTGCCGTACTGGCCGCGATCACCCAGAACCCGACTGCCTATGATCCGATCGTGTATCCCGAGGACAACCGGTCACGCCAGGAAGTCGTCCTGGAGCACATGCTGACACAGGGCTATATCACGCAGCAGCAGTACGAAGAGGCACTTCAGGAAAAAGTCTATGAGACGATCGCGACTGTCAACATCGACAAAGAAAAAGTTGACAACCGTGTAAACTCCTACTTCGTCGACGCTTTGATCCGTCAGGTCCTGCGCGATATGCAGAACGAAGAACTCAACCTGATCGACGACGGTGTGGCATGGGACGAGGATCAGGCTTATGCCATGCTCTACAGCGGCGGCCTCCGCATCGATTCGACCCAGGATCCCGATATCCAGAAGATCGTCGATAAACAGTGCAGTGAAGATTCCGGCAACTTCCCGGGCGGCACGACATATTATCTCAATTATGCGCTGACCGTCATCTCTCCCGACGGTACAGAGACAAACTATGACAGCAACAATCTGGAAGCCTATTTCCGGGAGCGGGATGAAAACTACAGCATTCTCTACACCTCCAGATCCCGCGCCAGGGAAGACATCGAGGCTTTCCGCAATTCTGTGATGGGACCTGACGACATGTACGACGAGAACTATGAACTCGCCCCCCAGCCGGAAATCTCCGTGACCGTCTCGGATCAGGATACCGGCTATGTCGTTGCCATGCTGGGCGGCCGCGGTGAGAAGGAAGCCAGCCGCACACTTAACCGCGCAACAGACACGACCAGACAGCCCGGCTCCACATTTAAGATCGTCTCCACTTTTGCCGCAGCCCTGGACAGCGACCAGGCCAGGGACAGATACGGAAACCGATTCACACTGGCCTCCACCCAGCTGGACGAAAAGTTCAAATACAGCAACGGTGTTGAAGTGCACAACTGGTACTCGGGCTACCGCGGGAATCAGACAATCCGTTCCGCGATCCAGGATTCCCTCAACGTCATTGCCGTCAAGACTCTGACAGATATCACACCTCAGCTCGGCTATGAATATGCAGAAAAGCTCGGCATCAACACTCTCGTTGACGGGGAAGAGATCAACGGACAGATCTTCTCGGATGCCAATCAGACCCTTGCTCTCGGCGGCATCACCTACGGCGTGCGCAACATTGAGCTCAATGCAGCCTTCGCAACGATCGCAAACGGCGGAAAATACATTGTCCCCCGCCTCTACACAAAGGTTGTTGACCAGGAAGGCCGGGTCGTTCTCGACAACACCGATCCCGAAAAGGAACGGGTGCTGAAAAAGACCACCTGTTTCCTCCTCACAGACGCCATGAAAGACGTGCTGACCAAGGGCACCGGAACGGCCGCCAACTTTACCTCCACTGCAGTAGCCGGAAAAACCGGTACAACGGAGGACAGCAACGATGTCTGGTTTTCCGGTTACACACCGAACTATACTGCCACTGTCTGGGCAGGCTACGACAACAACACCAAGCTCCAGAGAAACGAGGAATCCCTTGCAATGATCATCTGGAGACAGGTCATGTCCAACATCGATGCCAACAAGAAATCCTCAGACTTCCATAAGCCCGACGGCCTCACCACAGCTTATGTCTGCAAAGATACAGGCCAGCTCGCGGTTAGCGGCTACTGTGACCACGCCTATAACGAATACTTTGTCAAAGGTACAGAGCCGAAATCCTACTGCTCTGTAGGCCAGAAGAAAAAGCAGAAAGCGGCTGACAAGAAAAAGAAGGAAGAAGAAAGAAAGAGGCAGCAGCAGCAACAGCAGCAGGACGCTGCGCAGAGGAAAAATACCAGCAGCTCCGGCGGCGGCTCCATTACCGGCCTGGATGATGACTGATCCCTGAATATAAGAATAAGCATAAAAAAACGATCGGCAGCGCAGCGCGGCCGATCGTTTTTTTTATACTTTTTTGTGAAGGAGAAACAGTACGCCGACTGCGCCGCAGATGAGCATCACAATCCCGGCAAAGAAAAGGACATCGGGATAGATAGAATCTGTGCCGGCAATTTCAAGTACACCGTTTAAAAAGCTCGCCGCCGTGACTGCCGCGATCCCAAAACGGTATATATCCTTGAGAATATCCACCGCAGAGTCCGTCATGATATTTTCATTGTCAGCACCCTCTGCACTCTTTCTGCTGTCGGTTTGTTTTTTTCGGAAGGGGAAGACCTCCCTCTCCTCTAAAAAAACAGGAACAGCGCCGAAAACCAGCGGCCAGAGAGCGAGACAGCGCATCCAGAACGAATGGATCCCGTGTGAAAAGTGACCGTATACAACAGACACGATCAGACAGAAGATCGCAATTACCAGATAGCGATACATTTTCTTTCCGCTCTTTCTTACATCATCCTGCATTTGTTTCCATTCCTTATTGCTTTTTTCACTGCTGATCAAATCGGGAATCATCCCGCATTTATATTCCCTGCCGATCAGTCAGTAACCTATGTAGAGAATATCGCTGATCGTGCGCTCAGCGATCACATCCCCGTAAGTCGTCGGTTTGTTGAGCACTTTACCGTTGAACCAGATGGTCGAGGAACCGCCTCCGTCAAGATTGTAGGCGATCTCACAGCCTTCATTCAGCATCAGCTCCGCCAGCTGATAGAGGGAAAGTCCCCTGCTCTCCGCAGTCCTGCCGTCCGAGACCGCCATAATGTAATGGCCCGGCTCCAGAATGCCGATCGCAGTCCGCGGATTGGTGATCTGGGCACGCTCCACCTCTTCCCCCTCAAAGACCTGCAGCCGGCCCTGATTGACCAGAGCAGGTCCGAATGAAAAGATCTCACGGGCGCCTTTGTCTGCAAGCTCCTGTGCCGTCACAGAGGCTTCCCTGATGATCTCAAAAGAGCCGTCCTCCCATATGACCAGATCTTCTCCATATGGGTAGCGTGTATTGGACAGCTTGCGGTAGAGATAGGCACCGCGCATAACATATCCTTTTTCACGGAAGCCGTAATAATCTCCGTTGATCGCGAAAACAGCCCCGTTCCGCTTTGCAATGGATGACGTCGTTTCCGCAAGATTGCGCCCGAAGGAATCTCCTGCAAGACCTGTCTTGAGCAGTTCGGGATCTTTGAGCCGTACATCAGCCAGATAGACCGTGGTATCATACATGCGCTCTGTACGGATCCGGATAAGGATGTTTCCGTCATCGTAGCTGTCATCAGTTACAACTGCCTTGTACTCTCCGCCCCAGGCGCTTCTTTCGCCTCGCAGGATCTTCACTATATTTCTGGGGATCACAAATGCGTCCAGAATCACAAACAGGGAATACAGAACAAGAAAAACCGCATATGCGATGCGGATCCTCCCTGTTCCCTTCTTCCTGCGTTTTTTGTCTGTCATAACCTCTTACCGTTTCCGGGGTGTCTTAAATACCCAGCGCTTCTGAATGTGATAGTTCGTAATAAAAAGTGTTACATCCGCGATGATTTTCCCAAGAGCCGCCGGCATACCGCTGTAGGAGAAGGCTGTCACCATACCGGCATTGCAGAGTATATTGGCTCCAAACAGTGCCAGATAGCGCACTGCCTCTCTGCCCGCATGCCCTCTGCTCTGAAAGCTCCAGCGTCTGTTGACTTCAAAATTGAAAGCTCCCGAGCCGATCCTGGCTGCAGCCGCAGAGATGCCTGCCGCCTTTGCAGCAGATCCTGTAACTGCCGCCGCGCCTTCCGCACCGCCGGCCAGGGAGGAAAAGGCAGACATTCCGAACAGCTTCAGGAAGACCAGGAACAATGCCCAGTCCACCAGCGCGCTGCCTCCCGATGCCGCCGCGTAGCGCAGAGGTTTTTTATAGATCAGCAAGGAGTCCCGCACCGGCCGGAAATGAGATGTACGGTTGCCTTCTTCGTAAACCGTTTCAATCGGAATCTGGACCAGTTCCGCCTGTCTGACAGCCTCTGTCAGAAAATTCATCTCATATTCGTATCTGTCTCCCTCCGTATCCAGGGCCAGGGGCAGCAACGCCGCGGGGATTCCCCGCAGGCCGGTCTGGGTATCCCCGCAGGCAGTGCCCGTGGAGAGTCGGAAAAAGGCCGCTGTGATCCGGTTGCCCAGCATGCTGCGGGCAGGTACATCCTTGCCCGAAAAATCCCTGACGCCGAGCACGAGAACCGGCCCGGCAGCATCCTTGCCGTTCCTTTCCGCAAGTGTCCGGGCGACCCGGACGATATCCCCGGGAAGGTGCTGTCCGTCAGCATCCGCTGTCACAACATGGATATCCTGTCCGAAAAAATCTATGGCTGCCCGGACACCGGTGCGGATTGCCGCGCCTTTGCCGCGGTTGATCTCGTGGTGTACGACGCGGCAGCCCATTGCCTCCGCCGCCTCAAAAAGAGCTTTGTAGGATTCCTGACCGCCGTCGTCCACCAGGACGATCCCGTCAATTTGTCTGTCTTCACTATCTGCCGGATCCCGGTACTCTTTTAAAGCTTCCAGGAGCTGAAGCATCTTGCCTTCCGGTTTATATGCCGGAATGAGGATAATCATCTTTCCCATCTCTGTTCTCCTGATGCATTTCTGATGCAAATTCTTTTCAGCCTATGACCCTGTTGTTTTCAGGTCTGCTGTCATCTTCGGATTATAGCGCATCCGGGGCGGGTATGGGGGAAAAACACAGGTTTTCCACAAAATGGTTGCCTGAAATTCAAAAAACTCCGGAAAACCACAATGGCTTTCCGGAGTAACATTCAAGTAGCGAGGGGGGGACTTGAACCCTCGACACCGCGGGTATGAACCGCGTGCTCTAGCCAGCTGAGCTACCTCGCCATATGAAAATTTGTACTGCTGAACACTTCACAGAAGGAATTTTTTTCTTCTGTCTTCGGTCAGCTTCTATAGTATACGATTGAGAATGAAGTTTGTCAACAGGAATTTTTTACTTTTTTCCGGGATTCAAACTTTGGAAAAAGGCCCATGAAGAAACGTATTCAGACGCCTCTTCATGAGCCTGTAGATGTATTACTCTTCAATTTCTCCGTTGTGAACGGCAGCGGCGGTAAGCTTTCTGCCGTCGGTACCGATCTCGATGGTGTCTCCTTCGGACACTTCGTCGGCAAGGATCAGACGGGCACCTGCCGTCTCAACGTTTTTCTGGATATAGCGCTTAAGGGGACGTGCACCGTAAGCGGGATCATAGGCAGCCTCTGCGACAAAGGACTTGGCCTCATCGGTAAGGCGGATACTGATGCGGCGCTCGGACAGGCGCTCGTTGAGATCTTCGATGATGAGATCGATGATCCCCTTGATATCGCTTCTGGAGAGAGGATTGAACATGATCGTTTCATCCAGACGGTTGAGAAACTCGGGACGGAATGTATCCCGCAGGAGTTTCTGGACCTTCTCTCTGGTGTAGGAAGAGATTTCCCAGTGCTCAGGGTCTTCACGGAAGGTTCCGGAAAGTGCCCCGCCGGTCTCCTCTTCCTCGTCGAAATTGAATTTCACCTTGTCTGTGACGGCTCCTGCCCTCTCCCGGTTTTCAATATCCGCCAGGATCTCCTGAGCGCCGAGGTTGGAGGTCATGATCAGGATCGTGTTCTTGAAGTCCACCGTCCTGCCCTGGGAGTCGGTGATGCGGCCGTCGTCAAGGACCTGCAGCAGGACATTGAAGACATCCGGGTGTGCTTTTTCAATCTCGTCAAAAAGAACGACAGAATAGGGTTTTCTGCGGACCGCCTCGGTCAGCTGGCCGCCCTCCTCATAACCGACATATCCGGGAGGCGCTCCGATGAGACGGGAGACGGAGAACTTCTCCATGTACTCGCTCATGTCGATACGGACCATATTTTTCTCATCATCAAACAGTGCAGCTGCCAGCGCCTTGGCCAGTTCGGTCTTGCCGACACCTGTGGGGCCAAGGAAGAGGAAAGAGCCGATGGGCTTGTCGGGATCCTTGATGCCTGCTTTACTGCGGATAATAGCCTCTGTGACGCGTGTCACAGCCTCGTCCTGCCCGATGACACGGCGGTGCAGTTCATCGCCCAGATGCAGGGTCTTGGAGCGCTCGCTCTCGGTCAGCTTGCTGACAGGGATGCCTGTCCAGCGGGAGACTATGCGGCTGATCTCGTTGTCAGTCACTCGGTCGTGGACCAGAGAGTTGCCGCCGCTGTGGGCAGCTTCCTCGCTCTGTGCCAGCTCCTTTTTGAGCTGGGGGAGACGGCCGTACTGAAGCTCTGCCGCGCGGTTGAGGTCGCCGTTCTGCTGGGCAATCTGGATCTCGCTGCTGACTGCATCGATCTCTTCACGCAGCCTGGAAAGGTTGTCGGAGCGGTTCTTTTCATTCTCCCACTGGGCCTTTTTCACCGCAAAAGAGTCCTTGAGCTCAGCGAGTTCCTTCTGCAGATCTTCCAGACGCTCACGGCTGAGCTTATCCTCTTCTTTCTTCAGAGCTGTCTCTTCTATCTCCAGCTGGAGGATCTTGCGCTGCTGTTCGTCAAGCTCAGTGGGCAGGGAATTCATCTCAGTCTTGATCAGGGCGCAGGCCTCATCGACCAGGTCGATCGCCTTGTCAGGAAGGAAACGGTCGGAAATATAGCGGTTGGAGAGGACAGCGGCACTGACCAGGGCGTTGTCAAGGATCTTGACGCCGTGATAGACCTCGTAGCGCTCCTTGAGGCCGCGGAGGATGGAAATGGTATCCTCAACCGTAGGTTCATCCACCATAACAGGCTGGAAACGGCGTTCCAGTGCCGCGTCCCTCTCGATATACTGTCTGTACTCCTTGAGGGTGGTGGCGCCGATGCAATGGAGCTCGCCGCGGGCCAGCATGGGCTTGAGCATATTTCCGGCATCCATCGCGCCCTCGGATTTTCCGGCGCCGACGATCGTGTGCAGCTCATCAATGAAGAGCAGGATCTCTCCCTCACTTCCCTTGATATCCTCGAGGACCGCTTTCAGACGCTCCTCGAATTCGCCCCTGTATTTGGCTCCCGCCACTAGGGAACCCATATTCAGGGAGAAAATCTTTTTGTCCTTGAGCCCGTCCGGGACGTCGCCCCTGGCGATCCTCTGCGCAAGTCCTTCGACAACTGCAGTCTTGCCGACGCCGGGTTCACCAATCAGAACAGGATTGTTTTTGGTCTTTCTGGAAAGGATACGGATCACATTGCGGATCTCGGCATCCCTGCCGATCACAGGATCCATCTTCTGCGCCTTCGCCTTGGAGACCAGCTCCTCTCCGTATTTCTCCAGAGTATCATAGGTCGCCTCGGGATTGTCGCTGGTGACACGCTGATTCCCGCGCACTGTGGACAGAGCCTTGAGAAATGTCTCGCGGTTGATCCCGTAATCCTTAAAGAGCCCCTTCAGAGTTTTGTCGGCATTCCGGATCAGGGACAGGAAAAGATGCTCGACACTGACATACTCATCTCCCAGCGCCTTTGCCTCGCTCTCAGCTCCCAGAAGTGCCTTGTTCATCTCACCGCTCACATAGACGCGCGAATCGCCTCCATGAACCTTTGTGAGGCCCTCCACAGTACCGAGAACGCGGTTTGTAAAAGATCCGGGATCGATTCCCATCTTCTCGACAAGTTTCAAGATCAGACTGTCCTCCAGCATCAGGAGGCTGTAGAGCAGATGCTCCTGCTCGATCTGCTGATTTCCGTACTCGTATGCCAGTTTCTCACACTGATTGATCGCTTCGATTGATTTTTGCGTAAATTTCTGTATATTCATAGGATTCCCTCCTCTCATATATTTCTGAAAGAAATGAATATAGATACAGAACAACTGACGGGGCAGCCTCCGGATCAATGCCCCTTGTTATCTGTTCTATTAGAAATATAACACATATAATCAAAATGTCAACCCATTTTGTATCAGACCATGCAGAATATTTTTCAGCTCCGGAATATCCTCCGTGCACCGGCCCGCTGTGACCCGCTGGCAGGGACATGATGCAGGCCTGAAGGGCCTGCATATTTCGAAAAAAAGGACTGCTGCCTTCATGCAACAGTCCCTGCAGACACTATGTTATACATTATAGATGAAGAATACTCTGATTCCTCTGCCGCCGTCACAGCTCGCGGTAGTCCTCCGCATCGATGATATCCGGATTGGAGGTATCATGGCGCGCTGCGCCTGTACCTGCACTGCCTGTTCCGGTCCTTCCGCCCCCGCCTGATGCGCGGCTGCTCTTCTGCTTCTTATATGCATACTGGTCGACGCGGCGGTTGATCCAGAGATTGGATGCGCCGTTGAACAAAAGGGCTGCCCCTCCGATCCTTACCATGGTCGCAGCAATGCCGAAAGCATGGTTGACAAGGACCAGTCCCAGAATGATCGTAAGCACTGCCGCAAGAAGGGAGACCCACCACTTTTTATAACGCGCCCTGGACAGAGCAAATGTCTCGAGCAGATTGATGATCCCGCTGAAAGTAATGAGATAACCAATCGCGGACGGAATGATGGAGGCAAAGTTCTCCGGATTGACAAAGATCCATCCACCCACGAGAGTGATCACAGTGCCTACGAAGAGACTCCAGAGCGAGCCTCTTCCCCTTCTCCTGCTCCGGAGCTGGGCCAGGATCGACATGATTCCTCCCGCCATAATGATAATGCCGACAGCATACGACACTGCCTTGAGGGCACGGACCGGCCACAGAAGCAGCAGGATTCCCAAAACGAGAGAACCGAATGCATAGATTTTTCTGCTGTTGGAATAAGACCTCATGCTTCACCCCCTTGTCAGCACTTGTTTTCAGTCTATTCGCTGTAAGATGGGCCTTTTATGTCCCATCGGAGACGTGTACAGAAGCGGTCACTTCTCTTCCCCAAAAGAAGGATCGTCTGTCTCTGCTGCCGGCACCGGTTCCGCGGCTGCGGCTTCAGGTTCAGGTTCATGACCTGACTCCAGAAACTCGTCCAGCACAGCATAGATTTCCTCACGTCCGCTTTTTGTCTGTCCGGACCAGGGTATGATCCGGAGGGACAGTGCTTCTGCCTGCACATGGCTCTCCTCCCGCAAGGTCCTGCGGAGGAGGGCAAGCTGCTTCTGGATCTGGCTTCGTTTGATCTTGTCCGCCTTGGTCGCGATAATGACCGGTGTGAAACCGGCCTGGAGGATCCAGTCATACATCATCACGTCCTGTCCGGTCGGCTCATGCCGGATGTCAAGCAGCAAAAAGACCGCGCGGAGCTGTTCACTCGTGTTCAGATAGCGCTCGATCATCTTTCCCCACTGCTCTTTGACTTTTACGTTTGCCTTCGCATAGCCATAGCCGGGCAGATCCACAAGATGGAATGCACTGTTAATTTCATAATAGTTGATCGTCTGGGTCTTACCGGGCTGTGCACTGACACGAGCCAGAGATTTCCGGTTCATAAGTCCGTTGATCAGAGTTGATTTGCCGACATTGCTCCTGCCCGCAAATGCAAATTCCGGCAGAGTACCTGCCGGAATTTTGCTGGTAACCCCGCAGACGAGTGCAAGATTTACTGTTTTAATAACCATTTCTTATCACTTATAGAATACCACATAAATAGCACTTATGCGCGTACAGCTTTCCGTTTACGCCGCTGTTTTTCTGCTGCGTCCCTCCGGTCGGAAGTTTTCTTTTCCGGAAGGGGCGGCTTCTCCCCGTGGGTCAGCTTAGGAGGCGCTGTTCCCTCCACGGAATCCTTTGTGATCACACAGGAGACGATGGTCTCGTCAGAAGGAATGTCATACATGACATCCATCATCGTCTTTTCCATGATCGAACGCAGACCACGTGCGCCGGTACCTCTCTCCAGAGCCTTATCCGCAATGGCATCCACCGCATCATCTTCATACTCGAGAGTAACCCTGTCGTAGGAGAAAAGCTTCTGGTACTGCTTGAGAATGGCATTCTTTGGTTCCTTGAGAATGCGCACCAGGGCTTCCTTGTCCAGCTCATCCAGCGTGACAACGACCGGAACGCGGCCGATGAACTCGGGGATCAGGCCGAACTTGGTCAGGTCCTCGGGGAGTACGTTTTTGATCACATTTCCGAGTTTCTTCTCTTCCTTATCCGCGATCTCCGCGTGGAATCCCATGGATCTCTTGTCCATGCGGTTATTGATGATCTTGTCCAGTCCGGAGAAAGCTCCGCCGCAGATGAACAGGATATTATTGGTATCAATCTGGATCAGTTCCTGCTGCGGATGCTTGCGGCCGCCCTGGGGCGGAACGGAAGCGACCGTGCCCTCGATGATCTTGAGGAGTGCCTGCTGAACGCCCTCACCGGAGACATCCCTGGTGATCGAGACATTTTCACCTTTTTTTGAGATCTTGTCGATCTCGTCGACATAAATGATGCCGACCTGGGCACGTTCAATATTATAATCGGCCGCCTGGATCAGCTTGAGAAGGATATTCTCAACGTCTTCACCGACATAACCGGCCTCTGTAAGTGTCGTTGCATCCGCGATCGCGAAGGGGACATTGATGATCTTGGCCAGTGTCTGGGCAAGATAGGTCTTGCCGGAGCCTGTCGGGCCGAGCATCAGAATATTGCTCTTCTGCAGCTCAACTTCATCGTCATCTTCGGTGTCCCTGGCACGGACAATGCGCTTATAGTGATTGTAGACAGCAACGGCGAGAACCTTTTTCGCCTCTTCCTGCCCGATGACATACTCATCCAGAAACCGCTTGATCTGCGCGGGCTTGAGGAGCTTGATGCCGTCCGTATCGAGTGTAGAGAGCGACATGTTCTCATCGCGCTCCGATTCCTCGAGAATATCCATACAGATCGTGACACACTCGTCACAGATATAGATTCCCTCCGGTCCGGAGATCAGACGGTTGACCATATTCTCCGTCCGGTTGCAGAAGGAGCACCTGCGCATCCCGGGATACATTCTCTTATTGTCTGCCATACATTCCTCACAGTTGTGTTTTTTGGAACAGTCTTACTGTCCGATTTCTTTTCTTGTCGTGTAGATATGGTCGATCAGGCCATATTCCAGCGCCTGTTCGGGCGTCATCCAGTTGTCACGGTCCGTATCCTGAACGATCCTGTCATAGGGCTGTCCGGTATTTTCGGAGAGCAGTCTGCTCAGACGGTCCTTGGTAAATGCCATATGCGCCGCCTGGATCGCGATATCGGACGCCTGTCCTTCCGTGCCGCCCAGGGGCTGATGGATCAGGATCTCACTGTGGGGAAGAGAATATCTCTTTCCCTTGGTGCCGCCTGCCAGCAGAAAAGCGCCCATGCTGGCCGCCATGCCGACACAGATTGTGGACACATCACATTTTACAAAGTGCATTGTATCATAGATTGCCATGCCCGCCGACACGGATCCGCCGGGGCTGTTGATGTAAAACTGGATGTCCTTCTCGGGATCCTCACCCTCGAGAAAGAGCATCTGCGCGATGATCAGCTCCGCGGAAGCATCTGTGACCTGGTCGCCCAGGAAAACAATACGTTC
This sequence comes from Lachnospiraceae bacterium, assembly GCA_045130475.1. Lineage (GTDB taxonomy): Bacteria > Bacillota > Clostridia > Lachnospirales > Lachnospiraceae > CAG-791. The sequence continues at coordinate 30,283 of JBGUPU010000062.1, forward strand.
CTTGAGAAGGCGCGAAAAAATATCATAAGAGCGCTCTCCCATTCCTGTCTGTTCCACGACATAAGGGATAAAATTAGCCATAAAGTTCCCTTTCATTAAGCGAATACGAAGGACCGGCAGGAACCTCCGCAGGTCTTTCAGCCCGCAGAGTTCCTGTCGCCCCTTCGATGTATCTTCATTGATCATGCCCGCCGCAAAGAGTTCTGCGCACAGACTTTTCGTTGTATGCGACAGGTTTACAACCATTCAGCATTTTCAATGCTTTTATCTTTTATTCAGCCTTCTCTTCTGCAGCCTCTGCCTTCTTTTCCACTTCAACGGCATTGTCGGCGACGAAGGTAATAGCCTTCTGGACAGCGAGGTCTTCCATCATGCTCTCTTTGCGCTCGACAAAGTATTTCTTGATGGTCTCGACATCCATGCGATAGGCATCCGCCATCTTCTGCAGCTCTGCCTCGAAGTCCTCATCTGTTGCCACGATGTTCTCTTCCTTGGCGACCTGCTCCATAACAAGACGATACATGATGCGGCGCTGGGCCTCTTCCTTCATGTTCTCGACCAGCTGCTCTCTGGTCGTCTGCGCATACTTGAGGTAATCTTCAAAGTTCATGCCCTGAGACATGACCTGCTGCTCAAGCTCGCCTGCCAGCTGCTCCTGCTGTGTGCGGAGCATAGCCTCGGGGATCTCGACATGCGCGTCAGCGATGACCTTCTCGACTGCCTGGTTTTCCTTGACAGTCTGCGCGCTGCGCTCTTTGCGCTCCAGGATGTTCTTGCGGACATCTTCTTTGTACTCTGCAAGTGTGGAGAACTCGGAGACTTCATCTGCAAACTCGTCATCCAGCTCGGGAAGGATCTTCTCTGTGATCTTCTTGACTGTGCACTTGAAAACAGCGGGCTTGCCGGCCAGATCCTCAGCCTGATAATTCTCGGGGAAGGTCACATTGACGTCCATCTCTTCGCCGATATTGGCGCCGACCAGCTGCTCTTCGAAGCCGGGAATAAAAGATCCGGAACCGATGGTCAGAGGATAATCTGTGCCCTTGCCGCCCTCAAATGCGACACCGTCGCAGAAACCTTCGAAATCCAGAACGATGTCATCGCCGTCTTTGACAGGGCGGTCTGTGATCTCGTTCTTGGAAGCGTTCTTTTCCTGCTCCTTGCGGATCTCGGCATCGACTTCCTCATCAAAAACAGTGACTTCCTGCTTATCGACCTCGACACCCTTATACTTTCCAAGGGAAACGGGGGGCTTGACTGCGACTTCTGCTGTATAGATAAAAGGCTTGCCGGCCTCGATCTGGGTTACATTGATCTCAGGATTGGAGACAATGTCCTCGCCGCTCTCTTTTGCGGCATCGGGATAAGAGCTGTTGATACAGTCGTTTGCAGCATCCTCATAAAAGATCGCTGCGCCGTACATTTTCTCGAGAACCTTCCTGGGAGTTTTGCCCTTGCGGAACCCAGGGACATTCATTCTGCTCTTCTGCCGGTTGTAGACCTTATTGATCGCTTTATCAAAATCCTCGGCACTCACTTCGATCGTGAGCCTTACCATGCTTTTTTCCAGTTTCTCAACACTTACACTCATTGTTACCTAAACCTCCAAACAAGTTTTACAGTATCTCTATTCGCTGCACATTGTTCGGGCAGATCCTGCGCCGGTCCCGGCCGGGTCCCCCGGACAAAAAGGCGTTCGCCCAATCGCGCAGCGATCACAATGCTCCGCATTGTCAGAATCGGCGAACGCAAACATGGCTGAATCAGGACATGAACAGCCACATTCACACAAGTACATTGCATTATATCACATGTGACTGCCCTTTTCCAACAAAAAAATAGAAAAAAACAGGGCGGGATTGATTCCCGCCCTGCGATTCTCACTTTATTGAGTTCCCTGCGCCCCCGGCGCAGGAAGTGCCTTTCCTGTCATGCAGGTGAAATCGAAATCACTCACTGCAGAAGGCAGGTCTCATCCATGTGGCCGTCGCGGTACATGGAGAACTGATCCATGGGATAATCCTTGAGGTTGTCAAGAACTTTGCGGCCGTCAGCTGCTTTGATGAGGCCTTCACGCGCACGCTTGATCTCCATCTCGGTTCTGTGTCTGGAAGGTCCGCCGACGCAGCCGCCTTCACAGATCATGCCTTCAACAAAGTCTTCAGGAAGTCTGCCGGCTTTGAGCAGGGTCAGGGTCTTCTTGCAGGCATCACCGCCGGCGACCTGGACGAGCTTGATGCCGGATGTATCCTCACCGCGCTCCTGCATGCACTCGAGAACTGCCTTGGCAACGCCGCCGGAAGTGGCGAAGCGCTTGCCCCATACGGAGGATTCCTGATAGGAGTTGTCGGCCGGTTTGACCTCGACGCCCTTGGAGCGCATCAGCGCACGGAATTCACCGTAGGTGATGACATAATCTGCATTATTCGGAATAGTCTCATCTGCAGCTTCGGACTTCTTGGCAATGCAGGGTCCGAGGAAGACTGTGATGCAGCCGGGATGTGTTTTCTTGAGGTAACGGGAAATCGCGCACATCGGGGATACGATGCTGGAGACGTTCTCCTGGAATACCTTGGGGAAGTGCTGACGCTGCATATTAATGAAAGCAGGGCAGCAGGAGGTGGTCATCTTCTTGCCTTCGTGAGCGGCTTCCGTCCACTCAAGAGACTCATAGGCAGCTGTCATATCGCCGCCGAGACCGACTTCGACCATATCGGCAAAGCCCATCTCCTTGAAGGCATTCTTGATGGAAAGCATGGTGATATCAGGGCCGAACTGTCCCTCTGTAGCGGGAGCGACCATGGCGATGACTTCGTCGCCGGCTTTAATATGGCGGATGATATCGACCAGATAAGTCTTGGATCCGATCGCGCCGAACGGGCATGCATGGATGCAGTGACCGCACTGGATACACTTGGATTCATCGATATTGCAGATGCCGAACTCGTCGTACTGAAGGGCGCCGACAGGGCAGGCACGCTTGCAGGGACGTACCAGGTGTGCGATTGCGCCGTAAGGACATGCATTCGCGCACATACCGCACTCTTTGCACTTGGAAGGATCGATCCTGGTCCTGTGGTCTCCGATCGAGATCGCACCGAAACGGCAGGAGTTGATACACGCCTTGCCCATGCAGAGACGGCAGTTGTCCGTTACAGTGTATGCCGCGAGAGGGCACTCTTCACATGCCGGACGGATAACCTGGACAATATTCTTGGAATCACTGTCCGGATCCGGATTCTGTGCCAGGGAAAGGCGGATTCTCTGTTTGGAAACCTCTCTCTCCTTATAAACACAGCATCGATAGGTAGCAACAGGTCCCGGGCTGATTTCCAGGGAAAGATTTTTGAGGGATTCATCATTGATATTATCTTCCCACGCAAGCCGGGCCACTTTTTCCATAATACTATGTTTAAGTCGAACTAATGTAGCATCATTGGTTACCATACTTATTTCCTCCTGAATAACTCTGCCCCCTGCCAGTTCCATATATGACGTGCAGGAAAACCCACCTGGATTCCTGCATTCGTCTGCCTTAACCGCTCAGAAAATCCACTTCACGATTTGTCAATATTGTATCAAACACAGGACAAAATAACCACTGTTTTTTATAAATCACCCGTCATTTTTCTATCGATTGATAAAAACCCCCGAAAGAAAGCCTCAAAACCACGTCCGGAGCTTCCAATGTGCGGCATTCCGTTTTTCATTAGACGTTCCGTGTCAGATGCGTTACAATAAAGAGACGAAATCCAACACCGCAGTCCGGCTGTCCGCTGCCTGCGAGGGCAGAGCGGGAAGGTGTCCAGGGCGTTTGTGCAGCCTGACGAGACGGTGTTCCCTCAACCACCTTTTACCTCAACATCATATAAAAGGAGTATATATGTTTGAAGCAAAGACAAATCTGAAAACTGCTGTTTTTTTTGCTGACGGATGCGAAGAGATAGAAGGCCTCACTGTCGTCGATCTTCTGTATCGGGCGGGAATCCCCTGCACGAAAGTATCGATCAACGAGGCCCCCGAAGTCACCTCCTCCCACGAGATCACCTTCCGCACAGACACTACCATCGCGGAGCTGGATTTTGACGAGTACGATATGCTGATCCTTCCCGGCGGTGTCCCCGGGACCCCGAACCTGCGCGCCTGCGAAAAGCTCATGGAGGAAGTCGTCTCCTTCTGTAAAAAAGGAAAACAGATTGCCGCGATCTGCGCGGCACCGGGTATTTTTGCCGAGCTCGGCCTCTTAAAAGGCATTCCCGCAACCTGCAACCCCACCCGCGATGACCTGCTCAAAGAAAGCGGCGCTCTGCTGACCCATGACAATGTCGTCGTAAGCGGCAACATTATCACCAGCCGTGCCATGGGAACAGCCATCCCCTTTGGACTTGCCATTGTCGCCCACTATCTGGGTGAAGACACTGCGCGTGCCCTCGGAGAAAACGTCCTTTACTGCAATCCCTGAGAATGAGAATCTGTCCAGTGACAAAAAGCCCCTGCGCCGCGGCGCAGGGGCTTTTTCCATGTCATCAAATGTCTTCGATAAATCAACGGACATAAATGCGTGCATACTCAAGTATCGAGGAGGCGAGCTTCTTCGTGAACACATCGGAGCGCACCCGCCACTTCCAGTTGTCTCCCAGTGTGGAAGGCGTATTGATCCTGGCTTCGCTTCCCAGACCGAGATAATCCTGCAGAGGAATGATGCATGTGTCCGCGACACTCATCATGGCTGTGCGGATCATCGCCTCTACAGCACCGCCTTTATCCTTTACCCCCAGATAACGCAGGGCATAGGAACGGACATCGGGATCGGTATTGCTGATCCAGCCGAAGGAGGTATCATTATCGTGTGTACCCGTGTAGACGACGCAGTTCCGTGTAAAATTGTGGGGCTGATAATCACTGTCACTTTTCGCGTCGAAGGCGAACTGCAGGACTTTCATGCCGGGATAGCCGGTCTCTTCCAGCAGCTCATGGACCTCGGGAGTAAGAAAACCCAGGTCCTCTGCGATCACCTGGCGGTCGCCGATGACATCCTGCAGGGCATTGAAGAGTTCCATTCCGGGGCCTTTTACCCAGGTTCCGTTCATGGCTGTATTCTCGGAGGCAGGAATCTCATAATAGGACTCAAAGCCGCGGAAATGGTCGATCCTGACCGCGTCATAAAAGAAGAAAGCGTGCTCCATACGGGACTTCCACCAGGAATATTCTTCCTCTTTGTGTCTGTCCCAGTCATAAATCGGATTGCCCCAGAGCTGACCGGTTGCGGAAAACGCATCCGGCGGGCAGCCGGCGACCACAGACGGACGGCCTGTGTCATCCAGTTTGAACAGTTCGGGGTGGCTCCATGTGTCCGCGCTGTCCAGCGCCACATAGATGGGAAGATCCCCCAGGATACGGATTCCTTTTTTGGCCGCATATTCCTTGACTGCCTTCCACTGGAGGAAAAACATGTACTGCAGGAAAAAGTAAAAACGGATCTCATTCTGCAGCTCTTTGCGCCAGCTTTTCATTGCTTCGGGACGACGCAGACGAATATCTTCATCCCAGTCCATCCATGGCACATTTTCGAAACGGCCTTTCAGGGCACTGTAGAGGGCATAGTCCTCCAGCCACTCCTTGTTGTTTGTGATATATGTCTCAAATGCATAGCGGTCACGGTTATGGGCAGGGTCAGCCCATTGGCCGTTCGAATGAAGCGAATAGGGACTGTTTTCATAGGCATGATGGAGCAGTATATAGCGGGACTGATAGATCCGTTCGTAATCCACATAAGAGGGATTGCTGCCGAAGTCGTAGCTGTCCGCCTCCTGACGGGTGATATACCCGGCACCGATCAGCTGCTCCAGATCGATAAAGTACGGATTCCCTGCAAAAGTAGAAAAGGACTGATACGGGGAATCACCGTAACCGGTCTGGCCCAGGGGCAGAATCTGCCACCAGGTCTGCCCGGCCTCTTCAAGAAAGTCAACGAAACGATACGCTTCCGTGGAAAAACACCCGATACCGTATCTGGACGGCAGGCTTGCAACCGGAAGCAGGACACCACAGGTCCGTTTCATGGCATTTCCTCCTAAAAGGTCTTATTACTTACATTGAGACATATTCAAGATTCTCTCGCGGTTACTGCTGGCGCTCCGCAGCAGACCCCCACTGAATCTTGCGCACCATATTGACAAATTCTCCGTTCGAGCGTGTCTTCGCGAACAGATCCAGCGCCTGTGTCACTGCCTGTTCGGCACTCAGTCCGTTGAGGGCGCGCCGGACTATGCTCATAGCACTCTGTTCATCCGGCGTCAGCAGCAGGTCGTCTCTGCGTGTTCCGGACCTCACGATATCGATCGCAGGAAAGATCCGGCGCTCGGAAAGGCGTCTGTCAAGGACAAGTTCCATATTGCCGGTTCCCTTGAATTCCTCAAAGACGATATCATCCATCTTGCTCCCGGTTTCGATCAGGGCAGTCGCAAGGATCGTCAGGCTTCCCCCCTCCCTCATGTTTCTGGCTGCGCCGAAGAAACGCTTGGGCATGTGGAGTGCCGCCGGGTCAAGGCCTCCCGAGAGCGTGCGTCCGCTGGAAGGTTCAGTAATATTATAAGCCCTGGTGAGGCGGGTGATAGAATCAAGGAGGATCATGACATCCTTCTTGTGTTCTACAAGACGTCTGGCCCGCTCGATCGCCATCTCAGAGACCCGCTTATGGTGCTCGGGAAGTTCGTCAAAAGTGGAATAGATCACTTCGGCGTCCGGACCCTCGATCGCTTCGCGGATGTCCGTGACCTCTTCGGGCCGCTCATCAATCAGGAGCACGATCAGATGAATCTCCGGATTATTGTATTTGACAGAGCGAGCCACCTCTTTGATCAGTGTCGTCTTGCCTGCCTTAGGCGGAGAGACGATCATGCCGCGCTGTCCCTTTCCCACAGGACTGATCAGATCCATGATGCGCATGGATACACTGCTTCCGTTTCGCTCGAGGCGGATCCTCTCATCCGGAAAGACCGGTGTCATGTCTTCAAAATTATAGCGGCGCGTCGCTTCCTCCGGTGAAAATCCATTGACGCTCTTGACATAGAGAAGAGCACTGAATTTCTCACCCTGGGTACGGACGCGGATGTTTCCCACAATGATATCGCCGGTCTTGAGGCCAAAGCGGCGGATCTGGCTGGGAGCCACATAAATATCGTTTTCACCGGGCATATAATTGGCACAGCGGATAAATCCAAATCCATCCTGCATGACCTCCAGGATTCCGTTTGCCATGTTGCCGCTGTCCAGTTCCGCATTCAGCTCATCCTTGTGGAAAACCGGTGTATCCGGGCGTCCGGGCTGATAGAATCTGGAGAGCCGTGCGCCGGCCGTCTCTGTCTGCATGTCCGGGGAAAGCCCCTGGTCATCTGCTGCCTGAACGCTTCCCTGTCCCGGGGCGCTCTGTCTGGAAAAATCATTCTGTCTGGCAGACTGCATGTTCTGATAGACAGACGCCTGTTCGCGGACCACTGCCCCCGCTGCCTCGGCGGAAGACTCACTATAGGAGACAGCAGGTGCCGGATCCCCCGCTGCCTGCTCGGGGAGACGCGCCCTCTCGGTCTGTTCCGCCGCAGTATTTCTGTCGGAATATTGTTCGTTGAGACGGGTGCGGTCGCGGGAAGAATCCGCGAACCGGTTTCTGCCCGTCTGGGAGGAATATCCTGTCTGACCGGACTGCCTGCCCTGGCGGTTCTGACGGCCGGACTGTGTATTCTGCAGGTCTTCCCTGCGCTGGCGGTTCATCTGCCTTCGGCCTGCACCGTTACCGGAAGTATAATTGCCGTTCCCCTGCCGGCTTCTTGATGTCCCCTGGGTCCTCTGTCTGGCCTGGCTGCCGCCGGCAGTGTTTTTTTCTTTGCGGTCTGCGCCGAAATGTTCTTCTTCAGGCGCTGCACCCTCCTGCCGGGAAATGTCATTTCTGTTTCCCTGAAGATCTGCATTTGTTTCCGCCGGTCCGTTGGTTCCTGCCGCCTTTCCCGCATTCTCAATCTCTGCAGCGGTATCTTTTTTGTCGTTGCTGCGGTCCATCCCGGTGCCGTCCCCGGTATCCGGCAGTTCAGAACCCGTGTCCGACGCCGAAGAACCAGGCTCCGCGTTCTCACTGCGGCCGGGCTTTTTGCCGTTCCCTGCCGCCTGGGCGGCCTCCTGCATCTGACGCCTCTGTATTCTTTCATTTCGGAGGATTATGGCCTCCTCCTCGTCTCTTTTTAACATCGCATCGATCAAATCTGCTTTTTTGAGCGTTGAAATCCTGCGCATTCCTCTGTTTTTCGCTATTTCACGAAGATCATGCAGTGAAATGGACTCATAACGTTCTCTAGTCATTCAATCTCCTCCAATAATATATGATCCTCACATACAGGCCGCGGAATCAAAAAAAGCCTGCAGTGTATAAGTCGTTTTTCACCTGTGTGTGCAGTAAAAAGTCATGAAATATCACAACGGACATATTTTCAATCTTTTTACAGGGCAATATAAAACTGGCCAATCCTTCCACAGGATCGTCCGGAAAAACAAATCCAAATAATAATGTTCGAATATATTAATCTGAGAATACTACTCTGCCTGAAATGTCTGCTTCCATGCAGGCACACAAAAAAAGCCTCTGATTTAAAAATATGATTGCGATAAATATGGAAAAATGCCGATTGATGAAATAAGCTGGCAGGTCGTGCTGCGCCGTCCTCGTTTGATGGAAACCAAAATACTCTGTCACACTTCCTTCGCTCCGATTCAGTGCGGCAGACCATTTTATTTAAAGACTGTGTACAGAGAGCTTCAGCGCCCGCACGGCATACACATATGACTTGATCATAGATTCGGCAGGAACAATCCATCCTGTCCTTTGATGATGTACTTTAATGAATTATAGACCAGTCAAAATAGATTTTCAATGAGATATTGGTATATGTCTGTGTTTTTTTCCGGCCATTTCCCCGCAATTGCCTCAGCAGAAGCTGCATCCGGGACTGCGATCTTCACCTCAAGAATCGTGGCATCCTTCTCTTTTACAGACATGCGGACTTCATAAACACCGGATGTCATACGCTCATACACAGCTGTCACCTCGCGGTCCTCCCGGATCTGCCGTCCGTTCTCGACAAGCCAGGCATCCGCCTGACTGCGGATCTGAGGGCTGAGCCGCGCGCCGAAGAAACCGAGCGCCTGGAGGCCGGCGTCGGTCAGATTCAGAAATTTCTTGTCCCCGCGCAATACAATGCGGACAAGCCCCTGCTTTTCAAGCTGGGCATAGCTCTCCGCAAGCGAAACAAAATTTGCGTACCCGCTCTCCAAAAGGAAGGAAGAGAGCATACCCTGCGTCACTTCTCCTTCCGCGCGGTCAAGCATATAAAGAATGATCAGTTTATAGACAGTAAATACGTTGTCCATCATCCATCTCCCGGCTGATACTCAGTCCAAATGCTTTTACGATTCGCGTTCCAGCAGGTCTTCGGGTCTCTCATAGCGCTCATTGCCGGTCAGGCGGCAGAGACGACGGCGGATCTCCTGCTCATATCCGTTTTCGGACGGCTCATAGAGCTTTGCACCTCTGACACTTTCAGGAAGATACGGCTGCCCGCTGTAATGTTCCTTATACAGATGGGCATACTGATATCCCAGTCCGCGTCCGAGTTTGCCGGCGCCGCCGTAGTGGGAATCCTGCAGATAGGGAGGAACAGGCAGATTCCCGGTCCTTCGCACCAGTTCCTTGGCCGAAAAGATCGCGTTTGTTGCCGCGTTGCTCTTGGGGGCACACGCAACATAGGAGGCCGCCTGCGACAAGATAATCTGCGCCTCAGGCAGGCCGATCCGCTCACAGGCCAGGGAGCAGGAAACTGCGACACAGATCGCCTGCGGATCTGCATTCCCCACATCCTCTGACGCGCAGATCATGATCCTGCGCGCGATGAATTTCGGGTCCTCTCCGGCCCCAAGCATCCGTGCCAGGTAGTAGACGGCCGCATCGGGATCCGATCCCCGCATGCTCTTGATAAAGGCGGAAATCGTGTCGTAATGATTGTCTCCCCCCTTGTCGTAACGCGGCGCACGCCGCTGGATACACTCCTGGGCAATTTCCAGCGTAATGTGGATCTTCCGGTCTTCCGACGGCTCCGTCGTCAGTATCCCGAGCTCCACTGCGCTCAGAGCCCGCCTTGCGTCGCCATCCGAGACATCCGCCAGAAAATCCGCGGCGTCATCATCAATGACTGCATTGTACATGCCCATACCCCTCTCACTGTCATAGACAGCGCGCAGGATGAGGGCGCGCACATCCGCCTGCGACAGAGGTTTGAGTTCGAAGACCGTCGACCTGGAGATCAGCGCCCCGTTTACCTCGAAATAGGGATTCTCTGTGGTCGCTCCGATCAGAGTGACCGTACCGTCTTCGACGAAAGGAAGCAGATAATCCTGCTGGGATTTGTTGAACCGGTGGATCTCATCGATAAAGAGGATGGTCTTTTTCCCGTACATGCCCAGACGGTCTTTTGCCGCTTTCACCGCCTCTTCCATGTCTTTTTTGCCGGAGGTCGTGGCATTGAGCTGGACAAACTCCGCGCTCGTGGTATTGGCGATCACCCGGGCAAGTGTGGTCTTGCCCGTCCCGGGCGGGCCGTAAAAAATAAGCGACCCAAGCTTGTCCGCCTGGATTGCCCTTCGAAGAAGACGCCCCTTTCCGATTATATGCTCCTGCCCGACCACTTCGTCGAGCGTCGCAGGCCGGATCCTCGCTGCCAGGGGAGACTCCGTCTCCTGCCTTTCCTGCCGCATGTACTCAAATAAATCCATATCTGTAGACCCCGCAGAAAGCCGCTTTTCAGATCCCGCAGAAGACCAGACGCAGGCCGGATGCAGGCAATCTGCCGTTAATGAAGGGCACCCCTTATGCCGCATGCGCGGCTTAAGGAGTGCCTTGTTTTTATTTGTAAAGATGAATCCGATTATAACAGAATGCTATATCCCGGTCAATGTGTGAGCACTGAGTTACTGATCCTCATCTATCTCCTGCGACACAACATTTTCATAGGTTTCTCCATTGGGGAGTGTCATATTGATCTGTACAGAGCCCTTCATGGAATTCCAGCTGTCCAGATTGATCTCAGCCTGGTACAGGCGGTTATTGTCGGGATCCTGAGCCAGTCCTGCAGTCACGGACGCACCGGTACCTGCTTCTTTGCAGACAGCCTCGCAATGATCGATCCTCAGACCGGAACTGAGCGAATTTTTCAGACTGACCGAGATCTTCTTTTCCCCGGGCAGGAACTCGACTTCCAGAGAATTTTTCAGATCTCTCTGATATCTTTCCAGCAGTTTGTCGGATTGCATGTCGAGTTTTTCCATGCTCTCAAGAAACAATGACTTTTTACCCAGTTCTGCCATTTCCGTCTCGTAGCCGTATTTTTCCGTCAGAGTCGCATCCCCGGAAAAGAGGTCTGTTCCCAGGCCAAGGCGGTTATTCTCGATCGAGGCGCCCATAGCAGCCAGTGTTGTGGGAAACATGTCCATTGTACTGAAACTGCGTCTTTCGGAAGAAACCGCTTCCGCAGCCGGATTGATAAAGGCAGTATACGTTCTGCGCAGATAGGAACTGTCAACATCTTTGCAAAAGTCCGTATCCATTGTCGTGTGATCCCCGCACAGGACAACCGTCGTATTTTGATAGAAGGGCTGCTGCTGGATCCACCTGACAAAATCGGTCACCTGTCTGCTGGAGCATGCCATGACATTGGCATATTGATTGTCGCCGAATTCAGAACCGCAAAGGCGGCACACATATCCGTCTTCAAAATGTGTATCGACCGTCAGCAATGTCAGGTTAAAGGGCTGTTCACCGGCGGACAGTTCCGTCAGCTTGACCTTTGCAAAGGCAAACAGTTTTTCATCCTCGTATCCCCAGAAGACTTTGTAATCCCCGGGGATCAGTCCGCTCTGTATTGCGTACGGATAATCAAAGATCTCATAGCCGCCGTGCTGTTCAAAATAGAGTCTCCTTCCGCCGAAGGTGGCGTCAGAGCCGATCATAAGGACCTGTCTGTAACCCTCTTCATCCAGAATGTCCCCCATTGTTCTGATATTCGGGAAAAAGGAACTCTGTGTGTCCATATTATTGCCGCCTATGCTGATCCTCAGCGGCAGCCCGGCCGTCTGTCCGAACATACCGCCTGTTGTAAAGCCGGTGCCGGGAAAGACGATCCCTCCGTTCAGCATCCCGTCATGTCCGGAAAAATCCTCATTTTCATGGGCCAGTTCCGTCAGCTCAGGAATACAGTTTTCGGCAAAGGCGCCGCCGGAGGCAGGATCTGCATAGGTTGTCTCCACAGACTCCAGGTAAATATAGATGAGATTCCTTTTTTGCTCCGGAAAAGTTATTTTCACATCGCCCGGATCCACATAGTTCTGCTGTATAAAGAGAGATTTTTCACTTTGCCCTTTGAGCCAGGCATCTACATTCAGGCGCTTCCAGACATAATTTTTGATGCAGAACAGGGACAGGATGGTAAGGAGGAGTACTCCCCCCCTGAACAAACTCCTGGCCTTCCTGTTCCGGATTCTCAGCAGGCAGACAATGTATACTGCAAGGACCAGCAGAACCGGGAGCAATCCCTTGATCACATAGTCCATGATCATCCCGTTCCCGGTCCCCTGCAAGGGTGCCTGCAGCTGGAAAATAATCTCATCTATATCCAGATCCCCCCATGTGGTCAACCCCCACAGAGCGCCGAATCCTACAAATGAAGTAAATAATAAGAGCAGAAAAATGATTATGGAGAAAAAACGTTCCAATATCTTTTCCAATAAATATACCTCCACATTGCTTTCATCCTCTTCATAACAGAGGACTTTTTATTACAGCAGTAAGACTAAACCGATCCCCATGGATACAGCCCGGATATCCGCCTAAGTATAACTGCTTCCTTTCCGCAGTCCTTTGGGGTAATGGTTTTTCAAAATGCCTCCATTTACTTTACCCCAGCCTATGCTGCATCCGTCAATAAGCACCAGTGTCCATCCTTTTTTACAATCCGGATCGACACTGACAGATTCCCCGCGGATCCAGGCATAAGCCTGCGGTGAATTTCCTTCAAATTCTATAAATCTGCACACCTCATTCCTTCGAAGTGCCATTGCCAGGGCATGCGAGGGTTCAAACCGGTTCCTGTTCACTGTACCCAGATGAAGTCCCGCACGCAGAACTCTCAGCCCGTCCATAGATATTTGAGAGGCGGGCAGAGGCAGTCCAAAGAGCGCATTTCCAAACAGACACAGCTTCTCCTCATTGAATCCTGTCACGGAATCTGCCCCAGGGGAAGGAAGAAGGTTTTCTGCGCAGAACTCCTCCCACATACGCTGTGTTTCTCTCAGGGTAAGATCTCCATCCGGTCTTTTTCCTCTGTGCTGTTTTCTGCCTTTTTCCTTCTTTTTCTTCAGGCGGTCCTTTTCCGACCTCCCGCTCCCGGCCTCAGCCCCGCTAAGAAGAGCGGCATCCTCAGCTCTGTCAATTGCGGGAATCTGCGCAGACTGCGGTTTGCTTTTTTTGAGGACAGCGGCAAAATGTCCTTCTCCATTCAAAAGATGCGGCCAGAGCCTGAGTGTTCCCCTCAGCTGTTCTGCAATATTCCGGCCCTCTTCTCCCAAATGGCCGGTCTCGATTCCGGCTGCGGAAAGCCACTCGGCTCTGCCGCAGGAAAGCCCCTCTTCCTTCCTATTGATCCCGGGCAAGTCCGGAATACTGACCGCAGAGAAGTCAGGGTGATCCATCAGAAAACGGAAAATAACTGCTTCATTCTCCTCTGGTGAAAAAGTACAGGTGGAATAGACCAGTATTCCTCCTGAACGCAGCATTACTGCAGCTTCATCCAGGATCTGCGTCTGTCTTTCCGAACACATGCGGACATTTTCCGGGCTCCAATGCGTCAGGGCCTCTTCTTCTTTCCGGAACATCCCCTCACCCGAACAAGGGGCATCCACCACTATTCTGTCAAAAAACAGAGGGAAGCGGGAAGCAAGTCTCTGCGGCGGCTCATTGGTCACCAATGCATTCCTCACACCCATGCGCTCCAGATTGGAGGAGAGAACCTTTGCCCGTTCCGGATGAATCTCGTTGGCAACGAGGATCCCCTCTCCGCACAGAGAAGCCGCGAGCTTCGTACTCTTTCCTCCCGGTGCCGCACACAGATCCAGAACCCTGTCTCCCGGCTTTGCACCGCAAAGCATGGCAGGCGCCATTGCGCTCGCCTCCTGGATATAATACATTCCCGCTTCGTGCCAGGGCCTTCGCCCGGGCCGCAGGCTCTCCGGATAATAAAAACCGTCCGGCTCCCAGGGAACCGGCTTAAGCCCCCCCTCCTGAAATTCTTTTTCAGCCACTGCAGAGGATGAACCCTCTTCCGGATCCTGTGTGTCATCCGAAAGACCGGCAAGAACATTCTGCAGGAGGGTCAATGCTTTTTCCCGCTCCGTCTTCAGGGTATTAATGCGCAGCGAAAAAAGGCGCTTTCGCCCGAAACAGGACAAAAACGCCGCATATTCATCTTCAGTAAGGAGTCCGCGCATCCTGGTCAGGAATTCTTCCGGAAGCGGAATATCTGCGGTCATCCTGCTCTTTTCTGTAGAAACTGCCATTGATTGAAACCTGTAGATATCTGTGTCCCTGTATCCGGGTCCTTATTCTACATTAACATTTTAGATGAAAGGGCCTTTATTTCCAGCTTGAATCGCCTTTTGCAATGTCTGCGATCTGCTGCACTGCATCGACGGCAGTGCCGGTCCCGTCCGCATCGGAATGCAGTGCCAGGATCCTCTGGTTTCTGCTGCCGCGGTACAAGAGGGTGATGTCTTTCTCTGCAAGAAGGAAGCGTCCGTCTACAAGAACATCGATCAGGGAGAGCATCTCATCGGTATGGGCGGTGTGCTTTTCCCCACCCCGCAGAAGGTCCCTCTCATAGGTGTATCCAGTGTAGCACCAGACATTCTTTTTAGGATAAATCTGTTTCACTTTCCGCAGAAGACCGACCAGGACCGCCTGGTTTTCCGGTTCAAAGGGCTCGCCTCCGAGCAGAGTCAGCCCTTCAATATATTCCGGCATCAGAAGACGAAGGATCCGGTCCTCCGTCTCCAGTGTATAGGCCTGGCCATAGTCAAAATCCCAGGTCTCGGGATTAAAACAGCCCGGACAGGCGTTGCGGCACCCCGAGACAAAGAGGCTCACCCGCACACCCGGACCGTTTGCGATATCATATTCCTTAATCTGCGCATATCTCATCTGTGTTAAATAGTCCTTTCCACAGCATCCGGGCAGGGATGAGATCCCTTCGTGCCAGCTTACTGATAATTCCGGCCGTGCCGGTTTGCCAGCCTGCGTCTTTTGATCATCAGGACAACGAGCACGAACAGTATATAGAGGAAGAGACATAACAGACCCAGCAGTCTGCCTGTTATATGCCTGCTGTATACATAAGTAAGAGACACCTCGTGTTCTCCGGGCTCAACCCATACACCTACAAGCCCGCCGTTAATATTCTGTACCTTTGCATCGGCTCCATCCACTGTCAGCTGCCACTTTTCATCATAGATGAGAGGAATACATAACATGCGTGCTTCGCTGCTGTCATTTTCGACAGGCAGAAGGAAGGTATCCCCATCCTGCGTGATCGTACCGACACCGCCGTCAAACAAATCTTCGATATACTCTTTAAAGAGGGATTCATCTCTCCCGGAAAGCGTCAGATTGGTAACAGTGATATCCTGCTTGACTTTGGAAGGATCGAACCTGATCTTTCGAACATCCTCATATCTGGAGAGGTCTACGTAATAATCTCCTTCCCCTTCTTCTACTGCCACCTGTTCGGAATAATCGCCTTTAAAGCCATGTTCTTCCGTCTGAACATAGATCTGCATAGTGGATTCTTCTTCACACTCCATGGTCACATGCAGCTGCAGATCCTTCAGCTTTTCTGTTCTGTGCGGAACAGTGTATACAATACGCATATCATCATCTGTTCCGGTAACAAGCATGGTGTTGTCATCAGGCATCTCGACATCGCAGTCAATGGTCTTCTCCATGCGGGGCATCAGATCAAATGTACTGATCAAAGATTCAGAAGAGTCCGTCTGATCATCAAGTCCGGACGCTGCATCCTCAGGCATGGTGAAATAAAAGCCTTTTGTCAGCATGGAGCCTTTATTAAAGGAAAACTGGTCCTCGACCTCCTGCTGCGAGATCTCCCGGTCATAAAAATAGCCGAATCCATTCCAGTACTTGTTCTGATAAACAATGATCGAATCCGTTCGATGTACTTCCTCGTAATAATCCTCATTGATCCGGTTTTTCTTATCTTCGTCTACGTATTTATCATCCCTGTAAAGGATATATTTGACACCCGCAAGCATATTCTGCTCATATCGTCTGGGATAGATATAAACCCAGTTGGAGCCGGTCCTGGTCTCTGTATTTGTAAATACATACCCCAATCCGGATGCGAAATTCACCAGCCATGCAGAATTCGTGGAGTCATATATGGATACACTGTTAAACCCCTGGATCATGGCATCGTTATAGCCGCCTGATCTATATGTTTTGTTGACTCTGAAAATCTCAGGATCATGATCCTTGATCCAGTCCAGAGCTTCCAGTGTCTCATCATAATAGATCTTCTCTTCCCAATCTTCTTTTTTTACAAGGCCGCGGTCCATGACTGCAGAGTAGTTGGCGGCGACCATTTCCACTGCAACAATGCACAGCAAAAGCATTGAAACCTTCTGGGCAACGAGAGCACCGGAATGCTCTTCGGACGATAACTGCCTGTATGTAAAAAGGAAGAAATAGTTATAGACCAGAACAAGGATCATGGTCTTGAGTGAAGCTCCCGTGTCGAAGCCAAGTTCTATCTGCTTATGAATCAGCCAGAAAAGCACGACAAAGGCCAGTATGACCAGATCAAAAATCTTTATGACTCTTTCCAGGAGCGCTTGTGAAAGTGTTCCGGATACAGTCATCTGCTCAAACTGTTTCCAGAAAAATCCGATCAGGATGACTTCCGCAAGGCAGAGGATAAAAGTCCATCTCTGCGTAGTGGCCCGCAGGGACACTAGTTTCGAGCCGTACGGGGTAATCAGCAGGATCAGTATGGGGATGGTAATCCGCATAACGATTTTGCGATATTTCGTATGGCAAAGAAAAATAAAGCCGAAAATAAAGAGCAGGCTGGTCGACAGGGAAGCGATCTCGTAATAATTGTTCGGACCCTGATAAGCACTCCCGCATCCCAGAAAATCGTTGGACAGGATTCTCCCGAGAAAAGCGATAATGTGCTTATAACTAAAAATCAGGGAAACTCCCATGCCGGACTTGACACTGCCCATGCGGGTGCTGGTCAGCAGATCTCCAATGGACGGCACGATATACTCACCGGCAATACCGACTGCGGCAATCAGGGCAAACGCGAACAAAACCGCCTTTTTGATAATGCCCGTGATCTTTTCTCCGGTCAGAAACAGATACAGGATGCTGAACGCAGCAATAAAAAAGCAGCTCACATACAAAAAGAAATAACCGCAATACGCCAGATAAGCAACTGCCGGAACGATCAGCAGTTTATTCCTGCCCTTTATAAACAGAAATACTCCCCAGATTTCCACGGTAAAAGCGGCAAGACTCGTGAGAAAATGATAGTGCTGCCCCCAGAGAACGGCAAAACCGCAGAATGTCCAGATCAGTGCGCATATCAAAGCGGCTCTCTCATTTTCAAAAAGCTCCTTGAAAAAGAGATAGCCGAAAGTTGCCATAACAATATACTTGAGATAAGTGGCAAGTACCAGTCCCTTTCCGATGTGCAGCTCGCCCAAAAGGAGAATGGGAAGATTGACAGGGTTCAGATATTTATACAGTAAGTTGACATAGAATGTTCCAAAACCGCGTGTCAGATCAAATCCGGAAAAGCTGCCGGACCAGATCCTGCGCAGATCATAAATGATCTGCGGGATGTACTGCCGCAGTGTATCTGCACCTATATCAGTGTATATATAATAGGAATCTCCGAAAAACAGACCCCCGTACAGGATCCAGAACACCACGCTGACTACAATGAGTAAAAACAGCAGTACAGGGATTTTTTTCACTTTTCCCAGACAATTATTATAGTTTTTCTTCCCCATTTATTCTCCTCATTATATGTCATGTCTGTAATCACCTTTCTGTCTTTCTTCTCACCATGACAAAGAAGTAGGCTGCAAAAAAGATCGCCAGAATAACATTTAAGACCACATAAAGTCTGACTGCGCCGCTGACTCCGGCGCCGGAGATCAGGATCTTTCCCAGTACCACGCTGCATAAAGATACGATCACATAACCGATCGCAACACCATTCTGCGCCCGGATGGCTGTCATTGGTACAGTAATATAGTTGGCAAGAGCATAAATGCCTCCGCCGATCAGGAGAATGATAAAATCAGTTTTATAGGGTGATAAATCAGTGTTGTAGAAACGCGAAAGAACAGGAATTCCTGCTGCCGCCCCTGCAATCACCACACAAAAAGTAATCGCTGCAGTCACTGCGAACTGAATGAGGACTCTCCCGACAAGTTCCTTTCTTCTTCCGCATTGCCACAGCATCCCCAGATCCCGGATAAAGGGCTGATAAATAAACTGATTGATCATCATGATGACAAAGGTGGGCATCATAATATAGCCGAAGACCGCCTGCACATCATCTGCATTTGAAAACCAGTCGATCAGGTATTTCGGTGCATTCCCCACATAAATAGAAAGAGACGTCCCGATAAAAAGGGGGAAACAGCTTCTGAGCAGCCTGCCGACACTTTCCCTCCTGAAAGCATCCCCTTTGGTGGGAAATCCTCTTTTTGTCAGTATGACCATGATGACTGCGCTGACAAGACTTACCAGCAATGTGACAGCAGAAATCGCAGCCAGAGACATTCCTGTAAAAGTCAGCGCACAGAAAATGACAGTAGATAGTGTGAGACGAATGGTATAGCACATGGCGCCGACATCAAGTCTGTCCTTCTGCTGATACATTCCGTAATAGACATCTTCGATCGGATCGATCATTTTCCACAGACAGATCAAGGCGACAACCAGTGTCTTTTCAGGGGAATATTTGCCTGACACACTCTGCAGAAAAAGGTAGAGGAACATGATCAGACATCCCAGGGTACTGGTCAGCACGCGAAAATTTCTGTATTCGCGAAAACTGTACTGCTCGTTATAATCGGTCACCTGAAAATTACGCACGCCATACTTGCCCATCGTCATAAACAGGTTTCCAAGTGCATATCCGATCGTGAAGATACCAGCATCGTTAAGCTGTAAGTGATGTGATATAAATATAAGAATAACAGCAGACTGCCCTGCATTTACCAAGCCGGAAGCTGTGTTCCACAATATAGCTTTGCGTCTGCGCTTTTCCTTCATAAATTAACCCGTTCTTTATAAGAGATAGATATAATATCCAAGTCTTGTTGCACTGTCCAGAACTTCTCTCTCTTCATCTGCTCCGGAAATATCCTCTTCAATGATCGTGTGGCCTCTCTTGATCTTCCTGTACTCCTCCAGATCAGATTTGTCCATGATGAAGCGGACACACACAGGATGAGGTTCTCTTTTCACGGTAAAGTCAAGCTGCCTTCCAAGTGCAACATCAATGACCATTCCCGTATAATCCATCCCGGTAGAGAGATAAACCAGCGAAGACCCGATATAATCTCCGCCCATTCTGGCTCCGATTTCTATGAATTTCACTTCGCCATCCTGATATTTAAATTCAGAATGGCTTGCACCGTTCTGAATACCGAGAACTGTCAAGGCTCTGAAAACATTCCGGCGTATAATGGCATAAGCCTCCTCGGAAAGAGGCGCCGGCTCAATATGTCCTGTCTCGATATAGTGCGGTTCCCCTGTTGTAAACTTCAGCGTAACCGCAAGCATAGTATGTTCCCCGCCCCTGGAGATGCACTCACAGCTGAACTCCGGTCCGTCTATATAATCCTCGATAATGGCCTTGTTTTCGAAAGAATACCCCGCAGCTTCTTCGACTGCAGCAGGCAGGTCTTCCGGTCTGCTGACCTTCATGATCCCGCGGCTTCCTGAGCGGTCAGTCGGTTTTACGATGACCGGAAAGCGAAACAGGTCTGTGTTGATCTCTTCTGCACTGCTTACACACTGATAGCCGGGAACGTAGATCCCGCCTTCTCTCAGTTTTTCGCGCATCATGAATTTATTCATGCAAATCTGCGAAGAAGAGACAGGATTCCCCGTAAGACCCATCTTCTCAGAGACATAGTTCATGGTTGCAACAGCAACGTCGGAACCGATGGAAGTAATTCCGTCAATGCCGATCTCTCTGCATTTCTCAAGGATCTGTTCCTTCTCAACGATGCTGATCGGATAGAAATAATCTGCATCCTGTGCGGCAACAGCACCATCAAGCCATGCAAAAACATGAGTCTCCAGGTTTTTTTCACGCGCCCGCAAAATAAGAGGTTTCTGAAATTCATTGGCACCAAGTACTGCGAGTTTCAGCTTTCTGTTTTCATCCATGATATGATCATCTCCTGACATCCAACCAGCCTGTCCTTCTTCCTGTGTTCTGAAGAGGAAAGCATAGTGAGTGATGAGTTTTTTACTATCTCTTCTGTATACTCAACAGTAATTACATGGAAAAGAAATCACTGGATATCCAGATCAATGCCTGCAATTACTTCCTGAATTTTGCGTTCGCATGCGGCATAGCTGCTGCCTTTTACAATCAGCTGGCCGATTCTGTCTTTCGCAGTAGTAAATTCGTTGACCTGATCTCCTTCTTCAATGATCAGGGAGAGGTCGTAGATGTCCTCGGACTTAAGAAACTCTTCCGGTATAGAAATCTTTTTCACTGTACCGCTCTTTGGAGAAAACAGCATTCTGGAGGCATTTGCCACTTTTTTATGCTCTCCCTGCCTGAAGAACTCCACAGGATCTTCTCCCATGGCAAGCAGAACGATCATCTTATAGTAATCAATACCATAATAAATGCTGACAAGTTCAGGAAGACATGTTGCGCCTACTCTTCCTGTCAGCTCGAGCAGATAGACCTTTCCGTCCCTCATGATGAGGTCGATATTCACTGCGCAGTTGTCCAGTCCCAGTGAGCGGATCGCCTTCTCGCATTCGCTGATGACGGACTTCTCCTGCTCATCCGTCAGATCCAGAGGCACATAGTGTCCAACCGGAATTGCTGTATGGCTCATGTAGGTATTGTCCCCGTGAGGGAGAATGAACAGAATTTCCCCCTTGTAGACAAATGCCTGTGCGCCGAGCTCAACACCGGAAATATATTCTTCAAGGACGAAATAATCGACCTTTGAAAGTTCTTTGACCGCAGCATAAGCTTCATTGAGATCTTCTTCATTCTTGCAGATATAGACGCCATTGCTGCCCTGAAGATCCACTGCCTTAAGTACCACAGGATACTGCAGCGATTTCATGGCCTCGGCAATCTCCTCAGCGTTTGAGACCTCAAAAAAGGGGGCTGTGTTAACATTGTGCTCGCGAAAAGCCCTCTTCATATGCTGCTTGTCGTTACAGCGGTCGGCAGCATCAGCCGTCAGGCCGACCAGTCCCAGTTTTTCACATACATACCCCAGGCTTCGAATTCCCAGATCGATACAGCATGTTGCAATTCCATCTATTTTGAAATCAATCGCAGCCTTCAAAACCTCTTCAGGTTTGGTAATATCTGCATATGATATTTCATCAGCAGCTGCAAAACCGGGATAATTACCGGGAATACTTGCGACAACTGTCTTATATCCGAGCTCCTTTGCCGCCTCGATCAGATTCTTCTGCGGAAATCCCGCACCTAAAACCATTAATTTCTTTTCCATTTTGTCCTCTGTAAATATTTTCTTTTCCCGCAAGGTCCTGTGCAATGCGCCGGACTGCTTCATTATAATTTCCCTATCACGATAAACAAATCATTAAAAAGTCTGATTGGCAGCGAAAAGTCCTTGAACTTCGGATCTGTCAAAAGAGAAATTCTGCTGCGGATATTCTTTTTGTAACCCGCCACTTTCATCAGCTCACCGAGCTTGTCGGGATAATCTGCGCCATATTGCCTGATCACCTCTTTGGCATTATTTTCATGAATGTTGGAACGCACTGTCACGCGCTTTCTGACGTACAGGAGATTCTTCATGAATTTATCTCTCGACGAGGTTCCGGTGATCGACAGGTTTTCGCCGGTCTGGCGATAATCAATATAGGCATTCTCATCGTACACAACTTTGCCCAGCCAGTATCCTATGAGCGCGATATAGGTATCGTGACCGGAGATCTTCTGAACCTTCCTTCCGAAGAGGAGCTTCTGCATGTCATTGTTATAGACCATCGTACATCCGCGGATCCCGATAAACACAGAGAGCTTGTATTTTGTGATCGTCCCCTCCCAGCTGTTGGCCTTGCGGATAAAATGATCGTTCTCATCAACAACATTCAGATCCGAATAGTAGACCATGGGGCCTTCAAAACCATCCTCTTCGATCATTTCGACAGCGCGGATCAGTTTTTCGGGAAGCCAGATGTCGTCCTGATCCGAAAATGCGTAGTAGGCGCCTTCTTCCGGCTCCTGATGTTCGGTCAGCCACATAAAAGAACGGATATATCCGACATTATCGCCAAAGACAACGTCCATGTTGGAATAACGCTCTGCATATTCTTTCAGAATATCTGCTGTCCCGTCTTTGGATCCGTCATCCCGGACATGAAGCTTTACCAGCACAGACTCCTGCTTAAGGATGCTGTCCAGTTCTTCCCGCAGATACTTTTCCCCATTGTATGTGGAGAGAAATACATGTACTGTTTTCAAAATATTCCTCCGGCTGTAGAAGCGGATTGTCCGGCACAGTTAACATATGCTGTACTATACCATGATGTCCGGATCACCGCTCAGAATTCAGAGATTTCGTGTTCCCTTTACCACCGTCTGCTTATATTGGTTGACGGCGATATAGGTTCTTCCGATATATTCTCCCGCTATACCCAGCTGCAGCATAATCAGCCCGGTGCAGATTAAAAGTGCGAGAATCGCAGCAGCTGCTCCGGATACCGGAATAGAAAAACCGATTTTAAGAATGATGGCCAGCACGAGTCCGATCAAGCCTGCGGCCCCCAGCAGAAGGCCTATAATCATACCGATTCGAAGGGGCTTCACAGAGAAGGCCGTAAGTCCGTTGGCCCAAAGCGCAAGAGATTTTTTGAATGTGTAATTTGATCTTCCTGCTGCCCTCGCCCTCTCTTCCATGGGGACCATAACGATATCTCTGGTAGTCCTGAGCGAAAGGCCCTCAAGATAGGGAAATACATTTGCGTATTCTCCCATCGCTTTGCAGATATAGTTCTGTCTGGCAATAAAATTACTGAAGACCAGATCGTCCGGCTTTTCAAGAAGGATCTTTGTCATTTCGTGGTTCAGCAAGCTTCCGAATCGCTTGACGCCGCCCTCCTGTTTCCTGGCATATCTGGCCATAGCCATATCATGCCCCTGTTCAAGAGGCTCGATCAGGTCCCACAGCCTGTCCAGGGGAATCTGACCGTCATCGTCCACATTGACCACGTACTCTCCGCTCACTCTGCGGTAAGCCTCAAGAACAGCTCCATGTTTACCTACATTCGCTGCAAGGTCAACCACTTTGATCCGGGGATTCTCATCCGCCCTGGCATAAAGACGCTCAATTACCTTATCCGGGGAACAATCATTTACTGCCACAACCTCATAGTCGTAAACAGCCTCTTTTTCCTTCATACGGGAAATGATCTCATCCAGAACACCGTCAATTGTCCGGGAACTATTATAACATGGAATTACAAAGCTGATTGTTTTTCTGTGCTCCATGAAAACACCTTTCTCATAATGTAATTCTTTCTCGAGCTCTTTGCCATTAGGATAAAACTAGTCTATTTTACATAATCATGCTGTGAATATCAAGATTCACTTTATCTTTCATTGATTTTTCTTTTGCACACTAAATATTCCTGCCCTTTATTATCTGGCAGCGGACAGGATCTTTTCGGCTGCATTCAGAGCAGATGCAATGACCTGATCCATATCATAATACTTGTACTCACCAAGCCTTCCGCCGAACACTACTTTTTCTTCTGCGGCCGCAAGTTTTTTGTACTGCTCATAGAGTTTTCCGTTCTTTTCATCGTTTACCGGATAATAAGGTTCGTCGCCCGGCTTCCAGGCAGAGCTGAACTCACGGCTGATCACAGTTTTGGGAAGATCGTTTCCTTCATCATCCTTTCCGAACTCAAACCATTTGTGTTCAATGATTCTGGTCCAGGGAGTCTCTCTGTCTGTATAGTTGACTGCGGCATTGCCCTGGAAATTGGGCATATCCAGCAGTTCCGTCTCGAAACGGACACTGCGGTACTCCAGTGTTCCATGACAGAATCCGTAGAAAGCATCGATCGCGCCGGTGTAGATCACCTGCTCCGCCATGGCATCCCATGTCTCACGGTCTTTTAGATAGTCACACTCTAAACGAACTTCGATTCCGTCGAGCATATTCTCAACCATCTTTGTATATCCGCCGACGGGAATTCCCTGGAACAGGGCATTAAAGTAATTGTTGTCAAATGTCAGACGGACGGGCAGCCTGCGGATGATAAAAGCGGGAAGCTCGGTGCAGGGGCGGCCCCACTGCTTCTCGGTGTAGCCCTTTACCAGTTTCTCGTAGATATCTGTTCCGACCAGACTGATCGCCTGTTCCTCCAGATTCTTCGGCTCCGTGATCCCGGCAGCTTTCTTCTGTTCTTCAATCTTGGCAGCCGCCTCCTGAGGTGTCACGACACCCCACATCTTATTAAACGTATACATATTAAAAGGAAGGGAGTACAGTTCGCCGTGATAATTCGCCACAGGGGAATTGGTAAAACGGTTGAACTCCGCAAAACGGTTCACATACTCCCAGACCCTGCGGTCATTTGTGTGGAAAATATGAGCACCGTATTTATGCACATGGATTCCCTCGATTTTTTCTGTATAGACATTGCCGGCAATATTCGGACGTCTGTCGATCACAAGAACTTTTTTGCCTGCTGCTTTGGCTTCATGAGCAAAAACAGCTCCAAACAGTCCCGCTCCCACTATAAGAAAATCGTACTGTGTCTTCTGTACCATCAAAAAATCCTCCTCTCATATGCTATCCTGCTGTCAATCCCTTATACAGATGGTATAGCGGAAATCAATACCATAATAATATTAAAAATAAAGGCAATATGAATTATACAATTCCACATCAGCAGCTTCCTGACAGAAGATACGGTCCTGTTCCTGTTCTTCTGCGTTTCTTCACCGGCTTCAGAGGTATTTACCAGACACAGGATCGGGAACAGCATGATCGGAATAAAGTATCTTCCCTGCAGTCCGGTAATATAGAGGGACGTCTTCGGTGTGTGGGCAAGAAGCATGGCAGCCCCCACCAGAAGCACTGACGGAATCGTCCCCACTCCGCATAAAACTTTACTGATATGCCTGAGTGACAAATTGTTTCTGCTCTTGTATATGACTGATCCCAATATGAACATAAAAGCACAGGAATAGAGCCATGGCATCTGTATATCCTGCAGCGAGCCCATTTTTCCCCCGAAGAACTCGTATACCAGCCTGCTCCCTTCCTGGAAGAAGGTATTGCCGTAAAGCCGTATAACCCTCAGGGGGTGGGAAATCAGATCCGAAAAAGTGTATACTGCTTTTCCCGAAAACATACTTACATTGCCTGTTGAGCCCGGAAGCAGACGGTTTAAAAGGCTGGTTGTATTTCTCTGCAGGAATCCAAAACACAGAAAGCCTCCAAACAAAAGGAAAAAGGCTTTGTTTTTCGGCCAATCCCATCTTCTTTCCAGAGGTATCAGCAGCAAAAAGACGCACAAAAATACATAGACGCCGCCCTTTACAGCCGCCATCTGCAATGACGTAAGCAAGAGCAGGATCACATCCATCTTTCCGGGAACACCTTTGTCCAGGGCAAAATAAACACAATATGAAAAGAACAACAGCGCAATCGCGTTTAAAATACAGTCGTAGGAAAAAGATGCCGCCTGCTGTAATCCGATCGGAAGGGTCGCATAGATGAGAAACACTTCTTTCAGACCCTGCAGTTTCCTGATCGCCAGATAAGTGATCAGAACATAGGCGATCAGGTTGAACAGTCTTCCCAGCAGATACATCGGAGTCGTAGAGAGCCGCAGAATTCTTCCAAGCACGATCCCGAGCGCAGAAGGAAGAAAATACAGGGGATCAACGTTGGAATCTGTAGCTCTTGTGACACAAGGCACAAGTTCCTGCGCAGGTACATGGGTGAAAAGCTCTGTATAGATCCGCCTGTAGTCATCCGTAGTAGTGTAGTATGTGTAGTACTCCTCTGTTCTGATGTCCGTTTCTCTTCGATAATCATACCCGACATACTCTTCAGGTTTTTCAATTCCCATCAGGCGATTGGACAGATTATATGCCGTATCAATATGTGCATATTCATCCGGTACAGAATAAACCGGAATGATGAGCATATATAAAATACCCAGGAACAGGCAGAACGGAATGTAGATCCTCTGCGCATTCCATTTCCTGACCACGATCATGTAAAAACACATGACCAGGAAGAGGAAAATCAGGATTGAAAAGGCCAGATACAGCGTGCGCAGAAAATAGTAATCCGAATAAGAGGCTGTCAGCAGCGGCAGTTTCCCGGTCCTTCTGTTTCCAAAAAGGGACTTTGCTGCAGATCTGGCCTCACCGATATAAAAGTGAACTTCTGAGGAAGAAAAGTTTACGGGTTCAATACGTATTTCAAAAGTCTTTCCGGCTGACTTTGCAAATTCATTCTCCAGATAAAACTTCCACACGGATTTTGAAGACGGAAGTGAAGACACATGAATATACCGGTCATAATAGGAAAGATCTTTTTCTACATTGGTAACCCCTACATGCAGCATTGCTCTGCTGTCTGCCTTTGGCGCCGCCACCTGAAAAGAGAGGGATGACAGATAATCCTCCTGGGCAGTAAACGTCTCTGTGAGGATATCATCAGACGAGTCCATCACAATGGATTCGTTCTCATAAACAGGATCCGGGCAGTGGACGATCTCAATGGGATTCTCCTGGAGCAGAAGAGGTTCAATATTATTTTTGTATACAAAAACAGACAGAAAGAGAAATAAAACAACTGTCATCAAAAACAGAAGAGCTTTTTTATATTTCATAAATAGAGCTCTGCTGAATTCGGTCAGCTTATTTTTGTTCTCTGAAGAATCTTCCGGGGAAACAGCGGTTTTCTGCGCCCTGTGAAAAAGAGTCTGCCACAGGCCGACTAAAATCCACATAAAGAAGAAGATGCTGCCCTTGATCAGTGCTTCGAAATTGATCAACTGCCTCTCCTGGTAGACGCAGGTAAAGATCAGAGCATACAGTCTTCTGTGTATATTGCCCACATACAGCTCTGACTCGTTTTTCTCGCGCGCACTCATCGGGAGGTAAATTTTTGCTTTGATGTTTTTGCCGACAATAAACAGGGAGACATCCTTCCCCTCTGAATCATCAAAAGCAAGCGGAATGAAATTCCCTACCTGGGGCAGGGTGTTTTTCATCAGCAATTCATACCTCGAGACAATCTCTCCGGTCGAATTGTCCCGCAGATAAAACACAACCGTGTCATTTCCGTATTCTACTCTCTGCGTAACATGGAACTTAAAGTTGATGCCCTTAAAATGGTTCCGGCGGATCTTGAAATCTGTCCGGATCTCCATATTTTCTTCAAATTCCAGCTTTGCATCGGTGGTCGTGCCAAATGCGTCCGATGAATTGACCGTCTTTCCTCTTAGTGCAGCAATTAAAGTCACAGCCAAAATCAGACCTGCGACCAGATAATATACAGTATTCCAAAGACCGGCTTTCTTTTTTTTCAACAGGGATTCTGATTTTTCCATATACACCTGTTCCTGTTTATTATTCTACCTCATAACTCATAACATGAATGCTGGGATACTTCGTGTAAACAGTCACTTTTCTTTCCTGGTCATCATGAACTGTTGTCCTGGTTCTGCTGCTCACATTCCTCTGTCCGTCGATGAATCCCCTCAGAGAAAGCCTGCTTCCCGGATAGAAGGTCTCGTCCTCATCAGATTCAACATCAAGCACATAGCACTCATCGGCATTTCCGGATACATGCACATTGACATAAGTGGATGTATCAACCCTGGAAAACCGGTCTACGACAAACTCTCCCTCTATTATCCTTCCGCAGTAGGAATAGGGATTCTCTCTGATCGATGCATATGTACCGCGCTCCGCATCAGATTGAACTTCCCCATAGACAGGATCGATCTGCAGACACTGATAACCGTAGTAGTCCGTATCGTCTTTCAGTTCATCCCGGACAGTTCCCGTATAGTATCCATAGATCGTGACTTTATCTCCCTCTTTCATATTGGCCATCATAGGCTGAGAGGATTTGAATCCCGATGTGTTGACATAGTCTCCGGTGATCATCCCGACCTCTTCACTCGCAATCCGGTAAGAACATGTCCAGGATGATTCTTCATAATACTCAACAACACCTGTTACAAATACATATTTCCCTATATATCCTTTATCCCTGATCAGTTTCCGCGTAAGTTTCAGGGCATCCCGCTTGATCTCTGAAACATGATCGCCGTTGGCAGTCAGAGTCTCGTGGACCAGTTCTCCGTCTTTATATTCGCTGCGGCACCCGTACAAAACGCCTGAATCATAAAGGCTGTCTTTATATTCCGACTTTGATTTATATTTCCGGAACCAGTGGTGTCTGCCGGAGAGATAGACGCCTTCTTCCCAGGTACCGTCGCTAAATTCAATCTTTCCGTATCCGTCAAATTTTCCTTTTTTCCAATTGCCTGTGTATGTCAGTTCTCCATCAGCATCTGTAAAAACACCTGAGCCTTCAGGAACGCCGGATACAGTATATCCGGTATAGGTTCCTTCATAATCGGTATCGCTCCAGGAAATGGAAATACGAAGGGTATCCTCTTCGCCCTCTGTCTCTGCAGCTGTTCTCTTATCCTTTGCTCCTCTTGTAAAAACAACAAAAAGCAGAAGGAGAAGCAGTATTAAAGCTGCAGCTCCCGCATAATAAGGCTTCCTGCTAATAGATATCTTTCTTTTCTTCATAGACAATCCTCTTAAAAACAGATCGGATCAAAAATGAAATGCTTCTGACATTCCTTTCCAGACTTTATCCTTTTCACTGAGGTTGAGAGGCGTCCCGTCTTCCAGAGTATATCCGGCACTATCCGCCGTCCCCTTGTATTCTCCTACAACAGACGGCCATTCAATCCCGATCTCAGGATCATTCCACGCCATACCGCTTTCATCACCGGGGCGGTAAAAATCTGTCACCTTATAGCAGAATTCCGCTTCATCACTGAGGACCAGAAAACCGTGCGCAAAGCCTTCCGAAATATAAAACTGCTTTTTGTTCTCCTCGGAGAGAATAATCCCGTACCATTTTCCGAAGGTGTCACTGTTTTTCCGAAGATCGACCGCCACATCAAAGACTTCCCCCTTGATCACACGTACCAGTTTTCCCTGGGGATAGTGCTTCTGGAAGTGGAGTCCCCTCAGGACGCCTTTTGTGGACATGCTCTGATTATCCTGCACAAATACCATGTCCAGACCCGCTTCACGCATATCGTTCTGATTATATGTCTCCATAAAATATCCCCGGCTGTCGCCGTGTACTGTCGGCTCGATCACATAGAGACCTTCAATATCCACTTTTGTTACTTTAATCTGTCCCATACCAATCTCTTATCCTTTTATCAACCTCAATGACCAGTTCCAAACAACAGTTTATTGACAATAAGGCCTGTTATATACCTCGTATCCCGTACGCAGATACGGTCTGCAGGGCTATTCTTTATCTGTCAGCCCGCTTTCCACCAGTTTCTTATCCAGCATGGCAATCGTCTGACTCATTCTGCGCACTTCGGCAGTAACCTTTGAGATCGCTACTGTGAGCGTGAAAATGATGACCAGCGATAAAAGAAAACCAAGGAAGAAAATCATATTCATGGTCGACTGGATGCCAAGCGCCCTTGTGATCGTCCTGATCAGATCCGGGAAGAGAACCATGGGCACCAGTATTATATCCGCGAAGAACCAGACCAGGACATATTTCAGTTCCAGGATCCGTTTCCTGACCATGTTCACAATAACAGCAAGGCCGGCCCCGAGAAGTACCAGTAATATGATCTGTAAACGTAAAGACATTCTATTACCTCATTCTTTCAATCAGGATCGCCAGTGTTACCTTGACCATATAGTACACGGATTTTCTCATGGAAATAGAGGATTCCCCGGATTCCCTTGCCTTCATTATGACAGGTGTTTCCACAATTGTATAATGCTTTCGAAGCAGTCTGCAGGCCGTCTCCGGCTCCGGATAATCCCTGGGATAATCCTTTACAAATAGTTCGATCGTCCTTCTGTTACACATCCGCATGCCGGATGTCGCATCCGTAATGGCCTTTCCGAACAAAAATTTTGATAAAAAGCGGAAGATTCCGATTCCGAACCTTCGCATGCCGGTGGTCTGAAATCCTTCTTTTTCAATAAACCGCGATCCGATCACCATGTCTGCATTTTTCTCTAAGAGAATTTTCTCCATCCTGTTCAAATAATTTGCATCATGCTGTCCGTCGCCGTCCATCTGAACTGCAATATCATAATTGTTTTTCAAAGCATACAAATACCCTGTCTGCACTGCACCGCCGATTCCCAGGTTGATCGGAAGGTCAAGCACCGGGATATCATTTGCCCTGCAGAGGTCCAGAGTATTATCTTTTGAGCAGTCATTGATCACAATCACATCATAATCGGGCGCATTCTCGTGTATGTTCCGCACAGTGTTGATAATACTCTCATGCTCATTAAAGGCAGGTATAATAACAAGTTTTTTCATGATATTATCCTATTCGTCAAGATGGTTGGAAACCTGCGCACTGGAATATACACGGCTGAGTGCACGCGCAATCCTGTCCGGCCAGAATTTACGGTACATTTGATACTCTTCTTCCGAGCGTCCATGGTCCTCAATACTGGCGGATGTCTCTGAATCTTCATGGATCCGATGGCCCATCAGCGGCTTCGGGGAATACAAAAAGTCCCCTTTTAATCTGGAGATCATTTCCCATGCCTGCCAGTCTTCACATGCCCTGAAGCCATGCCGGAATACGACATAAGGCAGGTTTTCCCTGGCGAAGGTAACAGACGGACAGCAGATGGGCGATCCAAAGGACAGAATCCTCCTCCGGATCCACCTTGACCGCTCCGCCATCGGAAGACGAACAGGCAGCAGCATCAGGCGTTTGACCCGCAGCAGGCGATTGCTGTATACATTTTTGTCATCCCTTATCTCATAATAATCACTGAAGAAGATCAAAGGTTTCGGGGAGCTCTCCAGTTTCTCCAGAGCCGTCTGCAGATAATCCGGATCATATATATCATCCTGATGCGCTATGGTGACATATCTGCTGTCCGAATGCGTATAAGCAAAATTCCAGTCCTGCGTAATTCCTGTCTTCCCTTCATTGACGATTACGGGAAGCCCATATTTTTCCGCGATGGAAAAGATAAATTCATTCGGTGTGGATGTGGTAATGATAATGTTGCTTTCCACTGTCTGTGACATCAAAGACTGCAGGCATTCTTCCAGATAAGGACTGCTCTTATATGCACAGACAGCAAATGTATGCAGATGTTTCATAAATCAATACCTCTTACCGGATCTTCCGCCTTACTGAGTTTTCAGGAATCTTGCCAGTGCATCCTTCCAGTCCGGAAGGGGCTCAAAGCCGTTTTCCGCGAGCTTGGATTTGTCCAGACGGCTGTTAAAGGGACGTGCGGCCTTGGACAGCCCGTATTCCTGTGTTGTCACAGGAATAACCTTTGTCGTATATCCCGCCTGGCGATAGATCTCACAGGTAAAATCGTACCACGAAATATACCCGCCTTCATTCGTCGCATGATAATAACCGTACTTGTCCGTCTCGATCATATCGACGAGAAGTCTTGCAAGATCGAAAGTATAGGTAGGTGTTCCGATCTGATCGTTTACAACGCGGACAGTATCGTGAGTCTTGCCGACATTGAGCATTGTCTTGATAAAATTCTTCCCGTTTACTCCGAAGACCCATGCGATTCTGACAATAAAATATCGCTCCAGTGTACCGGCAACCGCCAGTTCCCCTTCCAGCTTGGTCTGTCCGTAGACGTTCAGCGGTTTGTAATCTTTACAATCCGGTTCCCACGGCTCTGTTCCCTGTCCGTCAAACACATAATCCGTGCTGATATAGACCATCTTGCAGTCTGTTTCTTTGCACGCTCTGGCTATATTGGCAGTACCCCCGGCGTTGATGGCACGGACTTTTTCAATTTTGTCCTCATCCTCTGCCAGATCCACTGCCGTCCAGGCTGCACAGTGCACCACAACATCAGGCTTGCAGTCTCCGATCACCTTCATAACAGCGTCGCTGTCTGTAATATCCAGCTGCACATAGGGCATGGATGCAACGGGAGTACCGTCCTGTACGCCCGCATAGGACGGAGCGATGTCGCTTCCGATCCCCTCATACCCTCTTTTGTAAAGTTCATTCATTACATCGTGGCCGAGCTGGCCGCCAACGCCTGTTACAAGAACTTTCATTTTGTATTATTCCCTTCTATATAAGTAGTGAATATCTGTCGTTTTTCAGCGATTTCCGTACATCTGCTCGTAATAGTTCTGATATTCGCCGTCAATGATCGGCTGCCACCAGGACTGATTGTCCAGATACCAGCGGATCGTCTTTTTGATTCCGTCCTTGAACATGGTCTCGGGCAGCCATCCGAGTTCATTGTGGATCTTTGTGGGATCGATGGCGTAGCGCATATCGTGGCCTTTGCGGTCGGTGACATAGGTGATCAGGCTCTCCGGTTTTCCGAGTTCCTTGCAGATCAGCTTTACAATATCGATGTTTCTCATCTCATTGTGGCCGCCGATATTATAGACTTCGCCGACGCGGCCCTTGCGCATAACCAGGTCGATCGCCTTGCAGTGGTCCTCAACATAAAGCCAGTCACGGACATTGAGTCCTTCGCCGTATACAGGAAGAGGCTTGTCGTGCAGGGCATTGATGACCATAAGCGGGATCAGCTTCTCCGGGAAGTGGTAAGGTCCGTAGTTGTTGGAGCAGCGGCTGATAGATACGGGCAGACCGTAGGTTCTATGGTAAGCCAGGACCAGAAGGTCTGCGCCCGCCTTGGAACTGCTGTAAGGGCTGCTGGTATGGATCGGGGTCTCCTCTGTAAAGAAAAGGTCCGGGCGGTCAAGAGGCAGATCTCCGTACACTTCGTCCGTGGAGACCTGATGATACCGGGTAACACCGTATTTACGGCATGCGTCCATCAGGGTAGATGTTCCGATAATATTGGTCTGAAGGAAGATCTCCGGGTTTTCGATCGAACGATCCACATGGGACTCGGCCGCGAAATTTACTACAATATCCGGCTTCTCTTCTTCAAAAAGCTTATCAATGCCCTCGCGGTCACAGATGTCCATCCTGACAAAGCGGAAATTCGGCTTGTCCATCACCGGTGCAAGTGTGGAGAGATTTCCCGCATAAGTCAGCTTATCAATACAAACGATCCTGTCCTCAGGATGTTTCTCAAGCTCATAAAAAACAAAGTTGCTTCCAATAAAGCCGGCACCGCCAGTCACAATAATTGTCATAATATACTCCTTTCCAGCTATTGCCTTAAAAAAATACCAGAATTATCAATGATATGCAAGATTGCCTTGAAAGTATCTTCTGCTGCTTTTACTTTCAGGACATATATACAGGATACACGTTCCTTGACACATAAGCGTACTTTCTGCATATAATATTATAGTAAAATAATATTATAGAAAAAAGACAAAGATTATTGCGAATTGTTCAAGGAGCTCCCATGCGTATTTTCCGAACCTATTACAGCCGCAGACACCTGCGGGCAGCAGACCGCAAAATCGCCGGCATCAGACACAGTGGTCTGATCAAAAAAAACAAAGACCGCAGGATCCTGGTCGTTCTTCATCTCTTCTATCCGGAGAGCTGGAAAGAGATCCGGGAATATCTGCTGAACTTTTCCGGATACACCTGGGATCTGTGCGTCACCTTTCCTGATATGATTGCGGATCAGATAGACAAAAAAGACATTCTCGCGCTCAATCCGCGCACGACCTTCCTGCAGACGGAAAACAAGGGCTTTGACATAGGACCCTTCCTGACTGCGGTCAAGCAGATCGACCTGTCCTCTTATGAAGCTGTCTTCAAGCTTCAGTCCAAAGGAGTCAAGCGGATCTTTATCTACATCTACCGGCAGCTCTTCTTCGGAAGAGACTGGTTTTTGAATCTGTATGAGGGAACCGTGGGCGCCGGTGTGATCCACAGGACAATTGACAAAATCCTCAATGATCCGGATGTCGGCATGATCGGAGCAAAAAACCTGATCGTTCATGATCCCGTTCACAAGGAAAACCTGATCATCCGCAGATTAAAGGAATCCGGTATTCAGGTGGAAAAAGGCTATTCCTTCCTCGCCGGCACATGCTTTGCTGTCCGTCCATCCTGCCTGCAGGTGCTGAAGGATCTCCCCTGTACGCTGGATGATTTTGTCCCCGTTCCTTCCTCCCGCGGCATGAGCCTGGCCCATGCACTGGAACGCTATATGTGTATTGCGGCTCAAAAAGACGGCCTGAAAATCGAGGGCAACGATGTTCTGCGGCTTCGCAGGTTTCTGAAAGCCCCTCTCGAGAAGCTGCTGTACAGTATCTCCAGTGAGCGACTCCACGAGCTGCCCTATATCTTCGATGACGAATATTTCCTCTGGCGTCTGGACAACCGCTTCGTCCGTTACAAAGTCCGCAAGATGCCCGTCGGAGATCTCAAATATCAGATGGGTCCGGGAGAAAAGATCCTCCCTCTCAAGGACACATATCCCTACAGGTATCTTCAGGGCGACGGATCCGCTTATGAGGAGTACTGCCGCATACACGAGGAAAAAGGGTATCCGGCTATGACTCCGGAGAGATTCGATTCACTCATCCGCTCCCTGTCAGAGCAGGGCTATGACCAGAAGCATATCATCCTGGTCAATGAGCTTGGGGTGATCAGGGACGGCCAGCACCGCGCCTGCTGCATAGCACACAAATACGGGCTGGATCACGAGATCGAGATCATGGAAGTCGAAAATATAGACCGCATCTACCTCGTAAAACATATGATCCCGCGCCCGGCCGTCCGCCTCTATTATAAGAAGCGTTACGGTGTCGAGCCGCTCTCATAAACTTACGCTTCCGCAGATGTTTCCAAGAACAGTGTTTCCTCCGGGACACTGTTCTTTTTTTGCAGACTGCGGGAACAAAGACCTGACTTTTTCTCTGCACGGTCCGTAAAGCAAGGTCCGGCTTTTTATCTCCTGCGGAGAACCTTTGACAGCACAGCCATAAAATAGCGGTTCCTGCCGGCCGCCAGCAGGACAGCATAGGCGGCTGTACACAGGAAGATTCCCAGTACCAGCGAGAGCAGGGAGGAAAGTCCCAGCCTGCCGATCGCCAGGCTGATCCACAGGATCAGGAGAGATCCGGCAACTGCATATCCCAGCTGCGAGAGCACCTCCCTGACATCCATATAATGATCGATGTCATGCAGACGGACCAGGCAGATGATCAGGACCATCGCCTCGGCCAGCACCGTGGTCAATGCAGCACCGTCCTGACGGAAGACCGGAATCAGAACCACATTGAGCCCCACATTGACTACTGCAGCGGCAATCGTCGCGGAGAGGCTGGTCTTTTCAAAACCGTTGGGCGTATTAATGCAGTTGACGACCACTCCGCTTCCGACCGCAAACAGAAGGGCAACGGCGAGAATCTGCAGAGAGCGTACCGCCGGCAGATAGCTGTCGCCGGAAAGAATCTGGATAATATTCCTCGCATAGACTGCCAGGCCTGTCATACACGGAACGACAAGGAGGATGACACAGCCGCAGATCTGCGTCAGAAGCCTGCGGTAATTCTGCCACTCTCCTCTGCCCACATAGCGGGACAGACGGGGGATCGTCACGGTGTACACCGCCGTCATCAGTCTCTTGACAATCTGGTAGATCTTGACGGAAACCGCATAGAGACCCGTGTAGTAATCTCCCGAGATCCAGCCAAGCATGGTAGTGTCCGCACTGACGTAGATGGTAATCGCAAGGCTGTTGGCGAAAAAGATGAACATCGGCTTCCAGTGCCGGAAAATATCCCCGGAAAAAAGGACCCTTATACGGACATACCTCCTGCAGTAGATCCAGTTGGCGATACACATGATGCTGCTTGACATAACAGAAATACAAGCGTACTTCAGATAATCCTCCGGGCGGTGGATAAAAAGAAAGAGGGCCGCCATGCAGAGGATCTGCACCGCTATGCTCCGGATCGTGATGTACAGGAAGTCCTCATAGACCGTATTGACCCATTCGACTCCAAGTGTGGTCAGAAGGATCGTCATGCTCTGAATCAGAATGACTGCCCGATAGTCCCTGAATTTGGGCACTGTCAGAAGCAGGAGAAAGAGCACCGCATAGGAAATCGCGGTGGTCAGAAGATTCAGGGAAAAGATTTCAGAAGCAAAGCGGTCAAACTCTGCTCCCTTCTTTCTCCTTGCGCCCTCCCGGACACCATAGGTGCTTATGCCCAGTGCCGCAAAAAGCGCAAAATAGGTGATGATCGAGTTTCCGTAGTTCACCTTGCCGATATTCTCAACCTGGAGAACTCTGGAAGTATAAGGAAATGTGATCAGGGGAAAAATGACCGAGCATCCGACTTTGATGAAATTCAGGACTGCATTGACCCCGATCGATTTATTTCCTCTCTTATGATTCTTTTTTTGTAAACCGGCTTCCCGGTTTGTATCTTGATTGTTCGGCATATTTATAGTTAGAACTGTTTCAACTTTCGTCAGTCTTTATGAAGAAAGCTCCGGCTGAACAAGGCTCCTGCCTCCTTTACAGGATAGAGCGCCATCTGCCCTGCCAGGTCAAGACCTGCAAGGACCTTTACCTGCAGCACTTCAACTTCATGATCAAGCCCGTATTTCCAGGCCAGCCAGCACGCGCGATGCTGACCGTCCTTGACTATATTGTTTTCGTCGATCATGATGATATGCTCTTCATCAAATCCCTCTTCCTTCATGGAAGCAATCAGCGCATCATACCGTTCCGGAGACATCAGAGGACGTCCTGTTTCTTCATGGATCCTGCAATATTCTTCATAGGCAGCCGTATCTCCCTGCAGATATCTGTAGGGCACACACTGGGAAAGAGGGATGATCTCCCCTTCTTTTCCCATGCGGTAGCGGATATCTCCCAGACGGATCTTCTTTGTCCTGTAACTTACCATAAAGTGGTCGAGAGCCCAGAAAAAGAACTCATCATCATAGATATAAGGAAGGTCATAGAGATGTTCGCTCGAAAGTCCGTCGAAGATATGCTCCAGAGGAGCCCGCACAGCGTGCTCGGCGCGCATGACCCGGTTTCCGCGAAGCTTGTATCCCATCTGCGTTACAGCGATCGTCATATAGCGCTCCAGGATGTGCCCCAGACTGAGTCCTCTGGAAGGCGGCACCGGTACAAAGTCCTCCAGCGCTGCCGGAAAGTCGATCAGGGGCTGCAGGCACTGCGGTTTTACCGCGAAGCAGGTTCCCGCCACGAAGTAATATCCCTTTTTGACTGTGATCCCGTATTCCTCCATCTTCCGGATCACCAGGTTCTCCTTGTGGGGAGGATCGTGCACGATCAGATTTGATGCGGCACACATTCCCACGGAGGGCTCGTTGGCGATCGCGTCGATGGTCGTGTGGATGGTCCCCGCTCCGACAACGCCCTCAAAGAGATTGCGGAACCAGTCCCGTCCTATAAAAAGCTGCCTGTAGATATAGATCCACGGGCGCTTTGTTCCCTTGGACTGAAGTTTGAAAACTACGTCGTAGTCTTCCGTGCCTTTCTGCCGCAGTGCCGTCAGAAAAGGGCCTATATCAAATCCCCGGTTTTCAAAACAGTAAAACTCTGTTCCGGGATTCAGGCGGCAGATATCCTCCTTGATTCCCTGAAAGTCTTCCCTGTCATCCAGGAAATCCGGATAGGTGACGCACAAATCCCAGTTGTATCCTTCGAAATTCCGCAGATATTCACGGATCTCTTTCCAGCTTTCCGGGTAAAACAGGTGCAGGAAAACAAGGATCTTTTTGTCCTTGTTTTTTTCAAGCAGCGCCCTGTATTTATGCTGTCCCGCAATACGTGCTGCACCGCGGCGTACACTTTTTTTATAATATTTATTTGCCATCAAACAGCTCCGTTATTCTTCCATCAGGCAGGCAAGCGTTCTTTTCGCACCGGTCTCCATATCAAACATCCCTCTCCAGCCCAGAGCTTCAAGTCTCGAGGCGTCAAGAGAGGAATTGTCCATGGGATTGAAGACCGCCCGCTCCTGCTCTGTCGGCAGGTCAAACAGGACTTTCCGCCCCGCTGCTTCTGCAAACACTTTTGCCATCTGCCGGATCGTCACGATACTATTCCTGTTGGAGATATTGTAGGCCATGCCGGACTCTCCCCTGAGCAGGATCGTCAGGATCGCGGAGGCACAGTCCAGGATATAGCAATAGGATCGGATCTGGCTCCCGCTGCTCTTCAGGACAATATCCTTGCCTGCTGCGACATCCCTTGGAAACTGTGATGAAGCGCGGTTGTCTGCCGCTGTCATCGTGGGTCCGTAGACATGGCCGGGTCTGGCCACGACAAAATCGATCCCGTATTCCGCCTTTGCGGATGCGCAGAGAGTCTCTGCAGCTCTTCTGGAAACAGGATAGCAGGACCGGGGATTGAGAATGTCTACAGTGCCGAACATGTCCTCCCCGAACGGATCAGCGGTGTCCTTCCTGCCGTACACTTCACTGGACGAGACATAGACGACTCTGCTCCCGGGTCTGGCGGCAGCCATCCGCAGGATGGTCTGCGTGCCGAGTATAGTTGTCATCATGGTCTGCACAGGACGACTTCCGTAAAGAGCGGGATTGGCATTTCCCGCAGCATGGATCAGATAATCCGGAAGCGGATCCGGATACTGCTCCGGACGCACATCGCTGAGTGCGTCGAAGGAATAATACCGGAT
The DNA here is from genome assembly GCA_045130475.1 of Lachnospiraceae bacterium. Taxonomy (GTDB): domain Bacteria; phylum Bacillota; class Clostridia; order Lachnospirales; family Lachnospiraceae; genus CAG-791. The sequence continues at coordinate 69,568 of JBGUPU010000062.1, forward strand.
CTTTCCCCTTTCCATCCTGTCGCCGAATCGGTCCTTCATACCCCGGCCGCTTCTGCCGGCGGCAAGAATCGTAATCCCGGCACTATCTTCTATATTCAGCTGAGAGAGGACGTCCACGACCGCAGACCCGATCAGACCGGAGGCACCTGTGACCAGGACGGTCTTTCCCTTCAGGATCTCCCATCCGGGCAGGGAACTTTTGACCCGCCGCAGATCCTCCAGATAAGATGCATGATACTTCATGGTTTTCTCCGTCGTATACCGAATTATTCCTTGATCCAGTTGTCCTGGGCTGTGTGCAGCAGAGCTTTGAAGATCCGCAGATCATCAAGAGTGGTGATCTTCAGATTCTCCTCGGATCCCTTGGAGAACCAGGTGGTCTTGCCCAGTTCTTTCATCAGCATACAGGAAGCCGCCGTACCGGTGATCCCTCTCTTTAGCGCCTCCAGGTGGGCATTGTAAAGATCGTTCAGAAGATATGTATGGGGAGTCTGGGTGCGGAACAGGCGCTCCCTCTCTGTGGAAGTGCAGGAGGAGATACCGTCATCGCTCTCAAAAACGACTTCTGTGCAGGGAATGACCGCAACCGCGCTGCCATGCATGGAATAAGTGGCAAGACTGTCTGAAATGATCATGGATGAGACCATGGGCCTGTTGCCGTCATGGACCATAACAACTGCGTCCTCGGGCACATCGCTGTCCTCCTTCAGTGTCTTAAGTCCGTTAAAAATTGACTCCTGGCCGGTCTCACCGCCCGGAACAATCCACTTGAGCTTTGTTATATTGAACTGCCGGGCATAGGCACGCAGGACGTCCGTCCAGGATGCGATGGTCACGACAATGATCGCATCGATGCCGGGATGCTTCTGAAAAGCCTCCATAGTATGAATGATGACCGGTTTGTTATCAACATGGATGAATTGCTTGGGAATATCCTGATGCATTCTCGTACCGGATCCCGCTGCAGTCAAAAGAGCGATCGTCATACCTGTCTCCTCTTTCCAATGATATTATTACTGATTCGATATTATTACTGATTCGCGTTTTTATTGAATGTTTTGCCGTAGATCTGCCGCCCTCATGCGGCAGATCCCTGACATATTCCGGCGTGCTGCCGGGCAGGCCTTCGGCCTGTCTGCACTTATGACTCTTCAGAATCTGCATGGTCTCCCAGATCAAGCTCATAGGGAGGATGATTATGTCTCTTGTCCTCCGGAGGCATAGTCATATAGTCACCGAAACGTCTGGACAGATATGCGTCCACATCCGCGGGCTCGCAGATCTCCTGACCGGAAAACTCCATACGCTGCACAGGGAATATATCCTTCTTTTCCACGATGCTGATAAAAGGTTTCGGGTCGTGAAGATAATTTGCGCGTTTTGTCTCGTGTCCGTTATAACAGCCGGATACTCTCTTGGCATGACGGTAGAGCCACCTGGGGGAAATATGCATGACGCGCATACCCTTGTGTACGACCTTGCAGGTTCCGGTCACAGCCTTTCCAAGGATACCGCCGAAATAAAGGACGGGCTCATCCAGCCAGTACAGAATGAGCAGTTTGCCCCAGAACCAGCTGCGCCAGCCGTGGATCTTCATCAGAATCTCGTTGTCGGGAATGTTATCGAAACAATAGATATCCAGGAAGATTCCAAGATCGCCTTCAATATTCTTGAGGGCATCTTCTTTGAATTTTGTCCCTTTCATGCACCATCTGGTAGTCATGAGCGGGTAATTCTCCATCGTGCCTGCGTTGACCACCTTATACTTTCTGCGCCATTTCTTTTGTCTGGCAATGCGCAGAAATTTCTCGTAATCCTTGCGCAGAAGCGCGACATCAATGTCGTCGTCCCAGGGGATCATGCCGTGATGCCGCACCGCACCGATCGCGGTGCCGCCGCACCCGAAATAAGTAAGACCATTCTCCGTACACAGCTGATCGAAATCCCTGAGGATCTCCAGCTCAATCTGTTGCAGTCTGTGCAGTGTTTTTTCGTCGTATTCTTTATAAAGCATACTCTCTTCCTTTTGTGTACTTTGTCTGTATCGCCATCATTTCCCCGTATTCAAGGGGCTGCCTGTCCAAAACAGGTCCTGCTCACACCTTGCCCATCAGAAACAGCAGGCGGATCAGGAAGTCCTCTGTCCTTTTGTCCCGATACACACCGCGGTACAGCGCTTTCTTTAGGCGGTGTCCGTCATTCAGGTATAGAGTAAACACCTGTTTGTACCGGGGAGGAATGATATCCCCGTATGCCTCGTAAAACTCTCTGAATCTGTCATAGACCCGGTCTCTGCCGGAGGACAGCAGGAATGTCTTGATCTGCCAGGCAAGATGTGTCAGCCGGTTTCCTCCCTGCAGTTCCTGCGGAGAGGCATTCTGACCATATCGCCTGTAGCAGGCTGTCGGCTTCTCATCCCAGATCACTTTACCGGCGCAGCGGCAGTAAAGATAGACGATCTGGTCATGTACACAGAGCTCCAGAGGTTCTCTGTCCCGGATCCCTGCGGCAGCACATTCATTGAACACCTCTGTAAATCCGAATGTGTTCATGTCTCCTGTTGTAATGTATTTGATGAGAGAATGTTTCTTAAAAGCATTCCTGTTGGCATGCCCCGGATTGCACTCGGCATCCCCCCAGTAGAAATCACCGATATAGATGGCGGGTGTGTTTTCATCATAACGGTCCAGCGCCTTTACTGCCCGGCTGATCTTGTCCGGCATCCAGCAGTCGTCCTGGTCGCAGTATGCGTAGTAATCCGCCCCTTTGCAGTTGGATAAAAGCCAGGCAAAACTCTTCCGATATCCGACATTTTCGCCTTCATACAGCTTCACATTCGGAAGGTCTGTATATCTGCGGATAACATCCACTGTCCCGTCTTTCGATCCATCATCTCTTATATGGATCGTAATCGAAGGATAATCCTGGGCAAGCAGGCTTTCAATTTGTTCCGCAATGAATTTCTCGCCATTATATGCGGACAGCAGAATATTAACAGTTTTCATGATAATCTCCCGGGTCAGGCCAAGGCAGACATACAGGTCGTGTTTACAAACACGAACCCGATGCTGTCACTGTCTGTCTTGTGAGTCATTTTTTGAGTCTTGAACCATTCACCCGCACACTCTCCGAAGGTCATCCCAGATAAGTGAGCAGGATCTCACAGAAGGTCACCGCCAGAAGAACGTCCGTTGTATACAAAATTGCCGTGTCCCCCATGCGGTTTCTATGAACCAGGCCATTTTCCACTGCCAGAAGAGGAAGCGGTGCGATCGGAAGAAAATAGCGCCCCTGCAGTCCTTCGATAAATGCCGCGTCCTTTCCCGTAAATGCAAGCAGCATGGACATAAAGACCAGTGACACACTAAAGGCGGTAAGAAGCAGGATCCAGATCCTCGCACCAAGTCCCACATGATCACGGTCTGCGTATTCATTTCTTCCCTGACGGCCTTTTCTCCTTCTCAGGATCCCCAGAAAAGCCAGCAGCAGGAAGGCAAGAACGAAATACCACTTCTGGCAGAGATTTTTACCGACCAGTTCACCTACCATTCCCGGTCCTCGTGCCGCAATCGTATTCAGATAGATACGTACCAGTTTGGAAGGCGCGTGAATGAAATCAGATAAAGTATAAAGTTTTTTCGCTCCTGCTCCGATTGATGCCGTCCCGGATTTCCTCCCGAACATGCCTGAAAGCCTGACGATATATTTCCCGATAAAAAGCAGCGCTGCACCGCCTACAACTGCGCTGCTGACTGCCAGCCAGCGGGTCTGCAGTTTCTTCCCTCTCCCTGCTCTCGCCCATGGAATGATCATGGCCAGGCCAAGAACAGGCAGATAGACACCCCCTTTACAGGATGCCGCATACAGACCTGAGAGAAAGAGCGCCAGAAGGTCTGCGATAGTCACACGGCTGTCAAAAGCTGCCGTAAGACATAAAGCTATAAACAGGAAGGTACCGGCAATGACCATCCCGTCATAGGAACAGGAGGACATCTCCTGCATTGTCTTGGGAAACAGGCCGATCACTCCCATGGCGGCCGCTCCATAGGGCATGCGCCGGATCGCCAGATACATGATCCAGGCACTCACCAGGAGATTCAGCCAGCGGGCCATCATGACCATTGTGATCATATTCCTGCCCAAAAGTCTTGCGGCGGTAAAACCGATTGCAGAAGGCAGATAGCAAAGTAAAGGAACATTGTCGATCGCGCTTCTGGTATAGGCGGGAATAAGCTTTCTCGCAGAAGTCATCCTGACATCTACAGTGTCCTCCGAAGCATCTTCTCTTCCAATGGTCTCCGGGTCTCCCGCGAGCGCAGGAATCATTTTCGGTGCTGCTCCGAATAAGTTGTCATACACAACTGTATACCGTTCCGCCGTCATCGGCATGGTATTGGCAATGGATGTATCGACATCGCAAGCCCGCTTGAAAAGGCGTTTGGGTCCGGGGATCTCCTTGATCCCGAGCAGCTGGTTGGAAAGAATGTAAACAGAGTCAATGTGTGTGCGTTCATCGGGTACTGTATAAGCCGGTGTAAGGAAACTGAACACCATTCCCATACACAGGGCGCTCACCAGATACATGGAAGCCGTCTTCCCTGAATCCACCGGGCCGGCCCCGGAGTCCGAAAAGCGGCGCGCGGCATAATAAAGGCCGGCAAGCATGACAAGAACGATCACAGAGATCCGCAGGAACATGCCTTTTATGGAACCATTGCATTTATATGCACCCATCAGGTCAAGTTCCAGCGGCAGAGTTTCCTTTACAGAAAAAGAGGCGGCGGAACCGTCTGCGTCTGCCAGCTCAATCTGCCCGTTGGTTTCTCCCGTCGCAAGAAAGCAGACACTCTCCTGTGTCCCGGTCTGTTCCGGCACTGCGATTTCCAGAACAAACATCTTTCCCATCGATTCAGGAACAGGCTTGTCAAGTGACAGCAGATAGCTTTCCTCTGACTTTGCCAGGATATTTTTATCCTTAATATCATCACCCAGCTGTGTGCTGACTTTCTTCAGGTCCTTTACCTGTCCCGACCCGGATGTCAGCACAGCCGTCCCCGATTCATCCAGAAGTTTCCACTCCAGCATGGATGCGGCATAAGGCATTTTCTCCGGGGACTGAACAGGATCTCCGTCTTTTTCAGCCAGGGCAATTCCTATTCCTGACAAACTGTTTTTCCCAAGCCGCAGGCTCTGACGAAGTGCCGTGCCCGGCTCCAGGGCAATGACATCCGCAGCCTTACTGCCTCCGGTAAGCTGCTCCCCTGTACATGCTGCTGCCGTTTTTTTGATCACATGCACATAGGTGAACAAGAGCATGGCCAGGATGAATAATAGTGCGAAGGCAGGCAGGGCAAGCTGCCTTGCCGTCTGCAGTGACAGCTTCCCTGCAGCGGGTTTTCCCCTTGCGGAAGAGGGCAGAGTACCCGGGAAGGTCTGCTCCTGGTTCCGGGCCCCGCGCAGAAGAGGCATTCTGCTCTTACTGTATAGAAGCAGACACCCGAGTCCGGCTATAAGCTCCAGCAGAAAATACAGGATCGGTCTCAGGGGAGCCCATTTCTTTTTCTCATAATACAGTCTGGCAAAGGGTGCTTCTTCTCCTTCTGCCGCTGTTCCGCCCGAGAGAAAGATCCCGTTCCTTGTCAGCCCGGAGGTGGAAAAGCGAACCTGCAGTTCCTCCGGCAGCATCTGTGTCACCGGCTCGGATAAGGTGACATAAACTGCCGTTTCTTCATTGGAAAAGGGAGTCTGGTTTCTCAAAGGAAGTGTGCCGCTGCCGACGACCTCACCCGTCGCCATATTGACAACCTGAGCTGTGACAGTTTCCTCTGAATACTTCAGTGACCGGACATTTTTGTATCCCAGGAGAGCAACCCCCCGCAGGCGAGGCTTGCTGCCAATCCTTTCCGTGATCTCCTCCGCTTCTTCCTGTCCTGCCGCTGCCTGTAAAAACAGAGGCGCATCGTCCTTCAGCTCAATCTCCTGCACAGTACTTGCTGAATCCATCTGATCCGGCGCTGCGGAGTTCTTCTGACCGTCCACGGGGAAGAGATCCGCCGTAGGCCATGAATACTCTGTGCAATGAAATAAACTCCATAGAAGAATCACAGTGATGACTGCAAAATATGCCAGGAAGATATATCCTGCCTTTAAGAATCTTTTCTTCTTATTATTTCCAGATCTCATGCTGTCCTTTTCTGACATCATAACTGTTTTTGAATGCCGTTATCGGTCACGTATTCTTCCGGTACAAGAATCCGCAGCTGCCCCGGACAGTTTCTGAGCATGACCGTCCTGTGCGATCCGGCATATTCTCCGTCGCGGGTCCATGCAATCAATTCATCACAGTTCATGATGACTTTGGCAGTTTTGAAATTGATCACCATATCCGAGTTCATGGACGGATTTCCGATCGCCATGATGATCTCACTCATTTCCAGAGGATTTTTCGGCATTCTGACCAGCGTCACCTCGAACAGCCCGTCCTGCAGATCCACTTCTTTTCCCGTAATATTGGAAAATCCGCCGATCGAGCGGGAGTTTGTGATCATGCCGTAAGCAAATTCGCCCTCGAGTTCTCTCTCCTCAGACACCACATGGATGTGATAAGCGCGCATATTGCCCAGTTCTGTAACTCCCTGCAGGATATAGGCCAGATGTCCCAGCTGGTTTTTCAGCTCCTGGGGTGTTGAATAGGAAGTACCCGTAAAAACACCGAAAGCCGCCACATAGGTGAAATAATCATTCTCATTGAAAAGCCCCAGATCGCAGCGGAAAGTGCGGCCGTTGGCAACGACTTTCGCAGCCTGGATCATATCTGAAGGAATATGAAGGCTTGTGGCAAAATCGTTGGTTGTGCCTGCAGGAATATATCCGATCGGTACAAAAGGTTTATTCCGGTTCTCCATCATACCGCTGACGACCTCGTCCAGAGTGCCGTCTCCGCCTGCACAGACCACGTACAGATAATCATCCATGCGCTCACGCACGATGCGTCTGGCGTCACCGCGGCTCTGCGTCGGGTAACAAACAACCTTGTATCCTGCCTTCGACAGGATCTCAAGAATATCAACCATATAAGTTTTGATCTGGGAGCGTCCTGCTACGGGGTTAAATACAAACAGTATTTTCTTCCAGGGTTTGATTTGGTTTCCGGATTCGGCAATTGCCATATTTCTATCTTCATTCATCTCAGTATCTTCTTCTCTTCAAGCCTTCATCAAAATGTCATACCAATGTTGAACTCGCATCCGGCAGATAAGTGCCCATTTTGAGAAGATTATATCATAAACCGGGAATATAATCCTGTTATCAGGGATTTTTGTGCCAAAAACATCAAATGGCCATATCAGCCATATTCCATTTTGTGTTCATTCCGTTTACACCATTTGACAAAAATGTTAAAATTGGAAAACAGGCACAGGACAGTGCCTGCGCGCCCGCAGTTTTTTTCACAGAAGGAGAGGTTATCAGATGAATAAACAGCGAAGCACCAGCTTTAAATCCCGTTTGGCACGGCGATTCACTGCGCTGCTCCTGGCAGCTGCGCTTTCTATCCTTACAGTCATACCTGTCACCACCGTGCCTGCCCGGGCTGCTTCCACCACGACCTGGGGGGTCTTCATCGGAACAACGCTGCACGGGAACACTTCAAAAGTAAAAAACTACAAATCAATCGTCATCGACGCACAGAATTACACCAGAGCTGAAATCATGAGGCTCAAATCCGGCGGACGCAAAGTCTACAGTTATCTGAGCATCGGGTCTGTTGCCAAGTACCGTTCCTATTACAAACGTTTCAAAAAGATCACTCTCGGCAACTATAACAACTGGCCAGGGGAGAAATGGGTCAATGTCTCGAAAAAAGCCTGGCAGAATTTCATCGTAAATGAACTTGCTGCCAATCTCCGCAAGAAAGGTGTTGACGGTTTCTGGGTGGACAACACAGATGTCTATTATGAGTACCACCGCGCTTCTATTCTGAACGGACTTGTATCTATTCTCACCAGGATCCACAACAAAAAGATCCCGATCATCATAAACGGCGGCGATGTCTTCGTCTCCAAAATCATCAGCATGGGCAAGGCCAAGATCATCGACGGTGTCATGCAGGAGGAAGTTCTGACGGCGATCACAGGTTATAACTCTAACAAGTTTTCGCGCCAGACAAAAGCAGACCGCTCATACTATGAAGCCTACCTCAAGAGAGTCAAACGGGCCGGCCGCAGCATCGCACTCCTGGAATATACAAAGAGTGCAAAAATGCGCAAGGAGATCATCAATTACTGTAAAAAGAGGGGCTACTCCTACTATATCTCCAACAATGTAGCCCTGAAGTAGTCAAAACAGGCCGAAAAAAACAGGCCGCCTGCTAAAATATAGTGTCCCCTACCGCCCCGCCGGTTTTCGAAGATTTCCATCTGTCGAAAACCGGCGGGGCTTTCTTACCGATCAGGACTTATCAATACTCTCATCCTTTTCTCTTTTCTTTTTCAGTACAGTCAGCAAGTACACCAGCACTGCAGCGGCGGGCAGTCCGCACAGAGCAGACCTGCTGTGCAATAAACGGATCAGAGGGTTTGTAGTGACCAGGAACCTCCGCCTTGTATCCGGAAGGTTCCTTCCGGGATCCCCTGCCCTCAGATCTATGCTTTCATTTCCGGCCAGGTCCGTCGTGATCACCTCCAGAAACTGCCAGCTGCTATTGCCGTCAAAGATGACAGAAATTCCTTTTTTTGCCTCTTCGATCGGATAAATATGCCCGGCAGCAAGCGCTCCTGCATCCTCTTCCCTTCCGATCTTCCTGTAATAAAGCTCTATTTCCGGGACAGGCAAAGTACCTTTCCCTTTCCAGTCACCTTTCCAGACCCTCACTTTCACATCCCGGATCTCTGTCTGATAATCCTCCGGATACACTTTGATCTTCAAGCGGTCGGTGTTGAACTGCTCCTTTCCCTTTTTCACCCCCGTGATCCTGTTGACAGGCACCGTTTTGTCCACCTGCAATTCAATAGGGAACTTGACCTGACCGGGCCGGTCTGCCTCAACTGTCCCGTCCCGGAACAGCGCAGTGGTGTTTTTATTGCCTGCAGGATCTGTTGAAGAAAGGATAAAATCATATACGCCTTCCTCTTCATAGACCTCCGGCGCGATCGTATAGATATAGACCCTGTGTCTGCTGCTTACAGTTTTGCTCTTTTCGGTCTCCGCCGGGGCTTCCTCAAAAGTATACTGCTTTCCTTCGGCCAGTATTCTCCTTTCATGATCCTTGAACACTTCCGCAACGTGGGTCGTAAGTTCAACAGGTGAGAGCTCCAGAATCCTGAGAGGTTCCCTCGTATCATTGATATAATAGGCCTGCAGTTTCCCCCTTGTCGCCTCGTCCGCACAGACCCAGGTAGAACCGAAACGGTTGACACTGAAGCAGAATTCCAGATCGGATCGGTGCTTTGCCAGATCTATTGCTTTCACATGCACTCTGTAGACACCGTCCATTTCCCGTGTCATCTCAAACGCTTTGAATCGTATATTGTATTCTCCCCTGCTCTGATCACCTTCTTTCAGGGTAATTTCCCTGTGCGCGAGGTCTGCCCCGGAACAATCTATGCTGAAGTCTGACTCCCTCTCATCATAATTGATATCCCGGATGATGATACGGGGCGCAAAATCTTTGTCAGTATAGATCTGCTTTTCCAGGCCTTGCAGGGGCAGTCCCGAAGAACTGTCGACGCGGAATGTCTGGGGATCAATCCGGAGCTCCGGGGCGGAAGTGTCTATGGTAAACCTGCCGCTCCCGGCCTCGCTCTCAGACCGCCTGCCCTCTCCGCCTGCTTCGACTGCCTCATTTCCCGCCAGATCTGTATAGGAAGCCCGGATTTCATAATCGCCGTCCTTTTCACAGTCAATCGTCGATGTATACAGATCATAGCCTTTCTTTTGAAAAGCAGTGCGATGAGGAATCGGAGGTTTCTCTGCGCCGCTGTGGTTTACGGCTCTTGTCTCCACCTTGAGAAGTTCTGATCCTGTTTCCTCTGAAAAATTGTGTTCCTGAATCTCAACCCGCGCCTTCGTCGGAGCATCATAGTATTTGACGCCGTCCACTTTGTTGACTTCCTTGGGGAGCAGAATCCGGATGACCGGCCTTGTCTTGTCAATCGTAAAGTTCTGCGGCGCCGGTCCGTTCCATTTAATATCGGAAATCCGGTTGCCCAGTGCGTCGGTCCCGCTGATCTGCAGCGTGTAATCCCCGTCTGCATCATAGCGGAGCGTCTTGATCCAGCGATCATCATTGCCGGATTCTCCCCTTCCGTCATGTTCTTTGTAAACATGGGGAGCAGTAAATGAGGCGGGAACATCAATATTTGTCTCAATCTTGATATTTTCATTTACGACATTCCTGTCGATCACAACAATTTCAGCTGTCCGGCCTGCCCGGAAGTATTTTCCGTGCCGCGGCTCCGCAGTGTCATGATAATTGACTTCCACCCGCGGAGCCGTCGTATCGATTCCGAGCTTCAGGAGTCCCCCGTCTTTTGACGGAACGGAACAATTGCCGCTGTTGTCCCGTGCTTTGACCGTGACTGTTATGTCGTTTGACTCGGCAAAAGATCCTGTCGGAATGCGGATACGGCCATTGGGAATCTCATACCTGAGCGGATTATGCCCTGTCCTGCTCCCCTTCTCATAGAAATAGGGGAGATTCAGCATGTTTACTTTGTCCGTGACAAGAGTATCTCCTACCCTGATCTCCACAGTCACCTCCTTCAGCCCGGAGCTGTGTGCTTTTCCGCCGGGGTCCGCGATCGATACTTTCAGATCCAGCGCAGAACCGCCGGGTCTGTAGATATATCTCTCACCGTCCCCTTCATGACGCGTAAAGGTGCCCGATGCAGTGATCATCACCCGGGGGGATTCCGCGTCTTTGATCGCGGAGACATCCGGCTTTGCTGCGTCCAGATAGATATTGCCGCTTTTAGCCAGTGTACAGCTGCTGTCCGGGTCATTGGCGCGCACATTGCCCGCACGATCTTTGATCAGCAGATTTTCCAGATGAAAAACCTGCTCTCCGTTTACCGTCAGCTCCAGTGAGTTGTCTGTTCCGTATGTGTTCTGACCGGCAGACCTGACCGGATTGTTCCTCTGGAAGGCCTGGTCTTTTTTGCTGTCCTCGGAACGAAGGGCAAAACAGATCGAAACAGGCGATGAGTCCTCCGTCCCAATGATCAGACGTGCCTGTTTCTCCGGGCGAAATGGCTCATACATGACAGGGATATTCCCTCCCGGCTCAAACCGGATTTCATAATAAACTTTGTTTCTGCCCGTGGCGCTCTCCACTTTCATAAAGCCGGTGGGCGCCGTGACATCCACTGCTTTGCGCTGTGACCAGAACCCGCCCTCTATATTTTTGACGGGCTCCGTCTTTGCTGCCAGGTTCTCAAGGCTGTCCGATCTGTCCGCCGCCGCCTGTGCATTGGAAGGAACAAGCGCATTCCCCGCCTTGTCACAGCCCGCGATTTCAAAGCGGTAGATTCCTTCGTACTGCCTGTCAGCTTCGATCTGCAGGGAGAAGACCGCTGTCGTAAGCCCGTCCTCCCGGCGGCATGTTCCCTTCACATCAGGAACAGTCCATCCGGGAGACAGATTCTCCATCCTGTTTTTCCCCCGGGAAGATTTTGACGCAATTCCGGCCAGAATCCTTTCCTCATCAAAGTTCTGTTCCGTCACCTGAAAGCAGGCCTGCACAGAAGAGACAGATTTTCCGTAATAGGAGATCCCGGTCCGGCGGTCGAAAGTCTCCTGCAGATTGGAGGGATGATTGACTTTAAAGAGGTATGCAGGAGGCGTCTTATCGTAGACGATCTCATAAAAGGAGGAACAAATCCCGTCTTTTCCGGCACTTCTTTCCTCCGGATCCCCGGGATTCCCCTTATCATAGTGCCCTTTTTCCGTGTCCAGAAAAGCCTTTCGATCCGCATCGGCCTTGATGGATTCCCGCACCATGACCGGATTTCCGGCGCGGTCAGTCCCTTCCACCATATATATGCAGGCTCCCTCCTTCCGGGTCTTCAAATTCATGGCGAGCACTTGTGGATCGCTCCCCTGCTCTCCCCATTTCTCCTCAAGCGGCGCCTCACAGGGACCGCCCGGGACATGGAACACAGTTTTGACGATCAGTTTTGTTTTGTCCAGGCGGACAGGCTTTTCTCCATCCCCTTCTCCGTAAGTATCCGATGCGCGGACACTTGATGTGACCGCTCCCGCGGAATAGAGGACTGCGCTGCTGCCTGCCTCCTTCTCAGGATAGAGATATCCCGTTGTCCCATCCGGTACTACATGCACGATCTCTGCGACAGGGCAGTGTCTGTCCAGGATACGGGGACAGTTCAGTTCAACATGTGTATCAATAAGCCCGAGGGCATCTCTTCCTTCTCCTTCCTGCTCTCTCACTGTAACTGCATCATTCTGGGAAGGATTCACGGCAGGTGATCCGCTGCCGGCCTTGGCCGAAGGGTCTGCTGAGCCGGAAACAGGTGCCATTTTGATATGATTGCCCGCTCTGTCTGTACCGCAGACAGAAACCTTTTCATATTTTCCTTCTTTGAGGAAGTTGACCAGGATCTCCCTGTCCCTGACTGTAATGCCCTTTTCCTCAGGACAGCCATCCAGCAGCCAGGCAGCCGACAGCCTCCGGCTGTCAAAGTTGCTCTCATCAACTCTCCATATCGTTCTCAGTCCCTTGCTTTTATAGTAAAATGTCCCGTCGTCTTCATAGTAGGAAGGAGAAGCATCTCCCGCTTCCTTCAGCTCTCCTTCCCCGTCCTGCGCTAGTTCCCTGGTCACGATCTCAGAGACCGCAGGCGCAGTGGTGTCGATCACAATTTCATAGCAGGGCGTATAGCTCTCATCGACTTTCTCCCTCTTTCCCGTAAGCTCCTTTTCGCCCTCATACATCTTTTCCACATGACATCCCTCCTCAAAGCACTCTGTCACGTTGGCCCTGTTTCCTGCCCGGTCCGTCCCGTAGACCCTGTACAAATACCGGCCGTCGCGACTAACTGATGAGAGTCCGATACAGGGGTACTTCTCTCCTCCTCCCGGGGAGACGGACCCCACGGCTGTCCTGTCCCAGGACCGGGCTTTTTCTCCGGGATTTACAAAAAACAGACGGCTTAGATCGATCTCCTCCTCCGCTTCCTCCACGAAGGCCTTTGCTGTCATAACACCGCTCAGATAAGCAGTAAGCACATTCTCCTCATCACTCTGATCATCGTAGACAAATGCAGCCGAGGCGGGATTAAGTCCCGTATCAATCGAATACCTCAGCATGATCTCCGGGGGCTTCCTGTCGATCACAAGCCGGAAGACAGGCACATGATCCCCTTTCTCACTGCAGCCTGCTGCCCTATACTTTTCCTTTATCCCAATAGTCTCCGGATGCAGCTTCACATCCGCATCTTCTGCAAAACACTCCTCGACGATCGCCGGATTCCCGGCAATGTCCCTGCCGTATGCCGTGCAGTCAAAAGCCTTCTCCTCCCCTTCAGGAACAGAAAGGGAGACGCTCGTCCCGCTCCCGCTCTCCAGAGCTCCCCCGGAAGGGACTGCCCCGGAAATACTCCAGAACAAGCCTTCTTTACCTGCATATGCTTCGTCCGTCTCAAAAGTCACCGCTGCATCCCCGCAGGTATATACCGAAAAAGCATCGGGCTCCCCGCTGCCGCTGTCCTTTTGGTAAACATGCAGTCCTTCTTTCCCGTCGCAGGCATATTGGATCCTGACACGGGGCGAAACTGCGTCCCGGATAAAGGAGCCCGATTTCCATCCGCCCCTGCCGTCGCTCTCAAGACGGATGCCTCTGCTTCCTTCTTTTTCAATCAGGAAAGTTTCGTTGCCTGTCCCGTCCTCCGCAGAAACAGATATCGTGATCTCCTGCTCCGTCTCTCCGAACTGTTCCTTCAGGTCTTCCGCAGTAAAAACAAGCTTCCCCGGCTCGTTTCCGTCCGCCTGTTTTGACAGCACTTCCTCTGTCTCTGCCCCTTTCAGTACCGCCGTCAGGTTTCTGACGCTTCCGTCACTGCGGTCATCAAAGGCCAGGACCGTGACGGCCGCAGTGTCCCTCTCATCAGCAGAGTCCTGCCAATTCTCCGCTCTGTAATAATACATTCCCCTGTATTCTGTTCCGCCTTCCATCTGTACTGTAACTGCAGGGGCAGCAGCATCAAGCAGGACCGGGATCCTGAGGGGGAAGTCCTCCCCGTTGCCGCAGAAATCAACCGCCCACAGGCACAGATCGTAGGAACCCGATTCTTCGTATCCTTTTTCCTTCGCAGTGATTTTTTCCACAAGCTTCCGCGGATCGATCGTCATGACACAGTTTTTATATCGCTCGTTCCCGTACAGTTCCTGCAGATCCGCGGGCTCATTATTGACTGCCAGATCTTCCCTGTTCTCCTCGGCACAGGACAAATCCGCTCCGTGAGGGACCAGCGCCCATGAGATTCTGCTGATCCCGGAGTATCCCCGGCTTCCCTCTTTGGCAGGCTGTTCTGTAACAGAGACCTGAACATTTAAAGTCCGATAATATTCCGAAAGTTTCCCGGGCCGCTCTCCCTCTGCCTCTTCTGATGTACATTCATAGATCTCTCTCTGATCCGGGTCCGTGATCTTTACACGGATCACGGGCTCCTGCTCTTCCTGCACAAAAGATCCGGCCTTCCTGTAGGAAATATTTCCCAGCCGGTCCTTGACCCGGAGCCAGATGACCCCGCTCCTATCCGACAGGGCGAAGCTATGCTCTCCATTTTGCGGATGGATGGCAGTCCACTGGCCTTCAGGCAGGTGTCTTAGTTCATCCGGGCTCCCGGATTCCCCTCTGATACAATAGGAATACTGGTCCGGGTCTGCCCCCGCGCCGTTTCTGTCATCGGCAAAGACCGAACAGACCGGCTGATCCCGAAAGAAAGAAAAACTACCCGGCCTTTTCCTGTTGATGAGAAAATCGATCACAGGCCCCCTGGTGTCGATCACAATCGCTTTGTCCGGTTTAGCGGATAACGGGACAGAATTTCCCGCCTTGTCTGTTCCTGAAATCTCAAAATCATCGTATACAGGATGCGGATCCCCTTCCTTCCCGCTGTCTGTGAGCACTGCCGTATATACGCCGGACTGACTTATCTCCTGCACTTCCTTTCTTCCGTCTTTCAGATAAGAGGCAGTATAGCTGCCCTCCTGACTGACAGAAAACTCCACAGAAACTTCTTTGCTGTAATAGACCGTATCCTGACTCTCCTCACTCTCTGCCCCGTCGGTCTTCAAAATAACTGTGCCTGAGCCTGCACTTTCAGCCTCTTCTGCCGTATCTGCAATGCCCCGATCAGGTGCCGCCTCTGTCTGAACGGATAAAGCCATCATGGTCAATACCGCTGCAAAAAGGACAGCTGCTTCCTTCAGCCGGACAGGCACTCTCTTTTCCTCTTTCATTGTCCTTCGCTCCTCCTGTGTCTATCATTCAAAAAGGTCCTGCAGATCAATGCTCTCATCTGTATCTGTGACAATGATCGTACGTACTATACGAAAAGAAAAATCCGCAGTTGATTCTCTTTTCCCCTTGCTGCAGGATTTCGTATGCGGGAAAGCTCCCGCAGCCGGCCCGGTTCTGATCCTGAAGATCGAGGGAATGTCAAATGCGAAAAACATGCCCAAAGCAGTAATAAAGGCGGCTGCAGCAACGATCAGGCATGCAGTGCCGGCATTCCTGAAAAGATCCATATTAATCTGATCTGCCCCCATTTTCCTTTTCCCCTGCCGCTTCACTGTCATCACCGAATGCCTCCCGGACATTTTTCCGGGCGTCCTCTATCATTTTTCTCGCATGATCTGCTCTTTTTTTCATATTTTCATCAAGGTCCTCCTTCAAGGCCGGATCTCCGCCCTGCTCTCTTTTGTAAAAAGTCTCCTCCACATAGGTACCGGCAGTCTGCAGAGCCGTCTCCATCTCCTGCCTGGTGACTCCCTGCCCTTTAAAGCGGGACAGCTCCTGATATACTGCAGACCCGACTTCATTGCAGATGGCCAGCGGGTATCCCTCACCCCCGCAGTCCTCCCTTATACGGTCAAGTGTCGCTCTATTCCCGTTCAGAAGATTATTGAGTGTGTCCCAGTATTCCCTGTATCCCCTGCCGCCTGCCCAGTCCCATGTGCTTTTGTTCTTTTCTCTGTCTGCCTGCGCCAGTTCATACATAAGCTGTGCTATGCCTGCCTCGGCGGCAGAAAGCCTGCGCCTGTTTGCGGCTGCTTCCTTCAGATAGTCACAGGCACCGTTTCTGCCATTATTACTGGAAAAAAACAGAATGATCCCGAGATCATAATTAAAGCGGGCATACGCTTTCCTGTCGCTCTTTCTGAGCTGGTCCAGATTTGATCCGTAAGCTCCGCTTTTTATACAGCTGCGGATCTCATCAACCTCACCGGACGCAAGTAACTCATGGTCGCGGTCCTGCAGACTGCGGATCAGGCAGCTCCATGCTTCCGGCCTGCCCGGAGCAATGTCTATTGCAGCCCCATATCCTGAGATCTGCTCTGCAAGGGTTATCCCGGCCCCGGCGTCGTCCACCATGGCTTTATAAATGCTGCCAAGAGATCTTTCGTACAGGATCCTGCAGCCGATCGACGCGATCAGAGCCGCTGCCGCTATAGCGGAAAAGAGCACGAAGGCGCGCCATTTTCTGTTTCTGATCCGAATCGCTTCATTGTCTTCGTCGTGAACATGCTCCAGCGCGTACATCAGCTGCCCGGCATTCTGAAAACGTTCCGCAGGAGCAGGCCTGCAGCAGACTGCGATGACCTTTTCAAGACCGCTCCCCTCAAGCTGCGGCACGAAACGGCTGACCGGATAGATACTGTAATCCGTCTCCGCAGGACTGTATCCGGTCACCAGATGATACATGGTGGCCCCCAGGTTATAGATGTCCGTGCGGCTGTCTGTCTGCCCGTGTCCGCCGAACTGCTCCGGCGCCGCATAGCCGCGGGTTCCAAGCCAGACCGTATCCTCGATACCGGCATCTTTGTATTCGCGTGCAGTTCCGAAATCGATCAGTGTGACATTCCCGTCAGGGCGGAGCATGATATTGGCCGGTTTCATGTCTCTGTAAATGATCGGCGGATTTCTGCTGTGCAGGTAACCGAGCACATCGCAGAGCTGCTTGGCCCAGCCGATGACCTTCTCCGGGTCCTGCGGACCTCCTGTATCGAGCAGATATTGAAGACTGTTTCCCTCTATATAGTCCATGACTATGATCAGGCTTTCTTCCTCGTCGATCACATCGACGATCGTGGGAAGGTTTGGATGCCTGAGTTTTTTAAGCATTTTTGTCTCCGCTGTCAGTCCCAGGCGGACTATTTCAGAATCATGCAGAGAGTCCTTGCGCACTTCCTTGACTGCCCACGTCTTATTTGCTCTTTCATTAATAGCGAGATAAACCACACTCATTCCGCCGCGGCCGATCTCATTTAGAATTTTGTATTTACCGTCCAAAAGAGAGCCGACTTCCAGCATTGAACCACCTCCCGCCTGGCAGCCATGTCTGGCTGCAGTTGCTTAAGCCGGGCCGCGCTTGCGCGCCCTGTGTCCCGGATGTCATTTTTCACAGTAACCGGATCAAAACCGCACTGATGTTGTCATTCTCCCGACGTTCTTTTATGAGTCCGGTCATCCTGAAAAGCCTCCGCTTCATAATCTCCTCACCTGTCATCTCAGCCGGACTGAATGCCCGATAGATTTCCTCCTCTGAGACGACATGGCGGAATCCGTCGCTGCACAGTAAAAATACCTGTCCCGGCGCAGCCCTGCCATACCCAAAGACAGGTCTGACTGCCTCACCGGCCCCTATACACTGCAGAAGCACATTGCGATACGGGTCCGTCATACTCTCTTCCGGGGTCATTCTCCCTGCATCCACCTCCTGCTGCACAAAAGTCTGGTCCTTTGTCAGCCGAAAGATTGTGTCCGTCAGCAGATAGACTCTCGAATCCCCCACATTCAGCGTATAGTAGCAATCTCCGCAAACCAGAAGCCCGACCGCTGTCGTGCCAAGGGAAATATGATTCTTTCTTCCGAAAGCCTCTATACATGAGCTGGTTTTTTCGATCAGAGAAGACCACTGCCTCCAAAGCTGTTCCCTGCGAAAGATCTCCGACTGCATGCTTTGCACAAGACCCGGGAGATTTGTTCCAAACCATTTCCGAAAGGCATTAACCATGGCTGCGCTTGCGGTCTCTCCTCTTGAAAGGCCTCCCATCCCATCACAAACCGAGGCAAAAATTACATTCCCTCTTCCTGTCTCCGCTTCCATAACGAGTACAGAGTCCTGATTTTTCTTTTTTCTGATCCCTGCATCCGCGTGCACGGCTGTAAAAAAATGCATAGACACCTCTCTTCTCTTCGATCCTGCTCCGCCTCTGCCTGTCTGTTCCGAAATGCAAGCGTCTCTTTCTCTTCCTTTTCTATGAGACAATTCTATGAATCAATACCGGCAGGACAGCAGGCACTCTGCTTTTTACTTCACGCAAAAAGCCGGAGCAGTGAATTCTGCTCCGGCTTTTTGAAAAGCTGTTTCTTATAGAGTCTGCGATCCGGTTTCCGGCATGGATGCTGGCAGGCTCTACTTTGATATTTATGCGCAGACAACTCACTTTAGGAGGAGTCCCCTCCTCCGGAATCAATCTGCACTATCAAGCCCGTGAAATAAACCGTGACTTATTATATAATACATTTATATAAATTTCTATATAAATTACGAATTTTTTTACAGTGAGGACAGCTTTTCCCGCCGTCATGCCAGAAAGCGAATATCAATGAGGCAGGTATGAAGCTGCAGGATCAATGCGCGGACTTTCCTTCTCTGCCTTCCCGCAGGAGAACAGAAAGGGAATGGGTCACACGGGCTGTGACACCCCAAAGTACCGGCATGGTCTGTTCTTTCGGCAAGTCAAAAAGAGAGAGGTCTGTCTTGAGCTGCGGGTAAAAAGGAACCGAATAAAATTGTTCTCTCCAGCGATAGTCCCGCCCGCCGGGAACATATTCATAGGGAAAATCCTCCGGCATCTTCCTGGCGAGGCCAATCCTGTAGATCTCCGGCTCGTTTGCCAGGATCCAATTCAAGGGCACTGTAAATACCGCGTCCACTTCCTCGCCGGACCAGGATCCCTCATAATCATGCAGCAGGCCGATATAGGTAAACAGCGGAATTGTCCCCGGTCCAATCGTATCATCGAGCGCACCGACGATTTCAATCCTGCCTTTATCAATACAGAGCTCCTCGCAAGCCTCGCGGACAGCTGTCTCCGCCGGTTTTTCACCCGCTTCGATGCGTCCTCCCGGAAAACAGATCTCACCGGGCTGTGAATGCAGCCCGGCTGCGCGGATCTCATAGAGCACATGATATTCCCCGTCCCGGATCAGAAAGGGGATCAGCACGGCCGAACTCCCTCTCGGATATGCGCGGCTTTTTCTCTCCCGCGCCTCAGTGATCCATGACCGCAGGTCCTCCCCGGAAACATCCCGGGAAAAGCCTTGTGCCGCTCCGGCAGCAAATCCCTGATTATCCATACGCCCACTCCCAGTCTCTCAGTAAATATCTTTCAAGTCTCAAATCATCAGGAATCCGTCTCCTGACTGCTGAGGAATTCTTTTTTTCAGATCTTCAGGAACCTATCCTTTCAGGCTCTCAGGAATCTCTCCTTTCAGGCCTTCAGGAACCCAAAGGGATCTTCATCTACAAGGAAGTGCATGAGCTGATAGGCAGTCATCAGAGCAACACGCTCCTCCTTAAGAATCCTCCGCACTTCGTCGCGGTCGGCAAGAATGATCTGGATATCCTCGCCCTCCTCAAGGTATTTGCGGCTGGGTTCTCCGGAACAATGTCCGTAAACCATACAGCAGGATTCATCCGTCAGACCGGCCGTTGTATAGCGTGCCGCCTCAAACATCTCATCCGCATCGATTGGATCAAAGGCAAGGCCAGTTTCCTCGTGCATCTCGCGTACTGCCGCAGTGCGATAGTCCTCTCCCTTGTCAACAAGTCCGGCGGGGAACTCATAGATATAGCAGCCCAGAGGAATACGGAACTGCCGGATCAGGACAACGCGGTCTTCATTTTCTCCATACAGGCCGTACATGATCACACCGTCAGGATCATTTCTTCCGCTGACAGCTTTCAGATCCTCATCTTTTGCGGCGCGTGAGGCGACGAAATAACGAAAATCATGCCCGACCTTATTGGTCCCCCGATACTCAAACATATTCAGGAATTTATTCTGTGTCTGTCTGATAACCTCTTTAATCTCGATCATTTTCATCTCCATACCAAAACGCTTTTTCTTTACCAGTATACTACGACCGGCATCTTGTCGTCACAATAGGAATAGAGTGTCTGCGCAGCGTCTACCGGAAGATTGATACAGCCATGAGAGCCGTTGCCCTGGTAGATTGTCCCTCCGAAAGCGCTCCTCCACCAGGCATCATGGAAACCGCATCCGTTGTAGAAAGGCATCCAGTATCCCACCTTGGTCTCATACTCATATTTGCCGTTCGACTGCATGACACCGCGCAGGGTTGTATCCCTGAGCATAAACATGATCCCGAATACACCTGTGGGAGTGCTGTGTCCTGTTGTCGTATCACCGCTGACGAAGTCGCTCTCCACCATGAGCTGACCATCTACATAGCACCAGAAATGCTGGGCACTCAGATCCGCTTCAATGTAGGTATTGCCGATGCCGTCGTTCTCTGTCTCCTCATTGTAAGGAGAAATATAATAATCCGGCTTTCGCGTCTCCTTTTTCTGCTTTTTAAAATCTTTGAGCAGCTTGTCGTGCTCTGTGATCTGGTTGACCATGTATCCGTAATCACCGCCGCTGACCGTGATCGTTCCCCGAAGGGTAGAGTGAAACTGCCTGTCCATTCCGATCGTATTTGCATTATAGGCAAGACGGTCCAGGAACTCCCAGAGTTTCTCGTCCCAGACCTCATCGTCCTTGACGAGCTTTCCGTTGTCGTCCTTGACGAGCCAGTCCTTCATCACATCGGAATTCAGACGCATCGTTTCACCGCTCGGAAGCTCATAAGTAATACTTGCTCCCACGATATCATTGAGGTCGTCACAGCGGGCGATTATCTTGGCGTCATCCTTTTTCAGAGAGGCTTCCACATAAGCGCCGCCGATGTCCTCTGCGTCAACAAGATCGGCATAACGGGAAGCCGCGTCGCCCACACCGGCTGCAAGCTGGACAATGTCCAATGTGGTGCCTGCTGTCTCGGGAACGATCACAAACTTTCCATCCTCTTCTTCATTCCCGTCCTCAAACTCGATATAGGCATTCTCAGGCTTTTCCATATTTTCTTCCTGTAATTCAGGAAGATTCTGCAGAGCCTGTGTCAGCTTATCGTCATCGATCGTGCCTCCCGGATTGATCTCATACAGAGAATCTTCAAAAAAGTATTTCGGCCAGACCAGCTTATCCTGCTGATGGAGCAGCGCTCCTATACTACCGTCAGGTTTATAGGCAAATCCCATCTCCTGTGCGTGAACAATTTCCGTTGATCCGCCCCGGAACCGGATATTCAGGACATAATCATTTGCTGCATCAGCAAATTTCGCTTCGGCCTCTTCTTCTGTCATGCCGCCGCAATCATATCCGTTGATCTGGGTGCCCGGCATAAAATGCGTACTGCAATAGTTGTATCCATACGCATAGATACCGCCCAGGATTCCTGCCACCAGCAGAAGACTGACCAGAAAAGCCGTTCTGCTGTTTCTGCCTTTTCCTGCGGTTCCGATATTTCCGGCAGCTGTATTCTGAAACTGCTCCTGCGGTCCTCCGGAAAAATCTCCCTGACGGACTGCGTCCTTCTTCTGTACCTCATAGGAATTCTTTCCGACGACTGCTCCCTGCTCAGCAGGCACCTTCCCGGATGTCTCTTCCATCTCCGCATCCTGTCCGGTCTTTTCTGAAGCCGGCTCTTCCTTCTCTTGATCCTGTGCAGAGCCTTCTGTGATCAGCCCTTTCTCCTCCGGATCCTGCACGGACTCTTCTGCCGGCTGCTCTTCTGTCTCCGGATCCTGTGCAGAGCATTCTGTGATCAGTCCTTTCTCCTCCGGATCCTGCGCAGGCTTTTCTGCCGGCTGCTCTGCCTTCTCAGGGCCCGGTCCGGACACTGCTTTCTCCTCCGGGTCATCGGAAGACTGCGGAGACGCTTCCCCAGCATTGTCTTTTTCAGCAGGGTCCGCTTCAGGCTCCCCAGCCTCTTCCGGAAGCTCTGGCAAATCCTTTCCCGGATCTTTCTTTTGTGCTGTGTCTGTTGTCTTTATTTCTGTACCGGTCTTCTTCTCTTCTTCTATAACTTCCTTTTTCATGTATACAGGATTGACCTCCATGAACATTGATTGAACAAATATAATGCGTTTCACGCCGGCAGCTGATAAGACAAATAAATGCCGGCATGGAAAATGACGCAAAAAACATCCCGCAGGATATTCTTTGTGCCTGAGTTTCCTCATTATACATCATCCGCACAAACAAATAAATTCGTGGACAAAAAAAATCATCTTTTGTTCACTTACAGGTCGGTTTTAGAACAAATACCTGTATCATTGTTTTGATATTGTATAACCTGAACCGGGTCTATCCGTTCCTCCTCACTGAGAATACCGTCAACCAGACAGATTCTTCCCGTGCTATGTGGAGACGGGTTTATTCCCTGTAACATCTGGCTGACTGCAGACTCTGCAATCTTCAAGGGGGATATCCTCCAGCTCAGCACGGGAAAATCCTGGAACTCCGACTTGTCCGAAATCCGGATCGCAGCCACACAAATGTCTTCCGGAATCCGAAGTCCGCATGCCCGGACGGCTGCTGTTCCCCCTTCCAGCAGTGTATCATCAGAAAAAAGAATGCATGTCGGCCGAATCCATCTGAGGCCCCGCACCAGTTCCATAGTCTGAATAAAGGATTCACGGAAAGATCCGTCCTTTACAGACTTCAAATAATGTCCGGGCACCTTCAGATTATTTTCTTTCAGGGCTGCAAGAATCGCGTTACAACAATTTCCTGCAGTTTCCATGCTCTCCTTGAATACAAAAGCTATTCTCCGATGCCCTCTTCTGTAGATTTCATTTACCAGATTCCGGATCCCTGTCTCATAGGACGGAAGCACGCATCTGCAGGAGGAAAGAAAACATCCGACCGCCACGACCGGTATCTCCCCCAGGATCAGCTCCCTCAGATCACTATAATCGTCCCGGCAATACAGATCCTTCTCCTGCATATTGCTGAATAAAAACACCCCTTCCATCCCAAATAGCCGTGCCCTCGGCAGATACCCCGGCCTCTCCGGATCTCTCTTTTCTCCTCTTGCCCGGCTGAGCAGCACCAGATCATATCCTCTTCCGGTAAGGACCTTACGAAGCTCCCCCACTACATCTAAACTGCACTTTCTCTCGCTTTCTTCTGTGATCAGAAGCCCGGCTGTATAGGTATGTGCATGCCTGACGGCTGCTTCCTTTTTGATTGTATGATAGCCCATTTTTTCCGCGACATCTCTGATCCTGCTCTTTGTTTCCTCGCTGATATCACTATAATCTTTCAGCGCCTTACTGACTGATGAGATTGAAACTCCGCAAACTGCTGAAATATCTTTCTGCGTAACCATTTTTGCTGTCTTTCCTCCTTTTTTGAAACACTTGTTGCCAATTCAACTTTTCCGAGCAGTTTCACATAACATGCTCTTCTGATAAGGGTATCAAAAAATATAACCTGAATTCAAGTTTTTCAGAGCTATTTTATCCATAAAAATGATTTTTTATTTGTGAAGTCCCATGGCTAATATGAATTAACAAGAAATCGCTAGCTGCTTTTCAAAATATCAATTATATCCCCCTCGCTCCTCCTATGCTCCAAATACTGGATTCCCCCAATGACAAAATAATGTACTTATTTTTTTAAAAATCCAATTGACAAATGCCATCCTTGCGACTATAATCATACTTGCTGTTGAGAATTCAGCAGGAAAATGTACGTGTAGCTCAGCTGGATAGAGCGTCTGGCTACGGACCAGAAGGTCGCGAGTTCGAATCTTGTCACGTACATTACAAAAAGCATCTGCATTCCGCAGATGCTTTTTTTTGCGCGTAGAAATGTGCGCGAAGCAATGAGTCCATGCGTTTCAACCCGTGCAAAGTCTCAACGAGAGCTTGTTCTCATACGAGACTTTGCACGGGTTTAAACATACGGCGAATGCCGCGACAGTGAGCAATCGCTCGCGATTGCGAACCTGTCGGCATGGACTCGTTTTTTCGGCATGGACTCATGCCCTTCCCCTGCCGCACCTGCTGCCCTTATCCATCAGTCTCTGATAAGGTCCGCATATTGCGCTTTCCAGGCAGTCTTAATGAAATCATCCGGGGCAAGCAGGATCTGGCATCCCACTTTACCGCCGCTGATATA
This sequence comes from Lachnospiraceae bacterium, assembly GCA_045130475.1. Classification (GTDB taxonomy): domain Bacteria; phylum Bacillota; class Clostridia; order Lachnospirales; family Lachnospiraceae; genus CAG-791. The sequence goes on from JBGUPU010000062.1 coordinate 94,066, forward strand.
GATACGATCCAGCCCCTGTGCATGCGCATCAAGTCTTGTCACGAAATTCTTTTTCAATCCGATTGCTGTACAGCCTCCGCGCACATATCCTGTCAGCGGAAACAGTTCCTTCTGATGGATCATAGTTACCGACTTGGCACCGACAGATCTGGCACACTTCTTAAGATCAAGCTCTTCATCGATCGGAATCACGAATACATAATGTTCCCTGTCAGGAGCTGCAGTAACCAGCGTCTTGAAAACCTTCTCATGCGGCAGCCCCAGATGGTCTGCCGTCTGCGCACCGTCCACAAACTCATCGCATTCATAAGAAAAATGCTCATACGGTATTCCCGCACGGTCCAGGATACGCATGGCATTTGTCTTCACATCGCCCTTATCCTTTTTTGCCATAAAATATACTCCAAACACACTGAAAGTGAAGAAACTGTCACTGCCGCTTTTTCACTTTTCTCATTTCTACGTAAACGCACCCCTCTGCGAAGAGCTCGCAGAGGGGTGCTGTAATTTACAGATTGATCAATGATGATCTGAGAAGCGATTAAGCTTTCAGTTTCTTGATCTCAGCGGTCAGAGCGGGAACAACCTCGAACAGGTCGCCGACGATGCCGTAATCCGCGATATTGAAGATGCTGGCATCCTCATCCTTGTTGATGGCGATGATGCAGTCAGAGCTGCTCATACCTGCAACGTGCTGGATAGCGCCGGAAATTCCGCAGGCAACATAAACCTTGGGGCCGACGGTCTTGCCGGTCTGGCCAACCTGGTGAGAATGTGCGATCCAGCCGGAGTCGACTGCTGCACGGGAAGCGCCTACGACGCCGCCCAGGAGATCTGCGAGCTCTTTGATGGGAGCGAAGCCCTCGGGGCCGCCAACTCCACGTCCGCCAGCGACGATGATGTCTGCGCCTTCGAGGTCGACGATCTCGCCTGCTGCTTCCTTGATGACCTCAAGGAGAACTGTACGGATATCTTCGGGAGCTACGTGGAACTCTTCTTTGATAACTTCAGCCTTGTTCTCGCCAGCTTCGGGTTTCTTGAAAACGCCGGGACGGACAGTGCCGCACTGAGGGCGATGATCAGGGCACATGATGGTAGCCATCAGGTTGCCGCCGAAAGCGGGACGGGTCCATGCAACGTTTCCTGTCTCTTCGTCGATGTCCAGGCTTGTGCAGTCTGCAGTCAGGCCAGTGCCAACGCGGGAGGAGAAACGAGGGCCCATGTCACGGCCGTTGTTGGTTGCGCCGATCATGATGGTGGTGGGACCATACTTCTCGGTCAGGTGATACAGAGCCTTTACATAGGCATCAGTTGTGTAAAGCTTGTACTCAGGGCCTTCTACGACGATGACCTGGTCAGCGCCATAGATACCTGCCTGCTCGACAGACTCAGCTACGTTGTCGCCGATAACGACTGCAACGAGCTTTCCGCCCTGCTTGTCGGCCATCATACGGCCGGGATTCAGAAGCTCAAGGCCAACCTTTTTGGGAGAGCCGTCTTCATTTGTTTCAATAAATACCCACAAATCTTTAGTTTTAGCTTCCATTCTTCAATCCCCTCCTATCAGACAATATTGGCGTCCACAAGAATCTTGGCAAGCTTCTTAGCAGATTCTTCGCCGGTCTCTTCTTTGATCTTCATGCCGCCCGATTTTACAGGAGGTGTGAAGGACTTCTTAACGTGAGTCGGGGAACCATTCAGGCCATAGTGGCTTGCATCCATGGTGGGATCGAAATCATCACCCAGAGTCTCGAATTTAGCCTTGTTGGCCATCAGTTTCCTCTTGATGGTGGGATAACGGGGATCAAAGCTGGGCTTCGTGAAGGTGATCAGGCAAGGAGTCTTGACGCCGATGATCTGTACGCCGTCTTCAGCTTCTTTTCTTACCTTGAATCCATCCTCAGTTGCCTCGACTTCAAGGCCGTAGGTAACCTGGGGAACACCAAGCCACTCAGCGATCTCGGGACCGACCTGAGCAGTATCACCATCGATAGCCTGCTTGCCGCAGAAGATTGCGTCAAACTTGCCTTCCTTCTCCTCGATAGCCTTGATTGCATGAGAGAGGATATAGGAAGTTGCCAGTGTATCAGAGCCGCCAAATGTACGGCCGGAAACGAGATAACCCTTATCTGCGGCGATACCGACGCACTCTTTCAGGACTGCAGTTGCCTGCGGCGGTCCCATGGTGACAACGGTAATCTTGGTGCTGGGATCCTTATCCTTAACACGTGCAGCTGCCTCAAGAGCATAGCCGTCAAAGGGATTCAGAATTGCCGGAACACCTTCGCGGATAAGGGTGTGCTTGACCGGATCGATCTTGATCTGAGTCGTATCCGGAACCTGTTTTACACATACCAGAATGTTCATAAAAGCCTCCTTCTAAAGTGAATCTTACATAAAAAATAATATATCACGCAGGGCTGTCAATCGCAAGTTAGCATACTAAAAATACTTGAGAAAAAAAGTATATTCACGCATATTTATATATACTGACCGATTGACAGCCTTTACGTGATATTCAGATCCTGTCTTTATTTATCGGTCGCGACCTTGTTCCTGGGTCCATTGGAATAGTCATAGAAGCCGATGCCGGTCTTGACGCCGAGCCTCTTGCCGCGGACCATCTTACGAAGGAGAGGGCTGGCAGCATACTTGTTGTCGCCAGTGTCAGCATAGATAACATCCATGATTGCCAGGCAGATATCCAGGCCGATGAAATCGCCGAGCTCAAGCGGTCCCATGGGGTGGTTGCAGCCAAGCTTCATAGCTGTGTCGATGCCGGCGATATCGGAAACGCCGGTATACTTGACGTTGATTGCTTCGTTGATCATCGGGATCAGGATTCTGTTTACGACGAAACCTGCTGCCTCATTGACCTGTACCGGAATCTTGCCGAGTTTCTCGGAGATCTCATTAACTTTTGCAACATACTCTGCAGGAGTGTTGATGCCGGCAATAACTTCGACCAGCTTCATAACAGGTGCAGGATTGAAGAAGTGCATGCCGATGATGGGCTTTGTCAGGCCTGCGCCGATCTCGGTGATGGAAAGGGAAGAAGTATTGGATGCGAAGATGCAGTCAGGATTCTTGACGATTTCATCCTGAAGCTCCTGGAAGCATTTTTTCTTGATGTCCATCACTTCGAGGGCTGCCTCGACTACGAGGTCGGGATCTACGGCGATGGTATTGAGACCACACTCGAATTTTGCAAGAATAGCATCTGCTGCTGCCTGCTCAATTTTGCCTTTGCTGACCTGCTTCTCAAGACCGCCTTTGATCTTGTTGAAGCCGCCCTGTGCAAACTCAACCTTGATATCGCAGAGATAAACCTTCTCAACTTCTGCACACTGCGCGAAAGCCTGCGCAATGCCGGATCCCATGGTGCCAGCGCCGATAACTGCAACTTTCATGATCGTATCCTCCTTAAGATTTATATGATGATTATGCTGTCCTCCGCATAACGGAAAACAACCAGTATCCGTTAACCGCTTTTTTCAATCCGCATCTGCAGAATCCTCTGCAGAGCCTGCTGTTCCGATCAGCCCTCCGGCTCGATCATGCCGTATGTGCTGCCTTTTCTCTTATACACAACAGCGATCTGTTCTGTCTCTGCATTGATGAATACGTAGAAATTGTGTCCCAGAAGTTCCATCTGTACGCAGGCATCTTCGGGATACATCGGTTTGAGATCAAACTGTTTCTTACGGACGATCCTGATGTCCTCTTCATCATAATAGCTGCGTTCGATGTACTCGCGCTTAAAGGCAGCAGCCTCCTGATGACGTTTGATCAGTTTGCTCTTATACTTTTTCAACTGTCTCTCGATGACTTCCTCGACCAGGTCGATGGAGACATACATGTCATTGCTGACCTGCTCGGAACGGATGATGTTATCCCTCACCGGGATTGTAACTTCGATCTTGTGCCTGTCGCGATTGACCTGCAGTGTTACATGCACCTCCGTATCTGGTGAAAAGAACTTGTCCAGTTTGTCAAGCTTCTGTGTCACAGCATCTTTGAGGGAATCTGTGACTTCCATATTTTTACCGACAATTACGTACTTCATAGATGCCTCTTTCCGCAGCAAACGCCGCTGTTATATCATTTATTATGCAGATTACCGGTTTTCCTTTTGTTAAAGCTATCACAGCCGGCCTTCCGCACAACTTCATTATATCATAACAGCAACGGATTTTGCACAATTATTGCATCTCTTTTGCCAAATTCGACCCTCTGTTTATATAATATACACAAACATCTATAAAAGAACAGCAAGTTTTTACCTGTATTTTGCACAAAAAAACAGACAGCCGGAATCTTCCGGCTGTCTGTATGTCTAAATCGAACTTTTCAACCAAGACAATGCCATTTGAACAGCAGATTCTTTTATAAACAGGGTTCAATAATTGTATCCCTTCCTGCGGCAGATCAATTGAACAGTCTGCGGATACAAACGATATGCATGAAGTTTGCCCTGGAAGTAGTGATCCCGTGGTGCTCATCCTGTGCGTGCACGATCATACCGTCGCCCATGTACAGTGCAACATGGCCGTTGTAACATACGATGTCTCCGGCGCGTGCCTCATCCAGAGAGGCAACCGGGGAACCGACACTGCGGTCGGACACATCGTAATGAGGAAGGCGGAAACCAAAGTTTCCGTAAACCGCCATGACGAAACCGGAACAGTCCGCACCGTGGGTCAGGCTTGAGCCGCCCCATACATAGGGATTTCCGATAAACTGTGTTGCAAATTCAATAACTGCCTGTCCGGATTCCGCGCCGGCCTGGCTCACCGCCACCTGGGCGACATCCGCCTGTGCTGCAGCTGCATCTGCCGCGCGAAGCGCAACCTCAACGACTGCAGTAGCTGTCTCTTCATCTCCTGCGGCAGCAATGTCCGCTCTGGTCTGTGCGAGCTGAACAACAGCATCAGCCTTATCTGCCTTGCGCTGCTCATAATCCGCGCGCTCCTTGACGTTGGAATTGCTGATCCGGTCAACTTCTTCCTTTGCAGACTCTGCTACAGGATACGCCATACTGAGTGTGACCTCAGAAGAAGGAATGAAGCCTTCGCCGTTCTCGGTGAGGATTCCCAGCCATCCGTCTTCACTCTCAGTCACTTCATACTGATCACCAGCCTGTGCTTCGCTGATAATCTTGGAATAATCCGTGCTGTCCTGATAGATCCCTGATTCACTTTCCTCATTGATTGTCGCAACCGGTGTGCTGACAATTTCAGAGAGAGCCCTGGCCTCAGTGCCTTCAACCAGGTATTCATTCATAACATATCCGACAACGTTGCCGGAACGGATCTTTGTCCAGCGGTCATCTTCTTTGCGAAGTTCGATTGCAAGGTCATTGCTGTACATCTTGCCGAGAACTTCGCTTCCCAAGGAGGGATCCTTATGAATGTTCAGATAAACATTCGGAGAAGCAACAACAATATTTTTATCCCCTGCAGCCTCTGCCAGTGCAGGAGCCGAATTCTCTGTCTTCTCAAAAGCAGGGGCTTCAAGCGCTACCTGTTCCTCAAGAACACTATTAACGGAATTCTCCTTTGCAAACGAAACAGAAAGCTCAGGAAGCACTGCCGCATTGTAGTCCTGTACGGCATTCGCGTAAAGATCAGCCTTTTCTTCATTTGCAGCCATGGGGATCATGACATCCGGTGTGTCATCTTCCGCTGCAATCTCTGTATCAAGTGCCGCAACATTTGCAGCCTCTACATTTTCCCCGAAATCTTCAGAGCTCTGCGAAGTCCCCAGGAACTGCTCAACAGTACCTTTTCCGCTGGTTTCTTCAATCTGTCCGTTTTCCAGAGTATTTGCAAGGGAAAGACTTTCCTCCGCTGTCTCACCTGCCAGAACCGGCATTCCGGTCATAGATGCAATTGCTGCAGCTGAAAGCATCCCAGATAACAACTTGACTCTTTTAAACTCCATCGTTCCTCCGATTTTATTAAAAATTTATAAGCTATTTAATTACATAAATTTCTTTTTTGTTACAAATTTGTTACACAACGGTAACTATACCAGATATGTCCAAATCTGTCAAGCCAACTACCAGAATGGTGCCTTTCACACACTTTTTTGAGCTAAAATCTTTTCTTATTTCAACAAATACATTCATTATTACGTCAATTTTCTCTGTTTCAATACAAAAAAACTGTGCTATTTGTCAAAAAACGGCCTCTGTTTCATAATTTTTCTGTCCAAAGCACAAAAAAATACCCAAAAAATGCATTTCCACATTTTTTGGGTATTTCATGCCGGCAGTCGGGGTCGAACCGACACTCGATTTAAGTCGAACGGGATTTTAAGTCCCGCGCGTCTGCCAATTCCGCCATGCCGGCATAATCAGCATTCATAATAAAGTATACTAACAGATCCAGGATCCGGAAAGCATATTCTATTACAATATAAAACTGAGTGGATCCTCGGGGACTCGAACCCGGGACCGACCGGTTATGAGCCGGTTGCTCTAACCAACTGAGCTAAGGATCCGAAATTCATTACATATACAGTAATGAAATGACTCCGACGGGAATCGAACCCGTGTTACCGCCGTGAAAGGGCGATGTCTTAACCTCTTGACCACGGAGCCGGATATATAATCTGCTAAGACGCTTTTCCTCAAAGATCAACATACAAGATCGATAAGGAATCCGACAATAAATAATATAAAACAAAATGCGGCAGAAAACAACACCTGCCGCATTCAAGCGCCTCGAGCAGGGCTCGAACCTGCAACACCGCGGTTAACAGCCGCGTGCTCTACCATTGAGCTATCAAGGCATTTATACAATCATGTTCTGAAAGTTTTACGTGCAGAATCTTCTAAAAAAAGATGCCGCAGCATCTTTTTCTTCATACCTTCAAAACTGAATAAGAGAAGGGCACATCTCACAACTGAGCAGTGTCGCTTATGCAAGACCGACAGCCGGCTGTTCAGCCAGCGATCGAACTTGAGGATAAGCAACCGACCTATTAGTACGCGTCAGCTCCATACGTTGCCGTACTTCCACCTCGCGCCTATCCACCTCGT
>JBGUPU010000063.1:0-86346 GCA_045130475.1 Lachnospiraceae bacterium
AAGGGTGATGGTCATGGCGAAAGCGTCCTTGCCGAGTTTCTTGCGGATCAGCTCTGTGCCGGCCAGCATGTTGCTCCACTGGTCGTCGCCGCCGAACTGCATGTTACAGCCGTATTTCTGGTACAGGCACAGGAAATCGTATGCCTGCATGATCATGTAGTTGAATTCAAGGAAGGAGAGGCCCTTCTCCATTCTCTGCTCGTAGCATCTGGCGCGGAGCATGTTGTTGACGGAAAAATGCACGCCGATATCACGGATGAACTCGATATAGTTGAGGTCGCGCAGCCAGTCGGCATTGTTGACCATCATTGCCTTGTCGGGTCCGAATTCAATGAAACGGCTCATCTGCTTCTTAAAGCACTCGCAGTTGTGGTCGATCATCTCGACAGTCATCATGGAGCGGAGGTCCTGTCTGCCGGAAGGGTCTCCGATCATGCCTGTGCCGCCGCCGACCAGGGCGATCGGCTTGTTTCCCGCCTCCTGAAGACGTTTCATGAGCAGCAGCGCCATAAAGTGACCGACATGAAGAGAATCCGCAGTGGGATCGAAGCCGATATAGAAGGTCGCCTTGCCGTTGTTGACAAGATCGCGGATCTGCGCCTCGTCTGTCAGCTGAGCCAGGAGTCCCCTGGCCTGCAGTTCCTCATAGATTTGCATATTTTTTTCCATCGGTGAATGTGTTCTCCTTTTACTTCTGTCTGTACGTTCTGAATGTATCAATGGTTATTCTATTTTTTGAGATCAATCTGCTCGGAATTGCGCTTGAAAATATAAGTCTTCCTCTCTGTGCCTGTCAGGAGCCTGCCGATATTGGCGCGGTGCCTGTACCAGGCCATTGCAGTCAGGAAGCCCTGGATCACGATTATCTCGACGAGCATGGCTCCGGAGACACCGAAAACTCCCATCTTTCCCTCAATGACAAGCTGTATGAACAGTCCCAGGTAGAGGAGAAGGGATCCAAGGGAAACATATTTCGTTGTCAGATAGGGCACGAAAAACAGGAGGATTCCCACCGGAATAAAGCTCCAGTGAAAACCGAACACGTAGCCCGCCATGACCGCAACGCCCTTTCCGCCCTTGAAATTCATGTAGAAGGGATAGTCATGTCCCAGGACAACGCCGGCAAATGTCCAGGTCTTAAGCAGATAGACTGCTTCGGGGTGGGACTTGCCGAACAGAAAGCCCACGAGCAGCAGAGCGAGAAGGCTCTTGATCATATCTCCCAGAAAAACAATGAGGCCGGCCTTTGTGCCCAGTATACGCATGGCATTCGTCGTTCCGGCATTCCCGCTTCCATATTCGCGGATATCGATTCCTTTGCTCCTGCCGAGGATATATGCTGTCTGAAATATACCGAATGCGTAACCAATAACCAGGCAAACGAGCCGCAGCACTAACAGCTGATTCATAAAATACCTCCATATTTACAATCGCTTTATTTCTTTTCCGTGCGTTCCCGTATAATGAACCGGAGAGGTGTCCCTCGGAAGCCGAAGGCATCCCGGATCCGGTTTTCGATATAGCGCTGATAAGAAAAGTGCATCAGCTTTTTGTCATTGACAAAGAGGACAAAAGTGGGCGGGCAGACGCCTGCCTGGGTTCCGTAATAGATGCGGAGCGCTTTTCCCTTGTCGGAAGGCGGCTGCTGCATGATGCAGGCCTCCGCGATGATCTCATTGAGTACACCGGTCTGGATGCGCAGATTCTGGTTGTCATGCACCATGTCGATCATATCATAGAGCTTGATCAGCCGCTGTCCTGTCTCGGCGGAGATAAACATGAGCTCCGCGTAGTTCAGGAAGGACAGAACCTGACGCACCTTGTTGGTAAATTCCTTCATGGTGCTGTTGTCCTTCTCGACCAGATCCCACTTGTTCACAGCAATGATGACCGCCTTGCCGCGCTCATGGGCTATCCCCGCGATCTTGGCATCCTGCTCCGTGACACCCTCGGAGGCATCAATGACCAGAACTGTGATATCAGCGCGCTCGATCGCGCCGACACTGCGGGCGATCATGTAGTGCTCGAGATTCTCCTTGATCTTGTTCCTGCGGCGGATTCCTGCCGTATCAATGAAAACATACTCCTTGCCGTGATATACGATGCGGGTGTCGATCGCGTCACGTGTCGTGCCCGCAATATCGGATACGATCACCCGGTTCTGGCCGATCAGACGGTTGATGATAGAGGACTTGCCTACATTGGGCTTCCCGACGATGGCAATCCGAACCGCGTCATCCTCTTCGTCCTCAGCGGAATCATCGGGAAAAAATTTGATCATCTCATCGAGCATATCGCCGATGCCGGTGCGGTTGGCGCCGGAAATGGGCCAGGGATCGCCGATTCCCAGATTATAGAATTCGTAGATATCCGCCATCATTTTGGACGGGTTGTCCACCTTGTTGACCACCAGGACGACGGGCTTGCCCGATCGCCTGAGCATGTCGGCGACTTTGTTGTCCGAATCCACCATACCGGTGGACCGGTCGACCATGAAAAGGATCACATCCGCCATGTCGATGGCCAGCTGTGCCTGCTCGCGCATCTGGGACAGGATGATATCCTTTGAATCCGGCTCAATACCGCCGGTATCGATCAGTGTAAAATCTTTATCCAGCCAGCTGCAGTCAGCGTAGATCCTGTCTCGCGTGACGCCGGGCGTATCTTCGACGATCGAGATCCGTCTGCCGGCAAGCACATTGAAGAGTGTGGACTTTCCCACATTCGGCCTGCCGACGACTGCCACGATCGCCTTCCTTTTCCTTTTTGCCATAGATTATCTGATCCTTTCCGAAAAGACGTTCTTTTCATTGTATCCGAGAAAGCCTTACATGGCAAGTAAAAAAGTCCTGCACCTGATGGAGGGAAAGAGAGGATACCGCTGTTCACATCCTCCCGGGAGCGGACGGATCCTGCAAAGGAACAGGACAATTAATTCAACCCCCGATGCGGGCATCTGTCCGTTTCGGGGGCTGCAAATATCTGTAATGAACTATCCGGCGCGTTATTCCGCGGATGATGTACCTGCACTCTCGAGGGATTTTCTCTCCCTGGCGTTGTAGGCAGTGAGGATCTCACGGATCTTCTCTGTCTGAACTTTGATCCCGGAGATCGATGCATCATGGTTGAAGTGATTGATGATCGTCGCCATGTATTTGCTCATATCCGCCATCGCGAAGTAAGGTCTGTTGATCAGTTCCTCGGGCAGGTAGGTGAGGTTGGTGGTGACCAGCTTGTCAAACCAGCCCTCTTCATAGGCCTTGTCAAAGGCTTCGAGGCCGTCCGTGAACAGACCGAAGGTCGTGCAGATGAAGACGCGTCCCGCGTGCATGTGCTCCTTGAGCTGACGGGAGGTGTCCAGCATACTGCCGCCGGAGGAGATCATATCGTCGATAATGATCGCATCCTTGCCGTCGAGCTTTGTCCCCAGAAACTCATGTGCGACGATGGGATTCTTTCCGCCCACGATCCGGGAATAATCGCGGCGCTTGTAGAACATACCGGTATCCGCACCGATCACGTTGGCAAAATAGACCGTCCTGTCGAGCGCTCCCTCATCCGGGCTGATGACAACGACATGGTCCTTGTCGACCCGAAGGTCATCAACGGTGTCGAGCAGAGCGTTGAGGAACTGGTAGGGGGATACAAAGTTGTCAAAGTTATCCAGAGGCGCTACACTGGCAATCCTGGGGTCGTGCGCATCAAAGGTGATAAAATTGTTGACACCCATATCGAAGAGCTCTTTGAGCATCAGGGCTGCATCGAGAGATTCCCGGGAGCTGCGGTGATGCTGACGTCCCTCATAGAGGAAAGGCATAATGACCGTGATCCGGCGGGCCTTGCCCTGAATCGCGGCGATCACTCTCTTGAGGTCCTGGAAATGGTCGTCCGGAGACATATGGTTGATGAAGCCGTTCATCTTGTAGGTGACGGTCCAGTTCATGACATCGACCAGTATGAAGACATCTTTACCTCGGGCTGATTCCTGCAGAACTGCCCTGCCCTCTCCGGTCCGGAAACGTTCCAGTCCGACCTTCATCAGATAGCTTTCCTGATAATAATCGTCGTGATAGGGAATTGTTTCTGTCTCACCTTCGGCCGGTCTGCGGAATGACGAGATATAGGCACTCACTTTCTCTCCCATCTCTTTCGCAGAGGGAAGTGCGATGATCGCGAGCGGTGCAACGGGAAGATGCCTCTCTAACTGTTTATTGAGTGAACTTTCTGAAGCCATGGCTCTCCTTCTCCGGCATGCAGCGGGCAATGCCGGTCTGTTTATACATTTATACAAAAGAATACGCAGGAAACAGTACTGATCCAAGACAAAGTAATCATAACGTTTACAAACATAAAGCGCAAGCACAAAATCTCAGCGGACAAAGGAGAACGCGTCACGGATGTGGCGTATGCTTTTGTCTGTCACGGAGATCACATCAAAGCGAACGGGAATCTGTGTACCCCGTCCTGTCTGATGCAGATAATAAAGAGCCGTGCGGCAGATCCTGCGCTGTTTATCGGCGGTGACGGCCTCTTCGGGCTCCCCGTATCTGCTGCTCCTGCGGTATTTTACTTCAACAAACACAAGCACGCCGTCTTCTTCGGCAATGATGTCGATCTCGCCGTCCCGGTCTCGGAAATTCCGGGCCAGGATCTTCACCCCTTTTTTCTCAAGAAAACGGACCGCCTCTTCTTCGCCGTATCTTCCGGTCTCGCGCCCTGAGGGGAATTCCGCCAAAGCAGGCTCTTCCGCCTCCAAGGCCGCAGCTCCGTCTGACTGCGGTGTCTCTGCCGCTTTCCCGCTGAAGGCCGCAGACTCCGGGTGGGCAGCCAGGATCTTCTCCAGAAAGCTTCTGCGGTGGATGGGGCAGGGACCGTACTCCACAATTGCATTGCAGTGGGTTTTTGTGCCGTATCCCTTGTGTGCCGCAAAGCCATAGACAGGATATTTTTCATCCATTTCTTTCATATAAGTATCTCTGGTGACCTTGGCGAGGATACTGGCCGCAGCGATGGAGATGCATTTGGCATCACCCTTTATGACGGGCACCTGCAGGATGTCCACTCCGGGGATGGTCACGGCGTCATTGACGAGGACATCCGGTCGCACAGAGAGCTGTCCGACCGCTTTGCGCATGGCTTCATAAGTAGCCTGAAGGATATTGATCTCGTCGATCCTCTCGGGGGGAACCATGACGACAGCCCATGCCAGAGCCTTTTCTTTGATCTGTTCAAACAGCACTTGACGGCGCTTTTCCGTGACCTTTTTGGAGTCATTCAGATAGGGAAGCAGAAGGTCCCCGGGCAGAATGACCGCTGCGGCGGCAACCGGTCCCGCCAGGGGCCCCCGTCCAGCCTCATCAATCCCGCAGATACAGCCGTGTCCGCCCGCACGGCGCACAGCCTCCAGCTCATAATCGCGCATCTTTTGTACCCGCGCAAGTTCCGCTGCCATGCGCGCCTCTCTCTTTAGCTGCGCTGTCTCCTTTTGTGTCATTCGTCTCACCCCCGGCTTTTGAGAGGCTCTGTCCGCCTCTGGATTACTTCTGTCCCTATGCAGAGATCACCGTCTTTTCCGGCTGTCGCTTCTGTCTCTTGATCTCCGGTTTTCTCCTGCGCCGCCGCTCCTTGGGCCGCGGGAGTTCTCCCGGCTTCTGCCGCTCTTCGAACCGCTGCCTTCGCTGTCTTTTCTGCCCGCTGTACGGCTCCGGCCGTACTCCCTGCGGGAGGATCCGCGGGTGCTGTCCCCGTCTTTTGCTGCCGCCGGACGGGCATATTTACCGGCTTTTGCAGCCTTCCTGTGGGCGTTTTCCTTTTCCTTCTCTTTCTCAAGCTCCCTGGCTTCGGTAAAGGCAAGTCTCTCTTTCTCCATCTGCTCCGCATCCTGCAGTCTGTCCAGGGAAATGCGGCCGATCCTGCCGTTTTTGCAGTCGTCGATCAACATGGCCGCTGCCCGGTCTGTATCGGGTTCTCCGCCCTTAACCAGAAGGCCGCGGGCGCGGGCGATCCTGACAAGAAGGCTGTATCCGGGCAGAAGCATAGCATCGGCTTCTTCTTCTGCAGGAGACTTTTCCACCGGCTCTGCACTCAGGTATCTCGCCTGCAGAGCACCGGGATATTCCTTTTCCAGATATCCGATCAGCCAGACCGCGAGCTCCTGTTTATCCAGGATCTCGTCACGGATCGCTCCGACCAGGGCAAGGCGCATTCCGATCAGCTGATTATCAAATTTGGGCCACAGGATTCCGGGTGTGTCGAGAAGCTCTACATCTCCGCCCAGACGGATCCACTGTTTGCCGCGCGTGACGCCCGGTTTGTTTCCCGTCTTAGTACTTGCCCTGCCGGCAAATGAATTGATGAAGGTGGATTTTCCTACATTGGGAATACCCGCCACCATTGCGCGCAGGGGCCTTCCGACAATTCCCCGCGCCCGGTCTCTGGCAGTCTTCTCACGCCCGGCTTCCAGTACATAGCGGCGGACAAGGTCTCCGGCTTTGCGCTCGCGCGCGTCAACCGCTACGGCCAGAATCCCTTTTTCGCGGAAATACTCCGTAAACTCCTCCGTCCTGGCCGGATCCGCCAGATCCGCCTTGCACAGGAGAACAACGCGTCCCTTTCCCGCACACAGCGCATCGATATCCGGATTGCGGCTGCTCAGCGGGATCCTGGCATCTACAAGCTCTATTACCAGATCAACAAGACGGATGTTTTCCTCCATCATCCGCCTGGCCTTTGTCATATGTCCGGGATACCACTGTACATCCATATCCTCTCTCCTGCTCTGAAAAGTGAAAAAAATCCGAAACTGGAAAACAATAAAGAAAGAGTGCCGCACCTGAAACGGCACGGCACTCTGATTGGTGACCATTGCTCGAAAATAATCGATCGGGAATATAGTAACCATTCCTGTTTTTCTTAAACAAAAACAGCCGCTGATTATTTCTTTCTGTCGTCGATTCTGGCTTTGACCTTCGCCTTCTTGCCGCTCAGGCCGCGAAGATAGAACAGTTTCGCCCTTCTGACTTTACCTCTGCGGACGACTTCAACAGCTTCCACGTTAGGGGAATGGATGGGCCATGTCTTCTCGACGCCGATACCGTTGGAGATTTTCCTGACAGTGAAGGTAGTCCTTGCACCGCCGCCCTGGATCTTGATGACTGTGCCTTCGAAGATCTGTACTCTCTCTCTGGCACCTTCCTTGATGCGGTTGTGGACACGAACGGTGTCGCCGGTTGCGAACTGAGGAACCTCAGCCTTGAGCTGCTCTTTTTCCAGCTCTTTGATGATTTCGAAATTCATAATGATCTCCTTTCCACGCCGGACGTTCTTGCCTGCTCTGCTCCGGAAGCCCATGGATCCCAAGAGGATCTGCTCCCATCATCGCTCTGTATAAAGCGGATGCAAAATCATCCCAACCTGTTGGCAGAGGACCGTCTTAAGTGAACAGAATGCGCAGCTTATGCCGCAAAATAAAAAGCAACGTTAATAAACTACCATATCCCGCCGGAATGCGCAATACTTTTTACCGCTTTTTTTTGAATCTGTATACTTTATGCAGGCCGTTTTTGTCCGGCAGCACCCCTTTCTGGGCAAGCGTGATATATTCCGTATTTTCAGGATCGGTGATCGCGATCGCGACTGTATATCCTTTAAGAAGTTCCCGGGAATAAGGGACCGTGCCGGTGACGGTAATCTCCGCTCCCGGCAGCAGCTCGGAAAGCCGGAGGCCCAGTGTCTGTTCCCTGATGCACTCGCCGTCTGCAAAGACAAACATTTTCACAGGCCAGTCCCTATACATGGGAGCCGCGCCTATATTATCAAAGGTGAAATGAAACTCCAGCAAATCCGACAGAAAATCCACGGTCGTCTGCAGACGGCTCAGATACAGGCAGTATCCCATACTGCGCCGGATCATCTCACTGCCGTTGGTCTGCTGCTGTTTTTCATCGGGGCAGGAGGGACCGATAAAAGATACATGGCTGCTCCGGACCTGATCCAGGGTATCGGAGAGTCTGTCCATCAAAAGCTCTTCCATAGGAATAGTCCCGGTAAGTCCGCCGCCGACAGGCGCATCAGCCCAGGCGGCTCTGCCACCAGTCCCTTGCTCTGAGGAATCCGTGTCGGCTGCACTTGTATCGACGCCGCTGACACTGCCCTTTTCCGCTGCCTGCTCCGGGACTGTCATCATATCCGCAGCCCATTTTCCGGCCGCCTGAGCGTCTCCCAGAACATCTTTCCATCTTCCGGTTTCAGGCCTGCTCCGGACACCGCTCCTGCTGTCAAGCAGCAGGATGTCGGGATCCTGCGAAAAGACCTCTTCGTACTGGGCTGCGTACTGTGCAAGTACATCCTCAGAGGGAGCCAGCTCCTGCGCCTCCTCTGCGGTCAGGCTCCAGTCGCCGTTCTGTCCGACAGACCCCATCTCCACAAAGGAAACAAAGTTGTCCTGTGCGCACCAGGATGCAAGTGCCTCCAGGGCTTTTCTGTGTGCTTTTATAAAGGATTCATCCCCGTAGTCGGGCGCATACCCCTTTCCGGAGGCATCGTCGTAATCGATCCCGCGGGACTGCTCACACAGCCACTGGGGGACATCCCTGTGTGCCTCATCGGAAGGAATGTCGCTTACAAAGCGGAGGACCGCATGTTTTCCGCTCTTTTTGTACTCTTCGATGTGGTATTTTTCTGCCGTGCCGTCAATGTCAAACACTCCGTTCTGCGGTTCCCATTCCGAAAAGGGCAGCATGATGAATACGAGATCCGTATCCGCGCAGGCCTTCTCCGACTCTGCAGGCGGAGCATAGCCCATGAGGGGGTTCTCAGGGACATTCTCAGCCGCATCATACAGGACGATGTCATAGAGCCGATAGCGTCCGGGCACAATATAAAACAATATTCCCGCGATCAGGATCACCTGCAGAGCGATCAGGATATAGGGAAGTTTTTTTCTGATAAATGGTTTCATACAAAAAAATGCCTCGTCACATGCCGCAGCCGTCTATGCTGCACCATCATCGTTTCCGCGGCCGCACCGCTCTTTTCTTTCCGTCCCTGTTAAACAGGAAGGAGTTCGATCCCGAACTTGAGACCCTCTTGTCTAAGCGGGAAAAGCGGCCTTCCAGTCTGGTGAAAAAGCCCTCTCCGGTCGCGGAGGCTGCTGCCTGCCTGCCGAGGAGCAGATAGGGAAGACGCCTGGTGGACCACTCCAGCCTGACCAGAGCGATCACAAAGTAGACGATTGCCCCCGCCATAAAGCCTGCGCCGAAATAAGCGGTATCTCCGTGCACTGCCTGCCAGATCGTGAGGGCGTTGGCCGCCAGCGCGAAAGCGCCCGTTGCAGTCACAGAGCCGACATAATCCTCAAAATAGAGCAGGATCAGCATCATGGCATTGGCAATGGCATAGAGACCGTATCCCACGCAGAGTGTGCGGAAAATTCCCTTTCCCAGGTCCATCATGCCCAAAGGCAGGATATCCATGATAAAGCCGCCGAAAACAACAAAGAGAATGGTGCTGATGATCTGACGATAGCCGCAGTAGACCAGTTCGCGGCCCAGCACCTCGACCATCCTGTCTTCTGCCGCCTCGATATCATTGATCGAGCCCCCGTCGTTATAAAGGCTGTAGTACTGACGGTACTCCGGGTAGAAGCGGACTTCCACTGAAGTGACAAAGCTGATGGTGGTGATCAGAATGGAAAAAAACGCTGTCAGCGAAGGAATATCATAGCTGGGAGCCGCATAAAACAGTCCCATGATCTTTCTGTGGAGCGGTCCGAAATACATAACCACTATGTGCCCGTACAGTCCCAGATTCACGAAAACACCCGTCAGTGCCAGCGCAGGGCATTTGTCAAACCACTGCAGATAGGTAAAGGGACTGCCCTCTCCGTGAGGGAAATATCCAAGCATCAGGACATAATACCAGGTGCTCATGATTCCATAAGCAAGGATCACACAGAACATGAGACTGAGTACCGTGCCGTGCCCGAAAAAGGCCAGCAGAAGGCCCAGAAGAAATCCCGTCAGCATCGATGCGGCAAATCCCAGTGCGATCGAACGGTAGTCTTTGAGAGCGGACAGATAGTTCATCTGGGTCCAGACAACGATCATGGTCAGGGCAAACCACATACTCACGATCATGTAGACAACAGGAATGCCGGAAAAAACAAGCACAATCCCGTACCCGATAAAGCACAGCGGCAGCATTACCGCCAGGCTCCCGTAGAAAGAGGGCATGATCCGTTCCCGTTTTCCCTCGTAGAGCATATCCGATATATATCTGGTCAGGATCATGTTCATAAAGCTCGAGACAAAAAGAGACACCAGCAGACTGTATGTCAGCATACAGTTCATAATCTCCCTCTCTGCCTGCGGCATACCCGCAACCTGCGAGACGAACGAAATACCCAGAAGAAGGCACACTCCCATGACCATGGGGCCGATCGCCACCGCGCCCGCATATGCATAGGCGCGGCAAAGGTTCAGCAAGCCCTTTTTCTGAAAAAGCCTGTTCAGGCTAAAACCTATTCCAGCCATCTAGTCTATCAACCTCCGTATCACGATCTGTTCCATCTCCTGAATACCTCATCATAAGTATCCAGATAATTGGCGATCATATCTTCGTGGCGGAAATATTCCCGGGCACGCTCTCTGCCCGCGCGCCCCATCTGCAGGCGGCGTGCACTGTTGCGGCACAGGTCCTCCATGGCCTGTGCGAGCGCATGCGGCTGCATGGGAGGAACACAGTAGCCGGCCTGTCCGAACTGATCACTGCCTTCGCCGTAGATCAGCTCTTTGCAGCATCCCACATCCGTGGTGACACAGGGACGTCCCGCCGCGAAAGACTCCAGCACCGAGAGAGGCTGTCCCTCGGAGATGCTCGAGAGCACGGTAAAATCGAAATCTCCCATATAATCCAGCACGTTGATCGTGCCCATAAATACAGCGTTTTTGATCCTCAGCTGCCTCATAAGCTCCCTGCATTCCAGCGCATAATCGGGATCATCCTCGGGCCCGGCGATAAAGAGCTTTACATCAGGAATGTTTCTCTCCACCTCCGCAAAGGCATAAAGCATGGTCTTGACATCTTTGATCGGGGCAATGCGGAGAATCGCTCCGATCTGCACTGTACCTCCGGGCTTTTTCTCGGGAATATCCGCGAAGCGGTCATAGTGGATGCCGTTGGCCACTGCCCTGCATTTGGCAGGATCTGCGCCGATCTCCACCTGGGTTCTTCCCGCCCTCGCGAACAGGCTTGTAACCATTGTCGCGCCGTCATAGGCCGCGGAGGAAAGCATGTAGAAAAAGCTGATCCACATGTCTTTGAAAGCCGGCAGGACCCAGTTGGCACGGATGATCTCCTCCTCACGCTCACGGGTGTAAATACCGTGCTCGGTCAAAAGGAAAGGCACGTGGTATTTATAGCTTCCCAGTCTGGCCAGAATGCCCGCGTAACCGGTCGCGATCGTGTGGTAGACATCCGCCTGCGGCACATCCGTACAGATCACATGCAGAAGAGGCATCAGCATGGAACGCACTGTGTGGAAGAAATCCGAAAATGCTGTATAGGGATATTTTTCCCTGCAGATATCCGCGAGAATGTCCACGAAATACTGGCTTGCCATGAAATCAACCGGCGAGATCTCTCTCTCCTGAAAAATATGAAAGAGGACCTCCCAGTCCGGATGTCCGCACTCGATCAGGGTACGCAGGGCCTGCAGTTCCTTTTCATCGAAGCGGAGCGGGCGGCCGGACCTGCGGCTGCGGAGTGTATCGGTCAGGGAGACCTCCCTGACTTCCACTACGTTGTCCGGCAGTGTATATCGGAACTTCCCGTTCTGTGAGGGATCGGCATTGAGCGCCCACACCACAAATTCGTGCTGCGGCATAGCCTGTATATACTGATGCATCCAGGAGGAAACGCCTCCTGTCACATAGGGGTAGCATCCCTCCAGGATTACGCAAATTCGCATAGTGTCTACTCCAGTTTACAGTTCAGATGTCCCAAGCGATCATCTGTTGATATAAATTGAAACTTCCGGCTGAACAGCCTTCACCAGGTACAGGCCGTCGAGCACCTCGGTATAGGATCCGCCGGTCATCCGCCCCGGTTTTCCATTATTGACACGCAGATAGAACCAGGCCTCGTCACAGAAACCGCCCAGGGAAAGATCGATCTTGTTACCGGTCTCCCGGCGTTGGATCTGAAGGGCATCATAACGCTGTACTGCCCCGGCCAGCTCGCTTCCGGTCAGGTTCCTGAGCTGAGGGAGCGCCCTGCGAAGCCATTCAACATAGTCTGTCAGACGCCGCAGCAGCTCTTCCCATCCAAGGGCTGCGCCCCTGTCGGTGTCGAGCACATCGTCCGGGTGCTGGAAATGGGTATTGACGCAGTGGAAATAGAGCTCGCTCATAGCCGCCGTGCGCATATAATCGTCCAGAACATAACCGGAAATGATCCTGGGTGTCTGGACCATGCCGTCCTCCGTAACCGTAAAATCCTGATCGTAGGAAACATCGTTGTCGTCAGGCAGGTACAGGCTGGCAATGGCACGTATTTCCGGGAAATCTTCCGCCAGGAGCCTGCGCCCCTCCGCAGAAATAATATTGGACGGGGGCACGTATACGTGGAACTGCTCACTCGGGAACAATTCGTGGCAGAAGGAAGACAGTTCGTTCAGCGAATCGCGCATGGCATCTACGCTCACCCACTGCCGGTAGGAATCATACTGTCCGATATAGTCAAAATTCTCAGGTACCAGCGGCATATGATTATAGCCGTGGAAGCCGAGTTCTCCTCCCTCTCGAAGGAGCATATTTCCAAAGTACTGGAAACGCTGAACATCCTTATTGCGCGGGAATTCCCCTGAGACCTGTGCCGAATAATCCTCGATCACCAGGCCTGTATAGCGGATGTTGTATTTCTTGGCAAGATTGTAGACATCTTTCCACCAGTGGTGGGTGTAGAAATCTTTGATGTCCATTCCGTAATCATGCTGGATAAACTGGCTGTCCCCCTCCGGAACAGGAGAAGGAAAATCGTCAATATAATATGTGGATCCATTGATCACCGGCCAGATACAGCTGTCGTCCAGCAGAGTATAAGCGGCGCAGTGGAATCCCCTGTAGGCCTTTTCCAGGAAGCTCATATTGTCAAATACGATCCTGCCGCTGCCCAGCGCTCTTCTCCAGATGAGCGGTGTGTTGGAGGAACCGGCGGCCTCCAGAAAGACTTGGCATGCACTGTCCAGTTCAACATCGAGGGAAGAACGATAGGGATCCGAAATGGAAAGATCCCTGCTGCCGCCGGGCATAATTACATTTGTAAAATGAAGGCCCTCCACACGGGCAAGTGAATTCCCCACTGATTTGATCCCCAGATGCGGGGCGACCGAAAGAAAGGTTTCTTCGTTATAGGGAGGATACAGAATGAGAAGGGAATTTCCCCCAATGACCCAGTCCAGCAGGGCAGTCAGGTTGTTTCCCAGAACACTCAGGTCCGTCACGGACAGGACTGCTGTATTTATGCCGTTCAGATCCGCTTCACTGAATTTCCCGGCCTTTTTTTCCTTAAAAGGAATCCGCATTTGTGAGAGGATCGCACTCATTTCCCGTCTGCCGTCCCGTCCCGTGCTGTCCGTATCCCAGATCAGGATGGTCTCAGCTTTCTCCGGTACAACAGTCCCTGCCGCCTCCCCTTCATTGAGGATGCGCACACTGCTGTTATTGTCACCGTACAGGACGCTCCTGCCCACGGACAAGACTACGGCAAACATAAGTGCATAGATTATAAGAATTTCCAGCAGGTGTATAAACCGCGGTTTTCTTTTTCTCTTCATAGTGAACCCGTTTTATTCATATATTATTTATGTGAACAAGATGCCATAACCGCAGATCTGTATGTCATCAGGCGCTCCAGAATGCGAGCTGCTCTCTGGCGGCAGGAGACAGATAAATACCGCTGTCCTGCACAGCGCTGATCAGATCAGCGATCCCCCTGTCATCGTGTACAGCTGCCCGTGCGCGGAGAATGATCATATATCCGTCTTCGCTCTCCGGTCTTTCTTTCAAAAGTCTCTGCCCTGCTTCTTCCGCCCCCCGGGCGTCCTTCTGCAGCAGACAGATATTGCCCAGTCTCTTGAGCAGACGGATCTTCCGGGACTGTGCCTGATAATATCCTGCTTTTTTAATCTCCTTTGCGGAAGAGTTCATCCCGCTGCTTCCTGTTTCCTGCCAGGAGATGTAGTTGAGAAGTTTCTCCAGCATGCTGCGGCAGTGAATCAGAAGCTCGGTGCGCTCACTGCTGTCCGGGATTCCGCTCTGCAGATATTCTTCGTCCAGATCCGCAAATTCTTCGATCAATTTCGGATTGTTTGGCTGCTGCTGATAGAGCTTCTCCATACGGGCAATGCGCTGGGTAAAATCACTCCGAAGCTCCACCAGGGCTGTCACTGCATAGTGTACGACCTCTGTGTCATCATTGACACCCGCGATGCGCAGCGGACGAACGAAAGATTCAGGGCCTTCATGCAGAACAGAAAGAAGCAGGCTTCTCCGCTGGACGGGCGTACCGCTGTCGAGTACATCCTCGATGGGAAGGACATTGGACATGTCCTCCTTGTCCATCCTTATGTTCCGGTACACCTGATCCATGATGTCGAAACGCCCGTAATCCGGTTCTGCGTCCGCTTTTTCACCGCCCCGTATATGCAGTTCAGACGCAATTGCATAGGCCGGTCCCCACAGAGGCAGCAAAACTACAGCGGGCAGCATGGCGGAGGGAAAATGCATGATTCCCCTTCTCCGGGCCACTGCCACTCCTGCAGCCGCCGCTATATGGAGTACAATCAGAAAAAGTGTCATGAAAGTGTCCTTTCCCGCAGTGCTGCATGCTCAAGAGCATTCTGGAACAGTCCGCAGAGGATTGTAAAATGGTTCATATACCAGAGGCTCAGCTGATCCTGTTCAGCCTTTTCCACCGTCACGAGGAAAGTGACCGGCCGGGTAATGTCGGAATTGTGCTGCAGCGCTCTGTTATAGCTGACCAGAGAAGCGTACATCGGCGCGTTCTCCGAAAAGTGGATATTCTTCCAGGTCTCCCCGCTCCTGACAGCAGAGACCATCTCTTCACACTCTGACAGGTTCAGAGACTGCCGGGCGGCGTTGTCCAGACAGCAGGACAGCAGGACAGCTCGTTTTCCGTCCTGTTCCAGCTGATAGACAGAAACTGTATCGTTGTGCAGAAGCCTGCGCAGGACCTGCACAGCCTCCACACAGACTGCCTCCGGAGTCCTCTGAGACATCTGACGTACCGCTCCGTAGACCTTGCCGTAGCTGTCTTCTTCATTGAGGATCTGTGTCCAGAGATCCTTTCTGTTGGCGACACTGGTGCGGTAGGCCTCATTGAGGAAGAGATACTTGTTGCGGATCAGTTCGTTCTCTTCCCTGACGGAACGCATCTGCTGTTCCTTCTTCTGGTAGCCGTAGCCGCTGATCGCGCCCGCTGTCAGATAATAGACAAAGGGGATCCAGTTCTCTACATTGTAGAAAAGGAGAAGTCCCGAAATACCGATCTCATTATAGCGAAGGACCAGCATCACACACTCAAGGATGGCGGCAGCAAAGCCGGCAGCGATCCCGTGCATCATACCCATGAGGATGACAAAGATCAGCCTGATATCAACGATCTTGAAATAGACAGATTCGGAAGTAAATCTCGCCAGATACTCGGCAACGATAAACATAACGGCAAGATCGAGGACCGTACCCAGAAGCTTGCCGAACTTCTTCATGAAAACAGCACGCTTTTCCCTGAAGGGAGTGGATTCTCCCGTCTCTTCGATCAGTGCACTGTATTGATCCGTGATCTCCGAGCCCCAGTCAACCGAGACCGGAAGACGGTAGATCTCTTCCAGAAAGCCGTCGCATTCCTTTTTTTCCGTCTTGGGAAGACGCATGAACAGAAGCCCGCGCTGTGTGCGGACATGTTCGCGGGAGAAATCGATCTTTGCATCCGGGCGGATGGAAAGAAGGACTGTACGAAGCTCCTCCATCGTACCTGTGTCCGGAGCAGCTGCGTAGATACCGGGATAAAAATCACTTTCCAATGTTATCCGCAATAAGAGCGCAGTCAGTTCCATCATCGAAAGTACGGAGACGGACTGGTTTTCTTTCCCTTCGAAGCATACTGTATCACCGCGCCGCAGGGCGTCGAAAATCCGGGGAAATCTCCCGTCCGCAAGTCCGGATCCTGTCAGGAAGGGCAGCCTTACAACCATGATCTCAACCGGTGAGGCGCCATTCCCGGGAGAAGCCCATTTGGAGATCATTTCCCTGTAATACGAGGGATCCGTGCTCTCCGTGAGTACGATCAGCCGGGGAACACCATAATAACTGCACAGCTGTGCGATCCCGTCGGTCTTCCCGCCTCCGTTTGCGGTCAGTCCCCCGTCCGCGAATTGTGTGACATGCCAGACAGCCCGGATCTCTCCGAGCTCGAAAACCTTGCGGAAATCATTGTCCGACTGTTCTGCCGGAAACAGATGAACAGTCTCCGGAAGATCTTTCATTGCGCCGGCAGCTTTCCGGCCGGTCACAAAAACCTGTGTGTTCTCTCCAGCGTATTGCAGAACCTCTTTGGAAAAAAGACCGGTTCTTCCCGTTATAAGGATTGTATCCATTCTCGAAACTCCATGCCGCGTGCCGCAGCGACATCTGACCCTCCTTCCGATCATTCATCAGATGCGGTCAGATTAACATGTTTTGATATGTAGTATCGGAAACCGTTTTTCTCACAGTAACGGCTGATTTTTTTCTCAACATCCTCATCTGCCGTGTACTCCAACAGAAACACATCCATTTCCGTATCCTTACACATGTCCAGATATTCTGTATAATATTTATTCTCTCTGGCCGGCTGTTCGCCGAATTTGTCTTTATCGTAATCGAGGATCCTGCTGAATACAGTCTCCTGATTTACGCCCCGGATCAGTCCTTCCCGCTCCTCTTCGATCAGTCTCGTGACAAACAGATCCGCTCCGTTGACCAGAACAGGAAGCTCAGCATCCTCGTACATTTCCAGTATTCTGAGCAGAGACTCGTAAACATCCTCTTTCATGGAACGGTACTTTTTCTTTTCTGTCACATGGAAATAAATATCCAGGTTATCCAGAAAGAGTCCGTCCACCGCCGGGTCATTGGCCAGAATTCTTTTCAGGAGCCCTGATCCTGTAAACTCCTGCCATCTCTTCTGCGTCACATCGACCCAGTATTCGTCCGGCCAGTTCTCGTAGCGGTCAAGGCACAGGTCCCTATAGTCATCGTAATAATCCCGGTTGGTCTCGATCGATCCCACATTGAGATAAGAGTAGACCATATGGCCTTTGGCATGAAGCTGTGCCAGCTGGTCTTTGCGCAGTTCCTGGGCATCCACGACTACCATATCGTAGCCCTCAAAGGAATCGACATTGAAAGAATTCCTGTCAACCCCCAGAAACACGCCGTAACTTTCTTTGGAAGTATCGCTGATCTCTCCGCCCTCCATGTCTTCCTCTCTCCTGCACCCTGTCAGGCTCGACAGGGCAAAGCAGAGAACCAGAAGCACAGCCATACAGGCCGCCGCTCTCTTCCTGACGCGTCCGGACCTGGCGGTATTTCTGCAGACTCTGAACATAAAACTTTTCATCGTCACCTGCACATTCTTTTTTCGGAATCCCTGCTGCTTCAGACCGCAGCAGTCTGCCTTCCGATTATTATTCGGGCACAGCAGCTGTCATTGCTGCTGTTCCTGCTGTTCTTTTTCCTGCAGCGCACGTTCTTTCCTGCGGCGTCTTTCCTCCAGGCGTTTCTGCCGTTCCATGCGCTTTCTGCGCTTCTCCATGATCTCCGGATTCTCCTGCACAAACTTTTCATACAGGTCAGGGCGGCGTTCCTTCGTGATCGCCAGAGATTTCTCAAAACGCCACTCCTCTACACGGGCATGGTCACCGCAGAGCAGGACAGGGGGCACTTCTTTACCGTGCCATACAGCCGGCCTGGAATACTGCGGATATTCCAGAAGGCCGTTCATAAACGAATCCGTATCCGCAGAGTCCGTATTGCCGAGAACACCCGGGATCATGCGGGAAACCGCATCAATGATCATCATTGCAGGGAGCTCGCCGCCTGTCAGGACAAAGTCTCCGATGGAAACCTCCTCGACGCCGATCTCCTCCAGCGCGCGTGCATCAATTCCTTCATAGTGGCCGCACAGAAGGATCAGTTCCTCTTCCTGAGCAAGTTCCTGTGCCATCCGCTGGTCGAAAGTCTGTCCCAGCGGTGACATATAGAGCACACGGGCAGGTCTTCCCTGCCGCTCTGTCACCTGCTTCTGCACAGAATTACAGCAGTCAAAAACAGGCTGTGCCTGCATCAGCATGCCTGCACCGCCTCCGTATGTATAGTCATCAACCCTGTTATGTCGATTTTCGGTAAAGTTTCGTATATCGACTGCGGTAAACTCCACCAGTCCCTTCCGCGCGGCACGGCCCAGGATACTCTCTCCCAGCACCGATTCCACCATTTCCGGAAACAGTGTCAATACATGAAACCGCATCACAGATCCTCCAGGCCATCCATTACATGAACTGTAAGATAGCCCTCTTCAGGCTGCACATCAAGAATACACTCTGAGATCGCGGGAAGCAGGAGATCTTTTTGACCCTCCCTGCCGACAACATAGACGTCGTTGGCTCCCGTCTCCAGAACTTCTTTCAGCGTTCCGATCTCTGTCCCCTCTTTATCGCGGACAGACAGACCGATCAGATCCGCCACATAATACTCGTCTTCTTCCAGCGGGATCGCATCCTTGCGCTCCACCAGGAGCGCGCAGCCGCGCAGCTGCTCCACATCCTCGATGCGGTCCATCCCCTGAAAGGCCAGAATGACAAACTGTTTAAAAAATTTCACACTGCGCACTTTGACACGGCGCTCGGTCTTCTTCTCCTGCAGGATCAGTTCCTTCAGGACCCGGAAACGTCCGGGATCATCTGTTGTAGGGAAGACTTTCACTTCTCCGCGGAGACCATGTGTGGAGGTGATCACGCCCACCTGAAAACGTTCCGTCAATTCTTTACTCCGTTCTTCCAAACATACCGCCCCGGGGCGGCAGCTCGTGTTCACAGACGAACAAAGGCGGCGAAAAACGCCGCCCTATTGTTGTCATATACAATACTCAATCGATGTCAACATCGATCCGGTAATCTTCCTGTGCAGAGGCGGCCTTGACTACCGACCTGATTGCTCTCGCGATCCTGCCCTGCCTTCCGATTACCTTTCCCATGTCCGAAGGCGCCACATGAAGCTGCACCCGTATGTTCCTGCCCTCTTTTTTCTCGGTCACGACTACTTCATCGGGATTATCAACAAGCGCTTTCGCAATCACTTCAACCAATTCTTTCATAGACAATCCTTCTAGACCCGGCACAGCCCGTGCCGGACCTCGTTGTCAGGCGGATATAAAAACAATGCGTATATCGTCCGCAGAATTCTTATTTAATACCTGCCTGCTTGAACAGTTTTTTGACCACGGTTGTAGGCTGAGCACCGTTCTTGAGCCATTTCTTAGCTGCCTCGACATCAACATCAACAGTGCCGGGATCTGTGTTGGGGTTGTAGTGTCCGATTGTGTCGATCGCTCTGCCATCTCTGGGAGTGGAAGCATCTGCGACGACGATTCTGTAAAGCGGGACTTTCTTCTCACCGATTCTTGTAAGTCTGATTTTAACTGCCATTATTTTTTTCCTCCTCGTTCTAATGCGCCGGTCCTGCCTGCGCGCTTTTTTACGTTTTTATATCAAAAGGGGAATCCTCCCCGTCTTGAACCACCCATGCCGCCGAACATACCGGAGAGAGGATTTCTCCCGCGGCGCCGGCCGCCCATACCGCCCATCTGCTTCATCATCTTCTGCATCTGGGTGAACTGTTTGATGAAACGGTTGACCGTCGCGATATCACATCCCGATCCCTTCGCTATCCTGAACTTGCGCTGCGGAGTAAGGATCTTGGGATTGGCACGCTCCTGAGGAGTCATACTCAGGATGATGGCCTCTGTCTGCTTGAGCTGTTTCTCGTCGATCGCTCCCTCGAGCATATCCTTGCTCATTCCCATTCCGGGAAGCATGGAGAGGATGCTGGACATACCGCCCATCTTGCGCATCTGTTTCATGCTCTCGAGATAATCGTTGAAGTCAAATCTGCCCTTGCGGACACGGCCGACCATGTCGCGGCTCTTCTCTTCGTCCTCTTTATCCAGGGCTTCCTGCGCCTTGTCGATCAGGGTAAGTACATCGCCCATACCGAGAATGCGGCTGGCCATGCGGTCCGGATAAAACTGCTCAAGGTCGGAGAGCTTTTCTCCCATACCAATATACAGGATCGGCCGGCCTGTGACCGCCTTGATCGAGAGGGCGGCACCGCCTCTGGTATCGCCGTCCATCTTGGTGAGGATCACGCCGTCAACGCCGACCTTCTCATCGAAGGTCTTTGCCACATTGACTGCTTCCTGGCCGGTCATGGCGTCAACGACCAGTACGGTCTGATTCACTGTGACGGCCTCTTTGATATCGGAGAGCTCCTGCATCATGGCTTCGTCAATCTGCAGACGGCCTGCCGTATCCAGGATGACAACTGTCTCGCCGTTGTCCCTGGCATGTTTCATGGCAGCCTGCGCGATCTGCGCCGGTTTTGTCCCGTCTTCCAGTGCGAAGACATCGACACCCTGCTTCTCGCCGTTGACCTGCAGCTGTTTGATCGCAGCCGGACGATAGACGTCCAGAGCCACCAGCAAAGGCTTGCGGCCCTTGGATTTGAACTTGCCCGCCAGCTTGGCAGCGGTCGTCGTCTTACCTGCACCCTGCAGACCAGCCATCATGATGACGGTGGCTTCCCTGCCGGGCTGCAGCTGGATCTCGGTCGTCTCGGAGCCCATCAGCTCGGTCATCTCCTCATTGACGATCTTGATGACCATCTGTCCGGGATTCAGACCGTTCATGACATCGGCGCCAATCGCCCTCTCCTGAACGGAGGAGACAAACTTTTTGACGACCTTGAAATTGACATCTGCCTCAAGAAGCGCCATCTTGACTTCCCGCATGGCGGTCTTTACATCGCTCTCGGTCAGACGTCCCTTGCCGCTGAGATTCCGGAACACCTCATTCAATTTATCGGTCAGATTCTCAAATGCCATTAACTGAGATCCTTTCTGATCCTGTCTGCAATGACGCGGGCGCAGTCGGCCAGTTCTTCACGGCTTTCTGCAGTATCCGCTGCTGCTGCGAGATCATCGGCGGCTTCGCTCAGATTCCTGAACCGCCGGATCATGCCCAGCTTGTTCTCATATCTGTGCATGAGTGCCGTCGTTCTGCGGATGAGATCGTGCACCGCCTGGCGGCTGATCCCTTCCTGCTCGGCTATCTCATTGTAGGAGAGATTCTCGTAAACCGCCTGTTCATAGATTTTCTGCTGATGTGCTGTAAGAAGCTGCCCGTAAAAGTCATACAGCAGCCCCTGCTCTACGATTTTTTCCATACCTGTGCTATTTTAACCATGTAACAAGTGGTTGTCAAGCAAAAATTCTTGACTATTTAAAAGTTTTTCTCCTGTGCTGCCGGCAAATCCCTGTCCCTTTCGCCAAAAACACGTCCTGCAGCCGGCATACTCTGCTCTCAGCCAGATAAACCTGCGCTGTCAGCATCTTCTGCCCCTGCCGCAAAACGTGTTCCGGTAAGTAAATCTTCTTTAGTTGAGTATTAACGGGCTGCGTATGAACTGAATCAGGCATGAACCGATCAGCTGTTAACAGCCAAATATACTGTAGCTCATTTACTGGGAATCATCTTCCGGGTCGGGGATGATAACGCGCGCGTACAGGATTGATTTTCCGGGAACGCCCTCCATATTGCCTTCCGCGCTGTATTCCCAGAAGGAAAAACTGTAAGGAGAGCTGGGAGACTCCTCGTGGTCGATCAGCCACCTGTCATAGTCCGAAAGAGATTCCAGATCGATCTGCGCCGCGCTGGAATACAGACCTGCACCGATCACAGGACTCAGTCCATATTCCTGCGCCATTCTGCAGAGCGCTTTTATGCTTTTGGTCCATTCCGCCTTGTCTTCTCCGTCATCGGAGAGTTCCTCCTGTGTGCGGATCCTGAGGATAAGAGCCGGATCGATCGCGCCCTCCTGTTTCAGGGTCTGTGCAGAGGCATCCTCCGTACTCCCGGAGCCCGTCTCATCAGCCGGAGCCGTAATGGCAGACCGGCCGGATCCTTTTCCCGCCTCCCCGGCGGGGAGCTCCAGGACTCCATACAGATCCGTCATCTCCCTGACAGCATTAAAGGCCTCCACTACAGCCTCTTTCCCGGCGGGCTCCTCCACTTCCAGACAGAAGCTGATGCGTTTTCCTTTCGCGACGGCCTTCTCACAGTTTCTTTCGAACTGCTGATCCCGGACAAAACGGTTTCCCTGAAGAATTCCTGCTGTGACAGCGGCCTCCTCGATCCCGCTGCCCGCCAGACGTTCCCAGTCGATCCTGCCGTTGTTGTCCGACAGAAGGATCCCCCGGCTGATCTGCACGGACGGCAGATCTCCTGAGAAGACGACCATGCCCTCGTCCTGGCTCAGCGTTCCCGGCGTAAAGGGGTTTTTCTCCACCTCATCGGCGAGAGGATAAAAATAATACTTTCCGCCGCTGACCACGACAATACTGTCGTCGAAAATTTCCCGCAGCATCTGTGTGGTGCTCCTGCCGGATGCAAGAGAGGACTGGATTTCCAGCAGAAGATCGTTGCGCGCATTCTCGGCGGCATTTTCCTCAAGCAGCTCAATCTGCCTTTTGGTATATAAGCGGCGGATTCCATCTGTGCCGTAGGTGCGCAGTCTGAAAAAGACAATCAGCGCAAACAGCAGCGAGACAATGGTCAGGCCGCTCAGGAAAATGATATTGGCCAGGTAGAGCGAACGCTTCCTGTTCGGATTCTCCGCAGACTCCTGATTTTTATTCATCTGACTCATCTTTTTTACCTGTTAAGCGAAAAACGTTTTCAGCTTCTCGTCTTGACAAGACGCGGCTTGAAGCCGTTTTTCTCCAGAATGGAGATAATTTCTTTCTTATGCTCTGTACCGAAGGCTTCCAGAGTGATGCGGAGTTCCACAGCCGCATTCCGGTTGATGCTGACGAACTGGTTGTGCTCGAGCTTGATGACATTGCCGTTTGCCTCCGCGATCAGACCGGAAACGCTGTGCAGCATGCCGGGCTTGTCGGGAAGCAGCACAGAGACCGTAAAGATACGGTCCCTCAGGATCAGGCCCTGCTGCACGACGGAAGACATAGTGATGACATCCATGTTGCCGCCGCTGAGGACGCTGACAACTTTTTTGTCCCTGCAGTCGACATGACGAAGGGCCGCCACTGTCAGAAGACCGGAATTTTCAACGACCATCTTGTGGTTTTCGACCATGTCCAGGAAGGCCGTGACCAGCTCCTGATCCGGAATTGTGACGATTTCATCCAGATTTTTCTGCAGGTAAGGGAAGATCCTGCTGCCCGGTGTTTTGACTGCCGTGCCGTCCGCAATCGTGTTGACCGTGGGCAGTGTCACTACTCTGCCCGCCTCAAAAGAAGCTTTCAGGCAGGCCGCCCCCTCGGGCTCCACGCCGATGACCTTTACATTGGGCTTAAGATACTTGGCAAGGCAGGACACACCCGTCGCCAGACCGCCGCCTCCTACAGGGACCAGGATGATATCCACCAGGGGCAGGTCCTTGATGATCTCCATGGCGATAGTTCCCTGTCCGGTCGCGACATCGGGATCATCAAAGGGATGGATAAAAGTGTATCCATTCTCCTCAGCCAGCTTTGCGGCATAGCCCGCGGCATCATCATAAACATCACCGTACAGAACCACCTCGGCGCCCAGGGCCTTGGTCCTGTTCACCTTGATCAGAGGGGTCGTCGTAGGCATGACGATGACTGCCCTGGCGCCGCATTCCCGCGCCGCGTAAGCAACTCCCTGTGCATGATTGCCTGCAGATGCCGTGATCAGGCCTCGCTCCCGCTCTTCCGGTGTCAGAGTGCTGATCTTGTAATACGCACCGCGAACCTTATAGGCGCCTGTGCGCTGCATATTCTCCGGCTTCAGATAGACCTTCCCGCCTGTATGCTCGCTGAAATAATCTGAATAAATAAGCTCTGTGTCCAGGGTCACACGGCTGACTGCTTCACAGGCCTCCTCAAATTTCTTTAAGGTCAGGAACTGATTCTGCTGCCCTTCGTGCTCTTCGTGCTTTCCGTGTTCCGTATCTTTCTGTCCCATTCTGTACTTCTTTCTAATTGCGTTTATTATAGTAAATTTTCTCAGGTATTTTTATTCAGCCGGTATGCGGTCCGGTCCCGGTGAGGCCTGAACGGCTTAATCCCTGTAGAACAGGGCATCTACATATTCATCCGGATTGAACCGCTGCAGATCCTCGATCTTCTCTCCCACACCGATAAATTTCACAGGCACACCGACTTCGGACTGGACCGCGATCGCGATACCGCCCTTGGCTGTGCCGTCCATCTTGGTCAGAATGATTCCGGTGAGGTTGGTCACAGAGGCAAACTCCCTGGCCTGGGAGACAGCGTTCTGGCCGGTCGCCGCGTCAAGAACGACCCAGTTTTCACGGTAACAGCCGGGAAACTCACGAGTGATGATGCGGTCGATCTTGGAGAGCTCATTCATGAGATTCTTCTTATTATGAAGACGGCCGGCCGTGTCGCAAAGGAGAATATCGATCTTGCGGGCTTTGGCGGCCTGCACAGCATCATATACGACGCTGGCCGGATCCGAGCCCTCTTTGCCGCCGATGATATCGACCCCGGCGCGGCGCGCCCACTCAGTGAGCTGCTCGTTGGCAGCAGCGCGGAAGGTATCTGCGGAAGCGATCAGGACTCTCTTTCCCTGGCTCTTATAATTGGCGGCAAGCTTTCCGATGGAAGTTGTCTTGCCCACTCCGTTGACACCGATCACCAGGACGACTGCGGGGCCTTTCTCAAAATCATAGGCATCTTTGGGCTGCTTCATCCTGTCGCGGATGCCCATGATCAGCTCCTGCCTGCAGTCGGCGGCGTAACGGATGCGCTCCGCGCGCACTTCCTCGCGCAGATGATCCAGAAGATCCTCGGTGGTCTTTACACCGATGTCGCCCATGATCATAGTCTCTTCCAGTTCGTCATAGAAATCCTCGGTGACCTTCTCATAGGAATTGAAGATCTGGTCCATGCCGTCTGTAAAGTTGTCCCTTGTTTTTTTCAGGCCTTCCTTGAGTTTATCAAAAAATCCCATTCTTCCTCCTGTTTCTATTATATATAAAATGAAATATCATCTTGTCTACGAAATATCATCATCGCTGATCAGATCCACACTTACCATGGCGGATACGCCCTTCTCCTGCATAGTGATTCCATAGAGCCTGTCCGCCTGTTCCATGGTGCCCCGTCTGTGCGTGATCACGATAAACTGGGTCCTCTCAGTCAGTTTGTGCAGATACTGAGCAAAGCGGCCTACATTGCTCTCGTCGAGCGCCGCCTCGATCTCGTCAAGAAGGCAGAAGGGGGAAGGTTTGAGACTCTGGATGGCAAACAAAAGGGCGATTGCTGTCAGCGCTTTTTCTCCGCCGGAGAGCTGCATCATATTCTGCAGTTTCTTACCCGGGGGCTGCGCGATGACCCGGACGCCCGCCTCGAGGATATCCACGTCCTCCATGAGCTCCAGTTTTCCGCCTCCGCCGCCGAACAGCTCCCTGAACACTGCATCGTATGCCTTCTGGATGTCCGCAAACTGTTCCCTGAACTGTTTGCGCATGGCTTCATCGAGCTCCGTCACGATCTTCTCCAGGGATGCCGCGGCTTCGGTGAGGTCGTCGACCTGTCCCTTGAGGAAGGTATATCGTTCCATGAGTTCCTTGTATTCCTCAATGGCGCCGACATTTACATGGCCGAGAGCCTTGATCTCTCCGCGGAGAGAGGAGATCTCCTTCTTCATTGCAGCCAGATCATTCAGTGTTTCATCGCGCTGTGCTGCAGCGTCCGCGATCGTCACTTCGTATTCCTCCCACATAAAGGAGGCTTTCTGTTCGATCGTCTCCTCCAGCCGCTCACGTCTGGAGGTCAGGCGGAACACTTCCTTATCCAGGCCGGAAATCACTTCCGCCGTGTTCTCTCTGTCCCGGGTCACTTCATCCTGCTGATTCTGCAGATCATCATTTTGCTGGCGCAGGATCTGCAGCTCTTCTTCCTCTTCGATCTTGATGTGGTCGGAATCGGCCGCCTCCCGGGTGAGGCTCCGGATCTTCTCTGTTTTTTCCGTGATCTCTCTGCGGTCGTTCTCCGCGCTCTCGGTGAGCTGCGCCAGCTGTGTCTGCAGTCCCTCCAGCTCGTGCCTGATCCGGTCCGCATTCTGCTGCTGGAAGCGGAGTGACTGCTCTGTGCGGCTGCGCTCAAGCTCCAGGGCGGAAAGAGCAGCGCTGTCTCGCTCCTCGTCCTCCTGTCTTCCGGCCAGTTTTTCCTGCAGATCTGCTGCTGCCGAGGAATAAAGCTCTTCTTTTTTCTCACTGACGACAAGATCCTGTGCCGCTGCCTCCTGCTGCGCGGCAGTCTGCTGCGCACGCTCTGTCAGGGCACGAAGTTCCTGACGCAGCGATTCCACGCTGCCTGTAGTCTCGCGGAGCTTTTCCTCCTCCTGCTGGATACGGACGCGCAGCGTATTCTGACGGATGAAATGTTCCTGCAGAACGCGCTTGTTTTCATCGAGTTTTCTTCGCAGGACATTGCGGCTCTCTTTCGTATCCTCGATCGCCTTTTCCTGCTTTTCCATCTCCTCTTTGAATCGCCTGGTACTTGCGGTCAGCTCCTCAATTTCCCGCCGTCTTCCGAGCAGACTGCTGGCATTGCGGTAGGTACCTCCGCTGATGGCGCCGCCGGGCGCGAACAGCTCTCCCTCCAGGGTCACCATGCGGACACCTTGTCCGGAGCGCCGCGAAGCAGCGACTGCATGGTCAAATGTATCCACGATCACAGTCCTTCCCAGGAGGGAAACAGACACGTCGCCGCATCCTGCCGCCGGTCTCACCAGAGAATCGGCAGTACCGATCACCCCCGCCTCGCCCAGCACTTTGTGGCCTGCCAGGCTCCTGGCATTCCGGATACCCGAAAGAGGCAGGAAGGTCGCCCTGCCCGCCTTTTCACGCTTCAGGATCTCGATCATACGGCGCGCCGTATCTTCATCCTTCGTGACGATATTCTGGATACTGCCTCCGAGAGCGACTTCGATCGCCGTCTCGTATTTTTTTTCTGTGGAAATCAGATCCGCAACAGTGCCGATGATCCCCTGTTCACGGGTTCTCTCCTGCATGACGCGCTTTACACTGCCGCCGAAGCCCTCGTAGCGCTCCGCCAGGTTCATGATCGCGTCAAGCTTTGATTTCTCCTGATGCCAGGAAAACTGGGCGCGCTGCAAAAGAGCGTCCGCGTCTCCCAGGGAGGTCTTGTGGGCAGCAATCTGTGCTTCTATATCCTTCTGCCCGTCCTGGAGCGAGCGGATCTCTGCACCCACATCTCTGAATTCCTGCTTGAGAGAGATGATGGCATCATCCGCCTGGGTCTGCTCCCCGCTGACAAGAGAGAGCTCCTTCTCGACTTCCTCCCGGCGCGCGTTCTCCTGGGACTGCAGAGTCTGAAGACTGGCAAGTCTTGATTTGATCGTCGCACGGCGCTCCATCTCCTGGAGGATCCCCGCGCGTTTCTCTTCCAGTTCCTCCCGCAGACGCTCCACGTCCCGGGAAGATTTTTCCGCCGCTTCCTTTGCCTCGGCAAAGCCAGCCTGCAGGGAATTGAATTCTTCCTGCGCAGCATGGATCTCTCTGGACAGGGCTGCTTCCTGGGCTGTCTTGTCGGCAATATCACCCTTGAGGATCTTCTCCTGTTCCGTCTGCCTGTGCGTGCGCTGCTTTGCGCCGCGGATCTGTTCCTCGAGAACTTTGATATCGCCCTCGATCCGCCCGTGCACTATGCTGGCATCCGTGATCCTGCCGCGGACCGATTCCATCCTCTTCTCCAGCTCCCGCCTGCTCTCCTGGAGCTCTTCCATGCGCTGGCGGAGTGCCTCGCTCCGGCCCCTGGCATCCTCCAGATCAGATGCCGCGATGGTCTCCCGGGAGGTCAGTTCCTCCAGCTGGCGGGTGCTTTTCTCATTTTCTATCAGGAAGGCATTGATATCCAGACGTTTTAAAGCATCCCGGCGCTTGAGATACTCCCTGGCTTTCTCCTGCTGTCTCTCCAGGGATGGGATCTGTTTTTCCAGCTCGCCCACTATGTCCGTCAGACGGGTGAGATTGTCCCGCTCGCTCTCCAGACGCTTCAGGGTCTGCTCTTTTCTGTGCTTGTACTTGACAATGCCGGCCGCCTCATCAAAAAGGGCCCGGCGGTCCTGGGGTTTGTCCGAGAGGATCCTGTCAATCTGGCCCTGTCCGATGATGGAGTAGCCTTCCTTGCCGATCCCGGTGTCATAAAAGAGTTCGTTGACATCGCGCAGACGGCATACCGTCCCGTTGAGCAGGTATTCGCTCTCGCCGCTCCGATAGATCCGGCGGGCTACCGTCACCTCGCGGTAATCGATCGGAAGCGCGCCGTCGGAATTATCCAGCGTGATGGCAACATAAGCAAAGCCAAGCGGCCGGCGCGCCTGTGTCCCCGCGAAGATGACATCCTGCATAGAAGACCCGCGCAGCTGCTTGACTCTCTGCTCACCAAGCACCCACCGGACCGCATCCGCGACATTGCTCTTTCCGCTGCCGTTAGGTCCCACGATTCCGGTGATGCCGTTGTGGAATTCAAATTTAATCTTGTTAGCAAAGGACTTAAAGCCCTGAATCTCAATACTTTTTAAATACAAATCCGTTACTCTTCTTCTGAACTTTCAGCTGTTCCCTGTTTTCTGGTCCTTGAGCCTCCCAGGGCCGCGTAAGCTGCCTGCTGCTCCGCCGCCTTCTTGGAACGTCCTTCTCCCGCGCCGCAGCGCCTGCCGCCGACAATAGCGGCTACACGGAAACGCTTCTGATGCCCGGGACCGCTCTCTTCGAGAATCTCATACCGCACATCGTGGCCATCCCTCTGGGCCCGTTCCTGCAAAATGGACTTGGCATCATAAAAAAGCTGCTTGTCCTCCAGGTCTGAAAGAATAAATGTCATGATAAACTGCCGCGGCACCTCTATCCCGCCGCTGTCCAGATACATGGCACCGATCAGTGCCTCCATGACATCGGAAGTGATCGAATCCTTCTCCCTTCCCCCGCTTGCCTCTTCGCCTCTGCCCAGACGGATAAAGGATCCCAGGGAAATATCCCTGGCGCAATAGGCCAGCGCAGGCTCACAGACCAGGGACGCGCGAAGCTTTGTCAGCTCCCCCTCCTTTTTTCCGGGATAAGTCCGGTAAAGGAATTCGCTCGAGATCATCTCCAGGACGGCGTCTCCCAGAAATTCAATCCTCTCATAGTCCTTCAATGTCTGTACTTTCTGTTCATTTGCAAAAGAAGTGTGTGTAAGAGCACACTCAAGCAGATACCGGTCTTTGAACCTGTACCCGATCCGCTCCTCCAGCACTTCCAGTGGTGCCTGTATCATGGTGTCCTTTCACAGCGGTCTGCGGTGACCGCAATAACCCTGTCAATCGTCAATCGCGTTTTTGATCAGTTCCAGAGCCTGTCCGACAGTTGTGACCTTGGAAGCGATATCGGAGTCCACGGTGACATCGAACTCCTCCTCGATTCCCATGATGATCTGCGCGACATCCAGGGAGTCCGCTCCGAGATCGTCTATAAATGTGGTGTCTACAGTGATCTCACTCTCATCCACACCAAGTACATCAACAATGATTGAACATAATTTCTTGAATTCCATATCCATTTCTGTTCTCCTCCTGTTTCAGACAAATGATGAAATGTGATCTGTCCGTCTTATGCCCAAACCGGCAGAAAACGTTTTTTATTCAGCCGGCTTTTCGGGCTTTTTCAGTCCCATCTGCTCAATAAACTGTCCGTTGATATCTTTTTTCTTGAATAAAATACACTGCTCGATGGCATTTCTGATCTCGACAGCCTCTGAATTTCCGTGGGTCTTGACCACGAGGCCGCGGAGGCCCAGCATGGGTGCTCCGCCGTAAGAGGAAATGTCAAATTCTTTGAGCATACCCTTGAGAGCAGGTTTGATCATCAGCGCGCCCAGCTTGGAGCGCAGGGAAGACATCAGAGCATCCTTGATCTTGTGGATCAGGGTGGACGCAAGTCCCTCATAGAGCTTGAGGATGACATTTCCCACAAATGCATCACAGACCACAACGTCCGCCGCACCGGCAGGAATGTCCCTGGCTTCGATATTGCCGATAAAATTGATCCCTTCGCATTCCTTCAGCAGCGGGTATACCTCTTTGACCAGGGCATTGCCCTTCTCCTCCTCCGCGCCGACATTGACGAGCGCGACACGGGGATTCTCAACGCCGGTCATATTCTTCATGTAAATAGAACCCATCTGTGCGAACTGGACCAGCTGGGAGGCGCGGGCATCCATGTTGGCGCCGCAGTCTACCAAAAGGACCGGCCCCTTTGCCGTAGGCATGAGCGGGGCAAGAGGCGGGCGCTCGATACCGCGGATCCTGCCGACCAGAAGCTGTCCGCCCGCAAGCGCTGCTCCGGTGCTGCCGGCTGTCACAAAGGCATCACAGGTTCCCTCTTTGACCAGCTTGAGACCTCTGACGATGGAGGAATCCTTTTTTGTGCGGATCGCGTTGACCGGCGGCTCCGCCATCTCGATGACCTCCCGCGCATCCAGGATCTCCAGCCTGTCCTCGGGATATTTATATTTTGCAAGCTCTGTGCGGATGACCTCTTCCTGTCCCACCAGTGTCACATGAAGGCTCTTTCTCTTCTCCAGCGCCTCAACGGCAGCCTTGACCGGTTCCGCCGGTGCCAGATCTCCGCCCATCGCATCAACAGCTACTCTGACATATTTTTTGCTCATCTTTATCCTTTCCCTTCATGCTGCCCGCAGGAGCAGCATGCTTTGCAAGGTCTTTCTCTCATAAAAAGCAAGTGTTTTCTAATCTTTAATATACTATCACGGTTCCCATATTGCAAGTAGACCCTTGCGGCGCAGATTTACAGACGGGCTCGACGCGCTTTTTTCCGTAATTATGTGCATGGCTCATTGCTGCGCATAGAGAAAGCCTCCCGCTGCCTTTCAGCAACGGGAGGCCTGCCATAAATCTGTTTGATAGTCCGGTCTGAACCAGTTGTCATCTGTCTATGCGGCCGAGCCGCCGGGATGCATGATCAGTCCTCGACCTGGATGATCTCCTTCTTGTTGTAGGAGCCGCACTTTGCACAAACTCTGTGGGGGACCATAAGGGCACCGCACTTGCTGCACTTAACCAGAGTAGGAGCGGTCATTTTCCAGTTAGCTCTCCTTTTATCTCTGTGGCTTTTCGAAGATTTATTTTTAGGGCAGATCGACATGATTAACACCTCCTTCTTTCAAAGAATCACACGAAGCCTATTATATGGACGCCGCGTCGATTTGTCAACAGGAAATTCTTTACAAACTTCACAATTCTTGAGTTTCTGTCACAGACTGTACCGGTTGGGCACGAACTGTGACTTTTTCTCCTCGAAGGCGTCAATATGCCGTTCAGAACCGACAGTATTGCATGCCGGTTTCAAATTCAGCAGCTTATGCTTTTACGAAAAAAGGTGCATATTTGGCGGCGAGGAGAATGGCCTCCGCCATGCTGATCTCGCTGACGATGCCCTTGCCGGCAATATCAAAGGCTGTGCCGTGGTCCACGGAAGTGCGGAGAATGGGCATGCCGTTGGTGATGGAGATGGTGCGGTCGAAGTCGAGGGTCTTGGTCGCGATGTGGCCTTGGTCATGATACAGGGACAGGACGCTGTTGTAGCGGCCCAGGGCTGCCTGATGGAAGACAGAGTCCGCGCCGATGGGGCCTGTCACGGGATAGCCTTCTGCCTTGAGCTCTTCCACGGCAGGGGTGATCTCATTGACTTCCTCCCAGCCGAAAAGACCGTGCTCGCCGCAGTGAGGGTTCAGACCTGCAACGGCCATGGTTCCCTCTGTGACACCTAGGCGCCTGAGGGCTGCAAGGCTCTCCTTGACACAGGCCTTGATGTTGTCTTTCGTGATATCGTCCAGCATATCCCGAAGGGATTTGTGACGGGTCAGGAAAAAGACGCGCAGACCGTTTGTCTCGAACATGGTCAGGGGATCAGGTGTATTGGTCAGTGCACCGAAGATCTCGGTGTGGCCGATGAAAGGAACTTCCGCGGCATGCAGAGCTTCCTTGTTGATCGGTGTTGTAGCGACTGCATCCGCCTCGCCGTTCATGGCAAGCTCGATGCTATTCTTGATGTAGGCAAAAGCCGCCTTGCCGCACATTGCCTGGACAACGCCATAGGAGAACTGAGACTGGTCGATGTTGTCGAGATCGATCAGATTCAAGATGCCGGGACGATAGTCGCCGTCCGCGGGTTTTTCCACGACATTGATCCTGAGGTCAGCGCCGACGATGCTGATCGCTTTTTCCATGACCTGACGGTCTCCGATCACGATGACATCTGCTGCATCGTTGACTTTTTCCAGTGCGCATGCCTTTGCCACGATCTCGGGGCCTACACCTGCGGGATCACCAATCGGTACTGCAATCATAGGTTTTTTTTCTGCCATTTTAGATTCCTCCGATGTTTATGAAAATTCAAGACTCGCCAATTATTATTGTACCATGCGGGCACAGGAACCGGTTCAGCAAAGTAGAAATATTTGCTCCCGCATTTTCACCGCAGACGGTATAGCAGGAAGAAATGCCGGTTCCCGACCGCTGCAGATCAGATAAACAGTTTCTCCTTCAGATAATTGACGCAGACATTGAGAGCGGTCTTATCGCCCTGGCTTCCGCCCTTGGTGATGAAATCCAGACCGTCAAACTCTCCGCCGCTGAACTGACCGTAGGCAGCCAGGGGCAGGACCTCGTCCTTGAGATCAAGTCCCGCCGCACCGAAGTGCCTGCAGAGAGCCTGTGTCACATCACCGCCGCAGGCATACAGACCCTGGAAACGGGGCTGTTCCCGCAGAAGGCGCACCGTGATCTCCGCCAGCGAATCATTGATCATATCCGTCACTTCTTCCATGGAGCAGTCATATCTCTCCATGTAGGGCCGGAAATCGATCCTGTTTTCAGGATAAATGCCGTCTCCGACGACAGAGGAAGTTGTAAATTTCTCCGCCTCTTTCAGGATTTCGCCGACAACACGGCTGATCTCCTTCTCTCTTCTCTCCTCTCCTTCGAGAAGTTCCCGGGTCTTTACCATCACATTGTTGGCTTCCTGGGTCAGCCAGAATTCCTCCAGCTGCGCTGTGGTACTGGAGTTTACACTCCCCACAACGACCAGGATATGGTTCTGCCTTCGGTCCATTCTGGGCTTGATGATCTTTCTTGCCAGAGACGCTGTGAAAACGCCGGGATCCACGGCAATGATCTTCTCCCCGCTCTCGATGCAGGCATCCGCGATGAGGTCCAGATCCTCCTGGGAGACGCAGTCAAAGGTGATGATGCGACTGCCCGCCTGACGGCAGGAGCGGATCCTTTCGGCCAGCGCGTGAACGCCGTCCATCATCTCGCCCATACGAATGGCGGTCACCTGATATTTGCTCTGCTCCCGGAACAGTCTGTCAACCTCGGAGATCCTGACCGGGCATTTGGGATCCAGGGCTATATTGGTCCTGTGGAGGGGAGTTCCGTTCACCAGCATATAATTGCCGATGACGATCCGCCCGGAAGAAGGAAAACAGGGAGCTGCCACTGCGATATATTCCTCTCCCAGACAATCCAGCATGGCGTCTGTCTCGCTTCCCAGATTTCCTCTGAGCGTGGAGTCGATCCTCTTGCTGTAAACAAGAACATTGTCATTTTTCAGAGACTGTGTTGCCTCAAATACTCTCCTGTATGCCGTTCCCGCGTCTACGCCGCGGCTGTCGGTAGGGTACAGCAGGCAGTCGCACTCCTGCATCTCTTCCGGATCATTATTGTCCAGAGACATGATCGTCGCTGCCCGATACTGCATTTTTGTCAGAAGCACACCGGTCGCATTGGCGCCTGTCAGATCATCTGCCACTACTATACATGCAGCCATATTGCCTCCTCTTTTATGATTATGATCTTAATGTTCAAAAACATTATATCAGGCGCACAGGCCCGTATTCTGAAATATCGTTACTGTCCACGCCCCCCTCGAAGGGCGTGGACATGTAACGCTGTGCGCGGCGATTCCAACATCGCCTTGCGCTGTCTGTGCATATGCGCCGCCGCGCGCCGTACAACTCGGGTTTTGCGCGAAAAAGCCGCGCAAAACACCTCGAATTTCAGGTGGGTCTGTACTGTAACGAAATATCCCATGCCCGTAAAAAGCCGCCGGGCATGGGATCGATCCTATAATAGGGCTGTGCGCCTGTATTTTGTAATCACGTGTTCTTTTTGTTAATTAGTCTATACCCTTGGAGTCTGCAGAACACGGAGTACAAAACCGTGATCAGTGCATGAAGATACTCAGGACGAGGATCTCGACAACACCGACTGCCCACGCGATGGTGGAAGTGATGGACCAGATCTGCAGCTGATCCTTTGCTTCGCTGACGCCCAGTGTACGGTTGACGACCCAGAAATAGGAATCATTGAAGTAACCGAAGAAGAGGGAGCCGACGCAGCATGCAATTGCGCCGAGTGTGGGGTTGACACCTGCCGCGATCAGGATAGGCGCGGAGATGGAGGCAGCCGTTGTCATAGCAACAGTACCGGAACCCTGGATGAAACGCATTGCAGTGGAGATGACCAGAGGAAGGATGATGATCGGGATGGCAGTGTGGGAAAGACCTTCTGCCATGAAGTTGCCGAGGCCGGAATCCTTGATGATCTGACCGAGGGCACCGCCGCCGCCTGTTACCAGCATGATGATACCTGCGGACATCATTCCTTTTTCCATCTCTGCCAGAGCGGTGGAGCGGTCAAGGCGATTGCCCAGTGTGAAAATAGCTACGATCAGACCGAGGCCGACTGCGATGATGGGCTGGCCGAGGAAGATCAGGACACCCATGATACCGGTCTTCATGCCGAGTGCGGATGCAACAGTGTTGATGAGG
Organism: Lachnospiraceae bacterium; assembly: GCA_045130475.1. Classification (GTDB taxonomy): domain Bacteria; phylum Bacillota; class Clostridia; order Lachnospirales; family Lachnospiraceae; genus CAG-791. The sequence continues at coordinate 35,263 of JBGUPU010000063.1, forward strand.
ATCAGGAGGATGGGCAGGAGCAGGGGCATGAAGGACTCGAGAGTTCCGGGAACACCGGTCATATCCATGCTGAAAGCGCCGTCATAATCGGGTTTCTGATAAGGAGCAGCGTGAGGCTCGTCGTTGTCATCCAGAAGCCAGTAATACTTCTTGGCAAGGACAAGGCGTGCATAGAGGATGCAGGCGATGGCCATGGGCAGTGCCAGAACGATCGCGAGAAGGATGAAGAAACCGACATCGATTCCGAAGATACCGCAGACGCCCAGGGGGCCGGGTGTGGGCGGAACCAGGGAGTGGGTGATGACGAGGCCTGCTGCCAGGGAAACGCCCAGAGCGATGACAGACTTCTTGGTTGCCTTGGAAAGAGCCTTTGCGATAGGTGCAAGGACGACGAAACCGGAATCACAGAAGATCGGGATGGATACCAGGAAACCTGTGAATGCCAGGGCTTCTTCTTCACGTCCCTTGCCGAACAGCTTGAGGAAGGTGTAGGCCATTCGCTTGGCAGCGCCGGTGACTTCGAAGATCTGTCCCATCATGACACCGAAGCCGATGATGATACCGATGCTTCCCAGCGTGCCGCCGAAGCCCGAGGTGATCGAATTGATAATGCCGAAAGTCTTTCCGTCTTCCAGTGTGATGTTCAGGAGCGGCATGCCGCCGATGACACCGACCAGGACCGTTGTGGTGATCAGAGCCAGGAAGGCCTGGATCTTTGTTTTCAGAACCATGATGATCAGAAGGATAATGCCGATCGCAAGGGCGAGCAGCATTCTCTGTCCGCTTAATCCGTTAATCATTTTGTACTCCCTTTCTGTAAATAGTTTTCAAGTCCCTTTATGAAATACATAGATTCATTACTTGGCTGTGAGGACCTCGACCGCTTCGCGCAGTGTCGTATTTTCGCCGACGTTGCCGGGGAAAATGACGTAAGGGGTCTGCGGGAACTTGCTCTCCTCGCCGGTCTGCCATACAGGAATACCGGGACGGATCTGTCCGAGGACATTGGCGCGCTTGACTGCCAGAGCCTTTGTGCCGACATCACTGGAAGTGATACCGCCCTTGGCGATGACGAAAGCGGGTGTGACGGTCAGTCTTCCTACCAGAGACTGCACTGCGTCGGAGATGCGGACGGAAAGACGAAGCTCATCTTCCTTGTCGCCTGTATCCGCTGTGATCAGAGCTCTGGTCGTGTAGCAGCAGACGGTCTTTCCGGAACGGATGCACTCCTCTTCCTTTGCCAGGCAGCGCCTGACTTCGTTCTCGAAAGCCTCCTCATCGCGGACCAGGGTGGCGTCGAGCTCAATGAACTCGATGTCGGTGAGCTTCTTGAGCTCCTCGACCTGGGCTGTCGTCTTGTTGGTGTGGGAACCGACGACAATGATGCCGCCGTTGTCTGTCTCCTTGACCACCATCTGTGCTCTGGTGAGCAGAGGCTGATCCGAGACGCCGCCCATGACCTTGACGATCGCGGCTGCGGTACGGAACATGAATACCTTGCCCTTGGCCATTGCGCGGTAGAGAGCTACGCAGAAGACCTTGAGGTCAGCGTAATCGACTGCGTTGACAACGATCTTGTTGAAGTCCTTGACTGCCATAAGCTGAGCCTCGATCTTGTCGTAGGCCATGTCATGGATATCTTCCAGAGAGATGCAGGTGACATTCTCTGCCTTGTAGGCGCCGCCGGTCTTCTCTTCCACATAAGCGGGCATGGAAGCCGCCTTGTATCCGAAGGTCTTGTCCTTTGCGAACTCTGTCTCACAGGCATTGACCAGCTCATCGCCGTATTTTACATAGTGGACATTGCCGATGGTGAAACGTCCGCCTTCTTTAAAGAAGGGGCACATAATCTCGCCGTCGATCTGCTTGCCGGTGTACTTCTCGTAATCGGCCTTCAGAAGCTCTGTCTCCAGCGGATAATGTCCGCGCAGAGTGGAGTCGCTGCGGCTGATGAAGATGTACTCTCTGCCGGTCTCTTTGGCAACTTCGTCCACGACCGCCGCGATTTCGTGATGAGCCTTTGTGGTCTGCTCCGCAGTGAAACCGCGGGAATTGGTCATCACGTAGAAGAGGTTGTTCTCTTCTTCGAATCCGGCCTTGATGCTGTCGTGATCCCAGTTTGTGTATACATGAATGTCATGTACGGTCTGGACGCCGGTGGGGTCGTCATCCAGAACGACGATCTTCTTGTTGTTGGCAGCGATCTCTTTTGCCAGGAGGGCATCTGCCGCCGCCTCGTCAATTTTCTTATAGGAAGTCAAAACATCTGCACTGATCGACATATCGTTCTCTCCTCTCTCAATATTTATTCGGGTCTCTTCACCTCACAGTCGGCCAGTTTCTCGAAGTACTGGACGATTCCGCCGTGGTCGTCATTCATGTGACCGTGGATCTTGAGAGTCTGAAGGATCTCGTAGAGCTGTGCAGTGTAGGGAATCGGAACATCAATCGCATGAGCGGAATTGACGCAGTTCTTGATGTCCTTGTGGTTGATGCGGATAGGTCCGCCGGGCTTGAAGTTGCGGTCGATGATCATAGGGATCTTGGCGTCCATGACGGCGCTGCCTGCCAGTCCGCCGCGGATGGCCTGATAGACCTTCTCGGGATCCGCGCCTGCCTTTGCGGCAAACACGAATGCTTCGGAGACGACTGCGATCGTATTGTTGACGATCATCTGGTTTGCAAGCTTTGCTGTGGAACCGCTGCCGCTGGGACCGATCAGAAGAGCGGAATTACCGAGAATATCGAAGAAGGGCTTCATGGCGTCAAAATCCTTCTGGTCGCCGCCGCACATGATGGCAAGGCTTCCTGCAACTGCGCCGGGCTCTCCGCCGGAAACAGGTGCATCGACAAAGCCGACGCCTTTTTCTTTCAGTTTCTCGTAGCAGTACTGGGACTCTACAGGTGTGACAGAGCTCATGTCGCAGACAAGAGTGCCTTCCTTGATCGTGGAAGCGACGCCGCCTTCACCGAAAAGAATGGACTTTACGATATCGCCGTTGGGAACCATGGTGATGATGACCGGGCACTCCGCTCCGATTTCCGCGTAAGATGCCTCTTTGCCGCCGTTTGCAACGACGTCCGCAACTGCTTCTTTGTTAAGATCTGCGCAGACAACTTCCACACCTGCCTTCAGAAGGTTTTTAGCCATGGGTCTGCCCATAATTCCAAGACCGATAAATCCTGCTTTCATTTCGTTCCCCTTTCTTCCCTTTATGCGGGAAATCCTTCCATGACTCCTTCTTCCCTGCTGTCGTTTCCTGTTGTCACGAGTCATGTACTTTGCATCTTCCGGCAGCTGCTCCCCTGCAGTGGAAAACTGCCTTTCAAATTCGGAATACCGGTATACCGCTTTGATGATTTTATTTTACTGCATACCGGTATACCGGTCAAGAAAGAAGTGTCCTGCAGATTTCACAAAATTTTAAATGGCAATTTGTGAAACACTTACAATCTCGTTATTTAATTAACAACATACAGAATATTTCGGAACAATCTGAACGGTTATCCACATGCTGACAATTCTTCCGCATTTAACTGCAAGAGTTGACATCTCTCCACTGAATAAATACAATTACTTTGATACGATAATTTTCATTTTGAATAGTCTGAATGCATCAGATTGGAGTTTTATGGCAAAATACAAGCCTCTTCAGGAGAAAGCATATGAATTCCTGAAAGACAAGATCAATAAAGGGGAACTGGAATACGGCAAATTCTATTCTGAGACAAAAATGGCGGCGGAAATCGGGATTTCCCGGACCCCTTTCAAGGACGCCCTGGTCCGTCTCTCCCAGGACCGATATATTGATATCGTTCCCAGCCGCGGTTTCTGTCTTCATACCCTGTCCATGCAGGACATCATCAACACCTATCAGTCACGCACGGCTGTGGAAGGCTTCTGTGCACTCACACTTCACACGCGGAGGAAGGAAAAGGAAGCTGCCGCTGTCATTGAGGCTTTATTCAAGGATAATGAAAATATGGCCAAGGCCATCGCTGACCACGTCTCCTTTTCGGAAATCCTCAGTCACGATCTCTCTTTTCACAGGAGGATCGTGGAATTCAGCAAAAATAAGGACCTGATCAATCTCTACGAATCCCATAATCACCAGCTCTACGATATCGCCATGAAGACCTTTGAGCTGGAAGGAAGGCCCTCTATTGCTGTCTCCGAGCATCAGGCGATCCTGGACAGCATTGTTTCTGATGATGTGAACGCGACAGCAGATACTTATCTGAGTGTCATGAAACACATGGACAACACAAAGGACATCGTCATGGATCTGATGAGCTGATCCTTTAAAGCATAAGCAGATTTACGCACACAAAAAAGCAGCCCTTCCGGACTGCTTTTTTTGTGTATGAAGATCAACATTTCTTCTGAAGATAATCCCTTCCTCAGATAATCCGTTCCTAAGATTCCTAAGATAATCCGTTCCTTTTTTGGATGATTTCGCTGCTGTCCGGCTTTTTTCGGCCGCAGCCGAAATTATTTCAGCCGAAACTATTCGGAACCGGAGATGGGGGTCATCACCTGGTCACGGCTGATCACAGTCTCAGGGGTAAGCAGGCTCCCGTCCTCGCAGTGCCATCCGTCAATGGTGCCGTATTTTTCCCTGAAACTACTGTAAAGATGCTCCCCGTATTCCTCTGTCGGAACAAATCCGATCTCCTCTCCCCGGGGCAGGTAGATATCCATGTCGTTGAATCCGTAGCGCAGAGTCACTTTGCAATAGGCTGACGGGTTTTCCCGATATCCTTGCCAGAAATCTGCCCTTTCCTGCAGCCAGGAAAGGAGCTTTGCGGATTCCTCCTCAAACTGATCGGTTTCCCCCCACCGTACTGAATCCATCTGCACGCAGGCGCCGAGACTCTTCATATACTCCCGCATCCCCGGCCGGGACAGGTCATTGTCTTCACTCAGGTACTCTTCCAGAAGAGGGAAAAAGCGCTCCCCGGCAAAAGTCTCCAGAGCATATGAAAAGGCCGGGAACTTCTCCAGTTCTGTCAGCCATCCCTCTCTGTGGTCCCTGAGCCAGACACTCTGCCGCATGACATTGGGGAGCTTTCCGATTCCGGCTGCCCCCATGGAAAGATCAAAATCCCAGACAGGTCCGCAGTACAGAAGGGGATCGTCTGCATCCTTATAGACGAAAAAGCTGAAACTCTCGACATCCCACTGAACCATAAAGTCCTGCATCAGATACATGGCCGCCCAGGAATCTGTGTCAAAATATTGGTCCCAGGACTTACCGGTATCGGCGTTTATGCCGTCATCACTGTAGAGAGCGTCTTCCGCCTCCCGCAGATAACCGGCTATATATTCACACTCCCTGAGAGGGACCTCCTCCGGGTACTTGACGACGAAGTGATGCCTGCGGGTGGAAAACCAGTAGTCTTCCTCCTCGTAGCGGGCGTCCATTTCCAGCAGGTAGCCCCCGCTGATATTCTCCGGAATCTTTTCCTGGGGGGAGGCATGGATCTCCAGTCCGTCTTCATCTACTATCGTGACTGTCTTCGACTTCCCCGAATTCTCCTCCGTTTCAGCTCCCTGTCCGGCTGCATCCCGGTTCTTTTTCTCCAGCCGGGCAATGCGGACCGATCCGCCCTTTGCATTGGGACGCTGCGCCATCAGATACAGACCGTGATAAAGGCCGTTGAAATAAACATTGACATAGACTGTCTGTGGGGTTGACGGCATACCGCTCATGGCGGCCAGATCGCACGTGATCTTGTTTCGCAGAAAAGAAGGATCCGAAGTGTTCGCGATCAGGGCAAACTTCCGGGAAGACTCCATTCCCAGGATCGTCCTGTCCGAGGAGAGGTTGAGGCTGTATTGCTTCTTGTCTTCTTTCCAGCTGCTGTTGCCCCTTCCGTGGATCTCGCACCTCCCCGAATCGTCCCTGCTTCCGTCCGGACGGCAGACGAGATATCGGCAGTTCTCACGGACTGACTGATCTGCGTTCACCGCATCGAGACTGCCCGTCTCCGTATTGATGTAGAGCGTCGGGGTCTCGCCTGCACAGTAGATGACGATCTCCCCTTCCTCCAGGATTTTTTCATTTTTACCCAGGATCTGCGCATGCCACACGGACCCGCTTTCCATACAGGTCTGCGGGATAATCTCCCCGCTGTGCAGGGTAAAGGCACTGCCGCCTTCACTTTTTGTATCATCGGACGCCGCGCTGCTCTCCTGCCCGCGGAACAGCTTCAATGCCTGAAACTTTTCAAAATAAAGATAGGCGCGGTCAGCAAAATCACTGGCGGCATAAAGCATCCATTTCCCATCTTCTGCTCTGCAGAGAAAAGTCTCCTGCCTGGCCGGAAGCGCCTTTGTCGCCTTTTCTTCTGTCCACTCACTGCGGGTAAGGGAATTTCCCTGTGTGTCCGAGGAGGTTTCCTCTTTCCCGCTGCGGGCCTGATCCAGGGAAGGACCGGACGCAGATGTCCCCTGCTGCAGTCTTCCCCCTACGGCAATATCCTCGAAAAAGCTGTGGTCCTCCCAGTATTCCTGATTCTCATTCTCTGTTTTATGGGCGCTGAAAAGCTCTGAAACAATGATAAAGAGCACCATCACTGCGCTGAATATAAGCATGACAGACAATCGTTTTCTTTCCATGCTTCTTTTCCATCCGTCTTGCATGTATTTCCTTCACGTTCGTTTTCTGCGTTAGTGAATCAAAGAGGCCGGCAGGGGCTTTCGCTGCCGTCCGGCTGCATTTATTTTACCAGATAATCTGCCGTTTTACATCAGGATCGCTCTCCCCGGAACACACAAAGGGCCCGGAAACAGTAAAGCTGCTGTTTCCGGGCCCGGACATTCATTTATTGATCGGTCTGCGGATCAAATGCAGAGTGATCAGCACAGAGCTGCGGTCTCACGGGCGATGGCAAGCTCTTCATTGGTGGGGATGACATAAGCCTGAACTGCGCTGTCGTCGGTGGAGATCTTGATCACTTCGCCGCGTCCCTTGTTAGCCTCTTCGTTCAGTTTGACACCGAGATAGCCAAGGTACTGCATGACTTTCGCGCGGACAAAACCGCTGTTCTCGCCGATGCCGGCTGTGAAGGCGATGTAGTCAACGCCGTTCATGGAAGCTGCATAAGCGCCGACATATTTGGCTACGCGATAGCAGAATGCGTCGATGGCGAGCTGGCAGAACTTGTCGCCTGCGAGATAGCCTTCTTCCAGATCACGGAAGTCGGAGGACTTGCCGTTGGACAGAGCAAAGACACCGGACTTCTTGTTGAGGACGGAAACGACCTCGGCTGCAGTCATGTTCTCTTTGCCTGCGATGAACTCGATGATAGCGGGATCAAGGTCGCCGCTGCGGGTACCCATGATCAGGCCTTCAAGCGGGGTAAGGCCCATGGAGGTGTCAACGCACTTGCCGTTGCAGACAGCGGAGATGGAAGCGCCGTTGCCAAGGTGGCAGACGATGGTCTTGATGCTGTCATAAGGCTTGCCGGCGACATTTGCCATTTCCTTGGAAACGAAAGCATGGCTGGTGCCGTGGAAGCCGTAACGGCGTACTTTGTACTTATTATAATAATCCATCGGAAGAGCATACATATAAGCCTTCTCGGGCATGGTCTGATGGAAAGCGGTATCGAATACAGCGACCATGGGAGTATTGGGCATCAGAGCCTTGCAGGCATCAACACCGATCAGGTTTGCGGGGTTGTGCAGAGGAGCCAGGTCGGAGACTTCCTTGATCGCCTCGATGACTTCGTCATTGATCACGACAGAGGTTGTAAATTTCTCGCCGCCATGGACGATACGATGTCCGACTGCGCCGATCTCGTCGAGGGACTTCAGAACGCCGGTCTTGTCATTTGTCAGCGCCTCGAGAACCAGGCTGACTGCCTTGTTGTGGTCGGGCATGGGAGTCTCATTGACTTCCTTGCCGGAGTTTTTCACCTTGTTCTCGTATGTGATCACGGAACCGTCAATGCCGATTCTCTCGCACAGACCCTTTGCCAGAAGGGCCTCTGTATCAGAATCAATAACCTGGAATTTCAGAGAAGAACTGCCGCAGTTGATAACCAGAATGTTCATTTTTTTCCTGTCCTTTCGATAGAAACTAGTTGATAAGCATTTATTGCAACATTTTCAGACTCCCTGAATCACCGGGACGTCTGCCAAAAGCCTCCTGCTCTGCAAAAAAGAACAAGAGACTGTTTGAAATATTACCCTATGTTATTATATCATTTAAAAGGATTCATTCAAGAAGTAAAACGGTACTAATCATCATGCAAATACAGCAGAGCGCAGGACTTGCAGCCATATATGCCGCCTGCGGGCGCACAGACTGCAGGCCTGACGGAGGAGCAGGACAAAAATGAAGGTTACAGGTATCATCATGGAGTGCAACCCTTTTCACGAGGGTCATGCCTATATACTGCGCGAAGCGCGCAGGCTCACAGAGGCGGATTACATCATCGTCGCCATGAGCGGCGATTTTGTGCAGCGCGGCGAACCCGCCGTGTTTGATAAATATGTCCGCGCGGAACAGATCTTAAATGCAGGGGCGGACCTCGTCCTGGAAATCCCTCTCTACGCGGCGTGCGGAAGCGCAGAATATTTTGCCCGCGGCGGCATCGGTCTTTTTGAAAAGACAGGCGTCGTCACCGATCTGTGCTTCGGTTCCGAGAGCGGCGATCTGGACCGCCTTCTCCGCTGTGCAGGTCTTTTGAATATCGCGGAGCAAAATGATTATTCTGATGCTGCTGTAACGTACAGGGCAAAACTGCAGGCCGCCCTGAAGGACGGAATGCCTTTTCCCGCTGCCCGCGAGCAGGCACTCAAAAAACTGTTCGCGGACGATGATATTCACTATCCCTCCTCTCCCAATGATCTGCTTGGTCTGGAGTACTGCCGGGCACTCCTTCTTTCGGGCAGTTCCATCCGTCCGCATGCAATCGACAGGATCGATGTGCCTTCTGCCACACAGCGAAGAAGCGGACTGCTCCTGGACCGCGGCAGGCAGTCTTTTTCCGGAAGTGACATCCCGCAGACCTCTGTCAGGCAGGTTCCCGTCTTCCCCGTCAGCCCGGATGATTTCTCCGAACAGCTGATGTATGCACTTAAAATGCAGCAAAAGGAGCTTGACTCTTTCCTGGACATCTCCCCCGACCTTGCCATCCGCATCAGGAAACAGCTGGGCAGCTATCCGGGATTTTCCGCTTTCTGCGATCTCATCAAAACAAAAAATCTGACCCGTACCCGGGTCAGCCGCAGTCTTCTTCATATCCTGCTGCAGATCCGGCAGGAGCGCCTTACCGCACTGCAGGCCGCAGGACTGATCCTCTATATGAGGCCTCTTGCCCTCAGCAGAGCAGCAGCTCCGCTGCTTGCAGCAATCCGCAGCAATTCCTCCATTCCTTTCCTCTCAAAACTGTCCGAGTCGGACTCTCTCCTGTCCCCCAAGGCCTTTTCCTTCCTGGAAGAGGAAATGCGGGCGGAGGATCTCTACTGCCTGACACTGGCCAAAGCTGCCGGACAGTTTCTGACAGATCAGGATCTTCCTCTCCCGGTCCCCGGAGCGTTCCAGCGTAAAATTCCTGTCAGGGAGGCATAAAACGCCCCTGTCTGCTGTCTGTTTTGAAATTCTGTCCTTTCAGACATTGACAAATGAGTGTGATTTGTGTAACCTAACCTCGTTAGGAAAATCTAACTTTTATATAATGAATACTTTTTGTCAAAAGGAGCGCAAAAACAGATGGAAAACCACAAAGACTACGAGACACTGGCAGAGAATCTGTGCGACATCCATTTCCTGTATTCCAAGGATCTGTCCAATGTATTTGAGCAGCACACAACCCGCGGCGAAGAGGCTGCGCTCTTCTGGCTCTCAAAGCTTGAGAATCCTGTTTCCGCCGGAGAACTTGCGTCAAAGCTCGGCATCACTTCCGGTCGGATCGCCAACATTCTCAGCAGCCTGGACAGGAAGAAATATATTGAGCGCCGCCGCTCCTCACGGGACCGCAGACAGATCAATGTGGCCCTCACAGAGGCGGGGGCTGCACATATCCATTCCGTCTATGAAAGCGCAAAAGAAAACCACATTAGTTTACTTGAGAAAATGGGCGATGAAAACGCAAATGAATTCATCCGTCTGATGAACCTGGCCATCCGGACTGCTTCGGAGATGGCGGGCGCATGACACCAATGATCAGAAAATCCCCTGCTGCCGCAGGGGATTTTTGTTACCGGCTTTTGGGGTTGTTCAAAGACCGGGATCAATGTCTCTGCGGCCTCCGGAGGCGTTTCTGTTGATAATAAAAATGGACTCAATGGTCTTTCTGGGAAGGAAAAAGATCTTGTCGAAGGGGTTCAGGACGATTCCCTGGATCTCGTCCGGAATCGTCTCCCTTATCATGGAAGGTGCTTTCCCTTCGGCGGCATCCGCACCCTGTTCTTTGCCTTCCGCATCCTGCTCTCCTGCCGCTGCAGCAGGCAGAAAACGGACAAAGAGTGCATCCATGGCATAGGACAGGACCATCCCGGTGCTGTTGTCGGGACCGGCGGCGCTGCCGGATGCCGCGCGGGCTTTTGCCAGAGCCGCATTGGCCTTGTCCAGCTGTGCCCTGCTGGTATAGGCAGGCTGCCAGAGCTTTCCGTCTCTGGTGCGGATCGTCTGCATACTGTAGACCATGGTATTGGGCGCCGCTCCTGTGCCGGGATCATCCGAAGCCCCTGCAGGCTGTGCAGTCTCTGCGCGCTTTGCAGACAGCAGGGGGACAAAGACTCTTCCCTTCTGGTTCATACGCCGGCGGACTGTCTCAATGGCAGCGATCAGGGACTGTTCATCCTTCCTGGCGTGCATGATGTCGATCGCCTGTTCAATGGGTTCGTTTCCCTGTACTGCCGCAGGGTGCCTCGAAGAAGCACGTGTCAGTGCGTTCTCCCAGCGCTCTCTTGCGGCAGGGCTGCTCTCCCGGGCAGCTTTTTTCTGTGCCTCGCGGGCTTCAAAAGCTTCCGCAGTCCTGCGCAGATGATCCGGCAGACGCCGCAGACCCTCTTTCTTCAGTTCCTCAGGAATGCCGAAAAAGGCCTCCGCTATGCTGCCGGCGATGGAAGTGATATCGGCGCTGTTTCCGCCCAGGGAAACAGCCCTTCGCAGGACATCTTCGAAGTCCCTGCCGTGCAGAAAGGCAGTCATGGCTGCGCGCACACACAGGGCCGGCAGACCGGAGTCAGGACCGGCGGAAGATGCATCGTCCCCCTCCGTCTTTGCCGCGCCGAAGGCACCTGCCATGCCGGACAATATCCTCGCGCCTCCGGCGCGCATGATCTCCTCCCGCATTCCCTGTTCATCCGGGATCCTGTAGCCGAATTCCCTCTCCAGATAACCGGCGATGTAGGGTTTCGTGCTGCCGTGAATAGCAAGGAAAACCGCGCAGGCAGCCGCCTCCGCCGCAGTGACCGACGCTTTGCCGGTGTTTGTCAGTTCCGCCTGCAGACGCGCCATATGACGCATCATATACAGATCATCCTGGAAGGTCCATGCCACCGGACTGACCCGGGCCGCCGGACCAGCGTCCTCTGTTTTTGCCGGGGAGCCTTCACGGAAGAGCCAGATGCTGAGATCCATTGTGTACCCGGCAAGAGGATAGGCCTTGCCGAAGCTGCGAAGAGCTGCCGTCAGCTCTTTTTTATAATTCTCCTCGAAGGCGTTCTGCGGAATATTCGGGCCCTGTGCACTTTTGCCGCCCACACTTACATTGACCGCGCTTCCCTGGCCGGGCTGCTGCCGGACGCCGCTCCGGTCCGCATCTGCCTTCTCTGCAGTCCCTGCCATGATCGAGGGAATCTTACGCTCAAACTGTAAAATACCGGCTTCCACGGCTGCGGTCAGCACGGTTTTGTCAGAAAAATCCGTTCCCGCCTGTGCATCCCCGCCGGCAGAACCGGCTCCGGAACGATTGCCGGCGAAGAGGGGGATACTTTTGTCTGTCAGGTCTTCGTGCTTATATTCGTAAGGGAATCCGACCAGATCCCCGATGATCGCGCCAAACATACTGCTGTCACACTCCTTTTCCTATGCTCAGAGGCCCAGAATTTCCCGGATGGCTTCCGCTGCGCCGTCGTGGTCATTGTCACCCGTGATCCGGTCCGCCGTCTCCTTGACGAAGTCGGGCGCATTGCCCATAGCCACGGAAAGCCCCGCACCGAGCAGCATGGGACGGTCATTGTCTCCGTCCCCCAGTGTCATGATCTCTTCATCGGTGATCCCCAGATGTCTTCCCAGATCCTCGAGGGACTTCCATTTGTCTGCCTGCACATGGGTGATCTCAAGGTCTGTTTGCCAGGGAAGCAGAACATGCAGAAGACGCCCCCCGTCTTTGCCGCGGATCTTTTTGATCCGCTCAAAAGCAGCATTCCTCAAAGCCTGGGAGGGAAACATCAGGGAAATGTTTTCCACATGGGAGGACGGATCTTCCAGCAGCGCCTCAAAATCGTCGACGATCTTCCGGCTCCTGTTGATGTAGGCCAGAATAGGAGGTGCAGCGGAGAACCTGTCCTCCAGCATCTGCTGGGTTTCCGCATCGTGGTAGCCGACGCCCCGGACAAATATTTCCCGGATCACCGCCTGACCGGGCGCCTCCTCCAGTACTCTTCGCACAACTTCATGTGGAAGATGCGCTTTGCGCAGAACGGTTCCGGGCGTTTTTCCGTCCATCGTACCGCGCAGGACCCTGTCGCCCCTGCCCCTGACATCCTCTGCCAGAGCATAGGTGTTGGCTCCGTTGGATGTGATCACAAACCGGACCCCGGGGATCTCCAGCACCTCCCGCGGAACACCCGCGAGGGGCCGGCCCGTCACCGGGACGATTTCAATCCCCGCGCGGAAGACATCCTCCAGGACGCTCCTCGTTACGGGGGTGAGTTCCTTTTGTTTTGTCAGAAGAGTGCCGTCCAGATCTATTCCGATCATGCGTATTGTCTTGTCCATCTCTACGATCCTCTCCGGGATTTCATAACCGTCAGCCCGGCGCCCGGACCTGCAGCGTCTTTTTCGAAAATGTCCTGCCTTGTCCCTCTGCCGGATCTGCCTGTGTCTTGTCCAATGCAGTTTTAGAGAAATATTATATCACGCTCTGCGGATTCATGGTATAATGACATTCCACCGCCCAACCGGAATCTGCGCGTTTACGGAGAAAAGAATATGGAAAAATATTTTGATCTGCATAGTGCAGACTTTTCAATAAGGTGTAAAATGTATTTTGCCGGCAAAGCGGAAATCCCCGCAGGCAGAAATGAAAGCGCTGACAGCTCTGTCCGCGCCTTCCGCCGGATCGTACTCTTCTGTCACGGTTTTGCGGGGCACAGGGACAATGCCATGGCACAGAAGCTGGCAGGCAGGATCCTTGAAAAGCATGACGATACAGCTCTGCTCATATTCAACTGGCCCGGACACGGAGATGATGCCCATGCAGGGATCTCGCTGGAGGATTGTGACGCCTATCTGGGAACAGTCTTAAACTATATACAAAATACACTGCGGCCGGAGATCCTTGATGCCAGCGCGACCAGCTTCGGCGGATACCTGGTGCTGAAATATATCTCCGACCACGGTATCAATCCTTTCCGCAGGATCTGTCTGCGATGCCCCGCCGTCGTAATGTACCGGGTATTGACAGAGACGATCCTCACGCAGAAAGAGCTTCAGATCCTTGCGGAGGGCGGAGAAGTCCCCTCCGGATTTGACCGCAAAACCATGCTCTCATCAGCATTTCTGGATTCTCTGAGAGACAGCGATATCACGATCCGGGATTTCCGTCCTTATGCGGACAGCATGTATATCGCCCAGGGAACAGAGGATGAACTGGTCCCCTATGAAGCCGTACGATCCTTTGCCCTCAAAAACGGGATCGGCATGGTCAGTGTCGAAGGGGCAGATCACCGCTTCCTCAATCCCGCAAAAATGGACATAGTCCTCAGAACATTTATGCAGTTCCTTGCTCTCTAAGCGGAGGCAGGGAGGCTGTTGGCAATCGTTTTTTATATACTGGTTATGAAATATCGTGAGTAATAATGAATTCGTCCTTCCTCTGACAAAGGATTTATTAAAATACCATACAAGATGGAACGAACGCTCGCTCAAGCCTTATACAGACGAACTCTTTGATCTGTGGGCGGAGAACAACGTCGACGGTCTGCTGGATACCCAGCTGCAGGGACCTACGCTGACCCGGTTCGGGATCATCCCCGACGACCGGCAGAGTGCGGACCGCATCGTCAGTCTCCTTCCCACTTATAAGGCAATTTTCAATCGAAGCGACATACAGGTTTATCGCGCGGACGGACACATCTACATCGATGTGCCCTGGCAGACAGATCAGGTTTATCTGGGCGACATCCTGACAGACAGCGAATTTGATGAGATCCAGAGCATTCCGCAGGCCATCCCTGTCGCCATCGGAATGGACATCTACAGGCAGAGCTACTTTGCCGATCTTTCGCGGACACCCCACCTGCTTGTCGCAGGGGCCGGGCGCACCGCTTTTTTGCATGGGATCATCATCAGCCTGCTGCTCTCCCACGCCCCGGAAGAGATCGAGCTCTACCTGTGCGGTCAGAGGCGCAGTGAATTCGACCGCTACAGCCCGGTCCCCTACTGTCAGGTATCCTCCGATCCCGCCGAGGAAATGGTCCTGCTGGAGGATCTGAATGCCGAAGTGGACCGCCGCTATGCCGCCCTCTATGACAGCCGCTGCCGCTCAATCTATGATTTCAACCGCAAGGCCGGCATGATGAAGCATCTCATCGTCATCATCGAGGAGTACGCCAACCTCAATGCCATCGGAAAGCGCCAGGCCGCCAATCTTCTCACCCGTCTGGCCGAGATGTCCTCTGCCTGCGGGATCCACGTGATCGCAGCATCGGAAAAAAGCGTCTATTTCCGCCCCGTCCGCGACAGCTTTCCCGCCCGGGTATGCCTGCGCACCGATACCGTGGCGGACTCCTATGTCATGGTCGACAGCAAGGGCGCCGAAAAACTCGGCAAAAAGGGGATGCTCTACTATCTGGACGGTTCCTCACAGACACCTTACCTGCTCCAGAGCGGCATGATCAGCACCAAGGAGATCCGTGCGGTCGTCTCCGCGATCATGGATAACTTTGAAGAGCCCGAGGAAGAGAGAGGTCCCTCGATCTGGGATAAACTCTTCTCCAGATAAACAGGGAATGCATCGATAAAGGGGAAGCTCAACCGGTTTTCATGAAAGGTTCTATATGCGTTACAAAGCAGTGATATTTGATATGGACGGCACAATACTTGATACTGCCAATGACCTGACGGCCTCTGTCAATTACGCCATGAATGTCTGCGGACACAGGCACGACTACGTGAGGGCAGACGGCATGCGCATGTTCGGCAGCGGTGTTCATACTGCCCTGCAGAGGGCGCTTGCCATGGAGGCCGGGGAGACGGATCCTGTGCAGCTTCGCAGGATCGGCACGGCAGACATGCCGACAGTACCCGGGATCGACGAGGCCGAGGTCACCCGCATTGAGACTGTCCTCCGCCCCTATTATCTGGAACACAGTATGGATGAGACCGGCCCCTACGAAGGCATTATGGATCTTCTCTACACCCTGCGCGAGCGGGAGATCAGGACAGCAGTCGTCTCCAACAAACCCGATCCCGCCGTCAGGAAACTGGCGGAGGACTGCTTTGAAAACATGTTTGACGCCGCGGTCGGTGAACAGCCCGGGATCCGCAGAAAACCTGCCCCCGACATGGTAAACGCCGTCCTGAAGGATTTCGGGATCGCACCCGGAGAAGCTCTCTATCTCGGCGATACGGAGATCGACGTCGAAACTGCGGACAACACAGGAATGCCCTGCGTCTGTGTCTCCTGGGGATTCCGCCCCGTGGACTTTTTACAATCGCTGAAGCCCTTCGCGATCATCGACAGGCCCGCACAGCTTCTGGACCTGCTCTGAATCCGGCACAAAGGGAATACAGCCTGTAAGATCCTATAGGACTATGAAAATATGAAAAAAACTGCCGCCCGTCGTTCACCACTTACGGTGTCGACGGAGCGGCAGTTTTCTATCTCATGATGTAAAGATCAAAAGGTATCTGACGGCTATGCGTCTCGTCACGCTGCACAGACAGCCGAAAAGCCTTACGCAGCTCCGAAGGAGATGCTGCGTGCCAGGTACTTGGCCGCTGAGTCTCTGCCGCCTCCCGTGCTGTCAATTGACTTCGATCGTATAAGCGGCCTCAAAGACAGCGCCCGGCTCGGCACACTGTTCTCCGTACTTTTCGGGCAGTTCGCCGGCAAAGCCCATATTGTCGCAGCGGCCGATCCAGGGCTCAAGACAGATGTAAGGAGCATCTGAGTGCGGCTTGGACCAGACACCGAAGGACGGGAATCCGGGGGCGGACAAGGTGACATAGGGCGTCTTGTCGGGATAGCACAGGGTGACCTTCTGAACCGTGCCTTCATCAAAAATATAGGCGTCCTTGTCAAAAGTTGTCTCTTCGACAGGCATGAATCCTCCGTCGAGAGAGAGCTTCTGCGGGTGTTCGAAGTCAATGCCCTGGCTGGGCTGGTCGATCAGCACATAGGGAATATCCGCAGTATGCTCATAGCCGTCAAAGCGGATGAAATAATCGGTCTTTTTGTATTCCGGATCCGAGGGGCAGTTGAAAGCCGGATGTCCGCCGATGGAAAAATACAGCGGTTCTGTGTCAGAGGGGTTTTTGACCTTCCACTCTACAGTCACTGTCCTTCCCTGCAGACGATGTGTGATGGTCAGTTCGAAGGCAAAGGGATATTTCGCCCTGCTCTCCTCGTTATCGCAGAGGCAGAAGGTGACAGAATCCCCGGTCTCCTCCACCAGAGTGAAGTCCATGTCGCGGGCAAATCCGTGCTGGCCCATCGGATAGCTCTGTCCCTTGTAGCGGTAGACACCCTCGTTCACTTTTCCCACAAAAGGAAAGAGCACAGGCGCATGCCGGTTCCAGTAGGCAGGATCAGCCTGCCACACGACTTCGTGCTGCTTAACCTTGTCGTAAATACTGCAGAGCTCCGCGCCGTGCGGTGCGACCGCGACCCTGAGAAACTCATTCTCAATGACATGCATTTCACTTCCCATAACTCTCCTCCTTTTTTCAATTGTCAGAAAAATGAACGCCCCTTCCGAAGCATGCAGGAGTGAAAAATACTGCATGCGCAATCCTTTTCACTCTTGTTTTCATATTTACATCTTTAAACTCTGCGCCCACTCGGGGAGCGGCGCCTCAATCCGGATCATCCCCCCCGTAAACGGCTGGCGGAAGCCGGCCCGCCAGGCATGCAGCATGAGCGGTGCGGTTTGTGCCTCTTCTGCGTTCTGCCGGGTATCTTTTCCTTCCTCCGCTTCGGGGCCGTACATGCAGTCCCCGACGATCGGGTGGCCTGTCAGCGTCATGTGCACCCGGATCTGATGAGTGCGCCCGTGTTCGATCCTGCAGGCGATCAGGGAGGTTCCGTCCTGCAGTTCTTTCAGCACAGCAAAGTGGGTCCGCGCTTCTTTGCCGTCCGCGGCCGCGGTCATACGGAAAGAATCCCGGCTCTCCCTTCGGAGCGGCGCATCCACCGTGCCTGTCAGCGGGCTTCCGAAATGTCCCCTGACGCGGGCGATGTACAGCTTGAAGTATTGGCCCGAAGTCATACGGGACAGGACCGCGTCCGTATCACTTTGTTCCGGATCAAAAGTAAACCGTTCCTTCATCTGTGCCTGGCGCTGTTTGATCAGCTGGGCAGCTGTCTCGGTATTGAGCGCAAACACAACAATTCCGGATGTGTCCTTGTCAAGACGCCCGGTCACACGCACATCCAACTCCTGTCCGATGCGGCCCAGATGTTCCGCAACCTGATTGGAGAGGGTATCGTCAAAATGCCCGGGACTGGGATGACAGACCACACCGGAAGGTTTGTCCGCGGCCAGAATATCCTCGTCCTCATACAGTATTTTCAGAGGGAATCGGAGAGCCAGCCAGTCAGCGGGTTTGACCCAGATCTTCTGGAGCCTTCCGTCACGGGCGGCAATATATCCCTCTGTCCGGGGCAGCGGTCTCAGCGGATCCTCCTCCACAGGTTCTCCGCCCCGGGTAAGACGGATCTCGAGCACGTCGCCCTCCTCCAGGACCGCATTTACATAGCGTTTTTCGCCATTGAGAAGAATGCCGTCCCTGCGATATTTGAAGCGGCTCAGCTGCTTTGAAGAAAAGCCGACCTCCCGCATCAGATATTGCTTGATGGTTTTTCCCGCATCCTGCGTCCCGATCTCAAGACGCAGAATGCGGGGCTTGAGCGTGTCTGACAAACAGCCTCCCTTCGAAACGTCGTTCCATTAAAATCTCATCCCGTAAAATTTCATCCCGCAGTGGCCTTTCAGGTGGTCCCGCAGCATCAGTCCTGCCTTCCCTTCCCGATTCCTCAGGATTCCTCAGGGATTGCATTGAGCAGGCAGTTCCAAAGGGATCAGAACTGGAAGAAATCGACCAGCGAAGGAAGCAGATTTTCCGCTTCTGCAGCGTCCGCCGTCTCAACGGGGATCTCAAAGGCTTCGATCTCATTGTATCTGTCGATCGTGATATCTACTGTAAAGCTGTTGACATCCAGACGGATCTCTCCGAAAGGAAGGTCTCCCAGCTCTTCTTTGAGCATGTTTCCTACAACCTGCGAACCGATCGAGGTGCAGTCCATCGTGATCCTTGCAGGGAGCCTGCTCTCTTTGTAAATATAGAGCTGGGCAGGAACCGAAACGCTTTCCCAGTCAATCTCAATCTTATTGAGATCGATACTGCCTATATTGATCACTCCGCTCTCAATAAACTCTTTCAAAACTTCACCGCTCAGAACACTGTTGATCTGATAGGCTTCTTTCTCATTGACCTGGACCGTTTCCTCCATCAGTTCCGCCTTGAGGCTGCCGTCCGAAAGATATTTCAGGATTCCGGCCATCTGCATGACCGAATCAGGTATGACTATGCCCTTGCCGTTTTCCTTCTCCTCTCCGGCTTCCTGTTTTACCTCTTCGGTCTTTTTCATCCAGTCGCCGTTTTCCCAGCGGACATAGGTAGTCACGGCACTGTCAGTCCTGTCTCTGTAAAACTGTCCGTGAATTGTCTGTTCCTGGCCGACTGCGCCGACTGTGAGATCTGTCGTGCCCTTTGCACGTCCGGGATCCTTTGTCATCTCGATATCTGTATCGGAATCCAGCGTGATATTCAGCCCGATGTTCAGGGCATCATAGATCGCGGAAATATCCCCTTCCGTCTTGATCCTGACCTCTGCGGAACCGGCCTTGTTGATATTTGTCATCGCGTCTTTTGTCAGAGAAACCACACTGGGCTTTCCCAGCCGGGCAAGACCGCAGCCGGCCGCCAGTACAGCAATAAGCAGGAAAATCAAAATGGCTCTGATTCTATTTTTCATTCTTCTTCCTCCTCAAAAATGTGCCGATCGGATGATCCCTTTTGCGGGGCGGCGTTTTTTTCGCGCCGCACATCCGTCACATCAATTTCTTTTCATGATCCTATTTTACATCACTTTCCATATTATTTTGCGGGAAAGTTGCCCGGTGAACAGTAAAATTTGTTTTTTTTCTATGAGAAAGGAATGCATATGCCATCAGACAGCATCCGCATTCCCTATCTCCTGTTCACACTATAATATACGTCTAAAGGAAACCGAATCCTCGTTCCCCGAAAAAATCACCCCAGAATACCTGTCGACTGCAGGAAAAGGATAAACATGATAACCGGAACGATGTAGCGGATCATAAAGCGATAGAGACCCTTGAGGCCGAAATTCACACCGCCGTACTCGACTTCCTCCACGATCCAGTCCGGACCGACCACCCAGCCGATCAGAATAGAAGACAGGAAGGAAATAAACGGCATCATAAAGCTGTTGCTGATATAGTCCATCAGATCCAGGATCTGTGCGATGCTGCCGTTGGGGAGAGGCAGCTCAATATAGAAAGTGCTGTAGCCCAGAGCAACGACGATGGAAGCAATCGTATACAGGACAGTAAGTGTGATCGTCACTTTTTTTCTGCCCAGATGGAAGATCTCCATGCAGTTCGCCGTGATCGTCTCCAGAACGGATACACAGCTTGTGAGTGCGGCAAAGGCAGCCATCAGGAAGAAAGCAAGTCCCACGATTCTTCCCAGAGCAGGCATTGAATTGAAGACCTTGGGCAGAGACACAAACATGAGGCTGGGCCCTGCCTTCATCCCTTCGATCCCGTCAAAGATAAAAATCGAGGGAATGATCATCATACCCGCAAGCAATGCCACGCCGCAGTCAAAAAACTCTATCTGGTGGACAGCAGAATTGATATCGACATCCTTCTTGATATAGGAGCCATAGGTGATCATGATTCCCATTGATACACTCAGAGAAAAGAAAATCTGGCTCATGGCATCCAGCAGAATCTTCATCAGCCCGGGGAAAGTGACCCCCTCCAGATTCGGCATCAGATAGACAGCAAGTCCCTGCAGACCTGTTCGCGTCACCCCTTCTGCATCTGTGTTCTTAAGTGTGAGCGCAAAGACAGCGATTGCCACGATCATGACCAGCATGATCGGCATCAGGAGACTGGTGCACTTCTCAATACCCTTTTCCACACCCATGAAAACAATGATCGAAGTGAGCATCATGAAGAGAACCGCGTACAGCACCGCCTGCCCGGGATTCGTGATAAAGTCCGTAAAAAAGCTGTTTGACGCAGCGGCGCGGCCCTCGCCAGTCAGATACACCACAATATATCTGGTGATCCAGCCGCCGATGACTGCATAATAAGTCATGATGATAGCAGGCACGAGAAAAGTGATGATACCCAGGAATTTCCACTTGGGGCTCATGGATTCATAGGCCCTGATCGAATTCATCCCGGTCCTGCGGCCGATCGCGATATCCGAAGTCAGAAGGGTAAATCCAAAAGTAAGCGCAAGGATCATGTAAATGATAATGAAGAGTCCGCCTCCGTCTTTCGCTGCCAGATAGGGGAAGCGCCACAGATTTCCCACTCCGACCGCACTGCCCGCGGCTGCCATAACAAAACCGATCTGGCCGGTAAAACCGGACTCCTTCTTTTTGTGTTTCTTGTGAGCAGCTTCTGCACTTGTTCGTTCTGTCTCCAATGCTCTTATCCTTTCTATCCTGCAATAAGATTTCTCCGCCTTCCAAGACGGTGTTCACTTAACCACCTTTTGATCTCAACATCATAATATGCAGTGTCAGCATTAAATATTAAAGAAAGAATCATAAAAAGTAAACATAAAAAAAGGATTCTCTCACGAGAATCCTTTCCGAAGTGGAGACGACGGGATTCGAACCCGCGACCTCAGCGTTGCGAACGCTGCGCTCTCCCAACTGAGCTACGTCCCCATATGAATCCGGGCCGTACAAACGGCCCGGATTCTCATTTTTCCGACTTGACTATTATAGCACCTTTTTAAGAAAAGGAAAGAGGAAATTTTTGTTTGTTCAAAAGAGTTTATGTGGTATTTATCCCCTGATTATCTCTTATTCCTGAGGAAGGAGGGAATCTCAAGATTCTTCTGCCTGACAGCACCGCCTGCGGAACGGTTATAGCTTCCGGCGCTGTTGCGAAGCTGCTCGCCGTAACCGGTCTTGAGATCTCTGCCGTAAGGGCTGGAGGACTTGCCTGCAGCGGTTCCGAAAATCGTATTGGGGGAGATGACGTCCTTGTTGCCGATGCCGGTAGCGATGACTGTGACATCACATGCATCGGTGTTGCTGTCGTCATACATAGCGCCGAAGATGATGTTGACATCTTCGCCGGCCTGCTCCTGAACATAGCTGGCAGCGTCGGAAGCATCAGCCAGGGAGATATCACCGGAGATGTTGATGATGACATCAGTCGCACCGTTGACAGTTGTCTCGAGCAGAGGGCTCTCGACTGCCATACGGACTGCGTCGGTTGCCTTGGTCTCGCCCTTGCCGTAGCCGATGCCGATGTGGGCGACGCCCTTGTCGCGCATAACAGTCTGGACATCCGCAAAGTCAAGGTTGATGATCGCGGGAACATTAATCAGGTCTGTGATTCCCTGAACAGCCTGCTGAAGAACCTCGTCGGCCTTCTTCAGAGCTTCGGGAAGAGTGGTCCTGCGGTCCATGATCTCAAGCAGCTTGTCATTGGGGATGACGATGAGTGTATCAACGTTTTCCTTAATATTCTCAATGCCGTCCATTGCGCGGGTCATGCGGCTTCTTGCTTCAAAGCTGAAAGGCTTTGTGACAACGCCGACAGTCAGGATGCCCTGATCCTTGGCAAGCTTTGCGACAACGGGAGCCGCACCTGTTCCGGTTCCGCCGCCCATACCGCAGGTTACGAACACCATATCCGCACCCTTGATGGCATTCGCGATCTCATCTGCACTCTCCTCGGCAGCTTTCATACCGACCTCAGGATTCGCGCCTGCGCCAAGTCCCTTTGTAAGCTTCTCACCGATCTGCAGGAGCTTGGGAGCTCTGCAGAGCTGCAGTGCCTGGACATCTGTGTTCACACCGATAAACTCAACACCGGTAATATCAACATCCACCATGCGGTTTACAGCATTATTTCCTGCACCGCCAACGCCTACAACAATAATCTTGCAAGCAGTCTCAGTATCATTGGTTTTAATCTCGAGCACGTCTACTTCCTCCTTCAATCCCTTTTTCTTTTTTTATCGTTCTATGATAATTCTATGATAGACATGAAAATACCATGAAGATATTTCAAAACCAAACCTATAATACAATCTGCCTTTCGATTAATCAATGCCCAATTTTCAGGTTTAAAAACTGTCCGCATGATTTTGACTTTTACAGTCAAAAAACAGGCACTTCCGACGAAATGCCTGTTTACGCGTTTGATCAATGGTCTGCGGACAATATTTCCGCTGTTTTTTTCAGGTTTTTAAAGGATTTTTCCGGCTATAGGACCGGTTTTTGCGGATGCAGTGATGATCATTACCGCCCTTCCTATCCTATATTGTTATTCGTTCACAATCCCTTACCGCTTCTGTCAGGGCTCAGCCTTTCAGTTCTGCTCAGGCTCAGCTTACTGCTGCGTGCCTTCTGCAGGTGCGGCCGCCGCTTCCGCTTCCGATGCTGACGGTGCAGATGTGCCTTCGATCTGTGTCTGATCTGCCTCTGTCTGGTTTGTTTCCGTCCGGCTCACTTCTGTTTCCTGCGCCTGATCCGGGGAAGCTCCTTCATCCTGAGCCGCTGCAGCAGGCTGCTGTGCTGCATCAGACCGGGCCGGCTCCGCACCCTGATCCTGTGCCGTTTCCGTTGTCTGAGCTTCAGCATCCGGCTGGGCTGCTGTGGGAGCTGCGGCATCTGCTGCAGCACCATCTGAGGCATTTGCCGCGGCATCCTGCCCCTGAGCAGGAGCAGCGGTTTCTGTCGGTTCCGCAGATACAGTTCCGGCTTCTGCTTTCTCTGCTTCGGCCTTTTCTGCCTCAGACTTCTCCGTTTCCGCCTTTTCAGCTTCTGCTTTCTCTGCTTCTGCTTTCTCTGCTTCGGCTTTCCTCGCTTCGGCTCTTTCAGCTTCGGCCTTCTGAGCTTCAGCTTCTTCGGCCGCTCTCAGTTCCGCTTCTGTAACAAAAGGAGAAAGGACAATATTATAACCGGAATCGTAGGTATCCTTGTATCCGGTCATGGAGATCACACCGCTGCGTCCCTCCAGATACGGATAGATCTGGTGCAGCCGGAACATCTTCTGGTCATATCCGGTCTTACCGACTTTGACCATCACATCACCGAAGGAAACAGTGAGATTGTTCCTGGAATCAACATCAATGGAATCAGCATGGATTCCGTATTTATAGGCCGCCCGCATCAGTTCGAGGGACAGATCCAGGCCCAGCTGGTTTTTGGCAAGGATCTGAGCTCCCATTTTGGAATGTGTAAGCACAACGCCGTTAATGATCGTTGTTTCGTCTACTGTACGCCCGGAGACCGTCTGAATAATGCCGTCTCTGGAAAAATATACATTGTTTCCTTTATAGAAAATACAGCCGTCTGTTGGTTTTTCTGTGATATTGACCCGAACAGTCGATGGATTGACAATGTCTATATCAATTTGGTCAACAAACGGAATATCGAACACTTTGCGATGATGGTACTTTAAGGCCATGACGAAAGTATTCTCTCCGAGAGTACCTCGGGTAATAAAGGATTCGATCTGCTCCCGGCTGTACTTTGTATTGCCATAGATCGTCGCGGTCTCAAAGTTGAAAAGCATGAGGATCACAGCTGTGCTGACCGCCAGGATCGATGCAAGCATCAGAAGGATCCCCTGCAGAGTGAACACCTTTCCCAGTGCAGGCATCTCGATCCGCACTCTCCGTCCGCTGACAACTCCGGCTTCACCTGGATGGACCTTTGCCCGCGTCTGTGTCTTTGCACCCGTTCTGCGGGGCCTGCTCACGAAGCCTCTCTCCACACCGTTTACTGCACTGCCGTACATGCCGCGCGGACGCAGTTCCATCGCATTATTCTCTTGTATGGATGCTGTATTTTTCATAGCGCTGTGTCCTTTTTAGTGCTTCCTGTGTGTCTTTCCGTTCTATTATTCTGTCTTCTTTTTTATGTTTAAGATTGTTTGTATTAATATCTTCTTCCGGCCGTGCTCTCCCGCACCTGCTCGAATTGTGCCTCCTCCGCGCTGCTCTTTCTGGCTACACTCATCACCATTCCAATCTCCGCAAGCAGGAAGAAGAGGGAGGAGCCTCCGTAGCTGATAAAGGGCAGGGTGACACCGGTGTTTGGAATGGTGTTTGTCACGACTGCTATGTTGAGGATGACCTGGACGGAGATATGTGTAATGACGCCTGTGACGATCAGGGCTCCGTACAGATCCACCGCATTGCCGGCTACCAGAATGAATCTCCAGATCAACATGATAAACAAAACCATGATGGCGATCGCCCCGAACAGGCCGAGCTCTTCGCAGATGATGGAAAAGATCATATCATTCTGAGCTTCAGGAACTACGATCTTCTGCATACTCTGTCCGAGACCTTTGCCGAACATACCGCCCGATCCTATGGCGTAGAGGGCCTGGAGTGTCTGATAACCGGTGTCATCCGCATATGCCTGCGGATCCAGCCAAACCAGGACGCGGCCTCCGCGGAAGCCCATGTTGTTCTGGTCGGCAGTCCTGATGATATAGGTTACAATCCCTATACAGCCCGCGATTCCCGCGGCCGCCAGGGCGACGAAGCGTTTGTAATCCGGGCAGGCCACAAACAGCATACCGAATGCAATGGCCAGAATGAGGAGAGCCGAACTCATGTTGTTGGTGATCTTCCACAACATGAGGGCTATGATGCCGGCGGGAATCATGGGCACCAGAAATCCCCAGGCAGTCTGCAGCCGCCTTCGGCCGATCAGCTCAATGATAAAGGCTGTAAAAATAATGATCGACACCTTGGCCATTTCCGAAGGCTGAAGGGAAATCTGATCCGTGAGATACAGCCACCGCTTGGCGCCGTTGACCTCTCTGCCGTAAGGGATGACCAGTATGATCAGGCAGATCGTGGCCAGATAGCCAGGGACAGACAAATATCTCCACCATCTGTAGGGCGTGTAGGAAACGCCCACCATGAGTATGAGACCCATGATCGTAAACGCCAGCTGACGTTTCAGATAAAAGGCAGAGTCATTGTCTTCCACTGCCCCGATATAGGAACTTGTCGAATACAGGAGCACCAGGCCCAGGGACAACAATACCAGAACGATAAACAGCAGACTGTAATCGTAGACTCCCGGCTTTTTCTTTGTGCGGGCTGAAGGTACTCTGTTCTGTTTTCCGTTTCTGCCGGCATTTCCTGCCCTGCCCATTCTTCCGGCTGCAGCGGTATTTGCGGTCTTTCCGGCTTTTCTTTCTCTTGCGAACAAAACGATCCTGTTCTCCTCCCGACTTTCACTGATCGGCCGGAATGATCATTCCGGCAGGTTCTGAACGTATTCTCTGAAAATGTCTCCGCGGACTTCATAGTTGGGGAACATGCCCCAGCTCGCACATGCGGGGGACAGAAGGACTTCTTCTCCCGGTCCGGCCAGCCCGGTGCAGGTCTTCATACATTCCTCAAAAGTATCGCAGAAGACAATCTCCGTGAAGCCGTGGGCGCGGGCACAGGCGGCAATATCGTCGCGTGTCTGCCCGATCAGAACGAGTTTTTTGACCTTTCCGTCAAAGGCTTCTATCCACTCGTCGTAGCTGTTCTTTTTGTCATAGCCGCCGCCGATCAATACGGTGGGGCCTTTCATAGCGCGTATGCCCTGGATGGCGGCATCCGGGTTGGTCGCCTTGGAATCGTTGTAATATTTCACGCCTCCCTTTTCCCCGACAAATTCAATGCGGTGAGGGACCGGAGGAAAATCGCGTATGACGGAGAGGATCAGATCCATGGGCACGCCGGCAGCCTCTGTGATGGCGATGGCAGCCATGACATTCTCTGCATTGCAGAGACCGACCAGCTGCATATCGTTGACATTCATCAGCTTCTGCGGTTCTGTTTTTCTGTCCGCACGGTAAATATCGTCACCGTCCAGGTAATAGCCCTCCCGGAGTTTTGTCTGAGAGGAAAACCAGATGACACGTGCCGGACACAGATGCTCTCCGTAGGGACGCAAGAAAGGATCTTCATAATTGAGGACACATGCATCCTCCTTTGTCTGATTGACGCCGATCCTCTCCTTGATCGCGGCATAGTTCTGCATGGTGTAATGCCTGTTCAAATGGTCCGGCGTAATGTTCAGGATCGCGCTGACCGAAGGGCGGAAGGTGTGTGCCGCCTCCAGCTGGAAGGAACTGATCTCTCCCACCGTGACAGACGCAGGATCGGTCTCTGCGGCTGCGACGGCATAGGAGCGTCCTATATTGCCCACTACAAAAGCACGGCTGTACAGGCCCTTCTGCGCGGCGGCCTTCATGATCTCACCCACGAGAGTTGTCGTGGTCGTCTTGCCGTTTGTGCCTGTGATGGCCAGGACTTTTCCCTTTTCAAACAAAAAACCCAGCTCGATCTCGGAGATGACCGGCACACCGGCCTCAGCCATGCGCAGGAGAAGCGGCGAATCCAGGGGAACGGCGGGACTGGGAACAACCAGATCAAAACTGCCTGCACCCGTCTTCTCTTCTGGAATGTCTCCGATCACAATGTTGATGCGCTGCATCTGCTCCTGTGTCAGTGCACCGTCGAATTTGCTGAGGATCTGCTCTTTTTGTGCTTTTTCGTTCTGGTCAAGAAGTGTGACGGAAGCACCCACTGTACTGAGAATCTGTGCTGCACCGATTCCGCTCAGCCCCGTTCCGATCACGAGGACTTTTTTTCCTGAGTAATTCATCGTTTTTCCTTTTGTCTGACTAGTAATTCTTTAAGATGTTTACAATTGTTCAAATCCATAGACCTGATCTGTTTTTACAGGGCAAGGATGGCGACAGCGCCCAGAACAGCTGTCACGATCGTAAAGGTTGCGACGACCTGCACTTCGGACCATCCTCCCAGTTCAAAGTGATGATGAATGGGAGCCATGCGGAAGAAACGCTTGCCGCCGGTCCTGCGAAACCATGTCACCTGGATAATGACCGAGACAACTTCGATAAAATAGATAAATCCGACGACAGGGATAAAGAGGGGCAGCCGGAGCATATAGGCCATGCCCGTGACAAAGCCTCCCAAGGCAAGTGAACCGGTATCTCCCATAAACACCTTTGCAGGATAGGCATTATAGAGGAGGAAGCCCAGGAGCGCCCCGATCATGGCTGTACCGGCCGTGATCACGCCGGATGCTGCAGCCGCTGCAGCAATGACAAAGAAGATCGTCACCGCTATGGTGACACAGCTGCACAGGCCGTCCACGCCGTCGGTAAAGTTCGTGCCGTTGACAGTCGCAACGACAATAAAGATCATCACCGGAATATTGAGAAAGCCGAAATCCAGCACATGTCCGTTGATGAAAGGAATCTTCATGCTCAGGGGCACATAGCTGATCTTCTGCACATAAAAGGCAAAGCACAGGGCTACAAAGATCTGCAGAAGGAGCTTCTGCCAGGGAAAAAGTCCGTCGGATCTTTTTTTCACCACTTTGATATAGTCGTCTGCAAAGCCGATCATGCCGAAGCCAATGGTTAGGATCAGTACGGGAAACGTCTGTGTATGTCCCCTGAAGGGCAGAAGGCAGCCGGCCGTCACACCGATCAGGATCATCAGTCCTCCCATATTGGGAGTTCCCGTTTTCTTCAGATGGCTTTTGGGTCCGTCATCGCGTTCGGTCTGACCGGCTTTCAGGCTCCGCAGAACCGGAATCAGAAACCTTCCAGACACGGCACTTACCGCAAATGCTGCCAGAAAAGATATAACCGCTGCTGTAAGGTCTACATCCAGATGCATTTTCATCAGTTCCTTTCCAAATATTCCAAATCTTTTTGACTGTGTGACGGTTTATCTCAGTTTACGTTTCCCGGACTGTCCCGTCACTCTTCCTCTTCTTCCGAAACAGGTTCATTGGTATCATAGAGACCGAGCGCCTCGAGCTCCAGCCGTTCTTCGTCTGTAAGAGGCTCCGTCATGTAAATATTCATGTAGGGAAGCAGCTCTGTCAGAATATTTCTTGCCAGGATACAAGCTCTTCCCGCCTCATCCTGCTTCTTGTTGTTGATGCGGTCCAGGACGACGTAAATGCAGATCTGCGGGTTTTCCGCAGGCGCAAATCCAAGGAAGGAGACGACCCACTGGCCGTTGTTACGAGGAAGGGTCTCGGCTGTACCGGTCTTTCCGCCTATGCGGTAGCCCGCCGGACGCGCCAGTTTACCGGTCGAGTGATCACCTTCGACAGCCAGAACACAATAGTCACGGATCAGATTGCTGGTCTCCTCGGAGATCGTCTTTTTGAGGATGCGGGGTGTGTTGGTCTTAACTGTAGAGCCTCCCGCGCTTGTGATCCTGTCCACGACATGCGGCTGATAATAATATCCGCCGTTGATCAGCGAGCAGTAACCTGCTGCCATCTGGATCATGGTCGCCTCAAAGTTCTGGCCGAAAGAGTTACTGGCAAGGTCGATCTTTGTGATGTCGTCGATCGAATAGATATAGTCGTCCGTACGCGCCTCCGCGGCCAGATCAACGTTGGTCTTGAGACCGAAATTGAATACATTCTGGTATTTGCAGAAAATCTCGGGGCCGATCTTGAAGGCCTCCTGCATCAGAGCTACGTTGCAGGAACGTTCTATGGCGGCGCCGACGTCCACAAGACCGTCACCTTCTAGGTGGGCACATCTGATGGGCGTGCCGTCCACATCGAGAACACCTTCACACAAAAACTTGTCCGTATCCTTCAGTGTTCCGGTCTCCAGTCCCGCTGCAGTGGTAAAAGGCTTGGCCGTCGACCCGGGCTCGAAATGGGAGCTGATACAGAAATTGTTCCACAGAGCATTGAGGTATCTGGAACGTTCCTCGTCGGGCAGGGCCTTTGCCTCGGCCTCTGTCAGATAACTGGTGGTGGGCATATCCTGCTCATTCAATTTGGGCATCCCCGCCACAGCGCTTATATCGTACGGATCGTTCAGATCAAAGCCGGGTTCACTGGCCATGGCCAGAATCCCGCCCGTATTGACATCCATAACGATGCAGGCGGCATTGTTGGATCCGTTTCCCTTATGCCTGTGGTCCTTGAGTTCGGCATTGAACTCTTTCAGGTACTTTTCGCAGATACTCTGTATATTGGCGTCCAGTGTCAGGACGAGGTTATTGCCGTCTGTCGGCTCGATCGTCGTCTGCTCAATATTCAGCGATTCATCAAGATAACCGTAGGTACGGCCCGGCACACCGTTGAGGGTGTCGTTATAATACTGTTCCAGGCCGAAGGTGCCGATATTGTCGCCGACCGTAAAGCCGATCACATCCGCCGCAAGTGTGTCGCAGGGGTAGTTGCGGATATAGTTGTCCTCAAACCATATCCCCTTGATATTGCTGTAGACAAGCTCTACCGGATCTGCTTCGGAATCTTTCTTTCCTTCCTCGCGGGCTTTCCGGATGGCCTCCCGCTGGGCTTTTATCTCTGCCTTGATGCCCTCTTCATTTTCCTTTTCAAAGGCTCTCTTTTCCTGAAACGGCAGGTTTTTTCTCGCAATGTAGTACTGCGATCCCGGATGCTCCGTCACGTGCTGCCTGATTTCCTCTTTGTTGATCCCCAGCCGGATCAGGGCGTTCAGGGAAGGTTCCAGATAATCCTCTTCCTCCAGCATCTGTTTTGCATCTATGATCACGTTATAGACCAGCTGGCTGTCCGCAAGGACTGTTCCCTTTGAATCAGTGATCTTTCCCCGCTTGTAAGGAAGGCTTTTGTTGTCGTATGCCTGCTGCGAGAGAACCTGCATCGTATAGGTGCGGCCGTTGTCGCGCTGGATCAGAATAAGCCGGAATGCCAGCAGAATAAAAGCTGCCATCACAATCAGAAATAAGACCACCAGCCTCTTCTGCATACTAATGGTAAAACGCCTCGGACCGGGTCGTACCTTCCGCTGGCGGGAGGCTCCCGTGCGCCCTCTGCGCTCTCTGTCTTCCCTGCTCAAAACCGTTCTCTTTCCTTTCTGTTTCCTATGCTGTCATTCCCCGGGAGATGACAGGAACCGGCGTCTGAAATCATGGCCGCCAAAAATGTGATGCAGCGGCGAGAGTCCATGACAGCCGTCAATTGTCATTCAATGACGAAACCTGATGGACCGTATCTTTCTCTGTTCCCGAATAGATCACCACCTGGTCTCTGTCCGCGTACTTCATGCCCAGATCCTGGATCGCTCTTCTGCGGACTTCCTCCAGGCTGATGCTGTCCGTGATATCGTTGTAGGAGGCATCGTTTTCTGCCTTGAGCTGTGTCAGCTGCTGCTCCAGATCAGCGATCTGCTGAGATGTATTTGTCACTTCAGCCTGCAGTGTAATGTAGAAAACCAGTATCACTGTCATGATCGTGATCAGCGCCAGCATGACGATGACTGTCTGAAAACTCATGGCCGTTCTGGGCACGCGGACTTCGGTTCCGGAAGCGCCGAGACTGGCCTCATCTATCCTCACCCCTCTGGATTCAGTCCGGGGAGGCTCCGCCGTCCTGCCGCCTGTGCGCCTCTGCAGGCTCCTGTCCGGGGTTCTGACAGTCTTCCCGTCCATTCTGTCAGCTCTGCCCGATGTCCCGGCAGAAACGGTCCTGGCGGCTGTTCTGCCGGAATTCTTTCCATAAGTTTCCCGCGCAGTCCCTGCAGCCCTGGGATTCCGGGCGGCTGCGGAAGATCCGGCTGTCCGGACATTCCCGCGCTTCGGGCGGTTTGCTGCGTAGGACGCGGTATATTTCTTTTCAAATGCAGCATTGCGGTCTGCATCCAGTGTTCTGACCATTTCTGACTCCTGTTTTCAAGCGGCACTTTATTTAAATCGTAATGTCGTGTGCCCGGGTTACTCTTTTACAAATATTTTTTCATTTACGCCGGTGGATCCGCGATGGTTTCCATCTGCGCAGACCGCAGGGGCGGGTCATTTTTTCTCAAAGATCCGAAGTTTCGCACTGGCGGACCTGCGGTTTTCCGCCAGCTCCTCTTTGCCGGGGAGAATGGGTTTGCGGGTGACCACCTTTCCTTTTGAGACGCGGCCGCACACACACACCGGAAATTCAGGGGGACAGATACAGGGGTTCTCATTTCTCCGAAAGGCGTTTTTGACAATACGGTCTTCGAGAGAATGGAAGGTGATGATGCACAGCCGCCCACCGGGAGCCAGCAGGTCGATCATGGTATCCAGGGAATCCTCCAGCACTTCCAGTTCCCGGTTGCAGGCGATGCGGATCGCCTGAAATGTCCGCTTGCAGGGATTACCGCCCTTCTCGCGCATCTTCATCGGAATGGATCTCTCGATGATCTGCACGAGCTGGCCGGTGGTCTCCAGAGGAGCTTCCTCGCGGGCGCGGACTATATTGGCGGCAATCCTGGCGGCCATCCGCTCTTCGCCGTAATCGCGCAGGATCCTGGTCAGCTCCTGTGCGCTGTATTCATTGACAATATCTCTGGCACTGACCTCAGTGCTGCGGTCCATACGCATATCCAGCGGGGCATCCGCGCGGTAGGAAAAGCCGCGCTCAGGATTATCCAGCTGGTAAGAGGAAACCCCAAGATCCAGAAGGATCCCGTTGATCCTGCCCTCTGTGATCCCATCTTCAAAAAATGCCCTGACGGCATTTTGCATATTTTCGTAATTATCGTGCACAAAACTGACCCGATCCCCGAAGGGGGCGAGTCTCTCTCCTGCCGCAGCAAGGGCCTCCTCATCCTGGTCAATCCCGATTAGATGACCTCCTCTGGTGAGTCTTGAGGCGATCTCGTAAGAGTGCCCTCCGCCGCCAAGTGTACCGTCTATATATATTCCGTCCGGTCTGATGCAGAGCCCTTCCAGGACCTCTTCCAGCAGTACCGATCTATGCTTGAATTCCACTCGTGCACCCCCTGCCGCCCTCCCGGCGGCTGTCTGAGGAAAAACCTCACAGGGAGATCCGTTATTGTCCGCGCCGCGACATGCGCGCTGCAACAACGAAAATCTACATCAGAGGCAGCTGCCAGTCCCCTGCGGGTCTGACCAGTTACCATCAGATTTCAAATCCGTTGCCGAGAAGCTCCTCGGCAATCTCGTTCATATCATCGCTGATTCCGTTGGCTGCATAGGTGTCGGGATCCCAGATCTCGATCCTGGCGCCCACGCCCATCAGGATGACGTTCTTGTCTATATGCGCATGAAGCCGGTTTTTTGCCGGAATCAGGATCCTTCCCTGTTTGTCCGGCTCCACTTCCGCCGCGTTGGACATAAAGAAGCGGACCAGTTCACGCTGTTTCCGGGTATTATAAGGAAGCCCGGACAGCTTCTGAACGAAGCGTTCCCAGGCAGGCATGTCATAGACACAAAGGCAGGGATCAAGACTGTTCGTGATCACGAACTTTTCGCCCAGCGCCTCTCTGAACTTGGAAGGAATGATCACTCTTCCCTTTGTATCAAGAGAATGATCATAAGATCCCATGAACATCTCCACTTTCCTCCACAATTACCCACTTTTATGTCAATAATAACAACTTGACTGACACTTTTCAATACCTTTCAAGGCTTTTTCGTGTGTTCGATGGATGTTCGATTCTTTTTTCGGCATCGGCTTTCCCCGCACACAAAAAAGCCGGAAAAGTCTGTTCTGAAGACTTTTCCGGCTCCCGGCCTTTCCTATTAATAATGTTAATAATGGATCCAAAATAATGGATCCTTAATATGGATTCAAAAATGGATTTTATTGGCTGTAAATCAGTTTAAACGTTGTGATACCTGATCATATATCCTGTTGATCAGGGACAGCGGCAGCCGCTTTGGCTCTGCTTCTGCCGATCAGGATGACGGCAAGAGATCCCACTGCCATGACAATCCCCAGGACCATGGAGACCGGGATTGTCGTGCCCGGAATGTAGAGCTGATCCGTGCGGATATATTCAATGATCGCACGGCCGGTACCGTATCCGGCCAGATAGACCAGGAAGATCTCTCCATCAAAGCGCTTGACCCCTTTTTTCAGATAGATCACCAGGATCACAAAGACCATCAGGTTCCACATTCCCTCATAGAGGAATGTGGGATGTACCTGAATATAATTGGTGCCCGCCTCCATGTGGGCGGAAATAGACTGGCTGATGTCCGAAGGGCGCACCATGGCAAGGGGAAGGCGCATCGCAAACAGTCCGTCTGTATACTCGCCGAAAACCTCCCGGTTGAAGAAGTTGCCCCAGCGTCCCAGGACCTGTCCCAGGACCAGACCGAAGGCAATGGTATCCAGAAAAAGGAAGGGATTGGCTTTTCTCCTTTTACAGAAAAGGAAGATAGTGATAACGGACAGAATGATGCCGCCGTAAATCGCAAGGCCGCCGGCCCGCAGGTTAAAGATCTGAAGAGGATTGTCCTTGTAATAATCCCACATGAAGATCACATAATAGATACGGGCGCCTGCAATCGCTGAAATGACGATCCAGATGAAAGCATCCCAGTAAAGATCCGGATCCTGCCCGGTCCTCTTGGCTATTCTGGCGGCAATCGTGATGCCCATCAGCATGGACAGGGCAATCAGGACGCCGTAAAGGGCGATTCCGAAACTGCCGATCATTATCGTTTTGGGGACATTGTGCAGATAGATTCCCAGATTCGGGAATGCAATGTCCATATCTTCCATCATTTGCGGCATAAAAACACCTCTGGTTTATACATTAAATCTAAACAGGATGACATCGCCGTCCTTGACGACGTATTCCTTGCCTTCCATGCCGACAAGGCCCTTTTCGCGGGCAGCGGCAAGGGAACCGAGTTCGAGAAGGGTCTTGTAGTTGACGACTTCCGCTTTGATGAATCCGCGCTCAAAATCGCTGTGGATCTTACCGGCAGCCTGAGGTGCCTTGGTCCCGATCTTGATGGTCCAGGCGCGGGTCTCATCTTCACCGGCTGTGAGGAAGCTCATGAGACCCAGTGTTGTGTAGCTGGCTTTGACAAGCTTGTCGAGGCCGGCCTCGGAGACGCCGAGGTCCTCGAGGAACATGGCTTTTTCATCGTCGTCTAGTTCCGCAATCTCGGACTCGATGCTGGCGCAGATCACAAAGACGCCGCTGTTGGTCTCGGCGGCATATTCGCGGACTTTCTGCACACCTTCATTGTCGGCACCGTCGTTGGCAAGGTCATCTTCAGCGACGTTGGCCGCATAAATAACCGGCTTGTCGGTCAGAAGGTTGTAGGACTGCAGCCATTTCTCTTCATCTTCGGTCAGACCGTCCGCCGCCAGAAGGGATGCGGGCTTTCCTCCCTCAAGGTGTTCGCGCACTCTCTTGAGGAACTCCATTTCCTTGCCGGCTTCCTTGTCCATCTTGGCCGTGCGTGCCACCTTGGAGATGCGGCGTTCCAGCACTTCGAGATCCGCAAAGACCAGTTCCAGATTGATGGTCTCGATATCACGCAGCGGGTCAACGCTTCCGTCGACATGAATGACGTTCTCATCCTCAAAGCAGCGCACTACGTGGACAATGGCGTCGACTTCACGGATGTTGGCCAGGAACTGATTGCCCAGGCCCTCGCCCTTGGACGCGCCCTTGACAAGTCCTGCTATATCCACAAACTCGATCACTGCCGGTGTCACCTTTTTGGAGTGATACATCTCGCCCAGAAGACGGATCCTCTCATCCGGTACCGCCACAACGCCGACATTGGGGTCGATGGTGCAGAAGGGATAGTTTGCTGCTTCTGCGCCGGCCTTGGTCAGCGCATTGAAAAGGGTGCTCTTGCCTACATTGGGAAGTCCGACGATACCTAATTTCATTTTCTTTATGGTCTCCTTGATCACTATTGTAATTACATTGTTTTTTTCAATAAAAGAAGGATGCGGACCCTTCGTCTGCGGTGATGATCAGCATCCCGTCCGCAAAGGAATCCGACGCAAATAGAAATTATACCACAGCCATTCCGGTGAAACAAGCAGGTGAAAGTCTCCGCCTCTGTGACAGGAAAAGGCACACCTTTCCCCGGTGTGCCTTTTAAACAATCCGTAAGATCTCTGCGGATCAACATAAAAACAGACTGTCCGCAGATGATACGGCCCGGCAGTCTGTTTTTTAAAGCTGATTATTTGATGTCAAGGATATCGGAGAATCCTGTCACCTCAAAGATTTCCATGATATCGTCATTGACATTGCGGATCGCCATATGTCCCTGCTTGTTCATGATCTTCTGAGCGGACAGAAGGACACGCAGGCCAGCGGAGGAAATATACTCGAGCTTTTCAAAGTCAAAACTCAGCTCGGTGACATCTGCAACATCCGCCTTGAGTTCTTTCTCAAGCTGAGGAGCTGTCGTGGTGTCAAGTCTCCCTTCGAGAGCAATTGCAAAATCAGTTCCGTTCTTTTTTTTCTGAATGTTCAGCATTTTTTATCTCCTTGTTAAAATAGTGCTTGTAACTGTCCGCCTTGTGAACCTGTTACGAAGTATTCATTGATCAGGGTGATATGATCTCTGTCTGCATCAGACAGTTTATATCCTTTTCCGTATGCGCAGAATATTCTGTCCGTTCCGGTGTGCATATTGCAGGTCATCCATTGTCTTCTTGACTACAAAGATGCCAAGTCCTCCGATCGGACGTTCCTCTGCCGCCAGTGTAATATCCGGATCTTTCTGCGCCAGAGGATTATAGGGAATGCCGTTGTCAATAAAAGTGATCAGCACTGCTGCCGGATCCTTTTCTTTCTCTATTCTGACAGTTGCACTGCCTTTTTTCCCTTTGTATGCGTACCTGGCTATATTGCTGAAGATTTCGTCAATGGCAACATCTATCTGAACCTGCGCTTTCATCGAACAGCCCAGCTCTTCCAGCAGGCTGTTAACAAAAGCCGTCACCTCCGGTATTTTTTCCAGGGTTGCTTCCAGAGTCAGCTCTTTCACAAATTCCTCCTCTGTACCGGGACTGCCGGTTTTCTTGCTGCTGCCTTCGATGTCTGTCATGTTACTGCATCCATCTCCGGCACCGTTTACAGTATCGGTAAGACAATTCTGAAAAACGGGTTCCTGTGGTTCCCTTCCATTATACTCCAAACAGAGCATTGTCATATCATCAAATTGTTCCGCATCACCGACAAATTGTCTTGCTTGTCTGTATACGCACTTCACAAGCATTTCCGGAGAAGCTTCCGGATCCTCATTCAGGGCTTTCAGCAGACGGTCCGTACCGAACTGAAGAAAAGCGCGGTTGCTTGCTTCCGGAATGCCGTCGGTATATACAAACAGTTTTGAACCGGGTTTCAGATGCACTTGGTACTCTGTATATTTTACACCCTCGATGCCGCCGATTACAAACCCATGTTTTTCTTTAAACAGTTCAAATTCTCCGCCGGGTCTGCGCAGGATGGGATATTCATGTCCGGCATTGGCTGCCACGAGCCTGCCTGTAGAGATTTCCAGAATTCCCAGCCACACTGTGAGGAACATCTCCTCCTTGTTGTCGGGACAAATAAGATCGTTGGCGCCCTCAAGTGCCTGGGCGGGAGATTTTCCTTCTCTGACGATCTGGGTCAGAATGATCCTGGATGCCATCATGAACAGGGCTGCAGGGATTCCTTTTCCGGAGACATCTGCGATGACCAGATACAGGTGATCACTGTCGATCAGAGCAAAATCGTAAAAGTCTCCTCCCACCTCTTTTGCGGGTTTCATCATGGCAAAAAGATCGAATTCTCTGCGCTCCGGAAAAGCCGGAAATACACTGGGCAGCATAGCTGCCTGAATGCGCGAACCGAGCGAGAGCTCCGTGCGGATCCTCTCCTCTTCTGCGGTAATATTGGTCAGATGATTAACATATCCGGCGATCTGATCCTCCATCTCATCAATCGATCTGGCAAGATCTCCGATTTCATCTTTGTTGCGGATTTTCTCAGTCAGCTTTTTCTGTACTCTGACATTCTCATTGGAAAAACGGGCCGCCTCATTGATCACGATCTGAAGAGGCTCCAGCAGCACTCTGTGGACATAGATGCTCTGCCCGAGCACGACAAACAGGGCAACCAGAAGCATGACCTGACCGATCTTTTTGAAATATCCGAAACGGGCATCTGCCAGAATGTCCAGCTGCCTCTGGACACAGAGAATCGCCTTCGTCTTGTTATCCAGCCCTTTCAGGGGCACCATGGCAGTAATATGCGGGTCCGTCTCAATATATCCCTTGTCACGGATCACAAGTTCCCGGTCGGAAGCCCCTTCAAACAGGGATCTGTATTTTTCCCTGTATTCGTCATTCGTCGTTTCCCGGACATAGCCGAATTCGTAAACCGGATAGGAATATTGATCATTGCTCGCCACCATAATAAAGGTAATATGGCCGTAGTCTGTCAGATCCGGCTGAATCACATAGATAAAAGTCGCGCCCTGAGAATTGCACAGACGGCTCAGTTCTTCCTGCGTATCCCGAAACTCTTCCCCGGTCCCGCCGCTGTCAATATACATTTTCAGATGATCTGCCTTCACTTTCAGCGCAGCTGCGTCTGCAGTGTAGAAAGCTCCTCCGGCATATTGATTCATCAATACATCTGAAAACTCTATATTTCCGATTATACCGACAATTACAGAAAAAACAATCAGCAGGCTGACGCTCCCGAATATACTTTTAAAGGCGATGCTGTTCCACAGTTTTTTCATAGCAATCGTTTCGTCCTGTGCTTTTATCCGGACGCTTGTCAATACCTCCGGAACTCTCAGGCAGACATGGCGTTCTGCCTCCCTTTGCCCGCTGTTTATTCACCTTTACAGCATAACATATTCCGGACGATGCGGTAAACCTCCGGTCAGAGGATTTTCCTGTTCATTTAACAGGTTTACAGCCAAAGCTGTCCGGGGCTCTCCTGCCGCAGGGATCGAACCATGCAAAGGAATAACTAAGTACAGGAATAACCATGCACAGGACTGACGATCCGGCAATTCATCTACAGCAGGAAGGGTTTCTCTGCAGAAATCAGACATCCAGCCGCTGCCGCTCAACCAGCTGGGCAAAGGCACCGCCTTTTTCGATCAATTCCTCATAAGTTCCCTCTTCGGAGATCACGCCTCTGTCGATCAGCAGGATCCGGTCACAGTTGCGGATGGTGCTGAGACGGTGAGCGATGACAATGCGGGTGCAGCGAAGCTTGTCCAGCGCCTCCGAGACCTGTCTCTGCGTCTTATTATCCAGGGCGCTTGTAGCCTCATCCAGGATGAGGACACTGGGTTTGGGCGCAATGGCGCGGGCGATCATCAGACGCTGTTTCTGGCCGCCGGAAATACCGCCCTGCCCCTCCGAGATGACTGTATTCATCCCCATCGGCATGTCGCGGATATCCTGCGCGATGCCGGCAGTCTCCGCCGCCTCCCACGCATCATCCAGCGTCAGATAGGGCGCGGAGATGGTGATATTGGAGAAAATATCTCCCTGGAAAAGCTGGCCGTCCTGGGTTACAACGCCCATTTTCTTACGGAGGGACCGAGGATCGATCGTATTGAGATCACGTCCGTCATAGTAGATCGCACCTTTTTCCGGTTTTTCAAATCCGAGCAGCAGGCGGATAAGTGTGGATTTTCCGCAGCCTGTCCTGCCGACAATGGCTACATACTCGCCCGCATGGATCTTCAGGGAAAGATCCTCAAGGACCAGAGGAGAGTTCTCTTCATAGCGGAATGAGACATGGTTCATCTCGATACTGCCTCTGATCTTCGTGATCACTTCCTTACCGGCTGTGATTTCCGGTTCTGTCTTCAGAATCGGCTCCGCCATTTCCAGTACGGGCGGAATTGCCGCCACAGAGATGGCGATACCGGCCAGAGAACTGAAGGCTCCCATGACCCTGCCGTAAGCCGCACTGAAAGCGAAGTATCCGGAAGGATTCACACCGGAGCGCACCGCAAGATAATACAGCACGATATTACCCGTAAGAGAGATGCCTGTCGTGATCACGGAATTGATCTTGAGGAAAGTGGGCGGGTTGTACTCCAGTTCCATATTTTTGGCATACAGCCGCCCCCATCTGGCAAAGGCACGCTTTTCCGAGCCGGAGAGACGGATCTTTCGGATGCCGCTGATCATGGCATAGCTCATGCCGGATTCCTGTGCCGCGAGTTTCATTTTCTCTCTGGAAATCCTGATCTGCAGCAGGGAGGTTAAGAGACTGGCCAGGACCGTGAGCATAATGATCACGATCGAAGGCACCACCAGAAGAGGCGTGAAGCTGAAAATCTGTGTAATGTACAGAAGGGAAAGGAGTGAGCTCAGTCCCACGGAAAAAATATTGTTCAGCAGCATATTGCACAGAGAACTGACAGCATCCGTGCGGCTGGATAGTTCACCGGATGAAAACCTTCTGAAAAAGTTCAGCGGCAGGGACAAAAGGCGCATCATGACCGCAGCTTCCACCGCTACAGAAGTTTTAGTGGAAAGCCGGTCCATGATCAGTGAGCGGACTACGCCCAGCAGCTGGGAAGCAATGGCCGCCGAGATCAGGAAAACCGCTGTTCCGGCCAGAAGTGAGATGGACTTGCTGTTCAGTACAGGCCCGGTGATCATCTGGTAGACCTTGGGCTCGACCATGCCTACCAGGGTCACTGCAAGCGTTGCCAGAAAGATCAGGACAACATCGCCCCCCGAAATGCAGTTTTTCATATAGAGGAGCAGATCGGGGATCCCCAGGCTTTTCATGGGGAGCGGACGATAAAAGCACATGCCTTCCCGGGAAAAATGTCCCGCATTGAAGCGGTTGACCGCAGTCATCTTCCCGGTCTCAGGGTGCCGGAACCGGTAGCCGCTGACCTTACCTGGGATCAGAGCCACAACTGTTCCCGTAGGTTCGCTCTCCGCCTCCTCTTCTGCACTGTCTTCCCCGTCGGCTTCCTCTCTGCCCCTCTGGTCTCTTTCCTCATCGAGATATAAACCGAGCATGGGGCCGAAGGCATCCCTGTACCATCCATCCTCAAGATATACATTTCTCGTCATGAGACCGAGCGGACGGAGAACATAGTCCATCTCTTCATTCACATCGTGGATGCTGTCCGGAACTTCGACGGGCTTATAGTGGTAATATTTCAGCACATCATCCAGAGCCTTCTTTGCGACCAGACGCTCATTTGCCATCTGGGAAGCCATACGGTTTCCCAGTACGGCATCGGCAATCTGCAGAAAAGAATCCTCCAGGATTTCCTGATCGCTCTGCATTCGCTCTCTGATCTGTTCATCAAACCATCCCATTGAGTTACCTCTTCCTTATATGCCGCCCCGGGGAGCGGCCCTGAGGAGAATCCGCGTATATGAGTGGCCGGGCCATTCACCTTGCGTTTATGTAAACGTTTCCGTCAGTCATTTGTGTCACTCACTTGTGACCAGCTCCGCATAAGCGCCTCCCGCGGCGTATAGTTCGTCGTGTGTGCCGCGCTCTACGACCACGCCCTTCTCCAGGACAATGATCTCATCGCAGTCCCTGATCGTAGAGAGCCTATGCGCGATCACGATGCAGGTGATCCCGCGGTCGCAGATCGCTCTGACGACATCGTATTCCGTCTTGGCGTCGAGGGCACTGGTAGCCTCATCCAGGATAATAATGGAGGGATCCTGGGCAAGAACACGGGCTATTTCGAGACGCTGACGCTGTCCTCCCGACAGATCTTTGCCGTTTTCGGTAAGTTTTCCCTGATATCCGTCGGGACGGCGCAGAATGTCGTCGTGGATCTGGGCATCTCTCGCGGCAAGGATTACTTCGAAGTCTTTGATACTCTCATCCCACATGCGGATGTTGGCCGCGATGGTGTCTTCAAACAGGATGATCTCCTGGTCCACAACCGCGACGGATCCGGTAAAAACGTTTCTGTTAATCTCTGAAATCGGTCTTCCGTCGAAAAGGATCTCACCGCTCCAGGGTTTATATAGCCCCGAGATCAGGTTGCTCAGCGTGGATTTTCCGCATCCGCTGGGGCCTACGATCGCGACACGGTTTCCCGGATTGAGTTTCATGGAAAAATCCTTTATGACAGGATCTCCCAGCGGAGAATAGCCGAAGGTGACATTTTTCAGTTCCACATTTCCGCTGAGCTTGGAGTAATCCTTATCATCACTGAATTCTTCGTCTTTGATAAAAGGATCATCCGGATACTCCATGACATCCTCTACGCGCTCCATATCCGTGCGCATTTCCTGGATCATCTGGCCGGCTCCGATCAGTGTGGATACAGGTTCCATGAAAGAACCCAGAAATCCCTGAAAGACCGTGATCATACCGATGGTGAAATTTCCCTCCATGGCAAAGAGGACACCCGCAAACAGAACCATGTAATTGGCAATGCTGCTGATCAGCGCCGGGATTATGCCGAGGCTGGTATTCATGCGCGTATATTTCACCTTCTGGGTATTTACTGAAGCCTGGTATCCTGACCACCTTCCGAAAAAACCGTTTTCCGCACCGGAGGCTTTGATCGTCTCGGCCATACTGATTCCGGCCACGGTCGTGGAAGCCAGTTTGCCTTCATCGCGCATCTGCACACGTGTCAGATTCACACGTTTTTCGGACATATACCGTGCGACCACCAGATCCATGACCAGAGAGAGCAGGCCGATCATGGTCAGGAAGGGGCTGTAGCGCAGCATCAGGACCAGATACAGCACCGCCATGATCGTTTCCAGGCCCAGAGGGGCAACCGTTTCTACCAGCGTCCCCGCGATAGACTCGTTCGTTGACTTCCTCTGCATCAGATCGCCTGCCATACGCTGTGAGAAAAACTCCATAGGGAGCTTTAAGAGCTTCCACATATAGGAGGTACAGCCGACAACAGACATCTTTCCGTTGATCTTGAGAGAATATACGACCTGGACCCACTGAACCAGAAGCTGTGCCACGCATAAGACCGCCAACAGAAGAATA
Source organism: Lachnospiraceae bacterium (assembly GCA_045130475.1). Classification (GTDB taxonomy): domain Bacteria; phylum Bacillota; class Clostridia; order Lachnospirales; family Lachnospiraceae; genus CAG-791. Next base: position 77,765 of record JBGUPU010000063.1, read on the forward strand.
AAAGGATTCAGCCATTCCGGGTTCTGTCCTGTGAGCAGACGGTCAATAAAAATCCTCGACATAACGGGATTGATAATGCCGAACAGACTTGCAATTATGGATGAGAGCATGACAAAAGCAACGGCCGCACCCGCACCTTTCAGACGTTTGGCCGCAAATTTGATCGTGCTCTTTTTTCTGCCGGACGGGAAAAAGTTCTCCCCCGGCGTAATGATCAGACAGATGCCGGTAAAGGACTGGTCAAACTCTTCCATGGACACCTGGACCACACCCTGCGCCGGATCATTGATGACCGCCTTATTTCCCCTGAAGCCGTCCAATACGACAAAGTGGTTGAAATTCCAGTGGATAATGCAGGGAAATTTCGCATTCTCTTTGAGCGCATCGATCTCCATGCGGTATCCGTCCGCATCAAAGCCATAGTTTCTGGCAGCGAGCAGTACATTTCTGGCATTGGATCCGTCGCGGGATACCCCGCAGTCCCGACGGACCTGCTCCAGCGGTACCCATTTTTCATAATATGCCATTACCATAGCAAGACTTGCGGCGCCGCATTCCAACGCCTCCATCTGCATGACCACCGGAACTTTGGCTGCTCCTTTTGTAACAGGCTGTCTTATTTTCTTGTTTGTCTTTTCCATCAGTGAAGATATTCCTCCACAACTATCCCAAAGAAGCGGCTGCGGACCAGTCAGGAACAGACAGATCCGCTCCGGACTTCACGCGGAGTTTTCATTTACCGGCCATATTCTGTATCCCGGATCAGTTGGTGAGAAAACTGATCGGGGTTATGGATTCAGTGACGATCTGCGCCTCATACGTGCCGTCGGGCAGAGGAACATCTGCTGTCACGGCAGTCTCTCCGCTCTCCAGTCTGCGGACAGATCCGATCTTGTAATCCCCGTCGCCGATCCGCAGTGTCATCCCCTTTTGGACGGTATATTCGGTATCAGCATCCAGAAGGACACTGGCATTTCCTTCGCTCACCCCGGCCTCAACAGGATATTTTGTTTCCACCTTACCGATCGAGGCACAGATGATCAGCCCTGCCAGCAGGACAATGACCGCTGTCAGAATCATCCAGATTCCGGGACTGGTAACCCTCATATAGTCCTCAAGCTTCTCCGGTGAAGAGATCCGGTCCATACTCTGTTTTCTGAACAGTTGATTATCCATGATATCCTCCATGTCAGGGCTGTCGTAAAACCGCCCTGCTTTCCAGCTGATCCATTCAGGACCTGTCCTCGAGTCCTGTGTGATGAAGAATAAACCTGATTTGCCGGCCCCCAGCGGCGGTCCTCTCTCTATAAACATAAAGAGGCCCTGCTTCTGTCGGCCGGCAGGATTCAATGAATCATTTATCGGTTTTTCATTTTTTTTTCATTATGTTCCGTGCACTGCAAATCCAGCGATATAGTTGGAATTTACCCAGCCTTTGAGCCCGTTGAAATAGGCATATACATATTCCCGCCTGGTCTCGTCAGGCTTGATCTGAAACGCTGTCCCGTTGACAATCTTGGCGATTTCATTTCTGTAATCATAGGAAGGGGATGAGCGCAGTGCCAGATATCCTGTTTTGACATTGGCCACCACCCATTTCCAGCCCTCTTCACCCGGTCCGCCGATTCCGCCGGCAACATTGTCAAGATCCTGGTCATTCAATTTTTTCATGTCAGCCATGCTGCCACTCCTTTTACGAAAGCCGGAAGCCAAATCCGAATCCGGTATCTTATTTATCATAACACATCCTTGGCATCCCTGACAGCTTTTTGTCTTCCCGCAGCCGGGCCCTACAGTTTCTGCTGGGTATGTCCGCAGACAGAACATTTCCCTCTTCCGCCGTTGAAAACGATGTGCCTGGTCGTTCCCCCGCATTTGGGGCAGTAAACCATCGCTGTTCCCAGTCCGCTGCTCTGTGTCAGGCTGCGGGCTCCCTCGGCACTATTCTCTGAGATCACATCGGAAAGGATCGCTCTGTCCTCGGGTGTATATCTGCCGGTATTGGGGCTCTGTCTGCTGAAAACAGAAAGTCCGCCGGAGACAGCGTCCAGATCATTATCATCCATTTTCTGCATATTCTTTCTAATATCTTCCTTCATAAGAATAACCTCCTCACTTATGATATTCCCGTCCGCATACTCTGCTCCGTCCTTGTTTTTTTTGCAGGACGGGAAGGATGTTTTTCGGAAAAATATGTTCTCTGAATATATACGATCATTTTCCTCTTCAGCAACGCATTTTCGAAAAAATACAGTTCAGTTTTGGCGAAATCGGCACCTTCCCACTGGCTGCCGGAGATTATTGAGAATCCCCCGTCCCGAATATCCTTCCGCCATACCGAAGTAAGACCTGGGCCAGAAGCTGGCCAAGCACATAGCAGCCCGCGATCTCTCCAAGCGTGATATACAGTACAAGTGCCGGGAGCGGCAGATTGACCCCGTAACCATAGCGGAGCACCAGCGGCACGATAACTGCATTGGATACAATGGCCGGGATCGGTACCAGCCATCGATGCTCACGGAGCATACGGCCCAACACAGCGCCGATCAGAGTGGCGATACTCCCGAAAATTACATCCAGCATGATTCCTCCGCCCAGAGTATTGGCTATAATGCAGCCAAGGAACAGACCGGGTACTGCAGCAGGGGTAAACATGGGAAGGATGGTCAATGCCTCCGCCACCCTGATCTGCACAGGGCCGAAAGAAATCGGTGCGAAGAGCATTGTAAGAACTACATATATAGCTGCGATAATCGCACCCTGCGCGAGCATTTGCGTCTGTGTCAATTCTCCTGCCTTATTTCCGCCCATGCTGTTTTCTCCATTAATAAAGAATATGTGATAAGACATATGATTGATAATGTATGACAACTAACAGCATCACTGCTGTCTCTCAGGACATTTTACCACAAGTTTCACAGATATTCTTACTATATCTTTATCTGTGCTAATAAACCGTATTTTTTTAACTGTATAAAAAACAGGCATCCGGTGTCCGCCGGATACCTGTCTTCACTGTATCAGATTTCTTTTTTTAAAGGGATCCGTCTCAATGCGCGCGGAACACGATCGATCCGTCGTCTGACATGGAGTCCACGATCGCCAGGCTGTAAAGGTCGGCGCCCGCTTCGCGCAGCAGCCTTCCTCCGTTCTGAAATCCCTTCTCGATGGCGATTCCGATGCCGGCAACCTCCGCGCCCGCCTGTCTGCAAATATCCATAAGTCCCTGTACGGCTTTTCCGTTGGCCATAAAGTCGTCCACGATCAGGACACTGTCATCAGCGTGCAGATACTGCTTCGAGAGTGTGACAACATTGTCGACGTTGTAGGTATAGGAATGGACAATCGAGGTGTAAAGATCTCCGTCCAGATTCATGCTGCGGGCCTTTTTTGCAAATACGGCGGGAACACCGAAACGGCGGGCAACGGGATATGCGATCGCAATGCCGGATGACTCAACCGTCAGGACACGGGTCACACGCTTATCCTTAAAATGCTCATAAAATTCTTCACCGATCTGCTCAAGAAGCGTGATGTCCACCTGATGGTTGAGGAAACTGTCCACCTTGAGGATATCTCCCTGCCTTACCTGTCCGTCCTTCAGGATTCTCTCTTCCAGAAAATTCATGATCTCTCCCCTCCCGATGTCTAAAACCACAGAGATTATTGATAAAAAACGTCAGTGCCCTTCTCCGTGTCTATTATTTAGGCTGATAAAAACCAATCTTCTTATATACCTTGCGAAGGGTCTTGTTTGCAATATAGGAAGCTTTCTGCGCCCCCTCTTTATAGACATTGTCGAGATAAGTCTTGTCTGCGATCAGGCGCTTGGCCTCCTCACGGATGGGAGTGAGGCAGTCAACGACCGCTTCTCCGACGGCAGGCTTGAAAACGCCGTATCCCTGTCCCTCGAACTCCTTCTCGATCTCCTGGAAAGTCTTGCCGGTAATGGTGGCATAGATATTCATGAGGTTGGCGACGCCCGGCTTGTTCTCCTTGTCGTAGCGAACACAGTTCTCGGTGTCGGAATCGGTGACGGCGCGCTTGAATTTCTTCATGATGACATTGGGCTCATCCATGAGGAAGACACAGCCCTGGGGATTGGACTTGGACATCTTGTCGCCGGGTGTCATCAGTCCGTAGATCCTGGCGCCCATCTTGCTGATATAGGGCTCCGGTACACGGAAGACATCGCCGTAGATGTTGTTAAAGCGGTTGGCAATATTTCTGCAGAGCTCGACGTGCTGCTTCTGGTCCTCTCCAACCGGTACATAATGGGGCTGATACAGAAGAATATCCGCCGCCATCAGGGAAGGATAGGTAAAGAGGCCTGCATTGATATTGTCCTTGTGCTTCTCGGATTTGTCCTTGAACTGGGTCATGCGGGTCAGCTCGCCGAACATGGTATAGCAGTCCAGCACCCAGCCCAGCTGTGCGTGTGCAGGAACATGGGACTGCAGGAAGAGAGTGTTTTTCTCAGGGTCAAGACCGCAGGCAATGTAGAGAGCCAGCATCTCCAGAGAGCGGCGGCGCAGCTCCTTGGGATCCTGCCTGACCGTGATCGTGTGCATATCCGCCATAAAATAATAGCAGTCATAGTCATTGACCCGGTCCGCCCAGTTTTTGATCGCTCCCAGATAGTTGCCCAGATGCAGATCTCCGCTCGGCTGGATTCCCGAGAGCATGATTTTCTTTTCCTCGCCCATGTTGATGTTTCCTCCTGACTAATATTGATTTCCGTACAAATACGGGTCCGTAACATTTAAAAACACAAAAGACTTCCCTATCATACCACGCGTCCGAAAACGGCGCAAGAAGCGGCGTGGAGACAGGGGACGGTTCTGTGTCTCCAAACCGTCTCCTTCAAAACCGCCTCCTGCGGCTCATTCCGGATTGCGCTTTTTTCATTCAAGACTCGCTCGCGAGTCTTGCGCCCATGCGAAGCATGGGATCACGTCTGCGGGATGCCCATAAGGGCATCATCTTCCGCACCGCACGCGTGGGCATCCTCGCGGAGCGTTTATCTCAGTGGGGGAAAGACCCGTTTATAGAAGCGGGGGGCTTTCCCCCACTGAGATAAAATAACCCACCGGCACCTTCTCAGTAAGCCAGACACCGTTCACCGAATAATAGAAATCATACCCGTCCTCATCCATACGTCCTGCATCTACGCGAAGCAGCACAGGCTTTCCATGCCGCCTGCCTACCTGCTCCGCTGTTTCCTCATCCAGCGACAGATGCACATAGAGTCTGTCCATGCGCAGGATTCCCTGTTCCTGAATCGAAGACAGAAAGCACTCTCCTGTCCCGTGCCAGAGAACATCCGGCGGCGTCATCCTGGGAAGCTCCACATCCACAGAAATTGAATGCCCCTGATTCGCCCGGATCAGCCTTCCGTCTTTACTGTAGGAATACCTCTTTTTATTATTCGTCTCGACGATCTCGTCAAGCATCTCTCTGTCAAACCCCGGATGCCCCGCCCTGCTGACACCTGCGATCAGCGCATCAACGTCCGCCCAGCCGTGCTCGTCCAGACGGATCCCTATGATCTCCGGCCTGTGCCTCAGTATTTTCGAAATAAATTTACTTATATTCTTTTTCTCTTTTTCCGTCATCACAAATCCACGCCCTGATCATTCTGACCCTGAATAAAGCAGCCTTTTTCACTATTCCTCTTTCAGAGCCTGAACAGCACAACTCTGCAGCCCAGAATGTTTTCACTATTTCTCTTTCAGAGCCTTCGCAGCATATATCCTGGCGAAGTCTGTCGGGATGAGCATATAGATGTACTTGGCGACGCACATGCGGCGGGCGGGTCAAATGCCCGGCTATCAAAGCCGGGCATTTGACGTTCACCTGTATGAGTATTCCGTTCTTTCAGAACGGAATGCGAGTTTGAACGCTGCCAGCCCGAAGCATGGGCGAGCCTTACGTACATCTATGCGAAGGACGCCAGACTTCAAAGGATTATGCTGCGAAGGCTCGTCCTCAGCATGCTGTGAAGCCTCCCCCTCAGATCAGGAAGCTGTCCTTGACCGCATTCTTCAGTGTCCACATCCGATTAAAGGTATCTCCCTGCACCTTGAAGAAGTGCTCCTCCGCATCAGGGAAGACACGGGAGGTAAATACAGCGTCTCCGTCATTGACGAAGATCTCTATGGAAGAGCTGTCGACAAAAATGCGGAAGTGCTGCAGGCCGTTTTCCAGAGGCCTTGTGCGGCTCTCGCCCTCGGACTGATTAAAGCGGATATGCATGCCGCTCCTGTCGACAGTGATCTCTTTTTTCTCCTCGCTGTAACAGATGGAGAGGCCGCCCTTTCCGTCTTTGTCCGTAAACATATCCAGACGGACATCGCCCTTGCGGCAGTCCAGTTCAACCTCCGCCGCGACGGGAAGGGGGAAGCACCCGGCCTCGTTAGGAGTCAGCACAATCTTCTCCTCACGGAGCTTTTTGAGTTCGGGAAGGGGCTGCTGGATCAGACGGCGTCCGCGCACAGTCAGCTCACGGGGAAGGGTCAGGCAGCCGGCCCAGTCCTCTTCATCCGTAGGGTATGAGACATCCGGTACGCCCATCCAGGCGATCAGAATGGCCTTGTCTGCATCCTGCAGGTTGTTGGCACAGGCCGCCGCATAGGAATCAAACCCGAAGTCGAGTACATGGAACTGGCCGTCGGGCGTAAAGGTAAGGGTATCCCAGTCCATATGACCCAGGATATAACCGTTGTGGTTCTGGCTCTGGCCGCGGCCGGGAAGAGTCAGATGCTGGGGGCACAGAAGAAGGACATCCGTGCCGCCAAGATGCTCGATGGAAGGGCATTCCCACATATCGCCGAAGTTCTCGAATCCGGGAACCTTCAGCTCGCCCTGGAAGGTCCATCCGTGCTGGAGGTCCTCAGAGGAATAGACCAGAACACAGCCTCGTTTATCCAGGGTCTGTGCACCGATGATCATATAATATTTTTCCTGACCGGGTATCTGGATGATCTTGGGATCGCGCTGATGCTCGGTATAACCGGGATGGGCGCCGAAAAGAGGCAGGGGATATTTTTCCGGCCAGCCGTCCTTGCCCAGACGTGCCAGACAGGTATAGGCATGTCTCGTCCAGTCAGGATCTCTGTGGTTGCCGGTATAATAGAGGTAGATCTTGTCACCGATGGGCATGGCGGACCCTGAATAAACGCCCTTGTTGTCATAGCCGTCCTCCTGATCGGGCAGAAGGCAGACACCCAGATTGCGCCAGGTCACGAGGTCCTTGGAAATGATATGATACCAGTGCTTGAGCCCGTGTACTGCCCCCCAGGGACACCACTGATAAAAGAGATGCCAGCGGTTGTCATGCCAGACAAATCCGTTAGGGTCGTTCATCAGGCCTGTCACGGCCTGATTGTGGAAATGCTGACGGTAGACAGAGGCGGAAATCTTTTCGTACAGTTCGCCCAGTTCCTGCGGATCCTTCAGATAACGATACTTTTCTTCCTTGGTCCATTCTCTCATATTGAGATCTCCTTTCCGCCCGAAACGGGCCTGCACGTGACAGTACATTTATTTGGCAATTACCGCCCGAGATGGGCCTGCAAATCACAGCTTCTGTTTTCGCTCCCGGAAAACAGACAAATCACAGTACGTATTTCTCGATGATCTCTCCTACACCGCCCTCGTCGTTGGAAGCCTCTGCGACGTAATCACACTGGTCGATCATACCCTCAAAAACATTGCCGACAGCGGCGCCGATCCCTGCCGCCTGGATCATGGACAGGTCATTGACATTGTCTCCGATGGCGATCGTGTCCTTCATGTCCACGCCGAGGATCTGAGCAAGACGTCTGAGTCCGTTTCCTTTGCTGACACCTTTTTTATTAAACTCCAGATAGCGGCCGCTGGAATAGCTGACTTCGCAGTCACCGGTGAGATACTCCATTTCCTTTTCAATGGGGTTGAGGAAATCGTAACCCACATGCTGATATAGGATCTTGATGATCTGCTGCCCCTTCAGGAAAGACAGATCCTTATCATAGATTTCAATGAAGTCCTGGCGGTTGTTGAGGAAGTCCACTTCATCCTCATTGCTGTTGTAAAGATAGACTGTGTCCTGAGTATAGATATGCTGACAGACATCATACTCGCGTCCTTTCCTGTAAAGAGAGTCCGCCAGTTCCCAGGAAATCCCCTCCAGATGGAGCAGGCGGTTTCCCTTATTTTCTGTAATGGCTCCGCCGTTAAAGGAAATAGAATACTGATCAGCAAGGTCATACAGGCCGACTTCCTTGAGGGTGTTCTGGAAGGACATATAGCCTCTGCCGGAGGCACAGACAAACTTGACGCCCTTCTCTGTCGCCGCACGGATCGCGTCAAGATTTCTGCGGCAGATGGAGCGGTCCATGCTGAGCAGAGTCTCGTCCAGATCACAGGTAATAATTTTGTACATAAGTTCTTTTTCCTTTCTCTAAAACAAGAGGAAAAGACCCGGAGAAAAGACCGGCTTTCTGCGCAGTTCGATGGTACTCCACTGCCTTCTCCAATCCTTTTTTATTATATCATGTCTGAGGGAGACCGGGGACGGTTCTGTGTCTCCTTTTCGTGAA
>JBGUPU010000064.1:0-13305 GCA_045130475.1 Lachnospiraceae bacterium
GGCGCGCAACATCTCCTTCGGAGCTGCGCAAGGCCCTTCGGCTGTTTGTGCAGCTTGACGAGACTCAGAGCCATCAGATACCTTTTGGCCTTTACATCATACTTTTTCTTAAAATACATACCGGGAGAACAAAATGAAAAATCTGACAGGAAAATGTGTCCTTTTAGGCATCACGGGCGGAATTGCCGCCTATAAAATGGCAAACGTTGCCAGCGCGCTGCACAAGGCAGGCGCCAAAGTCCATGTGATCATGACGGAAAACGCGACGAAATTCATCACGCCGCTGACATTTGAGACACTGACCGGAACGAAATGCATGGTCGATACTTTTGACCGTGATTTCGAGTTTGATGTCCGTCATATTTCCGTAGCAAAAGAGGCAGATGTCATTCTGGTCGCCCCCGCGACAGCGGATGTGATCGCCAAGATGGCTCACGGCATTGCCGACGATATGCTGACGACGGTCGTCCTGGCGGCAAAATGCAAAAAGCTCGTCTCGCCGTCCATGAATACGGCCATGCTGGAAAATCCCATCACGCAGGACAATATCGCCCTGCTCAGAAAATACGGATTCACGATCATAGACTCCGCCAGCGGATACCTGGCATGCGGCGATACGGGCAGCGGAAAGCTCCCTGAACCCGGGGTGCTCTGCCAGTGGATCGAGCGCGAGATCGCATATATGGACAAGCCCATGAAAGGGAAAAAGGTCGTAGTCACGGCCGGTCCCACCCAGGAGGCACTGGATCCCGTCCGCTATCTCACCAACCATTCCAGCGGCAAGATGGGCTACGCCATTGCCCACGAGGCCATGCTGCGCGGCGCGGATGTCACCCTGATCTCAGGCCCTGTCGCCCTGCCGGCAGCACCGTTTGTCAGACAGAGGGATATCGTTTCCGCAGCGGATATGTTCCAGGCGATCCGCGAAGAGATCTCCGACACGGATATCCTGATCAAGGCTGCCGCTGTCGCCGATTACCGCCCTGCACAGGTCGCTGACCAGAAGATCAAAAAGGGTCTTTCCGGCGAAGGAAATCCCATTTCCGGCACCGAGGAGACCGGAATGTCCATCCCGCTGGCACGAACGCAGGATATCCTGGGCTGGGTTGCCGAAAACGGCCATCCCGGACTCTTTGTCTGCGGTTTTTCCATGGAGACAGAGAATCTTCTGGCAAATTCCTCTAAAAAGCTCACCAAAAAGAAGCTCGATATGATCGTCGCCAACAGCCTCCGGACTGAGGGCGCCGGATTCGGCGTTGACACTAATGTGGTCACTCTGATCACAAAAGACGGCGCCCAGGAGCTTCCTCTTATGAGCAAGGAGGATGTCGCCGGACAGATCTTTGACAAGATCACTTCTATGATGTGACCTATGTAAGCTGAGTCAGCGCGGTGATAAGCTGAGCAAGCGCGGTGAACAGGCATTTGACAAGACTTATGAGACAGGGAGGAGACACCTTGATTCTCGCCATTGATATTGGAAATACAAATATAAAGTTCAGCGGTATAGTCCCTTGCGGCGTGGAGGCGGGGACAGATACGGAGGAACTGGATTTTACCGTCCTGTTTGAAGACAGGCTGCCCACAGAATCGGGGAAAGAAATGGAAAAGTTTCTGCATGACGCAGGACAGCTGCTGGCCCGGCACGGCATTTCTTTTCTGCCGCAGGACACTGTTCAGGCAGCGGCTGTCTCCAGCGTCGTGCCCGCAGTTACCCCGGCTGCAGTCTGTCTGGCGGAAAAAATCTGTCAGACAGCTCCGGCAGTGATCAGCTGCAGAAGTAACAGCGGCTTGTCCTTTGAGGGACTGCCCGCCCCTGAACGCGTGGGCGCGGACCGCATTGCTGACGCCGCCTGGGCTGCCGTGCGCTATCCTCTGCCGGCAATGACTGTGGATCTGGGGACTGCGACGACGATCAATGTGATCGGACCTGCACCCCGCCCGGGTCTGACAGGTGTATTTCTGGGAGGAATGATAGGTGCGGGTGTGAGTACTTCCCTGCATGCTCTGCGGACGGGGACAGCCCAGCTGCCGGAGCTGGCGCCCCGGGCTGTTCTGCCCGAAAATCTCATCGGGATCGATACGGACGGCTGTATGCTCTCGTCGGCGATCGTCGGGACAGCCGCCATGATCGAGGGGCTTGCCTCCAGAGTGGAGGAACAGCTGGGCAGACCTGTGACATTGATCCTGACAGGCGGGAACGCGGGATTTGTTTCGCCCTGGATTCGCAGACCCTATATATATGAAGCATCGCTGGCCTCAAAAGGGACCGCGGTGATCGCCCTGCGGGAAATTGCCTCACGGGGCACTCCGTGAGCAGCAATCAGGCAGCCGCGCAGATCAGAAAACAGTGCAGATCAGAAAGCAGTGCAGATCAGACAGCAATTCATATCAGACAGCAGTGTACAGCAGAAGACAGGAGAATATGTTTTGAACGGAACCGGAAACGAGAGTTTGAATGAAAGAGAAAATGGTCTTACACAGGTGGACCTGGCTGCCTTCCCGGGAATCCGGATAGGGCAGACCGAGGATACTGAAGGAGGAAGCGGAATAACCGTTGTTCTGTGTGAAGACCCCGCGGGAATGGCGGCAGGCCTGCACATCGGAGGAGGCGGTCCGGCATGCCGGGAAACGGGACTGTTGGACCCGGTCACGACGGCGCAGCATATCCACGCAGCAGTCCTTGGCGGCGGCAGTGCCTTCGGCCTGGACGCGGCAGGGGGTGTCATGCGCTACCTCGAAGAAAAGGGGATCGGTGTGGAAGTAAGGGGGATCCATGTTCCACTGGTCACTCAGGTGGATATTTTTGATCTGCCGGTGGGAGATCCCCGGGTGCGCCCCGATCAGAGAATGGGCTATGAGGCCTGCAGACTGTCGGAACAGGCAGGAGGAAACTATCAGGATGGCTGTCACGGAGCCGGATGCGGCGCTACGATCGGCAAATATGCAGGCGGTCAGCACGCCATGAAGTCAGGGATCGGTTCCTGTGTACTGCGTCAGGGGGACCTGATGGTCGGTGCGATCGTGGCAGTCAATGCCTTTGGTGATATTTATGACTGGAAAACAGGACAGAAAACTGCGGGGGCTTATGCTCCGGACGGCAGATTCTATGACAGGGCGGAAACGATCTCCTTCCTTCGGCTGATGGAGGAGGCCGGAAGCCGCGCTGCAGACAGCAGTCCATCAAAAAAAGGAGAAGAAGAGAAACCTGCAGATTTTGTCACCTTTTCTGAGGAGGCTTCCCTCAATACCACCATTGGAATTGTCTTTACCAATGCTCCTTTCCGGAAACCCCAGCTCTGCAAGATTGCCGCGATGGCTCATGACGGATTTGCAAGATCCATTTTCCCTGTCCACACTTCGGGAGACGGAGACAGCATCATAGCTCTTTCGATCCCTTCAAAGGACTCCGGAAAAAGTGTCTCTGCCGGTATTGATACAGTCGGTTCCCTGGCAGCCTGCGCGGCCTCCGAAGCGATCCTGCGCGGAGTACGAAGTGCCTGCTCAGCATACGGATACAAGGCTCTGAAAGATATGGAAAAACATACATAAACAGATCAGGAAACATAAAAAACGCCGGACAGGCAGAATGCCTGTCCGGCGAATCATTTATCAGCCTGTTTCGCAGGCCGGGGAAGCAGTAGAGACAGAAGCGGAAAACGCTGCTTTATTTTGGCAGCGGTCCGCTGCGGGTGCTTTACTGACCTTCCGAATGCTCGGCGAGGATTTTCTCCACGACACTGTACCGGTCCTCAAAGAAGGAGTTTATTTCGGTATCGACGATCTGGTTGAAGTCCAGACCGGAGTCCTCCCCGAAGAAGCGCCGGAAATGGATCTTCATGGGATCTGTCATCTGCTCCGCATACTGATCGGTCTTTTCCTTTACTGATCCGGGTGTAAAGATGGTATTTCCGTATTCGAGGATGCGCTCCTCGAATTTTTTTCTGAAGCCGGGATTGTTCCAGAGGCTCCCGAACATTTTCATCTTGTTTGTCTTAATGACATATTTCAGTGTGTCATGGTCCTTGAGTTCCGAGGAGATGGCAGCAGAGTTGACATCAAACAATACCCAGCGCCAGCGGCCGTCCCTGTAGTCGGAAGACTCTTCGGAAAAGCTGCCGGTGGATGGATATTCGACATCTCCGCCGGTTTTTTCATAGGTGATGGTATTTCCCTTTGACTGCCGGGTGCGCCAGAGAGCAAAATTTCCGTTGGGCCAGTCCCCGGACCGGGAGCAGTAGATCAGGGCGGCATAATAGTTGATGAAGCTGTCCATGTCCATCATTTCACACGCCTTCTGGTAGTTGGCTTCGACGGACATATCGCTTTCTTCTATAAAGGATTTCAGCTCCTGATAAAGGGCAAGATCCTTTTCTTCACCGATCTCGATCTCATTGTTTTTGATCTCCACTATTTCTTCCCTGGGGACATCATAGTAGTAGCTGAAATACCGATCGTCGTATTTTTCGGTGAGATAATAAAATCCCCAGAATTCGCCATCAAGGAAGAGAAGACAGGGCACATAATGCATGGTCGCAAATCCCTGGTCAGCGGCGAGCTCGGAGACCAGCCTGTCTTTCTGTTTGGTGTAGCAGTCGTCACCCCCGCAGGTGAGCGTCATCCGCTTGGGGGTATAGCCTGTTCCGAAGAAGTCATACAGGAATCTGTTATTCCCGTCATAGGTTTTCCGTGCGTAGAGGTTCAGACTCTTGGGAAGAAAACCTCTGCTTCCTCCGCCCTGGATCCGGATGCCTGATTCCTGCTGCAGGAGAAGTTCCCCGTCCTCCGAAAAGAACTGGATATTTGCCTGCCGCTCCCAGTCGTCTCCCTGATTGTGGTAATTTGCATCCCACCACCACCAGAAATGGCGGTACCAGATGTCGTCGTTGTGGAAGGAATCAGCGGCGGCAAAATCATCGAAAGTCTTTCCGGTTACATAGATCCCTTTCTCGTAATCGAACAGATTGGCGGGATCCGTGACGATGGAGATCACCCTGGCGCTGCCGTAGCCTTCCCGCCCTTTGTAGCCGACAAAATAGGAACCTGTCTCTATCTCACTGCGCTGGTCATTGAGATCATAAAAAACAGCCCTGACTACGGTACATTTGTCCACGGGATAATCCGGGACCCTGTAATTCATGACACGTCTTCCCTTGCTGAGATTTTCCACAGCGTCAAGGTCAAAACCTGTAGTGACATCGGTGCGCAGAGAATAAAGATTGTCATTGGAAGTGGCGTCATCAATACTGATGCCGTCTTCATACAGGAAGGTTCCTTCCTGCCCGCGGACCGGTTCCGATCCGTCCAGAGTGTAGTAGATTTCGGCTGTGGGAGCCTTGATCTGCAAGGTAAAAGGATCCTCATAAAAACCGGAGGGCTTTGAAAAAACGATGCTGCCGGCTTTGACCGCAGTGACGGCGGATTCTTCTTTCGGGGCTTTACTGTTCTCCCGGCCAAAGAGCAGCACGAGGGAAAGCAGGATGCAGCCGCAGACAAGGACCAGGGCGGTGAGCCATCTGTATAGACTTTGGGGTGAATGATATGTTTTCATGTTACCTCGGATCATTTTCAGGACCCGCCCGCGGGTCCTATGCGATAAAAAACAAACTGACCGGTCAGCAGACAGGATTGCAGGCAAAGCAGCTGACAAAAGGAGTCTAATCTGTAAATTATAGCAGAGAACACCTCAAATGTACAATGTGACACCCTTCTGAGACAGGCGGACGCCGATTTGTAATTCGGGTGCTGCAAGGATATAATTGTACTGAAAATCGATGCATGTGACTTCTCTTAGAAGTTTACCGCAGAAAGGAAAGCAGGAATGACAGTCAGCAATCAGACTTCTGAGTCTTCTTGGCAGGACAGGAACAGGACAGAACTACAGGACAGGGACAGGACCGGTCTGCAGGGCACGGCACAGACAGGAACAGCCCGGTCATTGACCGGAATGGAACGCCTGGCCAGGTTTGTGATCGCCCTTGCCTTCAATATTTTCATGATGCTCCTCCTCTACCGTATGTTTGCGCCGGTATTTGAAGGAAGTGATGATATTACGATCGTGCAGTTTGTCAACGGTTCCTGCGGCAGCTTTGATCCCCATCTTGTCTATCAGAACTATCTGGTGGGACTTGTTCTGTCCGCGCTCTATCAGCATTTCCCCCTGATCCCCTGGTATTCCTGGTTCCAGTTCTGGGCGCTTTGTGCCGCCTTTACCGCGATCACTTATGTGCTTTTGTGCCGTGTGCGCAGGGCGGCCGGCTTTGCCCTGAGTCTTCTGGTCCAGTCTTTCGCGGCCTATGAGTGCTATATCAATATCCAATACACCAAGACTGCAGGAGTACTCGCTGCGGCCGGTATGTTTCTGGTCTGGAATGCCCTGTGGGGTTCCGACAGGAATGCGGGACAGGAAGAGAGCGGCGGCGGGGCTGTATTGTCGTCTGTCCCCGGTCCCGGCAGGATCATTTGGGCGGATCTGCTCTTCGGGACCGCGCTTGTGGCATGCAGTATTCTGGGCCGCTATGAACAGGCTGCCGCCTGTGCGGCGCTCACAGCAGGGATCCCGCTTCTCATGCTGCTGGACGCCGGCCGAAGGCCTTCTGTTCCCGGAAAAGGCAGAATCTTCCTGCGCTGTCTTGTGACGGGTGCGATACTGGGGATTCTCTTTGCCGGCCTTGTCCTCTTTGACAGAAGTATGTATGAAAAAGACCCGGTCTGGGCCAATTTTGTACAGTACAATAATACCCGCTCGGAACTGATGGACTACGGTATGCCGGAGTACGAAGACAACGAAGAACTGTACAAGAGTCTGGGTGTCAGCCGTGCCGCCTATGATCTGTTTGATACCTGGAACAGCGGTGACACCCATGTCTTTTCGACGGAGGTGATGAAAAAGCTGGCGGAAACCAGAGAGAGCAGGAAACCGGGACTGGCCACTGCCAAAGCCTTTTTGAAAGAAGTCCCGAAGGAATTTTTGAAGAACCGGCTCGTAAGATGTTTCCTCATAGTCCTGGGCCTGTGGATCCTTTTCGGCAGGCATGACGGGCGCGCCGTCTTCGCGCTGGCTGTGGAGGCGGTCCTGTTCGGGGCACTCTATTATTATCTGTTTCTTGAGGGAAGATATCTCTACAACAGGGTGGATGTCGGTCTGTGGATGAGTGCTCTGACAGTGCTCCTGTGGACCTGGAAGACCGAACACAGAAGGATGCCGGCAAACGTTGCCAGAACCATCCTGATCCTGGGGATCATGGGTCTGTGCGCTTTTGTACAGATTCCCGGCTGGAAGGGAAGACTGGAGAGTCACTGCAGGGAAAGCAGGCAGAAACGTCAGCAGACCACAGAGAAAATGATGGAGATCGCGGGAGATTCAGACCATCTCTACGTCAGCAAACTGGGGATCTTAAGCGCGTCCCGCTGCTGTGCTCCGTTTGAACCGATGCCGGTGGGGATGCTGTCCAATGTGGCGCTGCTGGGCGGCTGGAAGGTGGAGTCCGCTCCTTATAATGCGATCCTGCAAAGATACGGCTTTTCAGATAATCCCTATGAAGCGATTGCAGGGACATCCGGGCAGAGCGACAGTGTGTATCTTCTGGATGAAGACCCTGAAGCAACGCTTGCCTTTTTGCGCGAGTATTACAATCCGGATGCGCAGATGGTCGAGACCGGGGAGTGGAACGGAAAAACAGTTCGTCAGGTCGTGACGAAAAAGCCCGGAAAATAAGGCGGGATCCTCCCGGGCAGTTTACGGATAAGAAAAGGATGGATTCCGGGGTCAGTCCCGCACGAAATAATGCCGGCCGAGCCAGTGGGAGAGTCCGTCAAGGCCGGGATAGACTATTCGTTCCGTGATGTTCTGGTGGTCCAGCATATCGCGGATCCTCCAGCGCAGCTCTTTTTTGATAATGAAACGGCAGGTCAATTCGGTCCGCTTGTCCAGAAATCCTGCTATATCGACCATTTTGTCCGGAATAATGGAAAAGAAGGAGTACTGGTTGACGATCCGGGGATCCAGTGAGGGCGGCTCGATGATGACCATAGAATGGTCCTGCATGTCTTCGTCGTACTGTTCCAGGCTGTCACAGATCTCGCGGATCATGCTGACGGAAAAGACGGTGGTGTTGTACTTGCGGATGATGGAGCGGTATTTTTCGGGAAGCATGTTGTGGAGCTCATGAATGTCGATCCGCCAGATCACTGCGTCGTGCGCGTCCATCATTTCCAGATCGCTTTCTGTCGTCGCGAAATGAAGGGCTATGATGGGAGAGAAGGACCAGTCCAGCAGCCTTGTGGGCAGCCCATGATGCTGGCCCAGGATCATCTGATTCCAGACGGAATCCTGGATCGAGGGTTCCTGCAGGATCGCGTATTTGGTGAAATTGAGCAGCATGGGCGGTTCCAGGACCGCGCTCTTATCCTTGCAATGCCGGCGCAGGCTGGTAGAGAGAGTAAAGGAAGCATCGGGTTCCCCGCGGTAAATAAACAGGTTGCGGTGCCTGCCCAGATCTACACGATATTCCTGCTCGGAGATCATTTCAAAAAGGTCACTCATTGTGCTGATTACAATTTCCTGGATCATAACATGCTCCTTTTTTCATCAGTGCATCAGTTATCAGTGCATCAGTTGATTGGGGAAGAACCTTTTTATACTTCTATTTTACCATACTTGCGGCCGCGGGCGGGTGCCCGCAGAGATGTATCAATAGAAATAATGCGTGATGCTGTGTCTTTGAGGCTCTCAGACAGCTCCGCCCATTCGGAATCCGCACGTTTACGAAGAGGGGCTGCGGCTGACAGACCTGCTGCAAAACCTTCCTTAAAAAGAGAAATTTCCTGTTGCACGGCTTATGGTTGGGTGTTATAATCTTAAATGCTGTTTAAGGGCAGCGGTGTATTTAACCTTACATTTCTATTCCGGCCTTTTCGGATGGCAGGCTTTCGTCGGGAAGATTCCGATGCTGTGTCCGGGAGAACCGTGCTGAATAGGGATGTGCAAAACTATTTTGAATCATACAGGGCGCTTAAACCAGTATCCGGCAATGTCCGGCATCAGGCGTCCAGGTAAGGAGGAAAAACATGAGAGAGGGAATCCATCCCAAGTATTTTCAGGCAACTGTTACCTGCAACTGCGGCAACACTTTCGTAACCGGTTCCACATCCAAGGAGATCCACGTCGAAGTTTGCTCCAAATGCCATTCTTTCTACACCGGCACGCAGAAGACGGCGGCTGCCAAGGGACGTATCGATAAGTTCAACAGGAAATATGGCCTGGGCAACAAGTAATATTGATACTGTGATGCAGACGGCAAGGCAGCAGTGGGTATTTCCCCTGTGTCTTGCCGTTGTTTTGTAATTGAGAATAAATCTCTTTTGGGGACTTTCCCATTGAGAAAAACAGACAGACTGGGTAGATTTATATGAAGGAATGCAGACAGCATAACTCCGGTATCGGCGGACAGGCAGTCCTTGAAGGCGTCATGATGCGCAACAAGGACAAATACGCGATTTCTGTGCGGAAGAGTGACGGCAGTATCATCATCAAAGAAGAGACCTACAAGGGTATCCTGGCGGGATCCGTTCTGAAAAAGATCCCCTTTGTGCGTGGGATTTTTGTATTCATCGATTCCATGATCCTGGGACTGCGCTGCACGGATTATTCCGCAACCATCTATGCGGAAGATGATCCGGAAGAAGAGCAGGAACAGGATTGTGAACAGGATAGTGAGCAGGATCAAAAGCAGGATAAGGAACAGGAAAAAGCAGATGCAGTGCCTGAGGAGAAAGAGTCTCTGGGTGAGCGCATCATGATGACACTGGTCATGATCGTCAGTCTGATCCTTGCGCTCGGACTGTTTATGGCGCTTCCGGTCTTTATTGCCTCCCATGTCGTGCGCCTGGTCGGAAATCCTGCCCTGCTGTCTCTTTTTGAGGGCCTGATCCGGATCGCGATCTTTGTCATTTACATCCTGCTGATCTCTCAGATGAAGGATATCCGAAGGCTTTTCCAGTATCACGGGGCAGAGCACAAATGCATCAACTGTCTTGAGAGCGGACATGCGCTCACAGTTGAAAACGCAGCGAAAGCGACACGTTTCCACAAGCGCTGCGGCAGCAGCTTCATACTCTTTGTCATGCTGGTGAGCATTGTCCTGTTTTTCTTTATCAAAGTCCGCAATCCGCTGGCGCGGGTGGGGATCCGCATCCTGCTGCTGCCTGTGATTTCCGGTATTTCCTATGAACTGATCCGGTTTGCGGGTAGTTCAGACAATCCAGTGATCGCCCTTTTGTCAAAGCCGGGACTCTGGCTGCAGGGGCTGACCACAAAAGAGCCGGAGGCAGAGATGATCGAGGCGGCAATCGCTTCTGTGGAAGCAGTCTTTGACTGGCGCGCCTATCTCGCATCTGATTTCGGAATGACGTTTGAGCAGGAAGCTTAAAGAAATAGAAGAACGGGAATCTGAACAGTGGAAAGCAGAGATATTCAGAATAAAGACAGGAAAATGAATAAAGAACATGCCGAAAGCTCCGCATCAAAAGACCCGGAATGCGGCGGATTTGCCTGCAGGGATGTCTATGAAGAAGGTGCGGGACTCCTCTCTGAGTTGGAGGACGGGCGGCTGGATGCCCGCCTTCTGCTGGAGCATTACTGCGGAATTCCTGCCCACAGACTGCTGTCGCACCCTGAAACCCTGGTCAGTGCCCGGGACAGGGAGGCCTTTCTCGGCGGCATCCGCAGGAGGGCGGCCAGGGAGCCGCTGGCATATATCATCGGAGAGCAGTCCTTTATGGGACTGCCCTTTGTCGTATCAAGGGATGTGCTGATCCCTGAGCAGGATACAGAAAATATGGTTGAGGAGGCACTGCGCTATCTGGAAGACGGATCCAGGATCCTGGATCTGTGCACGGGCAGCGGATGCATCCTGCTCAGCCTCCTCCACTATTCCAACAACTGCCTTGGAGTCGGTACAGATATATCCGGGCCGGCACTGGACATCGCTCGCAAAAACGCGGAGGCACTGGGCCTTTCATACTGTGCCGGCTGGCTGCAGGGGGATCTTTTTGAAGCGCTGTCCGAAAAGCCGGAAACAGAGAACAGGACCTCTGACAGCGGGATCTCAGACAATGCTTTTTCCCGACCTGTAAAATATGATATGATTATCTCAAATCCCCCCTATATCCGGACAGAGGTCATTGAGACCCTGGCGCCGGAGGTGCGCTGCGCGGAACCCAGGCTGGCCCTGGACGGCGGTGCAGACGGACTTGATTTTTACCGCAGGATCATCCGCGAAGCACCGGCCTATCTAGTGATCGGCGGCAGGCTTATGATGGAGATCGGTTATGACCAGGCAGCTGATGTTTCCGCCCTTCTTGAGCAAGCCGGCTACTACGGCGTGGAAGTCATCAAGGACTACGGAGGGAATGACCGCATTGTCACGGCGGTGCGCAGTATGAAACAGGAGGCTTTCTCTTAGCAGGTCTTTTGCTTATTCCATGCAGGACGTGTCTTTGAATGGTGTCAAAGGATGAAAGATCCGAAGAGAAAGGAATGAATACAGATGTTTGAAAAAATGGAGGGCGTTGCCCTCAGATATGAGGATCTGTCGAGGGAGCTGATGAGCCCGGATGTGGCTTCCGACCAGAAACGCTTCCGCGCCCTTATGAAAGAACAGAGCGATCTGGCTCCTCTGGTCGAAACCTACCAGGCTTATAAAAAAGCCGGAAACGACATCGAGGAAGCCCAGATGATGCTGGAGGAGGAGAGCGACGAGGAAATGCGCGCTCTTGCCAAGGAGGAGCTGGCCGGCGCCAGGCAGGAATTTACTGAACTGGAAGAAAAGCTCAGGGTCCTGCTTCTTCCCAAAGATCCCAACGACGATAAAAATGTGATCGTGGAGATCAGGGCCGGCGCGGGCGGCGATGAGGCCGCGCTCTTTGCCGGAGAAGTTTACAGAATGTATGTCCACTATGCAGAGGGACGGGGCTGGCGCGTCGAGACGGTCAGCTTTGAGGAGATAGGGATCGGCGGTATGAAATCCGTCAGTTTCATCATCTCCGGAAAAGGTGCCTACTCAAGACTCAAATACGAGAGCGGTGTGCACCGTGTACAGCGCGTTCCGGTAACGGAATCCGGAGGCAGGATCCATACGTCGACCTGTACAGTTGCTGTGATCCCGGAAGTGGATGAAGATATCCAGATCGACATCCCTGAAAAGGATGTGCGCATCGATGTCATGCGTGCCTCCGGAAACGGCGGACAGTGCGTCAACACGACGGACTCCGCAGTGCGGCTGACGCATTATCCGACCGGTATCGTCATCTACAGCCAGACGGAGAAATCCCAGCTGCAGAACAAGGCCAAGGCCTGGGCGCTTCTCCGCTCCAAACTCTATGATCTTGAAATGCAGCGGCGCCACGATGAAGAGGCGGATCTGCGCCGCAGCCAGATCGGCACAGGCGACCGCTCCGAGAAGATCCGTACCTACAACTTCCCGCAGGGACGTGTGACGGATCACAGGATCAAATGCACACTCTATAAACTTGATTCTTTTTTAAACGGGGATCTGGACGATATTATCGATCCCCTGATTGCAGCAGATCAGGCGGCAAAACTTCAGAAGTCTGCCGATGCAGACTTCTGAAGTTTCAAAGGATGCTCACAAGGTTCGCATCCTTTTTCCTATCCCGCCGGAGAAACCCTGCGGGCTTTCTCCTCTGGGGCGCGGCGCAAAAAGCATGCGCCGGCTTTTTAGGGAAAAACTTCAAAAACGGCTGATGCCGATTTTTAAAATAACGGCAATACTATAGACACGAGGGGGAACAAGATGGCTAATTTATTCGGCGCGATCGATGTCGGAAGCCACGAGATGGAGCTCAAGATTTTTGAACTGTCCAAGAAGAACGGCATCCGTCAGATTGATGATGTCATTCATCTGATCGATCTGGGAACAGACACCTATAATGACGGGAAGATCAGCTTTGTGCATGTGGCGGAGATCAAGAGAATCCTTCTGGACTTTCGGAGGATCATGGACAGTTATGGCGTCACGAACTGCCAGGCCTATGCGACCAGTGCTTTCCGGGATATGGAAAACGCGACGGTGGTCCTGCGTCAGATTGAGCAGGAGACAGGCATCCATGTTGAGATCCTTGCCAATTCGGAGCAGCGATTCCTTGACTACAAGTCCATTGCGTCAAAAGGCGAGGACTTTAACTGCGTCATCCAAAAGGGGACCGCGATCGTTGATGTCGGCGGCGGCAGTATCCAGATCTCTCTGTTTGCAAAGGACCGCCTTGTCCTGACCCAGAATATAC